>NZ_JBLRMI010000004.1:0-397004 GCF_047921555.1 Proteus sp. LHD240705
ACCATACATAGATATCCATGTATTCGTTTGTTGTAAGTGTCCCTGAATAAATTGCTTCGCTTTCTCTAACAAATAAACACAACTCTCTTGTGTGTTTTTACGCCAATAGGATTCAATCGCCACCAGCAATGGAGCACCAGCATTACCAATTTTTTGCAAGCCGATTCGATATTGCTTTTTACCTGCGGGAGACGTTGTGCAAATTAATTGTGTCAGTTGTTGAGTTTCACCATCAGCCGTATGGATATTCGCCGTTAAAATGATAGAGGTGTTCTTTTCACTGTCTGTTTCTGAAGCATAGTGAAGACTAAACTGTAATTCGTTTATCTCTTTTGGCATGATGCGCACCTTTTATTGATATATGTCATATTTAGACAAGAAAAAAACCACTGTTGTGGATTCATATAATTGATATTTTAATGATAATAATTATCATTACAGCACATATCTGGTTTTCCCTGATATTGATACATTGTTTTATTGATAATTTATCTCGTTATTAACACTATTCCCGAGAGTTTATGCCGACATAACTCCTAGCGTGTCGGCTTTTTTTTTGCTCAAATTTAAGCTAGCCTCGGCAAATAACACGAACAGTATCTCCAGTCACTGTTGTAATGTAGGCTTGGTCTGTACGCTTAATATCAAACGATGGAATAGAGTCTTTTTTTGTGTGTTCGACTCGCGCTACGATATCTTTATTTCCAGGCTCAGGATAAAACTCTAAGCGATACATTTCGCCTAAGTAGTGAACCTCCTCTACTTTACGGCCTTCACGTTCAGTAATTAATTTAAGTGCGTACATACATTCGTTCCTTATTTTAGATAATAAAAAAGACCGCCTAAGCGATCTTTGATTAATTCACACATTTTTTATTTATGATGTATGGCATTCACTACAGCACCAATAACAACCATCAGCAGTTCTATAACCATTAACCTTTGCTTGAGAAACAGCCTGAGCACAACTGGTAAAATAACCTAAATATTGCCGGTTTGACGCATTAGGCATATGGTCGCAACCATCTTGATGAACCTCATAATCACCATGATTATCAGTAGATGTATGAACATAGTAATGATGATACATAAATACCTCTTATTGTTGTGTACACAAAGAGATAATATGTTAAATAGTTAAGTTGTTCTTACCCTTAGCTCACATATCAAAGATCTATCTGGTAATTTTGGATAAATAAACTTGCAAGGATTACTTACAGGTTGAAATAACGTCATTGGAACTCATCAAGATAATATCAATAAATTAACCTATGATCCCCCATCTATGAAGGTAATGCCTTAGAACTCAGGAGAATTAAAGCTTCTGCTCCTCTCTTTGCGCTCTTCTTCTGACAACTTATCGTGCTCGGTGTAAAGTTTAGCTTTAACTAAATCAGCTATAGCTGGATATTTAGAATCCATCGAATTCTTCATACATATAAACTCCAGATAACAAAAAACCCCGCCGAAGCGAGGTTCATAAGTTGGTTGACCTTGATGTCAGTCTTATCACAATATCAATTATCTTACGATCGTAAAGTCTTAAAACGATTTTTTTCTACATATCGATCCATTTCTAATGGAACCTCAAGCATCATCAACATTCCTTCAATGATACCTTCCGCTTTTTGTAGTTTTTTTCCAATATAAGTATCAGAACAATGATGTTTTTCTGCTAACTGAATGAAGGTCATTCCAAACAAATAATAATCGACCAATAGATCATGCATATCACTGCTTTTTTTATTTAATTGAGCCATACAACTGGAAATTATCATTGCATCATCTTCACTGCACTGAGGACGGGATTTCACTTTATTAGGTATTAATCCTTTAAAACCTGCAGCGATAGAATACCATTGAACTGATTCAGTATTATCAGCACACCACGCTCCCCAACGTGATAAAACTTCCTGTATATCTCTCATGCTAATACTCCCAGCTCTGTACACACGTTAAACCAATGCCCTCATTCCTAATGAGCGGTTTAGAAAAGAAAATAATAATTCGAGTTGATTGCCATAAGTGGCTTCCCATTGTTTGGGGTCACGATGTAACTCGTCATGGTGAGTTCGGCATAATGGAATGGTGAATAAGTCATGAGCTTTCGTTCCCATACCTCCCATACCATGGCCGATAATGTGATGTGGATCGTCAGCTTGTTGTCCGCAAACACAACAAGGCTGTGTTTTCACCCATTGAAGCCATTGGGAATTCTCCCAACGTTGCATTTTAGGTTTCAAAAGGAATGACGCTGGTGGCTCAGGAACGATAGCAACTTTTATAACTGGTCTTATCATGTCTAATCGTTCATTCATTGTTGATAGTGCTGTTACATTGCTTGGAATAATATCTGCTTCAGGAAAACCACCATGTACCCTGCGCTCTTTAGGTTTTTCAGACCAATCCAAAATTTGACGTAATATCGCATCAGGTAATTCATCAACCAGTTTATGCATCACAGCAAATGAGAAAAAATCGGGTACTGTCAGCTGGTGGCCATTATCCAATCTTAAACGACTGCGAATAGTGTCTACCATCCAAGCAATACGATTTTTATGAGCCAATTCAGCAACCCACTCAGCTGATGAATGACGAATATGATTATCATGGTACCAACAAGTCCGTATCACACCGTCTTTATGCCATGTGGTTGTTAATTCATGGTGATGATAACTGTCATGCTTATCGTTAATCTGACAACAATGGATATTTCTGCCTATCCACATATTCATCGATGACAATCCCCCCATAACTTGGATAACTTTTTTATTATTCAAAAAATCAACAATGCCCTTGTTATCCAATAATGGCTGTTCATTTCCTGTTAATGCCCCAGAAGGCCATTTATCTAAACTTTTTGGTACATCGCTAATAATCACGCGAGAATGTGGTTTAAATTGCTTAAGCAACTCCGCTCCAGGCTTCAATAAAACAACGCCAAGGTCAGACTGAATATAGGGCGTTAAGAGTAGTTTCATTAAATCTCATCCCCAACTTTATATTCAGCCCATAACCCTGCAATCCACTTCACACCTTTAGTAGTAAACCTTGATTGTGCAAAAGCATGGTTATTTTTTTGGTTCGTTCCCGTTTTTATCTCAAAGCGACCAAGATCGACATGAGTTTGATAAGGCGTAAACGTATTATTCAAGCGATACATAATTTTCTTATCAATTAAAAAACAGCGAAAATCGGTTTCTTTCGCCTGCAGTAATTTACACACTTGTCGAAACGTCATAGAACCATGGGATAAAACATAATTATCAACAAACTGAGCCTTAGGTGTTGCAATCGCCAGTTCACTTTCTAATTTTTGTTTTTCTTCCGCTAAGTCTGCTGCTAATCGCAATGCTTCTGGTAATGTTTGAGGAATGACTGGCTGCATTTTTGATTCTAATTCCTGCCAGCGATCAACTATTTTTGCTGTGAACTGAGGTGACAATCGAGCTACCAACACCAGAGAGTCTCTTTTATTAAAACGATATTCAGTATATTGATTGCCGTTATGTTCAAAAGGGAACTCAGCCAATGGCTGGGTTAAAATTTGAGCAACAAAAAGCCTATCGGCAGAACGCTTAACATCGGAGTGATTACTTCCCGTTAAACTGGCAATCTCTCGACTCGACATAGTTAATTCACGATTCATTATGGGTAATACTGAAACTTCCATTATTTTTTTCATCATGCTATTTCTCTCCACGTTTTACTCGTGACCGTACATCACGTGATTAAATGGGCAGATTGTTCTCTCCTTCACAATATCCATTAACATCAACTCAGGCATAAGTACCCCATAACCCAATCAGTAATGTCACTACAAACCAAAAACCAACGAACAAAATGTATTTAGTTAGCATTACTGAGCCTCCTGTAACATTTCTATCGCTTGCTTCCAAATGCTGTTCCATGCTTGGCGACCTGAAAACTCACTCATACGACGAATGCCTGTTTTACCTGCTAGCTCAAGTGCAATTTCTTCAATGCGGTTTTTAGGTTTAGAGCGAGAGCCAATCAAGCGGGAAAAGGCACTATCACGTTCAACGGTGTCAACTTGAACTTTTGGTTCATTCCTTGGCTCTTGGCTACGGACAGTGAGTTCATCAAAGTGTTTACGTAATTTTCGAGGACTTAAAATATTTTTGTGCCAGAATGAATCTTTGTTAGCCCAATCGAACAAGGCACAAATTTGCTCATGGGTACGCCCATCGATTTGGCGCATCAGGCGGATATCGTTCGCCCAGTCATACCAAGTAGGCTCTAATGCGGAGGGATTCAGTTTTTTAACACGACCAAACATCCATTTCGCTGTTTTTAAATCATCTTCATCCCCCCATTTCTGCCCATTAGCGCTGTAAATTACTGCTTCAGGATAACGAGTTAAAAAATCATTTTTCGACTGGTCGCTGGATTCGTCAGAATTCTGCGACGAATGATCTGTTTCTGTTGTACTCTCTGAAGTAATCTCTGTTGTATTCTCTGTAAGAACAGGCCATTTTGACCCGTTCAGAACAGCACATTTTGCACTGTTTGATGGTTTCAACTTGCGCTTATCGATAAGGTCATTTTGAACTGTTCGATCAGATGAATTATCACCATTCGATTGGGTCATATTGACCTCTTCGGTCAGCAAGTGGTGATCGTAATTAATCGCATAATAATTAGTACGGTCATGATTCGATTTATTGATTTGCTCGATGCGTAAAACGCCCTGCTTTTTTAAATTAGTAAAAGCACGTTTAATCGTTGACTCAGAGAAAAAAGGAAATTGATTCTTCCACTCTTCGACGGTGTTATAAATCCAGCGCGAGCCGTCATATTCAACACCTGAAGTAGTTTCAGTTAGCCAATATTGAATTTGCTGTAACAGCATAGCCTCATTTAAACCAAGACGTACCGCTAATTCAGGAATAACGACTAAAGGGCGACTTTTTAGTAATAATAAACTCATCTTGCCACCTCATTACTTAATACGTGTGTACTTCTCTTTAAAACGCTGTACAGGTTCACACTGTGGGTCGTCACAACCATCAAGCATAAAAATAACGCGCTGTTTTTCTCTGTCATAACGAACAACATGAACAACGATACCTCGGTGATTTTTATAGTAGCGATCAAGTTGGTTTGGGTTCTCATTGCTCATTGTCCCGCTCTCCACTTGAAAAATAAAAATCAGCCCATGCCTTTTTAAGAGACTGTCTATCTACCAAACATGCAGGTTTCTTGTAGTTGTCTGGTTGTTCGTCAGAGACTATGATTTCTACATAGCGAAATGACTGACGACCTGAGACAGATAAACACCGGAATTGCTTTTTAGGTACTAAATGCGCTAATCTACTCATGCTAATTTCTCTTCACACAATTGAAATTTGCAAACCGAAGCCAGAGGCCGTACACCTTTGGCTTCACCCTTTCTGGATATAGCCATCTTTAATTTCTCTTTTGATGTAACGAAACAAACGCATTCATAAATGTGCGGATCTGCGAAATTAATCCATCCAACATCATTTTTATTTTCTGCTCTTCTTCGTTATCAATAACGCCATCAGCCAAACTATTTTTTATCAGTAATGCTAAATGCCCTTGCATTTCGTCAACATTGCTTCGTAATGTGAATAACTCGGTTGTGTCTAGTTCAGCTGGATTGACTCTATCCACCAACAAGCGATTTGATTCACGAGCAACAAACTCAGCAAACAAAACGGTTTTAGAAATATCTTGCATCGCTAACAACTCGTTTAAATCAAACGAACGACAACCGTTTTTCTCGTACAGTTTATTATTGAATGATGTTAAAGACAGACCAAGCGCACCAGCCATTGCTTCACGTCCACCAGCAGTTGCCTCACACATTTCTTTCACTACCTGTTTTATTGATTGGTTACTCATTTCCTACCACCATTGATAGATTCTTGTAGTTAACTGCTTTAAACGGTTTTGCTATTGTTTATTCAGTAAAAAACTATGGAAATCATTGTTGAGTTCCACGCAAATACGACCAATCAATATCAGGTCTAAGCTCTTCACACCGAACTACACCTAACGTCGCTTTCTCAATTTCAAGGCAACGTTCAGCAGGAATTTTGCGAACACCATTAGCCCATTGAGAAATAAGTGTCGTTGGAACTCCCAATTTTCTGGCTAGTTCTGTAGATTTTCCCCGTTTGTTACTTGTGTATGTTTTTAGTGTCATTTGATTTACCTTACATATTACCTATCTAGATAATAGCGTTTCGCTACCATTAGTCAATAGCGTTTCACTTCTTCTAATGGTTAGTGCATTGCTATCTAATGTAGAAAATAAATAAAATTGGCAATGATATGAAAACTATTGAAGAAATTAGACGTGAATGGCTTAATATGCTTATTGAACAACATAAAACTATTGCTAACTTGAATATAGCTTTAGGAAGAGCAAAAACAGATGCGACCTTATCGCAAATAAGAAATAAGGCTATAGATAGCAAAAGTGGTAACCCCAGAAATATGGGCTCCCCTTTAGCTAGAGAGATCGAAGAAAAGCTTGGTTTAGAAATAGGTACACTAGATCATACTCCATGTAAGACTGATAAATCTCATAGAAATAATAGCTTTCTAGAAGCTTATGATTCTGCTGATGACGCAATAAAGTCAATAATTGATTTTATTTTACATAAAGACACTTCCACGCCAATCCCTCAGTGGGTTGATACAGATGCTAAAGCTCATGCTGACTCGTTAGAACTAAAATCAAGAAAATGGTTTGCAAACAATAAAAGCAATAAAAATAAGATCAAAACCAGAGCTTAAACTTGCTTGGTCTGATGGAAAGCCATTATTTTTGCCTCTCAACAAATCCCCAAAAAAATAAACACAAATTTATTAGCGTAATGCTATTGACCAAACATTAGCGTTACGCTATCTTATTGGTGTCAACAATATTACCAATGCCTACTCAAATACAAAGTAAATGATTTTTTATGTGTGAAGAGAATCAATTGTGTGGAGGGAAATTAGCGTGAATAATATTACTAATGAAAAACAAAACATCAAAATCTATGCCTTAGTCTTTCATAAGAACGCGCTAACTCTGTCAACCGACAATATCCATGAAGACTTTTGGTTAGAGCTACACGAAACCATCGGTTGGATTAAATTTGTAAAACATAGTGAAGAATCTGAGTTTGTTAAGAACGGAGCACTGTTTGTAGCCACTGAACTGCGTCCGGTATCTGATTCAGTCCCTTACCCAATAGTTGAAGCACAATGTGTTTTGTGGCGTCAGCGGGAAGCTCTTTTAAGTGCTGCAGATACCCTCTCCTTTCTTCTGGGTCAAAAACGAGGAACAATGACTGATTGAGTCTTTAACCATTAACGGGGGTGTGGTGATAATGTTCTGCTCAGTCAGCCATTTTTATCAAATCTAACAATAAATAAGGGTACTGGTATTGCTTGTGAAATGTCTTATCCGGGTTGTATCAACTCGCTAGTGCCCTTTCTTATTGTGTGAAGAGATAACATGAGGTTATAGAAATGAGCCAAGAAGATCGTAAGACAAATGTCCCTGACTTTCTTTCTGAATTAGATGCTGGCGTTTTTGAAAATAAAGTCTCTGCTGTTTTAAATGATGTGGCTTTAGGCGTTTTAAATAATGGTGGAAAAGGCAAAGTCACTATTGAATTAGATTTTGCTCGCATTAGTAATTCAATGGAAGAAAAACGAGTTGAAATAACTCATAAGCTTAAATTCTCTGCACCAACACCTAGAGGAAAACGGACTGAGGAAGATACCACCAAAACACCTATGTACGTGGGTAAAGGTGGCAAGTTGACCATTATGCAAGAAGATCAAGGTCAATTATTTTCTTTACAAGGTCAACCCGAAGGTAAATTAAAAGCCATTAATTAGTTTTCTTATTTTTAATTAAACCTGTCCATTTAATTTAATACTTTTAAATAAGTAGGAGTTTACTCATGTCTCAATTAGACAGTAATGCTATTTCGCAAATTCAAGATATGACAGTGGCTTCATTAAGTCTCAATGCAATAGAGAAGTCATTATGCCCAGCGATTGTGCTTCCGAATGACTTTAAAGTAAGTAGTTTAGAAAATTTACAAGAATGTCGTTTCCGTTTTCGCGGGGAAATGAAAACAACCAGTATCAGCGACTTTGTTAAATACTCAATCAAGAATGCGATAGAAGAAGGTGTTAGTTGCTTTATTGATGCCGATGAAATGAGAGCAGAAACTATTTTTAATCTCGGCACAATAGGTAAAGCAGGTCATGCTGATAACACTGCTATTGTGAAATTAAAACAAACCGCCCCATTCACAGCATTATTAAAAATGGATGGTGTTAAATATCGTCAAAAACAATTAGCCGAGTGGTTAGAAGATTGGCACGATTATTTAATGGCATTTGATGCTGACGGTAATGTTTTAGATATCAAACAAGCTATTTCTGCTGTTCGTCGTATTACGATTGAATCAACACGCTCTGCTGAACATGAAGATGCTGATTTTAGTGCTAAGCGCTCAGTGTTAGAAAATGTTGAAGCAAAAAGCAAAGACATTATGCCTGCCACATTCCAGTTTACTTGTACTCCTTATGACGAATTAAAAGAACGTAGCATTAAATTACGTTATAGCGTACTCACTGGTGATGATATTCCCGTTTTAGTCCTTCGAATCATTCAACTTGAAAAACTTGAAGAACAAATTGCTCAAGAGTTTCGAGATATGCTTTACAATGAATTCAATGAAAGCAAAATTGAAATATTCATTGGTAAATTTTCAGCGTAATTAATCATACAAACGCCACTAACTTGGTGGCGTTTATAAAATTGTGTGGAGAGAATAATGTCTTATATTGCAACAACAACAAATAAACATTTCTATTATCTCGATGTACGGATCGAAGATATAGATATTCAAGATATTGCCAGTGGCCTTGCTAATGAATGTCGCTTTAATGGGCTGATTGATAATTTCTATTCAGTTGCTCAACACTTGGTATATGTCAGCTATTTAGTTGCACCTGAATATGCTTTAGAAGCCTTACTTCATGATGCTAGTGAAGCCTATGTAAAAGATCTGCCATCAACTATATCTGATGCAGTTAATTTTGCTGACTTAATGATGTTAGCCACAGAAAAACGTGATTTGGAAATTGATGTTGGTAGTAATTGGTTAATGCTTGATGATATTCCAGAAAGTGATTTTGTTGTTAACCCACTAACACCACCACAAGCAAAGTCAATGTTCCTACGCCGTTTTTATGAGTTATGTAAAGGAAAGATAAATGGATGATGATAGTTATTTCACACTGAAAGAGTACGCAAGGAAACTAAAGATTTCTCGTCATACTATATATCGAAATCCTACTAATTTTTTTATGTTTCGAGTAGGTGGTTCATGGAGAGCAAACCGCGAAAGTTTGAAAAAATTTGAGCTAGCACAGTTTAATGACAACAATATTTACTGGCTAACATTAGTCAGTGGTGGGAGAAATTCAAAATGCCGATCTACAAAAGAGGTAAAAAATACTGGATTGATATCACATCTCCAAATGGAAAAAGAATTAGACAATCTGCTGGCACCTCGGACAAAACAAAAGCGCAAGAATATCATGACAAGTTGAAATATGACTTATGGCAACTAGATAAATTGGATAAGCATCCTGATAAGATCTTCGATGAAATTATTATTCTTGCTTTAAAAGATGCAGAAGGACA
The DNA here is from genome assembly GCF_047921555.1 of Proteus sp. LHD240705. Lineage (NCBI taxonomy): Bacteria > Pseudomonadati > Pseudomonadota > Gammaproteobacteria > Enterobacterales > Morganellaceae > Proteus > Proteus sp. LHD240705. The sequence goes on from NZ_JBLRMI010000004.1 coordinate 9,713, forward strand.
GAGAAGTTTTTCAAATAAACAGACCCAAGCTAAATATTTCTTAGGTATTTTTAAAGGGAGAAAAATATCAACAATCACAAGGGAAGAAATAGCTAACTCTTTACCTATTTATAGTACAGCGAGAAAAAGAAAGCTATCTAATGCATCTAAAAATAGATATAGAGCTTTCATTATGCGAGCTTTTTCACTTGCTCATAAAATGGGATGGATTAAAGAACAATTATATATTCCAAGAATGAGGGAACCTACGGTTAGAGTCCGATGGATTAAAAAAGAGCAAGCAATTGATTTAATTAATAATTTAAAACTTAAGTGGATGAAAGACCTTGTTAGTTTAGCTTTACTGACTGGAGCCAGACAAGGAGAATTACTTTCATTAACGTGGCGCAATGTAGACTTAGACAAAGGTATAGCTATTATTACTGCTGAAAATGCAAAGTCGAAACGAGCTCGCACTCTTCCACTTAATGAAGAGGCAGTAAATATTCTAAAAAATATCCCACGAAAATTCGATTACATATTTACTAGAACTGGAAAGAAAAAACATTCAATCGGCTTAGAGGATTTCGCACGAGCAATAAAGTTAACTAGATTGGTTGATTTTAGATTTCATGATTTGAGACATACATGGGCAAGTTGGCATGTGCAAAATGGAACCCCATTGATGGTACTTAAAGAAATGGGAGGATGGGAGACTTTAGAAATGGTTAAAAGGTACGCCCATTTAAATACAGAACATTTAAGTAAATATAGTGAACTCGTCACAATTTCGCCACACTCGATAGATAAGACCAAAAAATGAAACAACTAATATCTTAATTAATTGATATTTTACAATAGTAATAATGCTCTATTATATTCAATTCAATAAAATTTAATGCTTGAGATATCATAAAATAAATAATAAATCTCAATCTATTAATATTTAATGAAATTAAAAAAATTAAAAGGTAAGAAAGATAGTTTACTTAATATAAAAAGGCCCTCTTACGAGGACCTTTTGAATATAGAAAGGTATCTTTTGTGTCAGTGTACGAATTAACGTAACAGAGACAGAACAGTTTGTGGTACTTGGTTTGCTTGAGCAAGTACTGAAGTACCCGCTTGTTGCAGAATTTGACCACGGCTCATGTTAGAAACTTCTGTTGCATAGTCAGCATCTAGGATACGGCTACGTGCAGCAGATAAGTTGTTAACAGTGTTGTTCAGGTTGTTGATAGTAGATTCAAAACGGTTTTGAATCGCACCTAAAGAAGAACGCATACTATCAACGGAGTTAATTGCTTCGTCTAAAGTTTTCAATTGAGCTTCAGCCTTTTTAGTCTTTTCCTCCTCAACCTTAACTTCTTCAGGTGTATAAACTTTAACCTCTTTACCAACTTTATATTCTAAGGTTTTTGCTTGAAGTGGGTCAGCTGGGTTTTTAACTGATACTTCAGCTTCATAAGTTTTACCGCCAACAGTGATATAATTCTTGCCATTTACTTCAGCAACATCATCTACTGTAGCAGCAGGTGCTCCATCAATTGATGCTTTACCTAAGTCAGCAGCAACAATACCTTCACCACCTTTAGCTGGAGCCAACTGTGCAGCTGTTTTTTTACCAGCGGTCATTTCAGCTTTAGTTACACCACTAAATTTAGTTTCAGCACCAACTTCTAATTCGTCGATTTTCAACGTCTTGCTATCAACTTTTATCAATTCAAATTCAATTTTTTCTTTGTCGTTAGTACCAACGTGAACAGTCATAGTTGACTTTTCGCCACTCAGCACTTTAACGCCGTTGAATTGAGTTTGCTCAGAAATACGGTCAATTTCACTAAGACGTTCTTTAACTTCTTCTTGGATTGATTTGATATCTGATTCTGAGTTAGAACCGTTTTTAGCTTGAACTGTTAACTCACGGATACGTTGTAAGTTGTTGTTGATCTCGTTCAAAGCACCTTCAGTAGTTTGAGCGATAGAGATACCATCGTTCGCATTACGTGCTGCTTGAGTTAAACCATTTACGTTTGAAGTGAAACGGTTAGCAATCGCTTGACCTGCTGCATCGTCTTTCGCGCTGTTGATACGTAAACCAGAAGACAGACGCTCGATTGCACTTCCTAAAGCTCCCTGAGATTTATTCAGGTTGTTTTGAGTTACCAGAGACAGATAGTTGGTATTAATGACTTGTGCCATAGCTAGATTCCTTTAAAATCAAGTCGATAAAATAAAAGTTTGCCTATTCATTTTCGGTGTTAATCACCGGCAACAAGTTTATCGGCACTCCACATACAACCTTTAACTTTTCCTACAAAAATTTCTGCGATTTTTTATAGAATCCATATCAAGTTAATGATAAATAAAGAAATTAAATTATCATTTTTTTATTTATTTTTTATCAATTTTCGTCTCAACGTTTTTTTAACCCATCTAAATTCGACTTTGGTCATCAATGGCAATAAAAGGCTTCTATATGGCAGCCTGTTTCACTCATCAAAAATACTAAATAGACGTAAACTTTTCGCCGATTCTACCGATAACATTTTTTGAGGATCATTTTACGAACACAGAAAGGAGACCAGTATGGCTGGTATTGCTTCACTAGGCGTAGGCTCAGGGATGCCTCTAGGTCAAACATTGGCACAATTAGAAGCGGCGGAAAATAAACGCCTTGAACCCCTTGATAAACAGATGAAAAGCTACGAAGCTCAAATTACTGCTTACGGTAAAATGCGCGGACAGCTCGATAAATTACAAAAAGCATCAGAAGATTTAAAAAAATTCGACAAAATTGTAGGTACCAAAGTTGAAGATGAATTTGATGCTTTTAAAGTCACCACTGATGGTAAAGCAAGTGTCGGTAACTACACCGTTTCTGTTACCCAATTAGCTCAAGCTCAAACATTAAAATCTACAGCAGTCAGTGATGTAAAGAAACCGCTTGGGGAAACCTTAGGTGAAGGTAATAAACGGACATTAGTTATTACACAACCCGGCGAAGAAAAACCATTACGTATCGAATTAGAAGATAAACAAACTTCAATTCTTGAATTACGTGATGCTATCAATAAAAAAGAAGGTAATGTTTCAGCGACTATTGTTAAAGCTGATGATAATACTAGCTATTTAGTGCTAACTTCACGTAAAGAAGGTACTAAATCTGAAATGAAAATCACCGTTGAAGGTGATGATAAGTTAAATCAATTCCTGTCGAATTCAACTGCCAAAGACGATGCATCACATACATCAGGCATGAGACAAATTGTTGACGCTAAAAATGCGAAATTAACCGTTAACGGAATTGCGATTGAACGTCAGACTAATGAGATTAAAGATGCGCCTGAAGGGATCGTTTTAAATCTGAAAAAAACCACTGACAATAATAAAGATGGTGTCGATAAGCCTGAAATTATCAATGTAGCGCGTGACATTGAACCAATGAAAAAGGCGATTAAAGCCTGGACTGATGCTTATAACGAACTGAGCACAACGTATAAAGATTTAACCAAATACACCCAAGTTGAAAAAGGCGAAGAATCGTCTAAAAACAACGGGGTTTTATTAGGTGATAGCACCAGCCGTATGATTATGTCTGAGCTAAAAAGCTTTGTTACTAGCTCACAAAGCACATCTGAATTAGATACCCTTAATAAAATGGGTATTAAATTTAAAGTCGATGGCACATTAGAAATCGACAATAAAAAACTTGATGAGGCGTTAAAAGAAAAGCCAGCTAACGTCAAAGAGTTTTTTATGGGTGATGGTAAAGAGACAGGATTTGGTACTCAAACTTATAATTTCCTGAAGAAAACACTGCAATCTACAGATGGCACCTTAGATATTGCCACTGATGGTGTAAAAAAACGGAAAAAAACGTTAGATAACCAAATTAAAAATACGGAACGTAATATTGCTGCCACGATGGAACGTTATAAAAACCAGTTCCAACAGTTAGATAAAATGGTGAACTCCATGACTAACTCTAGTGCATCAATCGGCCGTTTATTAATGTAATTTTTAAAAGTAGGATAATATGTATCAACAATCAGCCAGTAAAATGTATGCTCAAATCGACGTTGAAAGCGAGATTTTAAATGCCACGCCTTACCAGCTGATCCAGATCCTATTTAATGGGGCGCTTAGCGCCCTTCGCCGTGCCTTAATATTAATGGAGCAAGGAAATATCGCAGGTAAAGGCGAAAACATTTCTAAAGCCATTAATATTATTGGTAACGGGTTAAAGCAAGGTTTGGATAAAGAAAAAGGTGGCGAGCTTGCAGAAAATCTGGAGCTCCTTTATGACTATATGGTTAATCAGCTACTCGATGCTAACTTAAAAAATAATCCAGAAAAAATTCATGAAGTCATCAAGCTCTTAACTGAAATTTCTGATGCTTGGCAACAAATCGGCACACAGATTAATTCTTATTAAATTAGAGTGGATAACAATATGGATATTATGGCGGCTTACGAGCATGTTTTAAAATCAAGTGAGCAAATGTTAACGCTTGCCAAAGATCAGCAATGGGATAAGCTGATAGAAATGGAAATGGATTATTTAAAAAGCGTAGAAAGTATCACTAAGATGATAAAACCTGCTGACGGTGAGCTGAGACTACAACAACGCCTCACAGATATGCTAAAGAAAATCTTAGAAAACGAAAATGAGACGCGAAATTTATTACGGGCTCGTCTAGATGAGCTTGGCATATTAATAAGACAGACTGAACAAGAGCAGAGGGTACAAAATAGCTATGGTCAGTTTACAGAACATAGTTATTATCCTGATCTCAACCTGAAATAACTCTCCTCTGCGCCAAAAGCGGTTTTATTAGCTAATGGCGTCTTTTTATCTAAGCAATTAGAGACTTTTATTCAGCTAAATTTGTTATCGGTAACGTACTCTTTTCTGGTTTATCTGTAAGTTGTTTTATTTATTAGACTGCATGAATACCATATCGATATGAGGAATATTATCTTCAAGATAACTTTCTGAGTCGATAACAAAACCATGAGATTGATAAAAATCGACTAAATAAGTTTGAGCCATTATTTTTACACTATTGGTTTTAAACTGTTTAAAAGATACTGAAATGGCTTCTTTTAATAATAGATGAGCAACGCCACCACCACGATACTCTTTAGCAACAATCACCCGCCCTATTGATGCCTGTGGAAATACCATACCCTGAGGTAATAAACGCGCATAAGCGATTAACTGCGAAGTTATTTTATCATTAGCAAATAGATGTAATGATTGTTGATCAATACCATCCAAATCTTGATAAGCACATTGCTGTTCACAAATAAAAACCTGATTTCTTAAGGCTAAAATAGCGTAAAGCTCATCGGTAGTGAGTTGTGAAAATGATTTTAAAACCCAATTCATGCACTTTATCCCATGGTTTAAAAGTGATAACAAAACAATCAATGATAATGCAATATCATCGACAAAATTTGTGTTTACTATAAATAATGAAATGATAATGTTGATGGTGCGTTTTGCTAGTGAAAAATGCAGAAGAATAAATACTCAATGCAGAAAGATAGGCGATAAAACCGTTAATCTCAATACGTTCAGACTCCCCCACGAGCCTTGATGACTTTTATTACTTTGCTTATCTATTTATAAAGATAATCTCAAAGTCGCTCTAACCCTTTCCACGCTCTATTTTTTACTTCTGTCACTAAAATGGCAGGATTTAAGGTTATTTTTTCTGCAATTGAAAAAGCCAACTCGATAACTTCTTTGTGATCTTTAGTTTCAGTATGATAATTAAACTCTGCATGAGGCAGAACATATTTACCTTTCAAACCATTAATCTCTTTTTTAAACCCTTCTTTTACCATCTTCTGTGTTAATAACACATAGTCTGCATTTTCGGGATCGGATAACTCTACTCTAACAGTAAACTCAGGCATAGAAACCTCCTACAGTCTATCTATGTCTATTGAAATTCTGTTAGCTCTCAAAAGGCAGTATATTAAATCAACAATCATTTTCCTAGTCAAAAACTGTGATAAATAATGTGATAATGATTGAAATTAGAATCGCCCACTTCACTATGGGCGATTTATTAGCTCATAATAATCTGATAAATAATAATTTATTTAATCACATCATAGAGTTGTTGATTAGATAAGTAATCTGCGGTTAAACCTACTGATGGATTATATTGTCCACCGTGGATCTCAGAGAATGCTTTACCCTCTTTACCTAATGAGACTTTACGTTCATCTTTACCCGTACTTTCATGGATAGAATAGGTTTTACGACGCATTGCTACATATTTATCTGCATCATTAGCAATATCACTGTGATAGCCTGTAATTTGTGCATCCGTTAAGGCTAATTTATTTGCTAAATCACAGCCCCAGCGCGTTAAACAGACCTCTGCAAAATGACGGACTAATAAACCTGGAGCATATAAGCCATTTTCACCATTAGCGCCATCTAAAGAAGCATTACCCACTAATGTGGCATGACGTCCAGAAATAGGGAAAATATGCATTTTAGTTTCAGATTCAATTGTTGGAATAACACAAGTAAATCCTTTAGAGCGTTCATCTCTTGCATAAAATCCGACATATTCTTTGACGTTTTTACCAAGCGTGACTTTTTCAGGTTGGAAATTCAGTGGACCTGGGACAGGATCAATAGCAAAAATATTCACGGGAATATCTTTTAATTGAGGATCTGCCAACATCGCATTCGCTAACATATGGCAAGTAATACCACCACGACTCCAACCCACTAAGTTAACTTGTGTTGGAATAATGCCATCTTTACGGAAGATTCGAATAATTTGCTGTTGAAGTTGTTGCTGAGTGACTTGACGATCGCCATAGTCATATTTACGCCATAAAAAAGAGCCTGTTACTTTGACATCTTCAATGGGAATGCCCGCTTTTTTCAGTTGGTTATACTGCTCTTCGGTTAACTTTTCACGTTGCCAATCAAAGTTACCTTTCATTAAGCAAAGTGCATGCTTCACGTTTTCTTCCCAACCACTACCAAATAGCGAACCCTTGATATCAGAGTAATTAGGACTTTCAACCCATAAATCATCTTCTTGCAGATTACCACTACCCGGGCCATCAACAATAAACCACTGTGCAAACTCTCTTCCTTGGTTATTTTGCGCTAAAGTGGAGACTAATTCGCCTTGCCAGAAGGTCGGATTATTATTATCAAATGAGTTAGACCCAGTACCACATAAATAAACGGTTAATACTGTCATAATTAAATTTCCTTTTATTAATAACTAAAAAATCAAAATAATGATTTTTATTTCCTTGTATTGAGCTATTCCTTAGCCCACCAGCACATTAACCATAAGCCTTTTTTTATTCAATGCGTAAAAGTAAATTAGTAGAGCTTAGATCACATAATTGAATTTTAATTAAGTAAAACAAATAAAAAATCGCTATCAGATCAATGTAATTAAATTATATTAATGAACACCTTATTTTTTTATTATTTCTATTAGTAAATCGATCTATACATAAAGCGCATTAAATAACCAATCCTTAAATTTAGATAAAAAAAATCCCACATTAATAAATGTAGGATTTTCTATTAGGTAGAATGTCTTATAAACGATTAAAAGCAACTACTCTCACCGCAGGAATATCGGCTTGTGCTCCTTCAGCAACTTCCTGACATGCTTTTTCTAACGCAATATGGGGTGTGATCCCACTCTCTGTTTCTACAATTTTATGTCCGGCGTAGGTATCACCATTTCTGGAACGCACTTTATACGCAATAAACCAATATTCCATATCATCACCGTTTACGTTATTAATCATGTAATTACCATAGCCGTTTATGACCTGCTTTAATGTGATAATAATCAATAATTTTTAGTTTAATAAAATCGTTTTATAAAAAGATGAGCTTTATCGTAGGAAAATTAAGCGTGATTTTCCATTTCTGATTGTATTATTTTTACTGCTTTTTCAAAGTGATTAAATTTATGTGTCATTATCCACCACGTTGCAACTTCCATAAGTAATTCAGGATTGTTATTTTTTGTTGTAGTGATTTTCTCATATTCTCTCTATCTTTATTTTTTAGCGTGAGAATAAATAGGTAAGAGTAAATACTCTATCCATGAAATTTATTCCATAACAGAATAAGCAACCAAGCCGCGATAATCCAGCAAATAACTGCCGTAGCCAATGCTGTAAATAATTTTACATAGTTGATCATCACATAGAGTGAAATTAGGTAAATCATATAAGGTATAACAGCCCATAAACTAAAAATAATTGTGGTTCGTAACGCTTCAATAGAACGTTCAGAGCCAACAATATAATGTGCAATAAGTGCAAAAGTTGGAAATAACGGAACCAATCCCGCAATATAGTAATGACGAGATTTCGATAAAACGGCAATTAATACCACTACAAACGCACCTATCAGTGCTTTAATCAGTAATCCCATTATTTTTTCATCAAGTTATAAAAACCTTACTACTATCATACTTATTCATATTGGTATGTGAGCTGGTTTTATTTTTAGTTATTTAAAATGTAATTAAATATTTAGAAAATAAAATAGAAAAAATTGAGAAGAAAGATGATGACTATGCTTTATACAAAACTAATCCAACATAGGTTAATTAACTTATTTAACAATTACTTTTGATCTTTTTTGAAAGATAAGAAGAGATAAAAAAATGAGTTGCTTTGATATAGATGTGCAAAAGCGCACATCAATAAAATGATGTGTCTATCCCATCTGCAAAAATCGGGGCGCTCATTATCATAAATAACAAACAATAGTATAAGTATTCGAATGTTTAATCACATTCGAAAGCTTATATCATCTATTCAATGACATTGAGCAAGATGCCCCATCTCTATTTTGATTAGGTGTTTTTTATCTCGTTATAGAAAAGAAAAGCCACCTTTATCAAATAAATAAGGTACTACACCTGCATGCTCATAATTTCTTGATAAGCAGCGACTAACTTATTACGCACTTGTACGCCCATTTGTAATGAAATACTGGATTTTTGCATATCCACCATCACATCGTTTAATTCAACACCTGGAGTACCTAAGGTAAACGCTTGAACTTTGTTGGTTGCATTCACTCGAGTTTCATTAATTTTACCCACGGCTTGAACAAGCTGAGTTGCAAATCCTGCTTGTACTGGCTGGGGTTTCGCAATATTGGATGCTTGCAAAGTCTGGATTTGCATTTTATCCAGAACACTTTCAATAGCTGGAATTGACATATAAACCTCTGCGTTAATCATCTAATTCAATTACTGAATCAATGTCATAGTAAGGAAGTGAACCAACACGCTTACCGAGTTATACCCTAACACAGGGGCTTCATTCCAAAGCGAGTAATTAACGCAAAAGTTAAGGGCTAATTACGCCATTAAATGAAACGCAAAAGGCCAATAATGAGACACCTGAGAGTAGGTTTATTTATTTGCGTAAGGGGAGTCTGTTTTGTTACGCCACGCTTTTAGTATTCATCCCGAACTACAAGGCAAGGATTGTCTATGAATGCCGAAAAAACCGACGTTGTGAACCAGAATAAGGGTTTTAACGCCATTATTAACCGGATAAAAGCCGATCCGAAAATTCCGCTCATTATTGCGGGTTCGGCGGCTATTGCCATTTTTGTTGCTGCATTTTTATGGTTACAAAGCCCTGATTATAAGGTGCTTTATAGTAATCTTAGCGATAAAGACGGTGGCGAAATTGTCACACAGTTAACACAGATGAATGTACCTTATCGCTTGTCACAAAATGGCGCAGCGATTATGGTGCCTGACAATCAGGTTCATGAATTACGCCTGAAACTCGCGCAAGCGGGGCTTCCAAAAGGCGGTGCTGCCGGTTTTGAACTGTTAGATAAAGAAAAGTTCGGGATCAGCCAATTTAGTGAACAGATTAACTATCAACGTGCACTTGAAGGTGAGCTTGCTCGCACTATCGAGACATTAGGTCCTGTACAAAATGCCCGAGTTCATTTAGCACTACCAAAACCATCTCTTTTTGTTCGTGAACAGAAATCCCCTTCTGCATCCGTTACGGTGGGTCTTTTACAGGGTAGAGCGCTGGATGAAGGTCAAATTAATGCCATCGTGCATATCGTTGCGAGCAGTGTTGCAGGTATGCCTGATAGCAGTGTGACCATCGTCGACCAAAGCGGCAAATTATTGACACAACCTGATGCATTAGGTCGTGATCTTAATTCTATCCAACTGAAATATGTTCAAGAGCTAGAAAGCCGTTATCAGCAACGTATTGAAACGTTATTAGGCCCAATTGTGGGTCGTGGAAACGTTCATGCACAGGTGACTGCTCAAGTTGATTTCTCTCATACAGAAGAGACTGCTGAAGAGTACAAACCAAACCAGCCACCAAATCAAGCCGCAGTGCGTTCAAAACAATTGAGCCAAAGTGAGCAGAATGGTGGCATGTTAGCTGGCGGCGTTCCTGGTGCATTATCTAATCAACCTGTTGCTCCACCACAAGCACCTATTGAAGCGCCAAAAGCGCAAGAAGGTGAGAAAGCAGATGACGCCAATGCAACGGGTACAAATCGCACATTAACGCGTAATCCAAACAGTAATAGCCGTTTAGATGAAACAACCAACTATGAAGTTGATCGCCGAATTCGCCATATCAAGCGTCCAGTAGGTAATGTCGAGCGTCTTTCTGTCGCTGTTATTGTGAACTACAAAACAGTTGAAGATAAGAAAGAAGCCGCTGAAGGCGAAGAGCCTGTTGTTGAAACTAAACTTGTTCCGCTAACTGATGAGCAAATTCAGCAAATTGAAGGACTTGTTCGTGAAGCGATGGGCTATTCCCAAGAGCGTGGTGACTCTTTAAGTGTCGTGAACTCCCAGTTTAACGATATTGAAGAGAAAGTGATCACCGTTCCTGTATGGGAAAACCCAGATATTCTTGCGAAAGCATTAGATTTAGGTCGCTGGTTATTACTTGTCATCATCGCATGGATCTTATGGCGCAAACTGGTGAAACCACAGCTTGAAAAACGCCGTGAAGCTGAAATTGCTGCACAGAAAGCCGTGCTGAAAACCAAGCTACAAGTTAAAGATGATGTTGATGAAGCAGAATTAGATGACGAAGCAAGACGTAAACAAGCACGTAAACGTGTGAGTGCCGAATTGCAGAGCCAACGTATCCGTGAAATGGCAGAGAAAGATCCTCGTGTCGTCGCAATGGTAATTCGTCAATGGATGAGTAAAGAGCAATGAGTAATAACTTAACTGGAACCGAAAAAAGCGCCGTTATGTTACTAACTCTCGGTGAAGACCGAGCGGCGGAAGTATTTAAACATCTAAGTACACGAGAAGTTCAGCAACTCAGTATTGCAATGTCATCAATGCGCCATATCTCAAATCAGCAATTAATTGATGTTATGGCAAGCTTTGAAGAAGATGCGGTTCAATATGCCGCATTGAACGTGAATGCAAATGACTACTTGCGCTCTGTTCTTGTTAAAGCCTTGGGTGAAGAACGCGCTAATAACCTGTTAGATGAGATCTCTGAAACACGAGAAACTTCAACAGGGATTGAAACGCTTAACTTTATGGAACCACAAATGGCTGCCGATATTATCCGCGACGAACATCCGCAGATTATCGCAACCATCTTGGTTCACCTTAAACGAGGTCAAGCGGCAGATATTCTGGCACTGTTCGATGAGAAACTGCGTAATGACGTAATGCTTCGTATCGCGACATTTGGGGGTGTTCAGCCGTCAGCATTAGCAGAGTTAACTGAAGTACTGAATAACCTGCTTGATGGTCAAAACCTCAAACGCAGTAAAATGGGTGGTGTTCGTACTGCTGCTGAAATCATCAACTTGATGAAGAGCCAGCAAGAAGAGAATGTCATTACTGCAGTTCGCGATTACGACGGTGAATTGGCACAAAAAATTATCGACGAAATGTTCCTGTTCGAAAACCTTATCGATATCGACAACCGTTCAATTCAGCGCATTCTACAGGAAGTGGAATCCGACTCCTTGGTTGTGGCATTGAAAGGGTGCGATCAAGAGCTGCGCGATCACTTCCTTGCCAATATGTCGCAACGTGCTGCTGAGATCATGCGTGATGACTTGAGTTCTCGCGGCCCTGTTCGTATGTCTCAAGTGGAAGCAGAGCAGAAAGCAATTCTGCTTGTGGTACGCAAATTAGCAGAGACTGGTGAGGTTGTTCTTCATGGAGGAGACGATACCTATGTCTGATAAACATACTGATACTAACTGGAAGCCTTGGGTTCCCAAAGAACTCACTGATTGGGCATTAAATGTCGAGGACACGACAGAAGACGAAAAGGAAGTCGAAAAACAGGAAAAAGAAGTCGTTCAGCAACAGAAAGTCCTTGAGCAAATTAATATGCTTGATGACATGAAAGAAAAGGCTCAAAAATTGGGCCACGCTGAAGGCTTTGAGGCAGGGAAAAACCAGGGTTATCAGGAAGGCTATCAGGCTGGATTACAATCAGGTATTGAAGAAGGTATTCGCCAAGGCATTGCTCAACAATCGCCATTAATTAATGAATGGCAAGGATTGTTGGCTGAATTTAGGCACTCTTTAAATGGGTTAGACAGTGTTATTGCTTCACGTTTAATGCAAATCGCCCTCACAGCGGCAAAAGAAGTTCTGGGTCAGCCTGCTGTTTGTGATGGGTCTGCATTACTGGCGCAAATAACCTTAATGTTGCAACAAGAACAAATGTTCTCAAACAACCCACAGTTAAGAGTTAACCCAAAACATATTCCACAAATTGAAAAAGAGCTGGGTGATTCACTTTCTGCTCATGGTTGGAAAGTAGTTGCCGATAACAGTATTCATGTTGGTGGATGCCGTGTTGTGACAAATGATGGCGATCTTGATGCCACGATTGCAACTCGTTGGCATGAGCTTTGTCGTCTTGCTGCTCCGGAGGCGTTGTAATGACAGCAAGATTGGGGCGTTGGTTAGAAAAACTCAGTGATGCAGAAGCACGTTTAAATAAAATTCCGCGTGTACGTCAATATGGTCGTTTAACCAGAGCAACAGGTTTAGTCATGGAAGCTAAGGGGCTTGTTATGCCCCTTGGCTCTACGTGTTTAATAGAACGTACCATTGGTAAAACTGTTGAAGAAGTTGAAAGTGAAGTCGTTGGGTTCAATGGTAGCCAAATGTTGTTAATGCCTTTACAGGAAGTCGAGGGATTAACACCGGGTGCTCGTGTTTATGCACAGGCCACTCCGAGTGGTGAAAATGAAGGTCGCCAATTGCCTCTTGGCGATGCGCTGTTAGGGCGTGTTTTAGATGGCTCTGGTTATCCTTTAGATGGTTTACCACCACCCGATACAGGTTATCGTGCGCCACTGATCACTCCACCTATCAACCCACTACAACGTACCCCTATTACTGATGTACTGGATGTAGGCGTGCGTGCAATCAACTCGCTGTTAACCGTGGGTCGTGGTCAGCGTATGGGGCTTTTTGCAGGTTCTGGTGTAGGTAAAAGTGTGCTATTAGGCATGATGGCGCGTTTTACCCAAGCTGATGTCATTGTTGTTGGATTAATTGGTGAACGTGGACGTGAAGTTAAAGACTTTATCGAAAATATTCTCGGTACTGAAGGTTTAGCACGCTCAGTGGTTGTAGCAGCGCCTGCTGACGTATCACCACTTCTTCGTATGCAAGGTGCTTCTTATGCAACGCGTATTGCAGAAGATTTTCGTGATCGCGGAAAACATGTCTTACTGATTATGGACTCACTCACACGTTACAGTATGGCGCAACGTGAAATCGCTCTTGCTGTAGGCGAACCGCCTGCAACCAAAGGGTATCCACCTTCTGTCTTCGCTAAATTACCTGCACTCGTCGAACGTGCAGGAAATGGCGTTGATGGTGGTGGTTCTATCACGGCTTTCTATACTGTTTTAACTGAAGGTGATGATCAGCAAGATCCAATTGCAGACTCTGCTCGTGCGATTTTAGATGGTCATATCGTGCTTTCGCGTTCTCTGGCAGAATCTGGGCACTACCCTGCTATTGATATCGAAGCCTCTATTAGCCGTGCAATGACATCACTGATTGATAAAACACATTATCGTCGCGTACAAGTATTTAAACAGCTTTTGTCTAGCTATCAACGTAACCGCGATTTAATTAACGTAGGTGCTTATGCTGCGGGTAGTGATCCTATGCTTGATAAAGCCATTGCACTTTATCCGTCCCTCGCGAAGTTCTTACAACAAGATATCCAAGAGCAATGCAGTTATCAAAGTGCATGTGAGCAACTTAATCAACTGATCACAGTAAACTAATTCTGAACATAATCAGAGAAAGTAAAGAGGGTTCCAATGCGGGAGCAGTCACCTTTAGTGACACTGAGAGAACTGGCACAGACAGCGGCTGAACAAGCCGCTATTCAACTGGCTCAGGTCCGGCAGAGTCATCAACAAATGGAACAGCAACTCAATATGTTGATTGGGTATCAGGATGAATACCGTGTACGTCTAAATGAAACGTTGAATTTGGGGGGGATGTCGTCAGCATCGTGGCAAAACTACCAACAATTTCTCAAAACGCTCGAATTGACTATCGAACAACATAAACAACAACTTCAACATTGGCAGGCGCAGCTCGATCTTGCAACTGAACAATGGAGAGAAAAACAGCAACGACTCAATGCATTTGAGACTTTGGAGCAACGTGCTGAAGATAGCCGTAAGCGACATCTTGATCGTATTGAACAGAAACAAATGGACGAGTACGCACAGCGTAGTACTTTACGGAGAACAACTTGATGGAGATAACGCTTCTGACCATGGATGTCGCTGCAACCTCTTCGGGAACGACATCCGCTTCAAATAGTCAGCCCGGTGATAATGCCCCGACATTTGCTCAGCTTTTGGGCTCTCAACCCCAAAATACACAGAGTGATAAAAAGACAGCCAATATCACAAACCATTCAACGAAAGAAAACAAAGCACATTCACACTCTGATGAAGACAAAACAAAAGAAGACGGTAGTCATCTTGCGTCTGTCACCACAGAACCCAATGTGATAGAAGAGCCATCTTTTGAGAAATCTCAATTGACTCTGACTTTGCCAGATAATGAACAATTTGCGGCTATTGTTGAAAATAAAACCCCTTCTTTATTAATGTCAGCAGAAGAACTTGCTGCTGAACTTCCCGTTCAGTTAGCAGGACTACCTGGATTAAAACGGCTTACCCTTCCCTCAGAGCAACTGACTCAAGCATTACAACAGCCTCAATCAGTTAAACGTGGTGAAGATTTAGCCTCGTTAGCACGCACTATTTCAAAAGATGGTGATATGTCGGACTTCAACCTTACCGACAAGCTTAATCTATCAAAATCAGATGAAAAGTCCTTGTTAACCCAGCTACGTCCAGAGACGGCGACATTAGCAACAGAAAGTACGCTTGTCGCTGCTAATCAAACAGAAAAGCCTTCTGCGAAAAAAGTAGATAGCATCGCGACACTTTTAACGCCAACAGCAGAAAAAGTGAATGCATTGCTAAACGGCGATAAGCAAGTTGCAAATGCAAAATTAGCGGACAATGTTGCTCAGCAAATGGTGACAAGTAATCGTGTTGTAGAAAGCGATCTTCACAACACCCTTTCTACCTCTTCTTCTTTGGCTTCGCAAAGCATTACGGGTCATGCTCACTCTTCAACACAACCACAAATGCAATTTTCACCGATGGCAACACAGGTATTAAATGCACAAGTGGGAACACAAGAGTGGCAACAGCAACTAAATCAACAAATTGTGATGTTTAGCCGTAATGGCTTACAAAAGGCAGAGCTACGTTTACACCCTGAAGAGCTAGGTTCATTGCATATCCGCATGAAAATAGAAGATGGGCAAGCGCAGTTGCACCTTGCTTCACAAAACGGACAAGTTCGTTCTGTATTAGAAAATGCCATGCATCAATTGCGTCAAGCTCTCTCTGAAAATGGGATCCAGCTCACGCAGAGTCAGGTGTCTAGCGACACTCATGACAGTTGGCAACAACAAAATATGTCAGATTCCTCTCAATTTAGTGGAGATGGTGCCGATAATCATCAAGGAAGCGAGGGTAATTCTCTGCAATTAGCCTCTGAAACGGCACTACAAAAGATAACCCTTACGCCTCAAGAATTAGCATCTGCTCGTGGTGGTGTTGATATTTTTGCCTAATACAAATGTATTGGGAGGACACCCTATGTCAATAAACGTAAGAGTTAATGGTTTTTTCCCTATCTGTTTCTGCAATTAAAAAACAGAAATAGCGGGATAATTAAGGTTGATTTAGATGGATATGGAAGTCCACAACAGTGAACACGTATCCACTACAAAACAGGAATTTAACTGTCCATGTCTAATTACAGCAATGAACGTAAAAGCTATAGCTTAATTCTGATCATCGTATTATTGGTGATCGCCATTATTGCAGCGGCATTCGGTGGATATAGTTGGTGGGCATTGAAGCATGCTAAATCAGGTTCAGCGGGCACAAATCAGGAAAAAGTTATACCAGCACCCGTTTTTATGTCATTAGAACCCTTTACGGTAAATTTAATTGATGACGAAGAACACTTAGACAGAGTGCTCTACATAGGGATCACATTAAGATTACATAATGAAGAAACTCGTAAACGTCTACATGATTATTTACCTGAGGTTCGTAGCCGCTTGTTATTACTGCTTTCTCGTCAACAGGCTAATAAGCTTGCGACAGACAATGGAAAACTCCAGCTAATGACGGATGTAAAAGAAACGCTGAGACCGACTCTCGTACCGGGAGAATCTGAACAGATCCTCTCCGATGTACTGTTTACCACGTTTATTCTGCGATAATCATTATGAGCGATAATATCCTTTCACAGGCAGAGATTGATGCTCTGCTGAATGATGACACATCAGGTGACGACGCCAAAAAAAGCGCGAACAGGGAACCTGCGATAGCGAAGGATCCGAATGAACCGGATATTCAGCCTTATGACCCCAACACGCAACGTCGTGTGGTTCGAGAACGTTTACAGTCGTTAGAAATTATTAACGAACGCTTTGCACGTCAATTCCGTATGGGGCTGTTTAACATGCTCCGTCGGAGTCCTGACATTACTGTTGGTGGCGTTAAAATTCACCCTTATCACGACTTTGCTCGTAACTTACCTGTGCCAACAAACCTTAACTTGGTGCATTTAAAGCCTTTACGAGGAACAGCATTATTTACCTTTGAACCCAATCTGGTTTATATCGCGGTAGATAACCTGTTCGGTGGTGATGGCCGTTTTCCAATCCCTGTGGAAGGACGTGAATTTACCAACACAGAGCAGCGGATCATCAACAAAATGTTGAAACTGGCACTTGATGCCTACCGTGATGCTTGGGATTCCATATTCAAAATTCAGGTGGAATATGTTCGTTCTGAAATGCAGGTGAAATTTACCAATATCACCTCATCACCGAATGACATTGTTGTTACAACACCTTTTCAGGTGGAAATTGGTTCAATGGTTGGGGAATTTAGTATTTGTATTCCATTTGCCATGATTGAACCATTACGTGAACGACTGATTAATCCACCAATTGAAAATGTTCGTCAAGAAGATGGGGTTTGGTTAGATAGTTTAGTCAACCAAGTTCAGCATTCAGAGCTAGAACTGGTCGCAAACTTTGCTGACATCCCACTGCGTTTATCAAAAGTGCTAACACTTAAAGCTGGGGATGTTATCCCAATTGATAGACCAGAAAGATTGATTGCACATGTTGATGGTGTGCCCGTATTAACAAGCCAATACGGTACAGTAAATGGGCAATATGCCCTTCGTGTTGAACACCTAATTAACCCTGTTTTAAACGCTCTGGATGAGGAACAAACCAATGAGTGATGCAAATCGCCCAACTGATAATTCACAATCGGCTGAGGATATGTGGGCTGATGCAATGGAACAGCAAACTGGGAAAAGCCAGGATAATAGTTCCGATCTATTTGAACATCTTTTACCTGAAGACGATACGCTGAACCATCTATCTGATATCAATTTGATTATGGATATTCCAGTCAAATTAACAGTAGAGTTAGGCCGTACCAAAATGACCATTAAAAAATTACTGAGCCTGTCACAAGGTTCTGTCGTTTCACTGGATGGTTTAGCTGGTGAGCCTCTTGATATCCTTATCAATGGCTATTTAATCGCTCAAGGTGAAGTTGTTGTTGTTTCTGATAAATACGGTATTCGCATTACCGATATCATTACGCCATCAGAACGTATGCGTCGTCTGAGCCGTTAATCTATGGAACAGCTTCCTTCCTTTTCCAGCCAAGGTGCGGTAAATACTACCGCACCCGCTACAACACAAACTGTTCAAACACCTACACAGCCGTTGCCTGTAGGTCAAAGTCTTGCTCAAGTTAGCACGGCACTTGCAGGCATTATCGTTCTTATTATTGTTGCTATGTGGTTATTTCGCCGTTTTGGCTTTACCCGTGGTTCATTTAAAGGAACGACAGCACAACTTAGCGTTAAAGCAAGTTGTTCATTAGGTGCAAAAGAACGTGTGGTGGTGGTTGAAGTAGAACAGGAATGGCTCGTATTAGGTGTAACTGCATCGCAGGTAAATCTGCTGCATAAATTACCCGTCCCTGATAAAGCCTCGCAGGAAGCGAACTCATCACCAACATCGCCATTGTTTACTCAAATATTACAAAAAACGCTAAAGCGAGATAAAGGCAACTCATAATGCATCAGTGTGTCACTTTTTTTAACGCATTAAAGCGTTGGCGTCTCTTCGCTAGTGTGCTGGTTTTAATCTTGTTACCTACCAGTGCGTTTGCCCAATTTCCGAGTGTTATTACACAGCCTTTACCGGGTGGTGGTCAAAGTTGGTCATTACCAGTACAAACATTAATCTTCATTACAGCGTTGGGGTTTATTCCTGCTATTTTGCTGATGATGACAAGTTTTACCCGCATTATTATTGTCCTTGGATTATTACGTAATGCTTTAGGTACACCTTCTGCACCACCAAACCAAGTGGTTCTTGGTTTGGCGTTATTTATGACCTTTTTCATTATGGCACCGGTTTTTGATAAAATTTATCAAGATGCCTATATGCCATTTACTGAAGATCAAATTACCTTCGAGCAAGCCTTAGAGAATGGCTCTAAACCTTTGCGTCAGTTTATGATGCAACAAACGCGTGAAACTGACTTAGCTCTGTTTGCTCGTCTTGCCGATGCGCCTGCGTTTGAAACTCGCGAAAGTGTACCAATGCGTATTTTGGTGCCTGCTTATATTACGAGTGAGCTAAAAACCGCCTTCCAAATCGGTTTTATGATTTTTATTCCTTTTCTTATTATCGACTTAGTTGTTGCCAGTGTATTAATGGCGCTAGGTATGATGATGGTGCCACCTGCCACAGTCTCATTGCCATTTAAACTCATGCTTTTTGTTTTAGTAGATGGTTGGCAATTAATACTAGGCTCGCTTGCACAAAGCTTTTTCAATTAGCGCAGAGGTAACCCCATGACACCAGAATCCGTCTTAGCACTAGGTACTGAAGCGATGAAAATCGCTTTATCACTAGCTGGCCCTCTTTTATTGTCCGCTCTAGTGACGGGTCTTGTGATCAGTATGCTTCAAGCTGCAACGCAGATAAACGAAATGACATTGTCGTTTATTCCAAAAATTCTTGCTGTATTAGCTGCTATTTTAGTTGCGGGTCCTTGGATGTTAAGTTTACTTGTCGATTATATGCATAACTTATTTACTGGCATTCCTGGGATGATTGGTTAATAGCAATGATAACCCTGACCAGTGAAATGCTTAACGGCTACATTAGTGATTTTTTCTGGCCATTTGTGCGTATACTCGCCCTTTTTAGCACTGCACCGCTATTTAGTGAAAAGCAGACACCTAAAAAATTTCGCATTGCGCTCGCCTTTTTAATTACCGCATTAGTTGCACCAAGCTTACCGCAAAGTAATGTACCTTTATTCTCGCTTATTGCCTTTTGGGTACTGTTGCAACAAATTCTAATTGGCACAATTTTAGGGTTATCAATGCAGTTGGCGTTCGCTTCTGTTCGTCATGCTGGTGAAGTGATTGGCTTACAGATGGGGCTTTCATTCGCCACCTTCGTCGATCCATCAGGCGGCCCTAATATGCCTATTCTGGCACGTATTTTTAATATGCTAACAATGCTATTATTTATGGTATTTGATGGACATTTATGGCTATTGTCTATATTAGTTGATACGTTCTATGTTGTTCCTATTGGAAATCAGACGTTTAACTCATTAGGTATTATCACTTTAGTTCAAAGTGGTGGCACAATCTTTATTAACGGTATGATGTTAGCCATGCCATTAATCACTCTACTTTTAGTACTCAACCTTTCATTAGGTATTCTAAACCGAATGACACCACAACTTTCAGTCTTTGTGGTTGGCTTCCCTCTTACGCTGACTATCGGTATGTTAGCATTATCCATGATTATGCCTGCATTACCTGTGTTTACAGAGCGTGTCTTTAGCGATACGTTTAATCGTATTACATTGATATTGCAGCAGTTGGTTTCTTGAGATTTCGGATCATTAACTTTTAATTAGTTATTTTTCATCTCACTCATTAAAATTAATCTGCTTTCACTCTAGCCATCAGTGGTCATTTATTCCACAATCCTTGTATATCATTATACCTGTCATCATTTTAACGAAAAACGCCGTAAACCCTCGGCCAATGCGGGCGTTCAAGCGATTATGGTTCATGCTCTTACAGAAAATGCAAAACAGTTTTATCTTCATAATGTTTTTAAAGCCTCTTCAACACAAAAAGACACTTTATTTCTAGCATTAAAGAAATGAACTCATCTGTTGTATTCAATAAAAAAAACCCCTGATAAATAAATACCAGGGGTGATATCAAAATGTCTTAGAACCGAACTAAATAATTAGCGATACATTTTGAACATCGACATATCTTTCATGTCGTTAAAGACTTTATAAGAAGCTTGTAATACAGACTCTTCTTGGTAATAATCTGAAATTGCTTGTGTCCAGTCTAAATCACGCAATTCGCTTAAACGTTTTGCATTTCTTAAAGACGTATCCGCACCTAAATCATCTAAATTATCAAGCTCTTGAAGTTGTAAGCCTAATTTAGCTTCAACACTAGAAATATTATTTAGCGTTGCACGGTTAATACGGTTTGCCGCATCAATTTTATCTAATGCAGCATCACGCTCAGCTTGTGATTTACCTGTTAAAGGGTCACGCAATGCTGTAATCGCATCATCAAGGGCATTAAAAATGTCTGGCTCTGTCCCTTTACTACCTGAAGATTGTAATGTTTCGATCCCTGTAAAGTTAGTGACCATTTCAATATTACTATCTACTTTTTGGGTAATTTGCTTATCACCGCCTTGATAGGTGATTTTGCCTGTTGCATCAGCGACAAAAGGAGGTTTGTCTGATTGGAAGCCTGCAAAAATATAACGCCCCACACCATCTTTTGTATTACCAATACCCACTAGCTGGTCTTTTAAACCAGCTAATTGTTCAGCTAAAGACGAACGGTCTTCATCACTTAATGTTGCATCATTACCTGCTGCAACCAGTGTTTCTTGAATTTTGGTTGTAATATTCACCATTTGGCTTGCTAAGCTCATTTGCAAAGACATACTGTTTTTTGCAAATCCACGAGCTGTCGCATACTGCTGATTACGCGATTCAGATTGTTTAACCATCACCGCTTGAGAAGCCGCCATTGGATCATCTGATGGTTTTTCAACGCGACGACCACTGGAGATTTTATTTCCTTCAGTCATCCATTTGCTTTGCGAACTGGTGATATTGTCCACTCGCTGACTAAAAATTTGATTTGAACTTAAACGCACCGTGTTATTCCTTATTCTGATGAAGGCTTAGAGAACTTGCATAATCGCATCAAACATACTGTTTGCTGTTTGAATAACTTTCGCATTTGCCATGTAATATTCTTGAATGCGATACATCTCGCCATACTCTTCATCCAAGTTCACGCCAGAAACAGACTGTTGTTGTTCTACAATACTTTTAGTGATAGAAACCTGAGCATCAAAGTCAACTTGAGCGGTATTCACTTTATTACCGACCATACTGATCAATGAGCCATAACCACCAGCAATTGTTGTTTTACCATCAATAATTTTTTCATCGGGTAACTCAAACAGTTTTTTCATGTTTTCGTTATCGCTTGGGCCAGTATCTTTAGAACCTGCTGCCGCAATTTTGCTAGGATCAGTCAAAGCAACTTTCATACCAGCAATCACGTTACCCACAGATTGAACGACAATGGAATCGTCTTTTTGTGGTGTACCATTGACTTTGATACTCATCCCTTCGAATTCTAATTCGCCCGTTGCACCAACTTTAGATGCAACTTTACGACCACCCGGCTCTACCGTCACATTCCAATTGCTGCCGTCATATTTAACCGTATAATCAGCCGCTTTTACTTCTTTAGTGTCAGTATATTTCACATCAAAGGTGGCATTACCTTTGTTTTTGCCGTTTGGCATAACATGAGCGCCACCAAGGTCAAAGAATTTTCCACCTTTGTCGCCATTTAAATCAAAACCTTGCTCATGCTGTTTATTAAATTGATCGCCCAACACTAACGCTAATTGGTTTAATTGATTACGGCTTGGATCTAACACTTCTTCACGGCTACGATAAGCACCGCCGAGTTCGCCACCTTTAATACGTTTTGCATCCACTTCACGAACTTCATCAATACCGTTGCTATAACCAATAACAAGGCGTTCGCTGTTTTTATTAGATGGAATAGCAGAAACTTCATAAGAGCGAGTACCAGACACTAATGGCAAACCATTAGCAAATGTGACGTTAACAAAACCACCGTCTTGTTGAGTCACTTGTACATCAACCAGTGTGTTTAGCTCTTGAACTAAACGGTCACGTTGGTCTAATAAATCATTAGGTTCAGCGCCATTAAAGCCTTTAGCACGACTGATTTCATTATTTAATTTTGCGATCTGTTTTGTATATTCATTGATATTTTTAGAGGTGTTAGTGACCTGACTATTAATATCTTTTTCTAGATCGCGCAATGATTGGTCTGCTTTAGCAAACATATTAACCATCGCTTCCGCTTTACCAATAACGGTTGTACGCGCAGGATTATCTTCTGCGTTATTGGTAACGTTAGGTAAGCTTGTAAAAAATTCGTCAATTGCGCTCGAAACGTCATTCCCTTTATCTGCTAACAAATCATTAATTTGTGAGATATTTTTGGTATAACTGTTTAAAGCACTTTGTTTTGCCATTGCACGGTTCATTTGGCCAGCAAGGAATTCGTTATATTCTCGATGAATACGGCTAACATTAACACCATTACCGATATAACCATTACCGGTCATTGTGCCACTGTTTTCATTAAAAACAGTCATTTGACGGTTGTACCATTTCACATTTTGGTTAGCGATATTATTACTCACAGTGCTCATCGCAGCTTGTGCCGCATTAAGTCCGCTCATCGCTGTATTAATTAAACTGTTGGACATTTGTCTATCCTTTTACGTTTAGTCATCACCCGTATGCACGGAGCATAGCTGGCAAGTTAAATGGATGCTCTGGTCTTTATTATCGGTTCTTCCCCTCTAAACTTGAGGGGAAAATGATTAAAATAGGTCGCTTAAATCGTGAGTATAAGTTTTAGCAACTTGCTCACCACTTCCTTTTAATTGACCAATAATTGAAACCAGTTTTTTGGCATAACCCGGATCGGTAGCATAGCCTGCTTCTTGGATACGGTAAGCCGCTTGTTCAGGAGTTTGAGCTTGAGGTACTTTAGCGTAACGAGGACTTTCAGTGATCAATCTAAGGTAATCTTGAATAGCTTCAACATACGAGCCATAAACACGGAAATTGTCACGCATTTTAATCGAGTTACCATCGATCACTTCAGTTGTCATGATATTCGTAACAGGCCCTTTCCAGCTACTTCCTGCTTTAATACCAAACAGGTTATAACTCGGTTTACCGTCACCAGTTAGAATTTCACGCTTACCCCAACCTGATTCAAGTGCAGCCTGAGCAACAACTAAAAGATGGTGTACACCAGTACCTTCTGTGGCTTGTTTTGCAGGCCCTAACAGTTTTGAAGCAAAAGAAGCACTGCTTTCAGATAAGCCCTTAAGCTTGCCAATCGTACTTTCAACTGCATTTTGATAGGGCTGCATCGCACGATAAATTTGCCCCAATGCTTGCGTTGGCATGGATTGAAATATATCACTACCATCTAATGGCATAGGTGTTTTGCCCGCCATTTCACTTGGGTCTAGCGTGACTTTGGCAGAAAGTTGTTTTTCTATCATGTCAGCAAAGCCCAAGCCTTTTTGTGATAAGTCTTGAGCGATTTGTTGATCATAAAGAGAGGTGTACATCTTGGTACTTTCTGAGTTGA
Source organism: Proteus sp. LHD240705 (assembly GCF_047921555.1). Taxonomy (NCBI): domain Bacteria; kingdom Pseudomonadati; phylum Pseudomonadota; class Gammaproteobacteria; order Enterobacterales; family Morganellaceae; genus Proteus; species Proteus sp. LHD240705. The sequence continues at coordinate 34,183 of NZ_JBLRMI010000004.1, forward strand.
ACATGCTTTCTTGAGGAATAGCATCACGCATGCTCTTTAACATCATTTGAACAAAAACACCTTCAAGTTGCTGCGCCACTTGGCGCAGCCCTTGCTGATCAGCATTTTGCCCAACCTGATATTTAAGTTTATTCAATGCATTACTGTCATATGCCGGCGCAGACATCGTCGGCATTGAAGAAAGCAGAGATAAATCTTTCATCAGATAATCTCCAGTCTCGCACGTAAGCAACCCGCGCTTTCCATTGCTTGCAAAATTGACATTAAATCTGTTGGTGTTGCACCAAGTGCATTTAATGTGCGGATCACTTCGTTTAAGCTTGCGCTTGCATTCACTTGTTGTAATGAACCACCTTGTTCACTCATATTTACGCTAGTATTACGCGTTACAACAGTGCTACCCCCTGCAAACGGAGTATTAGGTTGGCTTACATTAACTTGGCTATCAACCGTAACGGAAAGGTTGCCTTGAGCAATAGCACAGCTTCCTAATGTCACATCACGATTCATAACAACAGAACCTGTTCTTGCATTAATGATCACTTTCGCATCTGCAACAACACGTTTAATTTCAAGGTTTTGAACTTCAGCCAGAAAACGTACTTGTTCACTTTTACCAATAGGAACACGCAATTGAACTGTACGGGCATCTAAAGGAATAGCTGTACCTACACCGCGCAATTTATTAACGGTATCAGAGATGTGTTGTGCCAAAGTGAAGTTTTCTTCATTCAGTTGTAGGTTCAGCAGACCTGTTTGACCAAATTGCGAAGGCAGTTCACGTTCAATGATAGCTCCGCTGCTAATGCGTCCACCCGCTAACTGGTTCACTTTAACGCTATTACCACCCGCAGATGCCCCTGCTCCTCCGACAACAATATTGCCTTGTGCTAAAGCATAAATCTGATTATCGACACCTTTTAATGGTGTCATCAGCAACGTACCACCACGTAAGCTTTTGGCATTACCTAAGGATGAAACAACGACGTCGATTGATTGCCCTGTACGACCAAAAGGCGGTAATTTTGCAGTTACCATTACCGCTGCAACGTTTTTCAATTGCATATTGGTGCCAGGTGGTACTGTGATCCCCAATTGTGAGAGCATGTTATTCAGACTTTGCGTGGTAAACGGGGTTTGCATTGTTTGGTCACCCGTTCCATCTAATCCCACAACCAAACCATAACCAATCAGCGCATTTTCTCTTACCCCTTCAACAGAGGTGAGATCTCTGATCCGTTCGGCATGAGCGGAAAAACCGACACATGTCATCACGATAAAGAAAAGGCTCATCGCTATTTTTTTCATCTGGACCCTACTCATTAAAAAGGTGATACATTTAAGAAGAAGCGTTGTAGCCATCCCATAGACTGTGCTTCATTGATATAACCGTCTCCGATATATTCAATACGAGCATCAGCAACTTGGGTTGAATTTACGGTATTAGCACCACTGATTGTTCTTGGGTTCACAACACCTGAAAAACGGATAAATTCAGTACCTTGATTGATAGCAATTTGCTTTTCACCGATAACGTGCAGGTTTCCATTGGCAAGAAGCTGATCGACAGTAACAGTGATGGTGCCTTTAAAGGTATTGTTTGCATTTGCGCCACCTTTACCGCCAAAGTCACTGTTTCCCTCCATTCCCATATCAGCACGGCTATTACCAAACAATCCTTCCAAAAATCTTGGCGTGATCGAAGCAAGGAATCCTGCTTTGCCATTACGGCTCGCATTTGCGGATGAGTTTTTGCTTGCACTCACGTTTTCTTGCAATGTAATCGTTAGCGTATCGCCAATATTTCGAGGACGTCTGTCTTCAAATAGAGGTTGATAGCCAAAATAAACAGGCTGAGCTGACTGAAAAATAGAGCCATTAGGTGCAGGTGCTGTTGGTGCCGTTGGAACCGCCGTTGTGTTACCTTCTACTAACGGTTTTTTGGGTATATGTGCGCATCCCGCCAGTGTCAGTACCAACAGGGCGGTACCTAAACGTTGATGACGACGCCATCTGACACTAAGCTTTCTTGCCCCAGAATTGTCAGTAATGACCTTTGTATCCATCTTCGATACTCTTTTAGTAATACGCCTGACAGGAACCCCTGCCAGGCTAATAAACAAACGAAATTAGAGTTGCGTTAGTTTCTGTAACATCTGATCAGATGTTGAAATCGCTTTACTGTTAATTTCATAAGCACGTTGAGTCTGGATCATATTGACCAGCTCTTCAGCTACGTTAACGTTAGAGGTTTCAACATATCCCTGATACAACAAGCCTGCGCCGTTGATACCTGGGGCATTCTCAGTAGGTGCGCCAGAACTTGCGGTTTCTAAGTACAAGTTTTCACCAACACTTTCTAATCCGCTGTCATTAATGAAGGTTGTTAGCGTCAATTGACCCACTTGTTGTGGTGCAGGTGAGCCTTCAATTTCAACACTGACAGTACCATCACGACCAATCATCACTTTTTTGGCGGTATCAGGTAAAATAATGGCTGGAACAACTTGGAAACCGCTAGTTGTCACTAATTGCCCATTTTGATCCATTTGAAAAGAACCATCACGAGTATAAGCATCGGTACCATCAGGTAACTGAACATGGAAAAAACCTTGTCCTTTAATCGCCACATCACGAGTACCGTTTGTTTGAGCCAAGTTACCTTGACTATGTAAACGCTCAGTAGCAACAGGACGAACACCTGTACCAATTTGTAAACCTGACGGTGCATTCGTCTGTTCTGATGTCATTGCACCCGGCTGGCGGATCGTTTGATACAGTAAATCTTCGAAAACCGCACGTTGGCGTTTAAAGCCATTGGTGCTGACGTTTGCGAGGTTGTTGGAAATCACATCCATGTTAGTTTGTTGTGCATCCAACCCAGTTTTAGCAATCCATAAAGAACGGATCATGGTTTTCCCCTTACACTATTTAACTCAGTGATAGCAATTGGTTAGCCTTTTGCGCATTTTCATCAGCGCTATGGATAACCTTCATTTGCATTTCGAAACGTCTTGCGTTTGCTATCATATCGACCATGGCTTCTGCTGGATTAACATTACTGCCTTCTAAAACACCAGCTAGCACCTTCACGCTATCATCCGCAGGTAATTCCTCACCGGCACGCGCTGCCCCTTTAGGGGATAAATGGAATAAACCATCATCGCCACGAACTAAGTCGTTTTGCTCTGGTTTTACCATTTTCAAACGACCAATTTGACCCAACATTTTCGGTGGATCAGTCGGTACATGCGCAGTCACAATACCGTTATTGGCAATACTGACGTTTGCTTGAGCAGGCACTTCAATCGCACCGTTATCGCCCATTAACAAACGCCCTTGTACCATTAACATGCCATCAGCGTTGCGTTGGATATTCCCGTTTCGGGTATACGCTTCTGTGCCATCTTCAAGTTGAACGGCCAAAAAGCCGTTATCACTTAAAGCAACGTCCATTGATCTGCCGGTATAGTTCATCGTTCCTTGACTCTGATCGCTACCTGGCGTTGAGGCTACCGTTAATGTACGAGTTGGTAAGGTATCGCCATTGACAGGTACGGCTCGCATTGCACTAAGCTGCGCTTTGAATCCCGGCGTTGATGCGTTTGCTAAGTTGTTCGCCACGACAGCTTGGTTTTCCATCGAATGTCTGGCGCCGCCCATCGCGGTATAAATCACATGATCCATAACAGATTATTTCCTGCGTTATTAGCGCAAGCTAACCAGAGTCTGCAGGATCTGATCCTGAGTCTTGATGGTTTGTGCGTTTGATTGATAGTTACGTTGAGCAACGATCATGTTGACTAACTCTTGGCTCATATCCACGTTAGACGCTTCTAATGCGTTATTGGTTAATTTGCCGAATACACCAGCGCCTGCAACACCCACGATTGGTGAACCTGAACCGTTAGTTTCAGACCACATGTTGTCGCCTTGCGAGCTTAAGCCGCCTGGGTTTGCAAAGTTAGCGAGTGCGATTTGACCAACAACTTGGCTTTGTTGGTTTGAGTAGGTCGCCATAATGGAGCCATCTTGCTCAATACGGAAATTGGTGAATTCACCCGCTTGGTAACCGTTTTGCGCTAATTTAGAAACGCTTGATTCAGCAACTTTTTGTTGGGTACTACCGGTGAAATCAAGTTCAATTTTGCCTACAGCAGAACCATTTAAAGAATCAATAGACATACTTGGTAATGCTGGTGGTGTTACACCCGCTGCGGTATAACTCTCTAATACACCTGACTTAGTATATTTTAAAGTCCCTAAATCTTGGTGAAGAGTTGGAGTACCACCAGCAGTCTTAGTTGATGTATCTTGTCCATAAACTTTCCATTCATTGTCATTCGTTTTTACAAAGAATAAGTTCAGATTATGTTCATTACCTAAGCTATCGTAAGTGGTAACGTTAGTACTAAAGTTATATGTATCACCATCTTTAGCATCAAATGGAGCTTTAGCGGGTTTATCTTCACCAGAGTTCAGGTTAACCGCCATATCAATTTTGTTGGTTGCGCTGGCATTCATCATATCGGTAGGAATAACGATAGGTGTTGGTGTTGCCCCTTTTTGAACAACGTTTTTACCATCAACAACTTGTACTGGATAACCTGTAATACGCATACCTTGCATATTAGTCAGGAAACCATTTTTATCTTTACCGAATTCGCCATTACGTGAATAGAAAACGCCACCGTTTTGGTCTTCAATGCGGAAAAAACCACCGCCAGAAATCGCTACGTCTGTTGGGCGGTTAGTGGTTGTGATACTACCGTCTTTAAAGTTTTGGCTAATGCCTGCCACTTTAACACCTAGACCTGCACCAGAGCCGGCGAAAACGTCAGCAAAAGAGACAGTTGCACCTTTGAAGCCATAGGTTGCGGAGTTAGAAATATTATTACCGATAGAATCTAAGTTAGCGGCGGCTGCGTTTAAACCACTTACTGCTTGTGAAAAGGACATGCGCCCTCCAAGTTGAATATGTGTTAGTTAAAGAACCTGACGAATTTCATCCAATGAAACGGTATTACCTAAGCCAATATCAAGGCGGGCACCACCATCCACCATGGACACACTATTCACCAGCGCATAATTCAGTGTCTTAACAGGGACCTGAGCATCATTAAGCGTGGCGTTAACGGTAAATTTATAACTGCCAGTTGGAACAGGATTGTCATCTTCATCAGTACAATCCCAAGAGAAGTTATAAACATCCGGTAGCATCTTTTTGTCCATTTGGATTGTACGAACGGTAGCACCACTGGCATTAGTGATGTTTATCGTAAGAGAATCGGTTGGACTGAGTAATTCAAAACCAAAAGGTGTTGAAAATAGGTGTTCATCGCTAGGCGCAGTTGGGTCAGTATCACCTGATTTATATATTCCCATTTGCTGGCGCGTTTTTTCATTTTGAGTATCAGGTGTTGGAATTGTGTCATCCCCATCACTGGGCTTTTCAGTTTCACCTTTACCGTCGGTTGGCTGAAAGACAACAATTTTATTCCCAGAGACCATAACACCACGGCCTACTAGAGAAGAAGCGCGCAACGCCTGACTTTGATCAATCTGTCCAACAATGTTATTCACTGTTTTATTCAGTGTTTCAATGCCTTCAACGGTTGAAATTTGAGCCAACTGGGAGGTTAACTCATTATTTTGCATTGGGTTTGTTGGATCTTGATTTTTCATCTGAGTGATGAGAAGTGTCAGGAAATTCCCTTTAATATCCTCACTACCACTTTTTTTCGTATGGTATGAAGAAGGTGTATCCCCGATAATGGTATTATCATAAGGTTCATTCATTGAGGAGGAAATACCCACAATTTATTCTCCCTATTGACCTATCATCAGTGTTTTTTGCATCAGCGATTTTGCCGTGTTCATCACTTCGACGTTAGCTTGGTAGCTTCTTGAAGCAGAAATGGTATTAATCATTTCACCCACAACATCAACATTCGGCATACGTACATACCCTTTTTCATCGGCAAAAGGATGTCCCGGCTGATATTCCATGCGAAATGGAGCAGGATCATCCACCACTTCAGTGACACGAACACCACCAACTTCTTGACCAGCAGGTGCGTTTACCTGAAAAACAACCTGTTTTGCACGATAAGGTTCACCATCTGGGCCCGCAACACTGTCGGCATTTGCCATATTGCTAGCACTTACGTTTAAACGTTGAGATTGCGCGGAAAGTGCTGAACCTGAAATATCAAAAATACTAAATAAAGACATGCTCTTTACCCTACTGTTGCAATACAGACATCATGCTTTTAACTTGTGAATTAATAAATGTCACATCAGCCTGATACTTAAGGCTATTGTCAGCAAAATTACTACGTTCCATGTCCATATCCACGGTATTACCATCCATCGCAGTCTGATGAGGCACGCGATAGAGTAAGTCCGCTTCTAAGCGATAACCGGGTTTGATCGGGATATGGCGCTCTGATGTCATCGCCAATTGCATGCCATGACTACCAGTACGTCCGTTTTCAATGGTTTTCTTCAATTCAGAAGCAAAATCAATATCACGAGCCTGAAAGCCTGGGGTATCTGCGTTTGCGATATTCGCAGCGAGAATTTCTTGGCGTTTATTGCGTATTGAGAGCGCTTCTTGTTGAAAATGAAACGTATTTTCTAATTTATCGAGCATCTTCTATCCTTGGTGGCTAAGCCACTTACCTCAGCTGATAAAACAATTTCAGTTGACAGAATAAACGCTCAAAAAAAAGATGATTGGAGGAATAGGCGTAAATTGGATTGCTATTTATGCGTTTAAGGCGTGCAAAGTCGATGTACACTGTTATTGCTAAATAATGACAAACGCACAATTAGCATCAACTCTGTAAGGTGATACAAATTATGTTAGTTAGAACTCTTATCGGTCTATTTTCTTTTTTCTTTATGGTGAATGTGAGTATCGCGAAATCACTGCCTGAAGAACTGCAAGATTTCTTTGTCGCACTTCACCAACAAGACGATAAAGTGACTGTGACAGTTTTAACGCCAGAAGAGAAATGGCCTGTCTGCCAAACACAAGAGATCCAACGTCATGCTGGCTCTCGTAATTGGGGACGTCTTTCAATCCCAATTCAGTGCGATAAGCAACGTCGTTTTATTCAAATTGATGTTAGCGTTAATGGTGAATACTTAATCGCGAAAAAAGACATCAATCGTGATGATATTATTGAAACGTCTGCTATTAGTACGGCAACGGGCGAATTAGAAAAATTACCTTATGATGTATTACGTGATCCCGCATTAATTAAAAATGCGATCGCAATGCGACAAATATCCGCAGGAAAACCTTTAACCTCCACAATGGTTCGTCGCCCTTGGGCTATTTTGGCAGGACAAACCGTCACCGTATTTGCACAAGGCCCTCACTTTCAGATCCGTTATGAAGGCAAAGCTGTAAACAACGCGGTTGCCAACGAAACCATTCGAGTGAGAGTTAAATCAGGCCAAATTGTCACTGGCGAAGCACTTGAAAATGGCTCTGTACGCATCCCTCTTTAATGGATAAAAAAGCTGATAAGCAGAATAAGCCTATATTGAATTGCTTGTTACCCGTTTCAGTTATGGCAAGCCAAGGTAAACTCTCTTACGTTACATTTTTACTCTAAATAATTGCGATAATTTAAAGCATCAATATAGATAAATGTTTATAGATAAATGTTGATAGATAAATGTTGATACTCTAAATAATTTAAGTTGTAGCTAGGCGACAAATGAACGAATCGCTAGGAGCATACATAAGTATGTGACTAGTGTGAGTGAATGCGATCAATACCGCTACGGCTTGAAGTATGACAAGTATGACGACTAAGATTAAAGTTTTTGATTTGATAGCCGATATAAAGAAACAAGATGATAGGCGAAAACACATAGGTTGTTTTACAATGGCTTCATCTGACTATTAATTGATGCCTAACAAAGGATTTTCCTATGAGTATTGAACGCGCAAATCCACTGCTTCCGATTAACGCAATTGCACAACGCAACCCGAGTGAAATCACTCAGGGCTCTCGTAAATCGGGAACAACTGAACAAAAAACTGCAACAGGCGACACTTCTGTAAAACTTAGTGAAGCGCAGAAAAAACTTGTTCAACCTGGAAATAAAGACATTAACGTTGAGAAAGTTGCTCACTTGAAAGAAGCAATTGCCAACGGAACATTAACCATGGACAGTGGTAAAATTGCGGATGCTCTTTTCCGTGAAGCTGCTGAAAGCATAACTCAATAATATTTTAATGATTATGATGGAAGAACTCCGCCAGACTTTAGATCTTCAATTATCACAGCTTAATACCATTGCAGGTATTTTACGTGCTGAACAACAGTTATTATGCGCAGGTAATATTGATATCAATGCCCTGCACGAAGTGACTGAACAGAAGAATTTTGTCTTGTCTGCTTTAGGTCATACAGACCAACAGCGTCATACGCTAAGCCAACAAGCCGGTGTAGAAAAACCTTATACAGGGTTGCCGTTCTTATCTGATTTATGGACACAGATAATAGACATCACGGCGGAGTTAAGATATCTAAATCAACATAACGGATTACTACTCGATCAACACATCTCTCGTAATAGTGATGCTATCCGTTTTTTGCAGAAGAACCACAGCCCAACCCTTTATGGTTCTGATGGGCAAGCACAGCGTTCAACACTGGCTGGGCGTAAAATTCAGGTTTAGGTTTTTTCAATAATTATCAAAATTCACACGAAACGCTATCAATATTGATAGCGTTTTGCTTTTCCAATAAAACACCTCTCACTTTAAGCCACCAGCAGATCACACTAGCACTGTTATCTATCATCCTTTCGTGGCACATCATTTTCTTCTCTAAACATTGGCTTTTATTTGAGCCTTTATTACCACACCATTACAAACACAAAAAAGACCACTTAATAAAGTGGCCTTAAATTTAGATAATGACATATTAGCGAGAATGATTAATGAGGTTGTCCACCAATCATTGATGTCATACGAATATGGCGACCTTCACTGACTTCCATATTCGACAATACAGCTAATTGTGGCAGGCTACGGCGTAAGAAACGTGACAATAATGAACGTAACGCATGATTGACTAATAATACAGGAGCTCCACCTGACATCTCTTGGTGACGTACCGCATCCGCTGCTTGTTGTTCAATATTTTCAGCCAGTCCTGGCTCTAAACCGCCGCCACTTTGCATTGCTTGAACAAGAATACGCTCTAAGCTTGCATCTAACCCAATGACTTGGATTTCATCTTGATCGCCAAACCAGTGTTGTGTAATCGCACGACGAAGTGCAACACGAACAACCGCCGTTAATTCAGCCGGATCTTTTTGATCTGGTGCATGCTCTGCTAAGGCTTCTAATATGGTTCTCATATCACGAATAGGCACTTGTTCAGACAGCAGGTTTTGCAATACTTTGTGCAATACAGTGAGTGAAAGCATATCTGGGATCATATTTTCTGTCATTTTAGGGAGCTCTTTACTCACCCTATCAAACAGCATTTGTGCTTCTTGACGACCAAATAATTCCGATGCATATTTCGCTAATACATGGTTAAAATGTGTTGCAATAACGGTACTTGCAGCAACAACGGTATAGCCCTGAACCTGAGCTTGCTCTCTTAAGCTGTCATCAATCCAAACAGCAGGTAAACCAAATGCAGGCTCTTGAGTAATATCGCCCTCTAAAGAGCCAACGGCATTACCCGGATTGATTGCTAACCAACGACCTGGATGCGCTTCACCATGACCAATTTCAACCCCTTTCATTAGAATGCGATAAGAAGAAGGTCTTAATTCCATATTGTCTCGGATATGAACAACAGGAGGAAGATACCCCGTTTCCTGAGCAAACTTTTTACGGATACCACTAATTCGGCCTAACAACTCACCATTTTGGCGGCTATCTACCATTGGAATTAAGCGATACCCTACTTCCATCGCTAATGGATCTTCAAGTTGTACATCTTCCCATGAAGCTTCAACAACACGATTTTGTTTTTCAACTTCTTCCATCTCTTTTTGTTGATGCACTTCAGGGTTAGCGTTGCGACGTAAGATATACCAACCTAATCCACCTAATGCTGCGGTGAAGAAAAGGAAAACAAAGTTAGGCATTCCTGGTACTAAACCTAACAGACCTAGCACACCTGCGGTTAACAGTAGAACACGAGGGTTGTCAAACAGTTGGGTAACCATCTGTTGCCCAACATCTTCATCTGTTGCAACACGAGTAACGATAACACCCGCTGCTGTTGAGATAATCAATGCAGGAATTTGAGCAACCAGACCATCACCGATGGTTAAAAGAGTATAAGTCGTTGCAGCATCGTTTAATGCCATCCCGTGTTGAGCGACACCGACAATAAGACCACCCACCACGTTAATCACAAGGATCATTAAGCCTGCGATGGCGTCACCACGAACGAACTTACTCGCACCATCCATTGAACCGTAAAAGTCGGATTCCAATGAAACTTCTTTACGGCGTTTTTTTGCTTCGTCTTCGTTGATAATGCCTGCATTCAGGTCAGCATCGATTGCCATCTGTTTACCCGGCATTCCATCTAACACAAAACGCGCACCTACTTCAGCAATACGTCCCGCCCCCTTAGTGATAACCATAAAGTTAATCAAAATAAGGATGATAAAGACCACAATACCGATAGCAAAGTTACCGCCAACAAGGAAATGGCCAAAGGCTTCAACAACGCGTCCCGCAGCATCTGGCCCTGTATGTCCTTCCATTAAGATGATACGTGTTGAAGCCACGTTTAATGATAAACGTAACAACGTAGTAAACAGCAAAATAGTAGGGAAAGCAGCAAAGTCCAAAGTACGTCGAGTGAACATTGCGACCAACAGCACCATGATGGAGAGTGCGATGTTAAAGGTAAATAATAAATCCAATAGAAAAGGTGGCAATGGCAATACCATCATTGACAGTATCAACAAGATAAGCACTGGCCCTGCCAGTATCTGCCACTGAGAACTTTTCCAATTTCCCGGCAAGCGGAGTAATGAGGCCAAATTAGCCATGACGATTATCTTCTCCAGCAAAGTCCAGTGCGGGAGGCACTGGCAAGTTCATAGGTTGTTTAGGTTTTAAACCACCTTCGGTTTTCCATCGTTTCAGTTGATAAACCCATGCAAGCACCTCGGCAACCGCAGCATAAAGGGTTGAAGGTATTGCATGACCTATTTCACTGTGACGATATAACGCCCTAGCAAGCGGTGGCGCTTCTAGAAGCGGAATTCGATTTTCTGCACCAATCTCTTTAATTTTTAACGCAATAGCCCCTGCACCTTTTGCTAAAACTTTAGGTGCGGTCATTTTGTCGTTGTATTGCAGTGCAACAGCATAATGTGTTGGGTTCGTAACAATAACGTCTGCTTTCGGTACATCCGCCATCATTCGGCGACGAGACATCGCATGTTGTTGCTGACGGATACGCGCTTTAAGTTGCGGATCACCCTCTTGCTGTTTAAATTCATCTTTAATTTCTTGGCGCGTCATACGTAGCTTTTTCAAATGACTACGAATTTGGAAAATAATGTCGAATGCCACCATCGGTATCAGCATAAAAACCGTAATGTAGACGGCAAAAATCAGCAGTTGCATTGCATTGGCTAGCGCACTAAGCGGTGGCAGTGTGATCAAATGGAGAATATCGTTCCAGTTGTGCCATAAAAAAACGGTTGCGGCGATCCCCACAAAAGTTGATTTCAGTATCGCTTTAAATAATTCAGCCAACGCATTCATTGAAAATATGCGTTTTAACCCAGAAATAGGGTTCCATTTTTTTGGATCAAACTTAATGGATTTACTGCTAAAGTTAATCCCGCCTAATAAGGCAGAGCCACCAATTGCCACGATCACTAACCCCAAAAACACGGGAGATAGCGCAAAAACAGCTTGTTTAATCAAGCTACCAAATCGAGGGATCAACAAATTCTCATTACCAATAAGGTGATGATTAAACGTAAATCCTTCTGTTAACATGGCATGTAGCCCACGGGTGATAAATCCACCACTCATCCACAGCAAACTCACGCCCCCCAAGATCATTAATACGGACGATAGCTCTTTAGAACGGACAATTTGTCCATCCTTTTTGGCTTTTTCCCGTTTATGGGGTGTGGGTTCCTCTGTTTTTTCGAGATCGCTATCTTCAGCCACAGTCTGTCCGATTTAGATATTGAGATTAAAAGCATGAATGAAATGACTCTAAGCATGACAAATTCAGAGGAAATTGATGGGCTGAACAATCGCAAATTTACGGGGCTTTTTGGGCTATGACGGTATGCACTGGAAAAACAACTCAATGATAAAAATGGAGATATAAGCAATATTGACGCTGATTATAAGGAAATCAGCAAAATTCACAGTAAAATTGAGTAATTTTGCTTTTGATGATTATTTCGACAACATCAAAAGCCGCTTAAAAAAAGCGGCTTACATTTTCTTCAATAGCGTGGGCTATTAAAGCATTATTACGTACTTTTTTATCCATAAAATACATCATCCTAAAAGAGCTGAGCATAGAGCGAATGCGTCCTGCATATCTCAACGTCCTTATCGCCCTAAAACTCATTAGAAGGTTAGAAACCTAAACTTTCCAGTAAATCATCAACTTGATCTTGATTTTTGATCACACCAGCGTTGTTTTTATTAACCTGTGGACCATTTAATAAAGAGTCAGTCTCTTTCTTCACATTAGACTTTTCAAGTTGCTCTGGTGGCAGGTTTTCCATTAGGACCATCACAAGTTGTTTTTCAATTTCTTGAACGACACTCATCATGCGCTTAATTACCTGGCCGGTCAGATCTTGGAAATCCTGTGCCATCATAATTTCCAATAACTGACTGTTAGTAAAAGCCGTACTCTCAGGGATATCCCGCAAATAATTGCGGGTATCTGTTACAAGAGAGCGTACATCTTTCAGCTCTTCTGGCTGTTCAAACCATTGGTCCCAACGTTCAGTAAGCTTAGTCGCATCGGCACTTAACGCATCCTGTTTAGGCTGCGCAGCTTCGACACAGTTCAATGTACGCTCAGCTGCCTGAGCGGTCATTTGAGCAACATAGTCCAGTCGTTCCCTAGCGTCAGGGATGGCTTCTGCTGCTTCGGCTATTGCTTTATCCAATCCTAATTCTCGCAAACTGTCGCGTAACATCCGCGTCAATTGTCCGATCCGGCTGATAATATCAGATGTCATTTCAATATTATCTTTCGGCATAATTGGATTCCCACTCATTGCGACTCCTTAGATGCCCAGTTTTTCAAAAATTTTATTTAGTTTTTCTTCAAGAATTGCTGCTGTAAAAGGTTTAACAACATATCCACTTGCACCAGCTTGCGCTGCTGCAATGATATTTTCTTTTTTAGCTTCAGCGGTCACCATGAGTACTGGTGTTGCTGCAAGTCCCGCATCACTACGAATATTTTTAAGAAGCTCTAGACCATCCATGTTTGGCATGTTCCAGTCTGTGATCACAAAATCGATTGCCGAATTGCGTAATTTAGCTAACGCGTCAGCACCATCTTCTGCTTCTTCTACATTCGTAAATCCTAATTCCTTTAGCAAATTACGAACTATGCGGCGCATTGTTGAAAAATCATCAACCACTAAAAATTTCAGATCCTTACTTGCCATTGAAAACTCCTTCAAAATATATCGGCAAATTACTGTGTTGCTTTTTAAACTGAACTTAATCAGATACGCAATGATTGTGTGCTACTGATTTTCATCAGAACAGCTTTACTCATTGCGCTTATGCTTTTCACCTCGTCTACTGCGCCTAATTCAACCGCAGCACGAGGCATACCAAAGACGACACAACTCGCTTCATCTTGTGCAAAGGTATAACTACCAGCGCGACGCATCTCTAATAAACCAGCAGCACCATCACTTCCCATTCCGGTTAAAATCACACCGATGGCATTACGTCCCGCATATTTTGCGACAGACCTAAATAGCACATCGACGGAAGGACGATGACGATTGACCGCAGGCTCTTTATTAATGTGGATCTGGTAGTTAGCACCATTACGACGAAGCTCCATGTGATAATCACCTGGCGCAATATAAGCATGCCCAGGTAATACACGTTCGCCATCTTCTGCTTCTTTTACACTAATTTGGCATAAACGATTTAATCGTTCTGCAAATGAGTGTGTAAACCCTGCGGGCATATGTTGCGTAATTAATATCGCAGGGCTGGTAATAGGTAATGGTTCTAGAAAATTACGAATAGCCTCTGTGCCACCAGTTGATGCGCCTACTGCAATCAACTTTTCACTCGAAATCATCGGTGTAAATGACAATGATTTAGAAGGAGGTGCTTGTACTTCTCGGCGATTAATTCGTGCCTGTGCAGCAGCACGAATTTTCTCGGCAATCAGTTCACTATAAGCCATCATACCTTCACGCAAACCAAGCTGTGGTTTAGTCACAAAATCAACTGCGCCCAGTTCTAACGCTTTTAACGTCACTTCTGAGCCTTTTGCTGTTAATGATGAGACCATAACGACAGGCATTGGTCTTAATCGCATCAGTTTTTCCAAGAAATCAATACCATCCATGCGTGGCATTTCAACGTCTAACGTTAATACCTGTGGGTTGTACTTTTTTATTAAGTCACGAGCCACTATAGGATCTGGTGCACAATCAACAACTTCCATATCGCTATGACTGTTGATGATTTCTCGCATGATTTGACGCATTAGCGCCGAATCATCAACACAGAGTACCGTTATTTTATTCATAACCTCTCCTTGCTGGTGTCAGCCCGTAAACGGTATGCCCATGCAAGTAGAAATCCTTGCTAAGCTGGCTTACATTTTCAGAATGTCCAACAAACAGCATTCCGTCTGGCTTAAGTAATGAGGTAAAGCGGTTAAGTAAGGTTTGTTGTGTCGCTTTGTCAAAATAGATCATGACATTACGACAAAAAATCGCATCAAAACTGCCTTCTAAATCCCATTGCTTATCGAGTAAATTCAAATACTGAAAAGAGACCATCTCGCTAATTTGCTGTCTAATTTTCACGTATCCTTCAAAATCGCCGACACCTTTGAGAAAATATTTTTTCAAATATTCATTATTTAATGTTTTAAGCTCTTCCTGTCGGTAAACACCTTTTCGTGCTTTATCCAACACATTAGTATCGATATCGCTGGCAATAATTTTGGTTTTATAAGGGTTATTTCCAAAAACATCGCGTAAAGTCATCGCAATTGAATAAGGTTCTTCTCCAGTAGATGCAGCTGCACACCATACTCGGTAGACGCCTCCTGCTCTTTTTCTGGCATGTTTTGCCAAAATAGGAAAATGATGCGCTTCCCTGAAAAATGCGGTGAGATTGGTTGTTAATGCATTTACAAACTCTTGCCATTCAGGGTTGCGTACATCACTTTTAAGAAACGCAAGATAGTCACCAAAGTTATTCATCCGTAATTCACGTAACCTCCTAGTGAGACGGTTATAAACCATCTCCCTTTTGTTGTTAGTCAGCACAATACCTGCCTTTTGATAAATCAATTGGCATATAGATTGGAACTGATCATCGGACAACATAAACCGTTGGGTAAAAATATCCAACGGTTGAGCAGCGATATCTGATAAGACTTCAGTAACATTACGTTTCATTGTTTTTTAATGGGTCTTTTTAAAAAATGATTTTTTATCTGCTTTTTTCAACCCATTACCTTCTAGGGATGAAGAGTTATTATCCTCATCCGTGTCAGGCAACTCGAATGCCGATACAGCATTAACAAGGTTATTAGCCTGATCTTCTAATGCTGCGGCAGCAGATGCTGATTGCTCCACCAAAGCAGCGTTTTGCTGTGTCACCTGATCCATCTGACTGACTGCATCAGCGACTTGGTGAATACCTCGGCTTTGTTCATCAGAAGCTGAGGCAATTTCTGCCATTAACTCAGTGACTTTATTTACTGATGTGACGAGTTCCTCCATTGTCTGCCCTGCATTATTAACGAGTTGAGAACCTTGAGAGACACGTAAAACAGATTCATCAATCAACAATTTAATTTCTTTTGCAGCATCAGCACTACGTTGAGCAAGGTTACGAACTTCTCCAGCAACAACAGAGAATCCACGTCCTTGTTCACCCGCGCGAGCAGCTTCAACCGCCGCGTTAAGTGCTAATATATTGGTTTGGAACGCAATACCATCAATCACACTGATAATAGCCCCTATCTTTTGAGAACTTTGTGTAATCGCATCCATGGTTTCAACAACACTATTCGTGATTTGGCCACCACGAATGGCTGTTTCAGAAGCAGACTCTGCGAGCTTGCTCGCTTGCAAGGCGTTATCAGCATTTTGTTTTACCGTTGCTGTTAACTCTTCCATGCTTGCCGCAGTTTCTTCTAACGAAGCAGCTTGTTGTTCAGTTCTTGAGGATAAATCCGTATTTCCTTTGGAAATTTCTTGAATACCAGAATACATAGCATGGCTGTTGTCTCGAACGATACGAATAGAACGCGCGAGCTCACCACGCATATCTCGTAGTCGTCTAAACACATCCCCTATTTCATCATCGGTGAAGACAAGAATTTCACGATTTAATTTACCGGTAGCAACATCATTAAAATAACGGCTTAAACTTGCGAAAGGCTTAATGATATTAAAACTTAGCCAGCGATGAGCGGCGAGTGATACAACAATAACCATCGCTATTGCACCGATAAACATCAAGATAGCAATAGTATAAGAGCGATGTCCCTGCTCTATAGATTCAGTAATTTCGCTCTGAACATAATTCATATAGGTATTAAATGAATTTTCCATCGCTGTTTGATAACGTTCCGTTGGTTGATCTAAAAAACCTTGGAAGTTATTGTTTTTTAACATGCTATGTAATTCAGTTAATGCACCATATAAAACGTGATAATCGTTTTTTACAGCTTCAACGATTTCTTTTTCTTCTGTTGGGATTGCCTCTTTATTTATCTCAGCAAGGAAATTTTGAAAATGAGTATTCGCCGTTTCCAAACGTGAAAGTGCAATTGATTCAATAGATTGAATATAATCCGTTGACTGTTCAGTTTTCACTGCAATAGCTACACGATTAATCGCATTACGTGTTTGTATTAAAGATGCCCAACTTAATCCTAATTCATCTCGCTTAGATGTATCTATATCTACTTTGGTGAGTTGTTCGTTATTCAAATGAACGATCCCTAGCGAAATACCACTAGAAATCACCTGCATAACGCAAAACATCATCAGTAATAAATAGAGACTGGTGGATATCTTTAATTTGCGAAACCTAAACATGCCTTCACCTCGTTTAAAGCGGTGGTTAAAAGCCACCGCTTGTCAGCCACTTGTTGTTGTTAGAAAGTTTCCCAGTTAGCGGGATCTTCAACACTGCTGCTCTTTTTCTTTTCTGAGGTTCCTGGTTTTATAAGTGGAGCAGCGGCTTTAACTACAGGGGTTGCATCCGATTCCTTTCTTTCTAGCGTTTTTTCTTCCTGACCCGGTAATTTGAAGATTGAAACTAAGCGGGTTAATGCAACTGCTTGATCTTCAAGACCAGCAGCAGCGGCTGCAGATTGTTCTACTAAAGAGGCGTTTTGCTGAGTGACACGATCCATTTCAGAAACCGCAAGGCCAACTTGTGAAATACCTCGGCTTTGCTCATCTGATGCAGAAGCGATTTCGCCCATGATGTCAGTAACACGCGTTACTGAATCCACGATACGCGTCATCGTCTCACCCGCACTTTCAACGAGTACAGACCCCGTTTCAGTACGATTTACAGAATCTTCAATCAGTGTTTTTATTTCTTTAGCAGCTTCTGCACTTCTCTGTGCAAGGTTACGAACTTCACCGGCAACTACCGCAAATCCGCGACCATGCTCACCGGCTCTTGCAGCTTCAACAGCTGCATTCAGTGCCAAAATATTGGTCTGGAATGCAATGCCATCGATAACAGCTGTGATATCGGTGATTTTCTGAGAACTTCCGGCTATGTCGTGCATCGTTTGCACCACATTAGCAACAACTTTTCCGCCTTGGCGGGCAATATCTGAGGCGTCATTAGCAAGGTTACTTGCTTGGCGAGCATTGTCCGCGTTCTGTTTCACGGTCGCCGTTAACTGTTCCATACTTGCAGCAGTTTCTTCTAACGAAGCCACTTGCTCTTCTGTACGAGCAGATAAGTCATTATTTCCAGCAGCAATTTCACTTGTACTGTTATAAATGTTTTCCGTACTTTGATAGACACCACGAACAGTTTGAATAAGCTCTTGTTGCATATGTTTTAAACCATTTGCTAACAAGCTCATTTCATTGCGACCATTCACTTCGATATTTGGACGTAAATCACCTTCAGAGAAGGTTTTAATACTTAATAGAAGTGAATTTAATGGTCTAATTAAGGCATTACGTAATGCAAACCAGCATAGAATTAATGCCGAGATAACGATAATAGCTAACACAACCATAGTAATGACAGTACGTTGATGAGAGGCTTCTAGTGCCACATTTAACTCTTCGTTAAATTTTTCATTGCGCATGACATATGCAAGATATTCTTTATAAAAAGCGTCTTGATAACCCGTGGTTGGTTGCTCAAAAAAGTCTTTTAAGTTTCTATCTTGAAGTAAAATTTCTAGTTGGTTTAATGCAGAGAAATATTCGATAAAACGCCCTTTTAAGCTACGAACATCATCTTCTGAGTGAACTTGATAAGCGGTAATATTCTTTTCAAATTCTTTAAATTTCTCGTCTGCACGAGACATATTTTTACGAGCAAGCCCCGTCAAATAGTCAACAGACAGAGAATCATCTACATTAAGATTTTTATCTTGTAATAAAAAACTAATCGCTGCACGATTAATATTATTACGCGCTTGTAGTAAGTTAGCCCAGCTTTCATCTAGACGCTCACGTTGATCCTGTATTGTTAGTGTTTTATTCAGGTCATTTCTTGTCTCAACAATATTTGAGTAAAAAACACCCCCAGATACAAACTGCAAAACACCAAACAACAGAAGAATGGATAATAATCCAGTCACTATTTTCATTCGGCTAAACATAGTTTCCCTTTTTATAATAAATGGTAATGAGCAAGTTATCGGCAGACTTAAGAGAAACTTTATAGGATTCATTTCGCCTTAGTCGCATTTTTGCTCCATTAGAAAGCGGTGGTAATACTGTTTTTAATTAAAATTATAAGTATAAAAAACTTTAAAGTTATTTCCGTCAGTAGAAAAATATTATAGCTAGGTGATAGCTACTTATAAGTTGATAAATAATAAAATAGAACTTAACTAAAATTATTAGTTCTTTTTTATCTTTTAATTTTACTTAAAGTTAATTTAATGCTTTAGCACTCGCTAATAAAATAAAAAAAGATAGAAATAGCTATTCCGGCAAAATTACCGGAACAGTATTTAGATTATTTTTAAAAAAACAAAACTTATTTAGCTTGAATTGTTGCGCTATCGACTAATTCCATTTCTTCACTATTGAGTAATTTTTCAATATCCACAAGAATAAGCATTCTTTCATCTAAAGTACCTAAACCTGTTAAATACTCAGTAGACATTGTGACCGCAAACTCTGGCGCGGGGCAGATCTGCTCTGGTTTTAGCGTAAGAACATCAGAAACGCCATCAACAACAATTCCTACAATTCGATTTAATAAGTTAACCACAATAACAACAGTATTGTCATTATAAGTTACACTTTCTTGTGAAAATTTAATACGCAGATCAACTATCGGAACAATAACGCCCCGTAAATTAGTTACGCCTTTAATAAAGCTAGGTGAATTAGCAATACGTGTAACTTGGTCATATCCGCGAATTTCTTGAACCTTTAAAATATCAATTCCATATTCTTCATCGCCCAGCGTAAAAATTAGAAATCCTTGTCCAACAGTTTCACCGGATAATTTCTCGAAATGTTCCGAAGCCATAATCTTATTTTATCCTCACTATTAAATGACTGCGCTTGCAGTTGTATTCTTTTTCTTATTCGTCATTTGTGTATGACTTAAACGTTGCAATTCTGGTACATCAAGAATTAAAGCCACACTACCGTCGCCCATAATTGTTGCAGCAGATATACCAGGAACTTTTCGGTAATTGCTTTCTATATTTTTAACAACAACTTGATGCTGGCCAACTAATTGATCTACCAATAAAGCATAACGACGTCCGGCACTCTGAACAATAACCGCAATTGCTTGGGTAATATCAGTTTGAGCGCCTTCAATATTAAAAGTACGATGCAGTTCAATCAGTGGTAAATATTCCCCTCTAACCTGCAATAATTTCTCATCGCCAGCCAATGGATAAATATCGTCTTCTTCCGGTTGTAAAGAACTGACTACCGTTCCTAATGGTAAAATAAAGACTTCGTCATGAACTTTAACGGACATACCATCTAAAATTGCTAATGTCAGTGGAAGTAAAATACGAATGCGCGTTCCTTTACCCACTTCAAAACTGATTTGAATTTGACCACCCATCTCTTGGATATTTCGTTTTACAACATCCATACCCACACCGCGACCAGAAACATCTGTTACTACTTCTGCGGTAGAGAAACCGGGTGCAAAAATCAGCATAGCAATTTCTTCATTGCTCATATTTTCAGAAACAGCAAGCCCAGAGGAAATCGCTTTTTTCAAAATACGTTCGCGGTTTAATCCAGCACCATCATCAGTCACTTCAATACAAATATTACCGCCTTGATGTTCCGCAGACAGGGTTAATTGCCCCGCTTCCGGTTTACCCGCCGCAACACGATCAGCGGGCATTTCAATACCGTGATCAAGACTGTTACGCACTAAGTGAGTTAAAGGATCGATAATTTTTTCAATTAAGCTTTTATCAAGTTCTGTTGAGCTACCAATCATGTTTAGCTCAACTTTCTTATTCATTTTACCTGCAACATCACGCACAACTCGAGGGAAGCGACTGAAAACATACTCCATCGGCATCATACGAATTGACATAACAGATTCTTGTAAATCACGAGAATTACGCTGTAACTGAGCAATACAACTTAGTAAATCACTATATATTGCTGGATCAAGACTACCACTGTGCTGTGCCAACATTGACTGAGTGATAACCAGCTCACCCACTAAGTTGATTAATTGGTCAACTTTTTCAACGGCAACACGAATACTGCTTGATTCTGTTTTCGGTGCAGCAGCGGCAACAGGTCTTTTCGTTGGTGCTGCCGATGCTGCTGGTGCTTTAGCAGGTTCTGCCGATGGCGTCACTTTTTCAGCAACGGTTTTTTGTACAGGCGCTGGTTGCTCAACTTGGATTTCAACATGAGCATCATCAACAGATGTTGTACTTTCTTCTGTAACTGTGTTTTTTTCTGCAACAGCCACTTTTTTAAACGAGATTTGTTCAGGTTCAATCACAAAACAAAGTACAGCGCTGATATCTTCTTCTGTTGCAGTGGTTTTCAATATTGCTTCAAGACCATGATGCTGTTTTTCAACTTGGCTAACTTCACCAAGATGTTTTAATTCATCAAGCATTAAATCAATATCTGTCTCTTTAAGATCAGACAAAATAATATGATGATAATAATGTCCATCAGCCGCCATCGTCGATGCGACTTCGACCATGGTTTCTACGGCTTCACTTTGCACATTTTCAGCGTCAGATGACAAAACAGGAGTTTCAGTCATTGTGGCCTGTGAGTCTGAAGCTTCAGATCCAGCAACAGCCTCAACGTGAGGAGCGGATTGTTCTTCTTTTACATCGAGAGCCAGCTGACGCAACTTCTCACAAATATAGTTAAATGTTTCCTCATCAGGTTCTTGTGAGTTTTTATGTGCATCCAATTGCTGTTGCATAATATCTTTCGCTTCCAGAAACAGGTTAATAATGTCGTCGGTGAGCGCCATCTCATGACGTCTTGCACTATCGAGCAAGTTTTCAAGCACATGAGTGGTCTGTTGAAGTTTAACGAAGCCAAATGTTGCAGCTCCTCCTTTTATGGAGTGTGCACTACGGAAAATCGCATTCATCTGTTCTTGATCTGGATTTGCAGGATCAAGTAACAGTAAATGCTGTTCCATATCAGCTAACAACTCATCTGCTTCATCAAAAAATGTTTGATAAAACTCAGTAATATCCATCGTTACTCATTCACCTTTACGCGATTACTAACAAATTAGGGTGCTGTTCCCTGCTTTGTAGTAATATTTGTCGATTGTGATGGCAAACTTTCCCCAGAAACTCCTGTTTCAACATTTTCCTTTTTTGATTCGGGAAGCTCAGATGCAGAAGACACAGACGAACCCGTCTGTGTGTTTCCTGCTTTTTCTTGTGGGGTTTCTTGCCCTGAAAGTAGAGGTTCAATTTCTGAAGTCTCTGTTACTGTCGGTGCAACCCGCTCATTTTCTTGTACAATTTTTTGTTCTGCTTGCTTCGTTAAGACCAAAATACTGATCCGTCGGTTAGCAGGTGCAAAACCATCCTCTTTAACTAAATGAACTGTTGATGCCATACCTACAACACGCAACACTTTCCATTCACTCAATCCTGCACCAATTAATTCTCGACGAGAGGCATTCGCACGATCTGTTGATAGTTCCCAGTTACTATATTTTAAAGCGCCACTTGCATAAGGAATATCATCGGTATGACCTGATAAACTGATTTTGTATGGCGTGTCATTTAAAATAGGTGCTATTGCCGTTAAAATATCCTTCATATAAGGTTCAACGGTGGCACTACCGACTCTAAACATAGGTCGGCTTTCTTTATCTATAATCTGAATTCGTAACCCTTCATCCATCATGTCTATTAATAAATGAGGCTTCAGATCTTTTAACCGAGGATCATTTAAAATGACTTGCTCTAAACTGTCTTTTAAACGACGGAATTGTTGCTTTTCATTGAGCTGTTTATCTTCCTGGCCTTTTGGCAAAATATCACCTTCGTTATAGACAGGATCACGCCCTCCTCCAGGAATAGGATTGGTTGCATCCCCACTAAATCGCCCTTTCTCAATAGCAACTTTTAATGGCGTACGAAAATATTCGGCTACACGAGTTAATTCTTGAGGGCTAGCGATTGAAAGTAACCACATCACCAGAAAGAAAGCCATCATTGCAGTCATAAAGTCAGCATAAGCTATCTTCCATGCACCACCATGAGCGTTATGTTGTTTTCTCCCTCGCTTTTTAACTCGAATGATTTGTGAATTACTCTTCATGATTACTCTTCTTTCATTGCATCAGGATTTGCCTGCATCGGTGTCCGTACCTGACGTACATGTTCTTCCAATTCAACAAAAGAAGGTCTGTCTGCCAGAAAGAGGGTTTTACGTCCAAATTCAACTGCTATCTGTGGCGCATATCCATTCATGCTAGATAACAATGTTGTTTTGATACACTCCATCATTTTCATTTGTTGACTAGAGCGTTGTCTAATTCGAGAAGCTAATGGTGAAATAAAACCATAAGCTAATAAAATACCTAAGAAAGTACCAACCATTGCGTGTCCAATTAAAGCCCCCATTTCACCAGCAGGCCTATCCGCAGCACCTAACGCATTTACAACCCCCATAACGGCGGCAACGATACCAAATGCTGGTAATGAGTCACCCATAGTTGACAAACCTAAAGCGGGTACTTCACTTTCCTCTTCAAAGGTTGCGATCTCTTCATCCATCAGAGATTCAATCTCATAAGGGTTCATATTCCCTGTCACCATCAGGCGCATATAGTCCGTAATAAAGCTAAGCATATAAGCATCTTTCATAATGCGGGGATACTGAGAAAAAATATCACTTTGCTGTGGGTTTTCGATATCTCTCTCTAATGCCAACATCCCGTTTTGACGCGCTTTTGACAATAAACGAAACATCAGTGCCATTAAATCCATGTACATCGCTTTATTGTAATTTGTGCTACGAAGTAATTTTGGTAGGATCTTCATTGTTGATACAATTGCTCTACCATTATTACCTACAATAAAAGCACCGATGCCGGCACCAAAGATGATTAAAAACTCGGCTGGTTGATATAATGCGCCTAAACTACCTCCGACGAGGGTATACCCTCCGAGGACAGCACAAATCACCACGATATATCCTAAGAGTACTAACACGCGATATCCCTTTAGCTAATTTCGTTATAGAGAGAATGGCGAACATAGCAGCAAGAGATAGGAGGGGGAGAGGAAACGGCTCAGGTTATAGATAACTAAACTCTATAACCTGATATTTAACTTTCAATCTCGAATCACATTGCAAACTGTTCAAGACCATCCAACAGTTGTAAGTTAATATCGGCAGGATTGGCGGAAAGTTTACGTTTTTTTATTGCGCGAGAAGGTGGCTGGCAAAGACTACAAACATAATTGCTAGCTGGTTGGTGTGCGTGTGTAATAAATGAACCATTACATTTGGTACAAACAGAAAGTTGCAACATGCCACTTTCAACAAAGCGTACTAATGTCCATGCTCTTGTTAGTGCTAAAATAGGTTCTTGATCTTTAACAGGCGGACATTGTTCTAAGTATAAACGATAAGCTTTAACAACAGCCTCAACACCAACACAACCGCCATTTTTTAATAAAAAGCGATAAGCGTTATAAAACATTGAGGAATGGATATTTTGTTCCCATGTCATAAACCAATCCGTTGAAAATGGTAGCATTCCTTTTGGAGGGGGGCTCCCTCTTAATTCTTTGTATAATTTAATTAAACGCCCCCGACTTAATTGAGTTTCACTTTCAAGCATTTGCAAGCGGGCACCCAAGGTGATTAATTCCATTGCTAAGCGAATATCTTTCGCTTCTCGGACGATACTTTTCTCACTCATTGTTATGCCCGCTTCTTTGTCGCAGTAGTATCTTGTTCCGATAACTGACGAAACAAGTTAGAAGAAAGAAGAATACCAGTATGAATTTGTTGTAAATCATCCACTCTAGATTCTTTAGTGAGTTGTTCTATTGTTTCGCTGTCTTCAAACCGGAAATTACAGATTAGTTGGTTTGTTTCAGCCAACTTAACCAATTGAGGCAATGTAAGCTCTGCCAGCGCATCCGCCATCGCGTCACTAATCCCAAGCCGAAACATTGCGGAAGCCTTTTCTTGGTTAATTAACCTTTGCGCTAAAAGCAAATACGATAAATTTATGTCATAAATATGCTTAAGCAATTCAACCGTACTCATCTCTTTACATCCCGTCCGATTATATTGAACAAAGAGGATCTCTCTAATGAAAGATCCCGAGGAAATTAATATAAATGTAATATTAAATTTCCAGGCCCCATTTTATGAACATGACACGTAGTAACACTACCTTGTATTACTTAGTTACGGTCATTTTCAAAAGTAGCGAAAAAAACATTTAAATTAAAAGTAAACTTTAAATGCTCGCCAATATAGCTCGTTAAGAATAATCCTAACGCAACAACTTTACTCCTTAACGATTAAGTTATTCAACGGATAAAGTAGTCTAATTTAAATACTCTGTGAGTCACATCACAAAAAGATAATCATTATTATGGAATTAGTTCATTAACTATTCAAGTGATAAAAGTAATAAAACATGGTGTAAATTAATAAGCTAATCTACCCAAATTAAAATATTAATGATAATTTTTTATTTTATACGATCTATTAAACTTATAAATCTAAAAATACAGCATAAAAATTTGACAAATCCTAAATTATAGATTTTTTTGATCACAGTAACATATATTGATATATCTCCTCCTCATCTTTATCTAAACAAGCCCCCCAAATTTAATAAATATTTCTATAGATATTATTTTTTTCATCATTTACGTAAACCTTCAGAAATGATCACTTTTTATTTACAATTTGTTTGAAAAACAACCCATTCTAATTATTTATAGTTATCCTAAATTTTTTTATTATTTCACGATAAAAATTATCCTTTAAAATCAAGGTGATAACTTGATGTATTTATTAAGCAGAACGATAAGTCATATAAAATTAAATTCTTAGTTATGCATCTTCACCCTTAAATCATTGAATATTTATTTCCACATTATTAAAGCTTCAACTGTAATAATAAAATTTAATTAATGATTATTAAGCGCTATTTAACACTTAAATTACAGAACTCTTAATAAGAGTTTTATTGGCTGTAAATTAGTCACAAAGAAATAATATCCACATATAAGTAAGTTTTACTTATGAATCACAGTATATTTTATGAACAATATAAATTTAAAATTGCCACAATTTTAATATAAAAACAAAAGAATACTTTTTATTTAATTAAATAAAAAAACTGTTATTTAATTATCGATTCAAAATGGAATATAAAAATAATATAGCATTTAACTTAAGTTAAATTAAAAAAAACAATCATTTTTTTATAAAATAAAGTCACAATTTATTAGTATAAAAAATCAAATTAAAATCCGCTTATTTTTCTCTTTATATAGATATATATTAATAAAATAATCGACGATTAATTAAAAACATAATATCCAGTAAAAAATATAAATAAAAAAGCAGATTTATAATTTATATCTTATATAAATACACATCTTTTTTTATAAAAAAAGACATTTTATGAAATATAAATTTCGATTTCATAAAAAAAGATCCCAAGATCTCCAATATAAAGTGATTAATTCATAAAATAATAAGGCAAAATATAAATTCTGTTTTTCCTGTTATCAGCATTATCTCAACACAATAAACGGCTGTAATGACAAATATGACAACCTGAAGTTAACACTTGTACACATCAACTTTTTCAATGTAAAGACAGAAAAACAAATATGATCAAAATAACATCTCATTGACTATTCTATTAGCATTAGTGCGAACTAAAAAATATCAAATGTTACCTTTTAGCCCCAAAATAGTCCCTATCAGTAATTAGTTTTACTCTTACCAATGATGAGCATTGTTTCACGTTTCCTCTTATTATGTGGTTAGCCTCTTTTTTTTAACCTAGCTAGCACAAGTATCAAGACATTACAGAGCCAAAAGTGCTGACTTAGTAACAACACCATTACTTAACAAAAGTTGATGTTGATGGGCTTAGGAGAGTATAAAGATTTATATATCGGTATATCTTTACTTAAAGCGCTAAAATATATCTCTAAATATTCTTCTATTCTAACCACTAATTTTACTCATTTTATTACCTTTTTTATGAGTAATTTTGCGTTTAAAAAGACTTTTCCTCTCGATCAAAACCTAATAAAAATATTGGTGTATCTAAATAATCAAGACTTATATCTCATTTATTAGATTAGTCTTAAAAACCAATAACAGACCTTAGTATTCTATACACCTAAACTGTTCTAAATTTTTGGAAAAGAAAGGTTTTGAAAATATTGTAACTGTATTTTTCAAAAGTAATAATTGAGATCATTCATGCGATGAATGCAAATACTTTATGCATTGCTTTCAGTTCTATTGAAATGAGTTACATCGTTTTTAGTAAGTAAACATGAAATGATTGTTCACCTTTTTATACCAGCAATTTTTTAAATTAATGTACCTCTTATCGTTGTTTTTATCTTTTTTGGTAAATCGAAAAAGGTCAGTACCACAATTATCTTTTATATATATTTTTACAGCGAATACTAATGACACATCTATTTCATACTAAGATAATTCTCCTTCTGTAATAAGTAAGATTTACGTCCTTGACAAATTTATAAACAATATAATTTTGAAATTATTATTTTATTGGATGGAAAGAGTGGTGTGGTTTTTCTACTCTTATTATAAGATTACTTATTGGTATCAATTTTTCTACATGACTTTTACAAAAAATCCTACAATTTTTCAAAAGGTTTTCATTCATAATTGATTAGTGATTACAAACAACATACCACAGCAATTCATCAGCTTTACTGTAGCGGTCTAAACTCACCATTTTCCTGAATTCTTCCTCATTTTTTGAAAGTCTAATTTGATTAAATTAAAAATATTACTCAAAAAGTCACACTTAAATTAAATACAATAGAAAATATTGATAAAATTTTCGCCAAATACATTGAAATAATTTGAGAGTATAATTTAGGTATTAAAAAAAAATCCAATATAATCAATGGAAAACACCGCTTTTTTCCCAAAATTCTATACTGCACTAAGCCCCTTAATAACGATTTTTTGTCCTACAATACTCCTAAGTACCTCATTTAATAAGCAAACTATGGGGAGCAATCGCTTACTTGATTTTAGTTTTTCCTGTTTATTAAAAATAAAATAAACAGAGATAAATCAAATCAGTCTAAAAAGGGCGATTAATAAAGATGAGAAATAACGTCAAATACATCCAAACTCTGTTCAACATTTTTCATTCATAACTCATTATATACGGGTTAACCACAATACAAATAATTGTACATTAATCAATTTAGGTAAAAATGTTTGTTTTTATTAAAACGAAAATGAATATATTCCACCCTATTGCGTATTTTAATTAGTTTTTTTGAGCACATTTTTCTATTTTTTATTCCATAAAGTAATAGTTACAAAAATAATAATTACATAAACAAAATACTTTATTTCTATATATCAGTAATAATACGTAACTCATGACTAAGATCTCATTATTCTCATCAGAGAAATGAGTTTTTGAATTAAGTATTATGCTAAGGCTCTTAATAACTTGAGGTTTAGATAGGCAAAAGTGAATGGTTTACTAAGAACAAACAAAAATATGTGACTGGTATGAATAAACATAATCGACGACACAATAGCTTGAAATATGACAGTTCTATTACTTACAAGTTACAAAGTTATATTCTTTATAACTTTTATCAATATTCATATTCCCTTTTGAAATAACTTTGTAATTTGATATCTATCTCGTCTTTATACGACAAAAAAAGCGCCCTATATTTAATATAGGGCGCCTCAAGTAGAAAGATATTATCTTGAAAAGATCCATCAAGCAGGATGCTCTGCCGCTATCTTCCAATTAATTGCGCTGACACTCTTTTCTAAACTTACTCTGCAAACAATCGCTTCTATCTCTTTTTGCTCGACAGGTGTTGCCAGCAATTCAGCACACACTTCTAGCTGACTAGGCATCAATGTATCAGCACTGCTTAAAGACTGTAATCGAACATGTAATCCATTTATTGCTTGTAAAATGAGTGTTCTAACCAAAACTTCATCTTCTTCATGACAAATAATTCGTATTGAGTAGCGTTGTTCTATATCTATTGCTTGATGTTGTGGCTGAGCGTTTATCCGCTGAGCTGCTTCTCGTAGTAAGATATTCGCACAAAGAATAAGAAGTGTTGCTATAGTTGCCAATTGATATAAACCTAAACCACATAACACGCCAATTCCTGCTGAACACCAAAGCGTTGCGGCAGTATTAAGTCCACGTATATTCATTCCTTCACGCATGATCACACCAGCACCAAGAAATCCAATACCTGAAACAACTTGAGCTGCGATCCGACCGGGACTATCTGGCGAAGTTTCTATTGAACTTAAAATAAAAACAGCGGCACCGGTTGCAACTAAAGCATTTGTTCTTAAACCGGCCATTCTTTGTCGCCATTGACGTTCGGCACCAATCAAAGCACCAAGACACATTGCAATCACGAGATTTAAAATATAAGGCGTCATCGTCATGTTTATTTCCTCTACATGATGATTAAAATCGATATGAAAATTTTGCTCTGATAGTTCAGAGTGTTGAAATTAATTCATCGCCTTAGGTGGAGGAAATAAAGAGAAAAAAATGTAGCACATGAAGTTACCCTTCTTATGTTAGCGACATAAGGGAAATTATTTGGGTAAGTGCATAATAGGAATATATAAGAAAGGAATATTACAATGCACTGCCCACCAAAATGGTAAGCAGTTTTAGTGAAGAAAACAGCTTACCTATTATTTTGAATAAAATTATTCTCAGTTAATGGAGTTATCATTAACCTACAACTTTCTGTCTCCACTATGTTTTCTCCTAACTAAAATTTGGCAAAAGTATAAGTAGCTGATTTGAAAATGTAAATGAACCGTACCTAAACGTCAGTCACTTTTGCTGTATTGGTCTAACAAATGTTCCTTCACCGCCCTCTTTTTCATTAAAAAACCAAATTCCTTTTGGATATTCAGGGAGTGATACTAAATACATTATGCCTTCATTAAATTCTTCGATAAGTAGGATAGTTCCTTCACGATCGTCAATACCATCAGTTTTCACAACAACGTTATCATTAACCTGCATTTTCTCTCCTGATAAATATTATCATTCTCTTTTTCTTTATTTTACCCATAAAGAAAAAGCCTGCCACCATAAGGTGACAGGCTTGAAGAAAATTTTTAAAAGGCTTTAAATTACAGAGCTGTTACGTTAGCAGCTGCTGGACCTTTTGCACCGTTTTCAATTGTGAATTCTACGTTCTGACCTTCAGCCAGAGTTTTGAAACCGTTACCTTGAATGGCAGAAAAGTGAACGAATACGTCTTTGCTTCCGTCTGCTGGAGTAATAAAACCAAAGCCTTTAGACTCGTTGAACCACTTAACTTGACCTTTCATTTTGTCAGACATGTGACTTTCCTATATATCAATAAAACGTTGCCTTCTCGGCATCTACTGGCCTGAACTACCTATAACTTATGGGCACACATGAAGAAAACGGTCAAAAAGCGATGCTGTTTAAAACTCATTAACTTAGAATGTCAATCATAAATCAGGTCTGTATTGAGGCCTTACTCATTAACGCATGAGACAAGTTTAATAGCAATAGTTTTATGCGTCTAAAGATTAAAAAAATGCGAATTGCACATTAAAAATACAATTCTTCCTCTATTTTTATCACTGTGCATAAAATTTATTTGATATTTTATCTCTATTATTAACAATGACTAAGAATATTCTTAATGGTCTAACAATAACAGTTAATACCAGAATTTAAAAAAACTGTTCTACCCGCTTATCTTGTCCCCGTGATAATCTAGTAATAAGAAACAAGTTTGCAACATTCATCTCTTAAGGTGTTTACAATGAATGTATTAAAAGAAATCTTAGAGCGTGATTTAGACCGGATCAATACAGCAGAAAAAAGAGACGGGAAACCACATTTTAATAGTCAGTTTTTAAAAAACCATATCTGGTTATGTATCAGCATGGTTCTCTCTTATATATTGCTCGCTGCGTTATTAATTTATTCACCTTACTTTGGTGTTATCTCGCTCGTTCTCTTTACTGTCATGTTCTTAGTTATGGCAGGTATCTTGTTATTTGATATAAAACCTATCTATAAATTTGAAGATATTGGTGTTCTCGATTTGAGAGTTTGCTATAACGGTGAATGGTATACCTTTGAAAAACTCTCTGATGAAGCCATAAATGAAATTCACCAGCACCCTGCAATATCTAAACAAATAAAAGAAGATATTCGCGAGATTATTAATAAAAAACAAGAAATTCATTTTTACGATGTGTACCTGATGGCATTTGATCCCGTACAACAATCAATTTCAGCATCACAATTATCCCCTCAAACTTAATTGATTCTCCGTGTTACACACAAAAACACGGAGAATAACTTCTATTATTTAGCCACTTTGTTGATAAACCAACCAAACAGATATTTAATCCACTTTTAACGTTGACACTCTGATATATCATCGTTATTATGCGCCTCGTTCTCACGAGAACTCGCTTCCTCCATAGTTCAGTCGGTAGAACGGCGGACTGTTAATCCGTATGTCACTGGTTCAAGTCCAGTTGGAGGAGCCAAATTTAGAAAAGCCCGCGCTATTACAGTGCGGGCTTTTTGCTTTCTACATTCTTATCATCTAAATCAGCTACCTAAATCCAATCTGTATCGTTATCTTGCTTGATTAATAAATAGCTAATTTATATCTAGTACGATAAAGACCTAACCTGCTATTCCAACAATTTCGTGTTTTAGGTGTTTTTTATACGCTTCAACATCTTGCTCAATTTGCGGTTGTTTCACCACATCAAACATTCCGAAGGTTTTTAATCCTTCCATACCTAAAAATTGGTTCGCTTTATGGAATGGAAAATAGACAGCATCAATTCCTTTTCCTTCAAAGAACTGTTCTTGTTCTTCAAAAGATTCAAAAGGCGCATTCCAAGTTACAGAAAGAAGATACTTTTTGCCTTGTAATAATCCACCTGAACCATATTTTTTCGAAGGATCTTTTCGTGTACGACCATCATCAATATACATTTTGCCGTACCCAGCACTAAATACATCATCAATGTATTTTTTTAAGATCCAAGGGCCTTCCATCCACCATGCTGGCATTTGATAAATAATGACATCAGCCCATAAGTATTTATCAACTTCTTCGTTAGTATCATAACCATCATCAATGCGTGTTGATTGCACATTTATCTGATGTGAAGACAACAAATCTGTGGCGACTTGCGTTAAATGATCGTTGAGTTTCCCTTCAGAACCATCAAACTCTTTTGCAGCATTAATAATAAAAACGTTAGTCACTTCTAAACTCCTTGTATACACATATTTAATAAGCAAACTGTAACGCAATTACTCATCACTGCTTTAACTCATTCCTCCATTATTCTTGCCTAATAATCCAAAGATACCGTTTCAGTTTCTGATTCTTTTAATCGTTGAATATCTTTTAAGGGCGATAAACCAAATAATCGATGATATTCACGGCTAAATTGTGAGGGGCTTTCATAACCGACGATAAATGCTGCTTTAGAAACATCACTCATTTCAATCAGCATGATCCTTCTTGCTTCATTCAGCCGCAACCACTTTTGATACTGCAACGGCGTCATGCCAGTTCGTTTTTTAAAGTGAAAATGAAATGATGAGGTGCTCATACCCACTAACGTTGTAAGATCTTCAATCCGAATTGTTTCGTGATAATGTTGTTTAATCCAATCAAGCGCATGACTAATTTGCCGACACTGAGGATGTTGTGATGCTAATAGTTGCTGACGCGCACCATCATTCGATCTTAATAAGTAATAAAGGATCTCTTTTTGGATCAAAGGAGCGATAAAAGGTGCATCTTCTGGTGTATCTATTAGTTTTATAAGCCTTGTTACTGCTTGTAAGATTGGCGCGGTTGCTTGAACAATTTGTTGAGCGCTGATTTCGTTATTTTCTTGTAGTAATTCAAACTTATTTTCAGCAAGTAGTTCAGGTAATAGGGTGAGGTCTAATTTTAGCAACATTGCTAAAAAAGGTGTTTCTTTTGACGCTTCACAGACTTTAGCAAAAGTAGGTATATCTGATGATGTTAAAAGCATATTCATAGGACGATAACAGTTTGTCTCTAGCCCTATCGTTATTTGCTTTGCACCTTGTGCAGCAATAGCCAAACTGGGTTCATACATCCAGCCTTCAGACTCTGTAATAGAAGTATACCGACATAACGCTAAACCAGAAACAGAGGTATCCCATCCCCCTTCTTTATCTTTTGTATATAGAAGAAGTGTTTTTTTAAATTGCTCAAACTCTAATACCATCGGTACTGATAAATTCGTAGTATCCATCGTCTCGGGATCTTCAATTAGTCTTTGAATTCGTCAGATTGTATAACTAAACAGTATGAAAAACTTTCTTTTAAAAAAACGCTTTATCTTTTCTTTCCAATGTAAGACACATTTCAGCGAGTAGAAATGTAATTTCGAATATTATTTCTATTGATAACCATTTATTTTTTATACATTTTTGTCAAAAAAGAAACAATCTGATGCACTCTTGAGCAAACGGTTATTTTTTTCATTTTTTTACTTTACAAGGTGAGCGAGGATAGCTATTATTCGCCTCGTTCTCACGAGAACTCGCTTCCTCCATAGTTCAGTCGGTAGAACGGCGGACTGTTAATCCGTATGTCACTGGTTCAAGTCCAGTTGGAGGAGCCAAATTTAGAAAAGCCCACGCTATTACAGTGTGGGCTTTTTGCTTTCTACTCATCAGTTATTTTTATTCCTCTATTTCTTATTTATTTCCTTTGTATCCTCTGCATATTCATCTTATGCATCTGTTATTTCTGTTCTGTGTTAACTCAAAATCATCAATAAAAAACACCTTTTTATAAAACTATTTCAATCAGCATAGCTCTATTGACTGTTTTTTAAACATAAAACCACCTTATTTGATTTAAAAACTATAAATTAGTTATTTTTTAACCACTTAAACTATTATTTCACTTTTTTTACTTTACAAAGTTCATCACCCTCGCTATTATCCGTCTCGTTCTCACGAGAACTCGCTTCCTCCATAGTTCAGTCGGTAGAACGGCGGACTGTTAATCCGTATGTCACTGGTTCAAGTCCAGTTGGAGGAGCCAAATTTAGAAAAGCCCGCGCTATTACAGTGCGGGCTTTTTGCTTTCCACCTTCTCTATTATCAATACCTTTCTCATTTTTCTATCTATTTTATTTTTCAGAGCCCAACATGGTCTCAAATACGTTATCTCTTTATTTTTTATCTTTATTTTTAGTCTTCAGTGTGAAAAAAATAGCCATTTAAACGAGTTCACCACCTCATTATTAGATTATCTGTTTTAGAAACACACAATATGTTGTTTATCTATGCACTTAAACAAATATCGTCGATTGTCCTTTGACATATCAAATCACCCACTATATGATACACGCCACTTAATGATGTTCCTCCATAGTTCAGTCGGTAGAACGGCGGACTGTTAATCCGTATGTCACTGGTTCGAGTCCAGTTGGAGGAGCCATTTCTTTTTGTGTCACCCTCGTAACTTCTTGATTTTATTCTCTGTTTCACCTTACATAATTTCAAAAACATAATAAAAAAATACGATTAAATGGTAGCTATTTAATCGTTTTCGTATTAGCATTCGTTTCCGGCTTGACTATCTAGTCCAATCCAATCCTTGATCTTTCGATTTTCCTAAGACACACGGAGCCGGTATATGACCACTGCACAACCTATCACCCTCACTATTCGCCGTCCTGATGATTGGCATGTTCACTTTCGTGATGATGACATGCTAAAAACCGTTGTTCCTTATACCAGTCGCTATTTTGGCAGAGCTATTGTGATGCCAAACCTTGTTCCACCTGTTACAACGATTGAAGCGGCTCGCACTTACCGTGATCGCATCAAAGCGGCTATTCCTGCCAGCGATAACTTCGAACCGTTAATGACTTGCTATTTAACAGATAGCACATTGCCTTCAGAAGTAGAGCAAGGTTTCTTACAAGGTGTTTTTACTGCTTGTAAACTTTATCCTGCGAATGCAACAACTAACTCAAGTCATGGTGTATCCGATATCACAAAGATTTATCCAATCTTAAGTGTGATGGAAAAAATCGGAATGCCATTGCTGATCCACGGCGAAGTAACCGCCTCAAGCATTGATATTTTTGATAGAGAAGCACGTTTCATCGATAGCGTTATGTCTCCTGTACGCAAGCAATTTCCTGAGCTAAAAATTGTTTTTGAACATATTACAACTAAAGAAGCCGCTCAGTATGTATTAGAAGGAAATGAATTTCTCGGTGCTACCATTACTCCGCAACATTTGATGTTTAACCGCAATCATATGTTAGTTGGTGGTGTTAAACCTCACCTATATTGCTTGCCTATTCTTAAACGCAACGTTCACCAAGAAGCACTAAGAGAAGCAGTTGCATCAGGAAACTCTCGCTTTTTCTTAGGTACAGATTCAGCACCTCACTTACAGCACCGCAAAGAATCATCTTGTGGTTGTGCTGGGGTATTTAATGCACCAACCGCACTGGCAGCCTACGCAACCGTATTTAAAGAACTCAATGCATTACAACACCTTGAAGCCTTCTGTTCTCTAAATGGTCCGCGTTTTTATGGTTTACCCGTTAATGAAGGAACAATCACATTAACTGAAAAAACTGTTGAGGCTCCAGCACAAATCCTTTGTGGTAATGAAGCGCTTATTCCTTTCTTAGCGAATGAAAATATTCATTGGGATATCACTGTCGATTAATTCTCCCCCTTGATATTTATCTAAAATGCACCATATAACATTTGTTCGACTGTTAATGGTGCATTACTCTTTTATCAGAGCCAGTACACATTTTTTTGTTATAACCAAAATTTATCTTTTTAATCACGATAAATCTCGTATACTGAAAAGTAACCACTTTGTGTGGGAGCTTCTCTCTTAGTCAAAACCGGTTGTATGATTAGGAGGTATTATGAGTAGAAAAAATGAAGTTATTCAGACACATCCTGTTGTAGGCTGGGACATCAGTACCGTTGACATCTACGATGCCATGATGTTGCGTTTACATTATCTTCCTGAAAACGAACATCATCCAGAAAATGCAGTTGTAGATAAGACACTTTGGCTCACAACAGACATAGCTAAGCAGTTGATTCATATTCTTCAAGCTGGCATTGATAAAATTGAATCATCTGAAGATTCTGTTTCAGACAACACCAAACATTAATAAAAAGATCTAGAAAAGTTAGCGAACGTAAAACAGGAGTACTTGGTACTCCTGTTCTCATTTTATCTCCCTACAGTCCTCTATCACATATTATTTATATCAATATATAAACCAGCTCTTACTGCATGCAAATAATTGCCCATATTAATAAATCAACTTTCATTTAATGAAAAAATAATCATAACCTTTTTATTCGATATATCTTCAGAAAAATAATATATAAGCCGAATTGACATAAAATAAGGTTATCTTTATTTTAATAAATTAAAACAGCTACAAACAAGGAAGTTATTTGTGAAAGTATTAATTATTGATGAATGTTTTTTTACTCGTAATGGTATAAAACATTATTTTTCGAAGAGAAATCTAAGACATGAAATAATTGACATATCATCTATACAAGAAGCCAATAGTTATATTAATCACTCAATGCCAGATATTATATTTATTGATCTCACAAGATATTGTCGAGAAGTAGCACATTGCCCGCATTTGCAACTTTTTTTTATTTCAACAAGAAGCTGTCGGCTTTATCTTTATATTGATGCTAACTACCCAGACAAAGAAAGACCTATCGCATTGACAAATAACTGTTTTATCCTTCCGAAGAAGATACTTCCTTGGGTGCTTGAAAAGACATCTTTGTTCACTTCTCGATGCCAAGTTTACTTTCCGACCTATAAACATTCATTATGTTCTATTTTTAGTTCACAAGAACAAAAAATTATTAATTATTGGATGAATGAAATACCTAATCATCAAATTGCTAAAAAACTATCCATTAGTAGTAGTACAGTATATTCACACAAAAGGCATATTACCGAAAAAATTAATGTGAAAAATCGAATTGAATTATTTTTCATATATAATATTTTAAAATACATATATGAGAAATAATCCTATTACATTTCAATCAAAAAAAACAAACAGAAGAAAAAAGGAATCCAATTCCTATTATTACTCCCTGTAAATGAGGTGGCTAATATGCGTGTTGACCACCTTAAATTTATTATAATATTATGTATGTAGGATACATATGATATTAAAATAATTAAACTGATATAGCTCTATCTTATAAAAGATAAAGTAAAACTGATTTGTTATGCAATCACTTCACTCTTCTTTTAATAAAGAGTGAAGTGATTATTTAAAATACCAAATCGATAATTAAGCTATGCGCTCAATCTTAGCTGGTAAACCTTGACGCACAGATGCACCAGATACCCAATCTAACCATGTATTAGTGATTTGACGTGTTGGATCAGCAAACCCTAAATCATTAAGGTTGATACCGTTGCCAATGCCTTTATCCATCGGTAATGGTTGTTCATCTAAATAATGCTGACGAGAGCCTAACTCTTGATGCCCATATCCATGTTCAATCGCTAAAACGCCCGGCATTACGCCATCAAGTAAACTAATCTCAGCTTCCACTTGTCCACCGGGTGTAACAATGCGAACTTTATCACCATGATTAACCCCCCATTTTTTACCATCTTGAGGATTAATTGCGACTAAGTTACTCGGTTTTACCATTCTTAAACGCTGGATCATGCCTGTTGAACTACTCACCACATGAGACTTAAAGGACATTAATTTTAATGGCCACTGCTCTTCAGGATAATGCTGATGAATATCACTACCATCCGATAAACGTGGTGGATAATAAGTCGGGCAACCACTATAACGTTCACCTGTTATTGCATGATGGTTTTTAGCCACTTCTTCATTCCAGATTTGTAATGGTTTTTTCCACTGAGGTCCAGTTTCTTCACCATTCCACGCTTTGTCATAAGGGGCAAAACGACCGCCTCGTGTATAGATATAGGCAACTTGAAGAACTTCTTCATTTTTTAATGTTGATGTTATCGCAGGTAAAATACGGTCTACACCACTTAATAAAATATCTTCATTGGTTGCAGGGGCAACAGGTTTTTCCCCCATAAACGCCATATTAGCGGCAACGCGTAAATAGTAATCTTCTGCACTATTGATTGGATAGAAGTTACCATCCATATCTTCGATTGCTTTCTCACCAAAGCCTGGCAAATCTAAGGCTTTTGCAACAGCAATACAGAATGCTTCCATTGAAATTGGCTGACCATCAGCTGTTTTTGCAACACGAGGTTCAACAATCGGCCAGCGTGCTGTACTTGCTTTAGTTTGAACACCAGACCAAGGCGCACTAAATCCCCAACTCTCAAAGTTATGTGTATCAGGAACAATATAATCTGCCAGCGCTGTTGTTTCATTCATAAAAGCATCAATACCAATAATCAAAGGTAGGTGCTTCGGATCTTTCAAGCGCTCTTCCATCACTTGGCGAATACCCGCAATCCCATAAATAGGGTTGGTCATATTCGTTATCCATGCTTTTAATGAATAAGGATAACCTGCTAATGCAGAGCCTAGCTGCTCAGTTAATTGTCCAGCAGCAAACGGATACCAAGGTGCTTTTGCTGGATATGGGGATCCCCCTTTCTCTATACGCTCACGGTATTCATCAGATTTCTCATAGGCTGCTTTGCTGCGTGATAACACCATGCCTTTTGGTTTAACTTTACCTTTAAAGCTATCCATTTTGTAACATGGCCCATCGGTTGCACCATTAAACTTACCGCCACCAACAGATACTCCACCTTTAAGGTTTAAGTTACCTATTAGCGCATTCAGCATAATCACGCTCCATGCAGTATAGAAACCATTACCGCCCATCATACCGCCATGAGAGATAACCGCCGCTTTTCGTCCATAAGCGGTAAATTCACGACCTAATGCAGCGATTGTTGTTTCTGGTACTTTACAACGCTCACTATATTCTGCCAGTGTCATACGTTTAGCCGCTTCATCAAGTAATTGGAAACTTGATTTAACCGTAACGGTAGCACCCGTTTTTAATGTCACAGTATGCGTAGCAAACAATTGTGCTTTATTAACTTGGGTCGATGGAACTAATTCACCTTCAAGTGATAAAACCAAGGTTTGCTCTTCCCCTTCTGCAACATCATTAAAATGTGCAGTTGTCAGCATTTGCCCTGACAAAGGATGTTTTTCATCACTGATCACAAGGTGAGTCGCATTCGTCCAGCTCTTCTCCCCCATATTTTTCATTGAAACTTCGCTTGGTACTGACAGATATTCTGCATTGTAGCGATTGTTTTCAATGATCCAGCGGATCATCCCCATAACTAAAGCGGCATCCGTTCCCGGTTGAACTGGAACCCAATGCCCATGATCGTTAGCTAATGTTGTTGTTAAAGGTAAAGCAGGTGCAACAACCACATAGTTAAACGAATCACGAATTCGTGCGTTAGCTAACTGACGACCTTGACGCTTAAATGGGTTACCTGATTGTGCTGGTGATGTTCCTAAAAATAGTGCAAATTCAACGTAATCCCAGTCAGGCTTAACGTGGGCGTTTTTATCTAAATCGTTCATTAACGCACCAGAGCCAGCACGGTACGCCAATCCACAATAAGAGCCATGAGCACCAAAGTTTTTACTACCAAATGAGTTTTGAG
The DNA here is from genome assembly GCF_047921555.1 of Proteus sp. LHD240705. Taxonomy (NCBI): domain Bacteria; kingdom Pseudomonadati; phylum Pseudomonadota; class Gammaproteobacteria; order Enterobacterales; family Morganellaceae; genus Proteus; species Proteus sp. LHD240705. The sequence goes on from NZ_JBLRMI010000004.1 coordinate 74,133, forward strand.
CAAAGCGACGAATAAACGTATCTCGACCATCATCACCCGCATTTGTCATTAATAATTGATTAGCTTTAGGGCCTAAAGCCGGTTGCTTTGGATCGATTAAAGTCTCTAAATCACGAATGGCGCGTAAGCCATCAACATGGCCTTCACCAAAGAGATCGCCACCTTCAACAATTTCTTGGATCAACTGCTCAAAACTAATGCGTTTCCATTTACCTTCACCGCGTTTACCCACGCGTTTCATCGGCTCAAGGATACGTGTTGGGCTATCAAGGCTTTCCATCATGGTTGCACCACGAGCACACGCCGTAGAGCGGTTTTCTAAACCACTTTCACCACCCATTTTTTCAAATGCTTCTTTAATTGGCATGTTATAGCCAAAATGATGATCATGAGAAAGTGGGTGATAAGGATTACCTGCAATACGTAAAACTTTATTATTGGCTCTATCAACACGGGCACGAACGCCGCATTGTGTCCAGCAACCAAAGCATTGCGTCATACAAACAGATTGATCTGTATTCGCTTGCCATTTTGCGTCTTTTACAACTTTACCTTCAGGTAATAACGAGTTTCCGTTGATCCTATCAAGTGTCACTTTACCTGATGTGCCATCAACTAAACCATCTATGGCACGTTTAGCAACATCACGGTAGCTGGCAGCAAATGCGGCAATACCACCGATAACTAACCCACCTTTAAGCCATTGACGTCTTGTAAACTTAGCCATGCTGCACTCTCCTGACAACCCAACGAATACTTTCTCTAAATAAAATAGTTAACGCTATCCACAATCCAAATGTACCAACAATTGCCATCAATCCATCATTACCTAGCGTAAACTCATAAGGGTTTGTAATTATGTTATATTTTGGAATGTATTGAGCACCCATCAACATCAACCAACGTAATACCCACGCAAGTCCCATTGATACAAATGCCATGATGGTAATAAACGCAACCGAACGTACTTGTTTTGCCATCAAAAGTCCCATCGCAACAGAGATACCCCATAGTACGATAACGCCCATGGCACTCCACCAGCCAAGGCTTCCCATTACTAATTGTTCTCTAATTGCCTGACCTGAAATCGTATCGCCTGCAACCCAAAAGCCCGTACATACTGCTAATAACATCAGTGAACTCACAAACCACATCGCTAATTCACGCTGATGTACAGGTTCACGACGTGTGCCTAATGCGAGTAATGTCGGTAGTACTTGCATTGCACTAAAGAACAACAGTATTGGTAACCAGTAGGTATACAACACAGGCCTTGCTTTTAAGATAGAGGCTTCGCGGCCTGTATATAACAACAAACCAATCGCAGTTAATGAGCAAGCTAATGCTACCCAACGAGTTAATTTGTATTCACGCTTCCAGACTAAACGAACGACCATCGCAGCAAAGTAAAGCATGCTAAATACTGAGAACAATGGCAGTAATAGTGATCCCCATGCCATCCAAGACCACGGTGTTGGATAAGCATAGAAGTGCCACACGCGTGCTGTTTGGTGTAAATCTGCCGTTAAAGCAAGAGGTGCTGTAATGCCAGCTGTTACCGCAATAAAGACAGCAACCGCTTCTAAACGTTGATTACCTGCACCGCCTTTCCAGCACTGCCAGCACGCATAAAGCGTTGCACTACAAGCAATACCGATAAAAAAGAAATATTGCACAGCCCAAGGTAACCAAAAATATTCTTGAGGGATCGCGATGACTTCTTGAATTTGAGAAATTTGCGGGATCATGAGTGAACCTCCTGCTGCCATAATGCGGGTTGTCCTTGACCTGCTAACGGTTGTACAAATGCATCATTGAGGCCGAGATAGAAAACTTGTGGCAATGTACCGCTTTCTGGTTTTAATACTTTAAGCTCTTTTTCATGTGTACGTAGCATTTTGCTGATAGTGCTATTAGGATCTTTCATATCGCCGATAATACGAGCACCGCCAACACAAGATTCAACGCACGCAGGCAATAATCCAACTTCAAGGCGATGTGCACAGAAAGTGCATTTATCTGCTGTTTGTGTTGAGTGATTAATAAAACGTGCGTCATAAGGACATGCTTGAACACAATAAGCACAACCAACACAACGTTCATTATCAACGACGACAATGCCGTCTTTACGTTGGAAAGTCGCTTGAACAGGACAAACTGGCACACAAGGTGGTTCATCACAATGGTTACACAATCTAGGCAGTAAGACGTTGGTTATCCCTTCTTGCCCCTTGATAGCAACCTGATATTGGTTTACTGTCGTCCTAAATTGTCCTTGAGGCGTCTGATTTTCGATGTTGCAGCTCACAGTACAGGACTGGCATCCTACACAACGGCGTAAATCAATCAGCATACCGTAGCGTTTATCTTCCGAGCCCTCACGACGCTCAGGTGATAATTTAATGCCGGCTTCAGCTAAAGGAACCAGTGAAGCACCCGCAGTAAGGACTCCTAATTGTTGTAAAAATTTTCGTTTTCCAAGATCCATATTTGTCTCCAGCATCACTCAATAACACAATCTCACTATGAGTGAAGGAAATAGAAATTAAAAAGTATGTGTTTTGTTATAAGTGCATTGTAAAAATTACTGAAGATGACACCTATTGTGGTTTACCACATACCAAGTGCGAACTTGATCCAAGACAATATTTAACATTAGATATTTATGACGATAAAACAGACAATTGGGATAAGAAACGCAGTAAGTATCGGGTTATTGCTGCTCTTTTTTGTACTTCCTCTACAAGCCACAGCAAAAGAGTGGACAATCGGTGTTTTAGCACTACGTGGTGATGCGTCCACTCAAAGACACTGGCATCCACTTGTTGATACATTAAATGAACAATTTCCGTCAGAAAACTTTGTGTTAATGCCATTAAATCTGGAGGAGATGAAATTAGCAGTTGCGAAGAAAAGTGTTGATTTCTTACTCACAAATCCTGCGCAATTTATTCAATTAGATAATGCATTTCCATTACGCTGGTTGCTCTCTTTACGTTCTGGCTATGAGCCTGATAACACGACACGAAATGTCATTGGTAGCCTAATTCTCGTCCGTAACGATAGCCCGATTACTTCTGCACATGAATTAATCGGAAAACGCGTTGGCGCCATTGCCCCTGATGCCTTTGGCGGCTATCTTTTAGGTTACAAAGCGCTACGAGAAGACGGAATTGATCCTGATAAAGATTTCACATTGCGTTTCACGGGTTTTCCGGCGGATGCTTTACTTTATCTATTACGAGATGAGGATATTAATGCGGCAATTATTCCCGTCTGTTTACTGGAAAATATGGATAGCGAAGGGCTTATTCGTAAAAGTGATTACCGCCCCTTGATTTCCTATCAAACCAATACGCCATGTTTAACCAGTACACCGCTCTACCCTAATTGGTCATTCGCAGCACTAGATACCGTACCTGATGAACTTGTTGATAAAGTCACTCGCGTTTTACTCACCGATGATAGTAAACCGATGAAATGGGGAGCCCCTGCTTCACATACACAAGTTGAAAAGCTATTAAGGGAAGTCAACCAACATCCTCGCCAAAGACAGCTTTGGCAAGATGCGCAAAGTTGGGCTATTCAGCACCAATTTATTATTGGTCTTTCATTGGCGGCTATCCTTTTTCTCATCCTAAACCAAGTCTGGATCAGCTATTTAGTTAGGCGTCGTAGTCGCCAACTGGAACACGCTCACAATCGATTAAGACAGCAAAAGGAAGAGTTAGAACACGCTCAACGCTTAAATATATTGGGAGAAATGGCATCAGGATTTGCTCATGAGCTTAATCAGCCACTTTCTGCTATTAAAAGCTATGCGCAAGGGAGCGTTATTCGCCTCAAAAGAGAGAATGAATCGCACCCATTGCTACCTGCATTGCAACAAATAGATAAGCAGGCGCAACGCGGCGCTGATATCATTAGAAATCTACGCTTATGGGTTGGAAAACAAACACCTAATACTGATACCATTTTGCTTTCTCATCAAAGTATTGCAGAGTGTATCCAACATATTTGGAAGCTTTTACGCGTAGAAGACAAATACCCACAGGTTTCACTGATCACCCATATTGATGAACATGATACCCTGTGTTTACCCGAAACATTATTAGAGCAAATTTTATCGAATTTAATCACCAACAGTCTCCAAGCTGGCGCTAACGAACTAAAAATTAGCACCCATAAGGCTCCTGATAGGTTACTTATAGTCATTGAAGATGATGCAGGTGGAATGAGCCACAGCCAACTTGAACAGCCCTTTTCCCCATTCCAAACAACAAAAACGGAAGGACTTGGGTTAGGTTTGGTGATTTGCCAACGTTTATTGCTTTCTCAAGGTGCTGATATTCATATTGAAAACCAAAAGAATGAACAAAATAAAGTTGGAATAAAAATCACACTTATTTTCCCTAACAAAAATAAATAACGGAGAAAAAATGCCAACAATTCATCTTGTTGATGATGATCTTGCTGTCACTGATGCTTGTCAGTTTTTATTAGAAAGCTTAGGTTATTCAGCCCATGTCTGGAATGATAGCGAGTTCTTTATCAACAATGTCAATCTCTATCAGCAAGGTGTTGTATTGTTAGATATGAGAATGCCAAAACCCGATGGCAGGCAAGTCCACCAGCATTTAATTGATAAGCACAGCACCCTTTCTGTGATTTTTTTAACTGGTCATGGCGATATCCCCATGGCAGTTGAAGAGATCAAAAAAGGAGCTATCGACTTTCTACAAAAACCCGTTGATAGCAATGCGTTGTTATCTGCTTTAGATGCAGCATTTCTTGAAACCAATACGCGTTTTACCGCCCATGATATTCGTCGCCGTTATGCTTCATTAACCCCAAGAGAAAAAGACATTGCCTATTATGTTATACAAGGATTAATGAACCGAGAAATTGCGGAAGTTGCTTGTGTTTCAATAAGAACTGTCGAAGTTCATCGAGCAAAAGTGATGGACAAAATGGCAGCTAAAAATATTGCCGAATTGGTGACGGCATTACAAGGTATCGAAATAATTTCACCTAATTTATGACAAAATTTCTTATCTGCGCTAAAAAGTGTCACAATATAAGATATTCATTGGAAAAATAGTAAATAGATAGGCTTATGATAAAGTCACCTCCATTTAAAAAATCATTTTTGCATCCTAAATATTGGCTGACTTGGTTCGGGATCGGATTACTCTATATTCTGGTTCTCCTTCCTTATCCTGTCATTTATTGGCTAGGTACGCGCCTAGGCCGTTTTTCAAAAGTTTTTTTAAAAAAACGTGTCCAAATAGCGGAACGTAATCTTGAACTCTGTTTTCCACAGATGCCAAAAAGTGAACGAGAAGCCTTAGTTAATAAAAATTTTGAATCTGTTGGTATGGGATTATTCGAAACGGGTATGGCGTGGTTTTGGCCAGAGTGGCGTGTCAAACGTTGGTTTAAAGTCAGTGGGCTTGAAAATATCAAAAAGGTTAAAGGCTCAGGACAAGGGATCTTACTTATTGGGATCCATTTTCTGACACTAGAGCTTGGTGCTAGGATTTTTGGTATTTGTAATCCTGGCGTTGGTGTTTATCGCCCTAACGATAATCCCGTTATGGACTGGCTACAAACATGGGGTCGATTACGTTCTAATAAATTTATGATTGACAGAAAAGATGTCAAAGGCATGATCCGTAGTTTAAAAGCAGGTGAAATTATTTGGTATGCACCTGACCATGATTATGGTCCTCGTAAAAGTGTTTTTGTGCCTTTGTTTGCAGTTGATAAAGCGGCAACAACAACGGGAACTTATATTCTGGCAAAAACGAGCAAGCCCGCATTAATTCCATTTACCCCAAAACGCTTACCTGAAGGCAAGGGTTATGAATTAATTATATCGCCACCTGTTGCTGATTTTCCTACTGATAATGAGGAAAATACCGCGAGAGCGATGAATAAAGTCGTTGAACAAGAGATTTTACGCGCGCCAGACCAATATATGTGGTTACATCGTCGCTTTAAAACTCGCCCAGAAGGTGACGCTTCCTTATATAACGAAATAAAGAAAGTACACTAACGACAAAGTGGCTGTTTTGAAATAAAACAGCCACTTTGTTATATTGCAATACACTGAAATAACAATAATAAAATCAATAACAGCATAAGCTGTAAACTCCTGCAAAACACATTATAAGAGCAAGACCTATCGCACTTATTCTGTATCATGGCTATATTCTTATTCATCATAAAATAAGAAAACCGACTCGTTGTTGCCACGCCCAACATCGCTACGGTTATTGTCAGCCTATTTTCTTGGTTTACTCTCTCGTTCTCGGCTAAAGGAGTAACATGGATCTCAAGCCCCGAAATAACTCTTGGAAACGTAATCTCTATATTGTCTGGTTTGGCTGTTTTTTAACTGGTGCTGGTTTTAGTTTGATCATGCCCTTTCTTCCTTTATATGTAGAAGAACTGGGTATAACCGATCACGAAGAGCTTAATCTTTGGACAGGTGTTGCATTTAGTATTACTTTCCTTTTTTCTGCCATTGCAGCACCTTTTTGGGGGAAATTATCAGATAGAAAAGGTCGAAAATTAATGCTGTTACGTTCTGCCCTTGGTATGGCAATTGTGATGGTATTAATTGGGTTTGCTCAAAATATATGGCAATTATTAGTATTGCGAGCCTTGCTGGGTGTATTAGGTGGCTTTGTTCCGAATGCAAATGCGTTAATTGCCACTCAGGTTCCAGTTAAAAAAAGCGGCTGGGCATTAGGAACACTTTCAACAGGTGCAGTAAGTGGCGCATTAATAGGTCCTTTAATTGGCGGTATGCTTGCCGATCTCTATGGTTTACGTCCTGTCTTCTTTATTACTTCTGCCGTTTTATTTATTTGCTTTTTAGTCACCCTCTTTTTTGTCAGTGAAAACTTTACACCTGTTTCTAAAAAAGACGCACTGACCACCAAACAGGTATTCTCATCACTTAAAAATAAAAGACTCGTTGTATGCCTATTTTTCACTACGATGATCATTCAAGTAGCAACAGGCTCCGTTACGCCTATTTTGACACTTTATATTCGTGAATTAACAGGTTCAGTTAGCAACCTTGCCTTTATCAGTGGTGTTGTCGCCTCTGTACCTGGTATTGCTGCACTTATTAGCGCACCTCGTTTTGGTAAATTAGGTGACCGAATTGGTCCTGATAAAGTCCTTCTTTTTACCCTCGGACTCTCTATTTTTATGTTAATTCCAATGGCACTGGTCAGTAGTTATTGGGAACTTGGCGCGCTACGTTTTTTACTTGGTGCGGTCAACGCAGCCATGTTACCTGCGGTACAAACGCTTATTCTTTATAACATTACCCCTGCTATTGCGGGTCGAATTTTCAGCTATAACCAAGCACTAAGAGATGTTGGAAATGTTACGGGACCGTTAATGGGGGCTTTTGTCGCTGCAAGCTATGGATTTAGAGCTGTTTTTTATTTCACCGCAGCCGTTGTCTTTTTTAATCTAATTTATTCTTGGTTAAGCTTTAGAACACCACAAGAAAAGTAGTCAAAAAATCTACAAATTAGATTAGTTAATAGTTTTTTTTCTTCAAAAAATTACACTTTTACATTTAAAGGCCTAATTGTTATTTTTTTTATTCTATTTTTTGTAATTTATTGTTTATTAAGAATATTCCCACCCCCTATTTGTTAAGACCTATAAAATTTTCTTGTCCTCTTTTTTCAAAAAATTGCAAGGTTAACTATTGCAAAATGAGATTTTTATCGACTTTTGCACCAAAAAATGGTTTATAAAGTATTAAATATACTTTTAGTCACTAAATTCTGACAAAAGTATGTTAAAAATATATTAATTAAATGCAGTGGGTATTGATAACAGAATGAAATAATTTTGTTTCACCACTAGCTGATATTTTGTTCTTTTTACTTGCAAACGACCTGTAGAGGTTTTTTTTGGGAATTTAAGATGCAATCTACTCACTCAAAATCTAGCCGAACTTTCTTTGGCCACCCATATCCATTAAGCTCCCTTTTCTTCACCGAAATGTGGGAACGCTTTTCTTTCTATGGTATTCGCCCATTATTAATTCTATTTATGGCGGCAACCGTTTATGAGGGTGGCATGGAAATCCCCAGAGAGCAGGCATCTGCTATTGTGGGTATTTTCGCAGGCGGTGTTTATTTAACATCGCTACCAGGAGGTTGGCTGGCTGATAACTGGTTAGGTCAGCGCCTAGCTGTATGGTATGGCTCTATCTTTATTGCATTAGGGCACCTATCCATCGCACTTTCAGCGTTTTGGTCACAAGATCTGTTCTTTATCGGTTTATTACTGATTGTATTGGGTACAGGGCTATTTAAAACCTGCGTAACTGTGATGGTAGGAACCTTATATAAAAGGGATGATACTCGCCGTGATGGTGGATTCTCCTTATTTTATATGGGTATCAATATGGGCTCATTTATTGCACCACTCATCACGGGTTTCTTAGTGCGTGATTATGGCTGGCATTGGGGCTTTGGTATCGGTGGGATTGGTATGCTTGTTGCGTTACTGATTTTCCGCTTTTACGCAGTACCGACCATGCGTCGCTTTGATAGCGAAGTCGGTTTAGATTCAAGTTGGGATCGCCCAACCGTCGTTCGTCGTAATGTCGGTCAATGGATCTTAGCGTTATCTGTCGTTCTTATAGCAATTGTTGGCCTTATTATTTCTGGTGTTATTCCTTTTAACCCAGTTGTTGTGGCTAACTTTATGGTCTATGTAATTTCAGGTAGTGTTATCGCTTATTTTATCTATTTATTCCTATTTGCTGGATTAAGTAGTAGTGACCGTTCTCGCTTATTTGTTTGTTTCCTCTTATTGGTTTCAGCAGCCCTTTTCTGGTCTGCATTCGAACAAAAACCAACATCATTTAACTTATTTGCCAACGACTATACTGACTTAAACTTTATGGGTTTCGAGATCCCAGCAGTTTGGTTCCAGTCTGTTAACGCCCTGTTTATTATTATTCTTGCACCTGTATTTAGCTGGTTATGGCCAATGATGGCACGTAAGAATATGAATTTAAGCAGTATGACTAAGTTTGTGATTGGTATTTTATTTGCAGCGGGTGGCTTTACCGTCATGATGTTTGCATCTGAAAGCGTTATTGCAACAGGACAAGGCGTTTCACCTCTTTGGTTAATTGGCAGTATCTTATTACTGACATTAGGTGAATTATGCTTAAGCCCAATTGGTCTTGCCACTATGACTATTTTAGCGCCTGCTAAAATGCGTGGTCAGGTGATGGGATTATGGTTCTGTGCAAGTGCATTAGGTAATTTGGCAGCAGGTTTAATGGGTGGAAATATCCGTCCAGACAAACTGGATGTAATGCCTGATTTCTTCTCTCATGTTTCTATCGCTCTGGTTATTTGTGCTGTTGTTCTTGCTGCACTGATTATTCCAGTTCGTAAACTTTTACAAAGTGCAGATAGCAAAGAGAAAGCACAAGCTTAATCTAATGCGTTAATTATTAAAGCCATGTCTAATTACTTAGACATGGCTTTTTGCTTTTATATCCTACAATTTGTAACGCTGTTTTTAAGTATTGCACCCAATATTTAAAACACTTAATCTCATTACCTTCTATTTATTGGTAGTTTATCACTAAGGTAATACGATGACAGTTCTTCCTATTTATTATGTTAATGCTTTTTCCTCTCTGCCTTTTTCAGGAAATCCCGCAGCTGTCGTTTTGTTAGAAGAGTGGTTGCCTGATGACACCTTAATTACACTTGCTAGTGAGATTAATTTACCTGAAACCGCTTTTTTAGTTGGTGATCATATTCGTTGGTTTACACCTAAAATTGAAGTTCCTCTTTGTGGACACGCAACATTAGCCACAGCTTTTGTACTGAAAACGATAAAACAGTCTCCTAATAAGCTCTTTAAATTCCAATCTCTTTCAGGTGAGCTCACTATTTCTTGCCAAGGCTCTCTCTTTACACTTAATTTTCCAGCTATACCCGCGACATTAAATAACGATATAAAATCAGCGCTTGAAGAAAAATTAGCATTACAAATAGATGAAGTTTGGCAAGCGCGTGATCGTTATGTTTGCTTTTTATCTGATCCAGAAACTGTCATTAACTACCAACCGGATTTCACTCAAATCGCACAGTTGCCTTTACCTGGCGTTATTATCACAGCTAAAGGTCATGCTCCTTTTGACTTTATTTCTCGCTTCTTTGCGCCCGTAAAAGGCGTGAATGAAGATCCTGTTACAGGCACATCGCATTGTGTATTAGCCCCAATTTGGGGTAATAAACTCAATAAAACACAGTTACAAGCAAGACAAGTTTCAAAACGAGGTGGAAATATCGACTGTGAATTAAAAGATAATCGCGTTTTACTAACAGGAGATGCTGCACTCTTTTTAACTGGCGAAATAACCTTTTAATTACAGACGGCATAATCAGCCATTCATCTACTTTGCTTTCAATTTACTCTATTTTATACTGTGGGGAATTTCTCCCCTACAGTATAAAAGAAGAAGGCTTTATTGTTATGTCCATCTCTGACTTATCTCCTGAGCTACAAGATAAAATTAAAAATTCAGTCACCCGTGTATCTAAAGTCATATTCCCCACCACGACTAATCATCACTCAACACTCTTTGGTGGCACTGCATTAGCTTGGATGGACGAAGTTTCATTTATTACCGCCACTCGCTTTAGCCGTAAACGCCTAGTGACGGTTTCAACTGAAAAAATAAATTTTAATCACCCTATTCCATCGGGTACGATTATTGAATTAGTGGGTGAAGTTATTCGTGTTGGACGTACAAGTTTGACGGTAAATGTTTCTATTTTTCTTGAAGATATGTATGCAGAAGGCCGTGAAGAAGTGATCCATGGTCAGTTTAATTTCGTTGCGGTTGATCATGACGGTAAACCAACGCCATTATTCGATAAATAACATCTTATAGAGAGATTTATCATACTTTTTATCTCTCTTAATTAAAAACTGCATTATTTTATTATGTGATTTATTATTTTGAATAATAACAAAGAGTAAGAACATTAATTTAAATGGATATTTTTCAATCAACATAAAATATTCAACAAAATCAATAGATAATAAGATTACTAACATGTAGGACAAGAGTTATCCACAGTTAATGTGGATAACTGATTAAGTTCAAAAATCAGAGAACACAGATTTTTGTTACTGCAAACTCAATCTGACAAATAGTCAGTTTCCTTCCTACAGTTGCACTTTCAGCAATAACAATATCCGTAGATTGTGAATACTGTCGCCCCACTTCAAGCGCTAACTCAATAGTGGGCTCAATCAGTAATATCACCCCAATCTGTTCAATATCAACAGGAAAGTCTGCAAGTGATCTAAGTTGCACCACTTGTTTTATCTTACTTTTAGCAATCTCTTGTGCTTTTTCTGTTGCGGCCTGATTAACTCTTGTTTGTTTTTCAAAAGCGCCACCACCCGAATGAAGAAAGATCATAATTTGCTCATTATAGAAAACAAAGGCTGTTACCTTTATTATTCAAATCCAAGCCATAAAAGCCAGCAGATAGATAAAAAAGAAACAGCCTTATCTCTATTTTTTCATTCTATTGAGCACAATATAAAAGTGCTTTACCAACCATAAGAAACACCTCCGCCGACAACACCGCGATCTTCTGTATTCCATGAAGCAGAGACACGAATAATGGCACTTTCTGTTATTTGATACTGAGCACCTGTTGCAAGGGCATTAGCATCGCGATAATTACCCACTCCCACACCTAAACTAAAAGTATGATTAGTCACATAAGGAATATTGGCCATTGCCGCAACAGAGGCAATACCTGCACTTGCCCTTTTGTCAGCTTTATCTATTTTGTTATCCATATTATTGAGCGCGACATCATTATCAATAAAGATATTCTTAATCTTATTGTTGGTATATTCATTCGCAATAGAAATAGAGTCTTTTTTTGACGAATCAATGTATTCTCTTAGGGACTCATCTCTTTCATTGATAACAGTATTGGTGATATTGATATATTCATTTCCTTTTTGAGTAATATATTTTTCACGCTCTTTTGTAATTTTTTCGTTATTTCTATTTATTGCACCCTCAATACCTGTGGAAATTTTACTGATTTCTATATCAGTATAATTATTGGCATTTTTTTCAGATTTTATAACTCGCCCTTCTGTCAATGATGTTATTTCATCTCGGGTATTCTTGATATGTTCTACTGTTTTTTCATGATGTTCATTGACTTTAAAATCAGTGTATCCTTTACCACTATTCTCAACTTCAACAATTCTATTATTGGTATATTCTTTAATATTATTTTCAGATTTGGTAATTTTATCATTGGTGTTTTTCTCAATATTACCTTTCATTTCATCCACTCGATTATTAGTATAATCTTCAACGCCTGATTTTATTTCAGCATATTTATTTTCACTATAGATATGAAATTCGTTTTTTGCTTCATTGATATAATTAATCGTATTCTCTTGATGTTTTTCTATTTTACTATCAGTATATTGATTTGCTTTCTTCTCTGCACTATTGGCTAATTCATTTGCTTTTGTTTCACTTCTTTTTAGCACCTCCTCATTTGCTTTAGCAATATCGCCTTTTATTATTTTATTATTATCATTTATTTGATTATTTGTCTCTTTAAGAATGCGATCTTTTTCTTGCTCAATTCTATTATAAATATTCTGGTTATTGTCATTAATACGCTTATCTGCCTCAATAAGAATATTATCTTTTTCTTTTCTTAATTGAGAAACATTAACAGCATCGTTATCTTCTGTACCTGCTGCGACATTAATAATTTGTCGCTGATTTTTATCACTACCGATTGATAATGTATTATTGCGATTATTACTACTGTTATCGCCTAATATAATTGCATTACTTGCTGATCCTGAAGATTTGCTACCAATAATAACTGAATTATCTGCATTATCAGAAAGGCGACTGCCACTACCTAAAATAACCCCATTTTCAGCATTATTTATTGCCCCTTTCCCTATACTAATTGAATCTTTATTTTCACTATAAGCTTGAGAGCCAATAGAAAGAGAACCGTCACCGATTGCCATTGCACCACTTCCCAATGACATCGCATTATCTCCTATTGCTGTACTTTTATGGCCTATTGCTGTACTTTTATGGCCTATTGCCGTTGCATTTTTACCTTCTGCTCCCGCGTTAGCACCAATTGCGGTTGATTGGTCTGAATGAGCCCATGTATTATATCCAACCGCGGTCGATTCATTACCATCTGCTTTACTATTTCCACCTAATAACGTGGTATTATTGGCATAGGAAGAAGTAGATGAAAATAATATAATAACTAATAGTTTTATCTTAAAATTTATATTACAAACCATACCTATATCACTCCAAAATTAATAAACTCACATATAGAGTAATATGTATTTTATTTTTTACACATTATATATCTTATAAAACAACTTAATAACTCTTGACGATTCTATTAAATATAAATAGTAACATCATTAGATGATTTTAAATTTAATAAAAAAACAAATAACTAATTTTTATTTTTAAAATAAAATCAACCACTAAAGAAAAAGCATAAATAATAAAAAATAAAAACAAACATGAAAAATTAAAATAATAAGTATTTTAATGAAATTAAAATATTTTGGAATTTGAGATAGAGATCAAATAAAAAACAACATTATTTTTTATCTTTTAGTGATATGATTAATTTATATTAAAATAGTATCTAAGTAAAAATCCCTAAACGTGGTTACGTTTAGGGATTTTGTTTTACTCAATAAATTTCGCTTCTGCAATTAATAATTTATCAATTGATGATTGGCATAAATAAGGCCTCAGAGCATCAAATTTCTTTTCTGACCATTGGTAAATCTTTAAAGATAAAAGTTGCTCAATAACTTTTGGCTCAAACCGATATTTAAGGTGTCGTGCGGGTGTTCCTCCAACAATGCTATAAGGTTCAACATCTTTGGAAACAACGCTATTAGCCGCAACAATAGCACCTTCTCCAACCGTCACACCAGGCATTATCATTGCACGCATTCCTATCCATGCACCATCATGAATATGAGTATCACCTTTACCAATATATGCCTCTTCAATTTTATCCATAAAAGGATAAAGAGAGAACCAATCCATACGATGTGTATGGTTTCCTCCCATTAATATGACGGCTTGCGCACCAATGCAGACATAATCGCCAACATATAATTTATCAATTTCCCACAATGGCTCCCATTGCAGACTAGCTTCATCACCATAAAGATAGCGAACAACAGAGGTCTCAAAACCCTCATCCCAACAATCACTGTAATAACTGTGTTGTCCTTTGATGATAATATTTTTATTTTTAACCGTTTCGTGTAGATATTCTACACGCGACCAATGTTTATTTTTCATAATATGACTCGCAATAAATTAATGAGTCATCAAAGAATGCTTAATTCTCTGATGATGTGTTCGCATTCAAAACACATCGTCTTAAGCAATCCTTGGTTGAAGCAATAAGGGATTTTTTTTCATCTTATTTACGACCAATTATTACAACGCAATTCAATTATGCTTGCTGTTTATGCGCATCATCATAACGGTTATTAAAGAAAAAGCCACGGTTCCCCTGAATAACACCCTGTTATTCCCCGTGGCTTGGTATCACTATTTAAAAAAGTCTTTGCTACCATGAGGCGCACAACGTAAATATTGAGGCGCCACTTTTATGGTTTGTTTGAGTTTTTCCGCCGCATGCCAAGGCCAACGAGGATCATAAAGAATACCTCGGCCTAAAGCGATAAAATCAGCCTGCTCTGTAAGTAAAATGGCTTCGGCTTGTTCTGGCTCAGTAATTAGACCAACAGTAATAACAGGTAGTTGCGTTTCATTATAAATTGCTTGAGCAAATGGTACTTGATAATTAGGACCTAGTTTAATTTCTTGTTTTTCTGATAATCCACCAGAAGAAACATGAATATAATGGCAACCTAATTCTTCAAGATGTTGTGTTAACGCAATCGCACTTTCTAAGTCCCAACCGCCTTCAACCCAATCTGTCGCAGAAATTCTGACACCAACACAAACATTATCAGAAACTGCATTTTTCACGGCGACAAAGACATCCACTAATAACCGACTACGATTATTAAAATCGCCACCGTATTGATCCGTTCTGTGATTTGATAATGGAGATAAGAATTCATGCAATAAATATCCATGAGCACCGTGGATCTCAATTACATCAAATCCTGCTGACTCCGCTCTTCTCGCAGCATCAACAAAAGCTTGTTTTATTTCTTCAATTTCATCAATAGCCAAAGCATGAGGCTGATGATTCTTTCCAAAAGGAATTTCTGAAGGTGCAACTTTCTGCCATCCATTAGGAGAATCTGGCGCTAATGACGCTCCGCCATTCCAAGGTACATCGGTCGATGCTTTACGTCCTGCATGTGCAATCTGTATACCAATTTTTGCAGATGAATATTGCTTAACATTATCAACAAGTTTTTTTAATTCACTGCCATGTTGATCCGACCAAATGCCTAAATCTTTATAACTAATACGACCTCTAGGCTCAACCGCTGTTGCTTCAACAATCACTAGCGAAGCACCTGATAATGCAATGTATCGTGTGCCATGCTGTCGGGTAACCTTCTTGTGCTGAATATTGGCACATAGGTGCAACGATAATACGGTTATCTAACTGATGGGGGCCTAGTTTTTTAGGGGAGAACAACAAACTCATTTAAAGCCTCCTGCTATCAATAAGAATTTATACAAAGAAAAATATCTTCGCTTTTCGATATACCATTTAAATATACAAGTTTAAGGCTATCGGATCTTATTCATTTAGGCGATGGTTTACTTCACATTGTGAAAAACAAAAAGATCAGCATCAATTGCTGATCTCTTTTTTAATTAATCATTAGATTTGGCTGGTTTCACCAATAACAGTGAAAAGCGTCTTGCGATCGGCAAGACGAATAAAACAGTAGGAAAAGCAATCATCCAAGAGATCCCCCAAGAAGTTAACCACGGGGAGATAACGTATGTTCCCATTCCTAACGATTTGACGGTACTAATAAAAGCAACAATACCTGACATGATAAAAGAAAGGAAAAAGGGAACAAGAAAAATCATTGCTCGAGTAGGAAGTTTAGGAATACCTAAAAAGTAATTTTTGTCATGAAAAGACATAGATAAAGACTCCAATAATACGATTGTACAACAGCACATAACTGCCGATACAACAGGCTAAAAAAGTTATATGCGTTGATTAACGTAAACGCTTACGAGTCTTTTTGACCAAACTGAGAGCTAGTTTATTAATAAATATTTCTTTGTCAACTAAATTATTCTCATTATCATTTAGGTGATAATTGATAAAATTAAGATTAGTGAAAGATGAGAAAACACGATACGGTTTTCTCATCTTTTCCCTACCAATCTCGTGTTGCAATTAACTCTTCTATATCAGCATTCTCAAAACCATATTCATCAGCGATAACGCAAAAATCCTCAGCAATACACTCTCTTGCTACTGTTTCAATTTCGCTATTTTCTTCATAAAACTCTTCCGCTAACTCATTAAATTGATCTGTTGTTTCTTGCGTTAGAATATAAAGTTCTGCCAAATTTTTAGGTGAAGTCGCTTCTATTTTTACACAAAGTGCTTTTAGTAAATCTTGCCCTTTCTTTACAAGGTGTGTTGGATAATAATTATCATTGTCCATTCCCTTTAAAAAATAATGTGCGGCAAGTACTTTATTTTTAATCATGAAAAATATCCTTATCTAAGTATTTATCTTAAGGTCATTAAAGTGCACTTATTATCTTAATTACGGGAAAGTATATTACGTTTATTAATTAAATGTCTCGCTTTTATTTCTATGAATTTATAGAATTCTGACCAGCAAACGGAAAATAGGCAATTAATTAAAATGGCTAAAAAAATACGATTTATATTTCTTTTTTTGACGATTGCACTGCTCTCATTTTTGATCATTAATAAATATTTCCAAAACTCACCTTTAGCGACATGGTACTTCTATGGCAATAACGGTGAATATATTACAGGTCATTACTACCTACCAACAGAAAATGATGCAACAGATGCCGTGATTTCCATTCCAGAAAAACCAACTAAAGAAGGTTTAACAATAACACATTGGGATACTTGCAGTATTGGACTGAACATTGATAATAAAACGCTTAATATTTCTTATTTTACTGATGGTCTTATTCAAGCCTCATTATCAACAAAAACCACACCTTATGTTATATTAACTGAGCTGTATTTTTATCAACCTGATGATATGCATTGGTCGATAAATCGATTAGAGGATGGAACATACAAAGGTTGGATTTGGGATAATATTGCAAATCAGCTTATTTCCTTTCGTTATCAGGAAGATAAAACAACAATTATTGATGGTACAAAATATACATTGATGCCAGAAAGTTATTGGCTATTTCAACGTTGGGCTAATGGCGTTTTGGTGGAAGAGTACACATTAGATGATTTACCAGCAAAAGATAACTTTATTCCTGATATAGATAAACAAAGGCTGATTCAAGCAAAAGCAGAGCTTCAAACCACGGTGAATGAATTAGTGGCGCCATTAAATTTACCATTTAACTTAATGTTGTGGGATAACTCACTTTGTCAGTGATAACATCATGTGAAATGCTCCCAGAGGGTTGGGAGCATTTCTGACACAGAATGATTTAATTTATACTAAATAACACCATCTAATTTCATGTAAATTCCTTTTATTAAAAAATCAATTCCTTTCAAGTAGTTAATTTTTACTGCAAGAGTATAGATGAATAGAGTAAATAATTTAAATCTAATAAAAATGTTGCACAACAGGGATATATTAAAACAGTTATCCAATTTCAATAAAAGAATAAGACATAAATTTAATAGTTATATTATTCAATAAAATTGATATTTTATATTTATATTGTTTTAAATATAAAAACTTATTTAGTCAATGTTAATTTTTAATAATCTTCTCTTTTAAACCTAAAGTATCTTAAATAAAGTATTTAAGTTACCTTAGCATAATAGAGTGAAGTATTTATTATTCACATTAGATTAATTATGCTAATTCTATCTAAAATAGATCTTTAAAT
Organism: Proteus sp. LHD240705; assembly: GCF_047921555.1. Lineage (NCBI taxonomy): Bacteria > Pseudomonadati > Pseudomonadota > Gammaproteobacteria > Enterobacterales > Morganellaceae > Proteus > Proteus sp. LHD240705. The sequence continues at coordinate 92,299 of NZ_JBLRMI010000004.1, forward strand.
TTAACATTAAATGCCTTAACGTGATAAATATGAAATAAATAGCATACTTATCTCAATCCATTCCTGAAAATTCTAGTCATTTATTTTTAGTAAACCGTATTAAATAAAAATTTATCTTACATTAAGAGTTCATTAATCAAACCTTGCTTTACATTTTATTATATTGCTCAATTTTTATTTGGCTCTTATACTTTCTTAAGACGATTTTAGGTAGGTATTATTATGAATATTTTATTAGTTGAAGACGATTTACAACTCGGTAAAGCGCTTTGTCGCGGGCTTGAAATTGCTGGTTTTCAACCATGTTGGGTCAGATTGCTTGCGGATGCTCGTGTTCAATTAAGTCAACGCCCTTTTGATTTAATGCTATTAGATTTAGGTCTACCTGATGGTGATGGGCAAGATGAGCTGATTGCACTTAGAAAAAGTGGCGAGAAAATTCCGATTATTATTTTAACTGCCCGCACTCAAATTGATAATTTAGTACAAACATTAGATTCAGGCGCAGATGATTTTTTACCAAAGCCTTTTGCTATGCCTGAACTTATTTCTCGCGTAAAAGCGGTTAGTCGTAGAATGGCCGGTTTTTCTTCACAAATATGGTCTATTGGCGATTTACAACTTAATCCAGCAAACCATCAAGTCACTTTAAATAACGAATTGCTTTTATTATCAGGTAAAGAATACCAACTATTATATGAATTAATGCGTAATACTGATAATGTGGTGCGTAAATCAGAGTTGGAACAGCGTTTATTTGGTTTAGACGATAAAATTGAGAGCAATTCCCTTGAAGTACATATGCATAATTTACGGAGAAAAATAGGCAAAGAACGTATTATCACGGTTCGTGGCGTAGGTTATTTATTAAAAAAAGAAACTAATTAAATGAAGATCCGCTCCTTCTTTATTTACACCATTGTCCTTCAGATTATCTCCATCGTTATGCTTTGGGGCGTTTGGTTAGCTTGGATACAATTTGATTATCTTGCTGAGTTCGAAAAAGTGTATAACAAACAGCAAGAAATTATTGCTGAGGGTTTTGCTAATACCTTAGAGATTGTTGCTGACCAGCCTGAAGTTCTCAAAGAAGTCGCTCATAATTTACAAGGCATGTATATCGACGCCATGCTTAATGGTGAAGATGATGAACTACAATATTTACCGTGGTTTATTGCCTTAGATGAAAATAATACTCTGATTTATACTAATCGTCCTGAGTTGCCTATCCCTACAAGAGTACTTTCATTAGCATCAGAAAAAGTGTCTGTCGCAGGTGAAAAGTGGATACTCTCTTTTAGCTGGGGAGAAAAACATAAAATAAAAGTGTTTATCGGTGAATCGGTTGAAGACAGAGGCCATGTTATTGGTAACCCTGTTGAAGGCACCTTTGTTCCTTTTCTATTTATTCTCGCAACTGTTATTTTTGCAATCTTAATTACTGCTTATTTTAGTTTACGCCCTTTAAGACAAGCAGCAGAACTTATTTCTAATCGTAAACCACGTAATTTAACGCCTATTAATGTCAGTCAGCAATTTAAAGAAATTCGCCCTATCTTTAAAGAGCTAAACCAATTAATGGCAAGAATTGACGCTGCTAATATTCGTGAAAAACAATTTATGGCCGATGCCGCCCATGAATTAAGAACACCAATAGCTGCGGTTATTGCTCAATTACACCTGCTTTCTTTAGTCGATGATCAGCAAGAGCGTGAAGAAATTATTGATGATATGAAACAATCTCTTGATAGAGCAGCAGCACTTTCTCATCAATTAATTGATCTGGCGCGATTAGAATGTGACGATTTCCCATTAAAAATAGAATCTATTGATATCTATAACGTCATTGGAAATGCAATAGCACAGCGCGTTCCTTATGCGATTACTAAAAATATTGAGTTATCACTTAATGAAGGCCAAAGTTTAACACTTAAAACAGATAAACAGGCTTTACTCTCTATATTTAATAATCTGCTTGATAATGCCATAAAATATTGCCCTGAAGGTAGCCAAGTTGAGGTAACTATTGAGAATCGATACGCCGAAGGGATACATGTTATCGTGCGTGACAATGGCCCTGGTGTCGCAAAAGAACATATTAATGTTCTATTTTCACGTTTTTATCGCGTTCCTGGCTCTAACGAAACAGGTAGCGGATTAGGTCTATCTATTGCACAAAATCTCGCTAATAAAATTCAAGCATCACTCATTGTTACTGAAGGACTGAATAATAAAGGAATTGGCTTTATTATTGTTCTACCTTTAGAAGCTAAATCATCAGAAAACGATTAATAAATAGATAGATAATCGATGTTCCAGAATAAAGGAGGTAATTATACCTCCTTTTTATTTTATCGCGATGAGGCTCTAATGAGTGTTATCCCCAAAGATTAATTAACCAACGTAGACTTGCTGTCACTATTGCTGCACTAAGCACAATCATAATAAAGGGCTTTTTCTGCCAAGTAAGTACTCCCGCGACACCAACACCAATAATTTTTGAAATATCAGCAAGTTGGTCACCATCAAAAAATGTCGATGTCATCGCCACCGAAAACAGAATAACAATCGCAGATAATGAGAGGAGCTCTTTAACCCTCTCTGATACACCTGCTTTATTATTGAGCAATATTCCGGAAAGACGCATGGCGTATGTACCAACAGCAAGAATAATAATTCCTGTAATAATAGAAGCTGTGGACATTATATTTTCCTTATCACAAACAGTACGCCTAATAGCGATAATAAAACAGGTATTCCAGCAGGAAGGAATAATGTGGTTACGAGTGCAATAATGCTCCCTATGATTGCAGCATGACGTGTTAGTTTATTTTTTAATGCTGGCAAACTTAATGCAAGAATAATAGCTGGAAACATCGCATCCAGCCCTAGCATCTTTATATCTACGATAAATGACCCCAAGTAAACACCAAGCATGGTTCCCAAAGGCCAAACAAGTAAAATTCCTAACCCACAAGCCCAAAATGCTAATTTATTTTGTTCAGCGGTACGTTGAGATAAACCAAATACAACACTCTCATCATTTAATATATGAAAACCTAATAATGATTTAAGCCCTTTTCCTGGTAAATCCTTTACTGCCATGCTAAAAGGAATATGTCGTGCATTCACCATTAATCCCGCAAGAGCCGCATATATTGCACTTCCTCCCATTGCCACAACGCCAATAAAAAGAAATTCAGAAGCACCCGCCAAAACAAAAATGGATAACACCAACGGCACCCAAAAATCAAAACCCTGTGTGTGAGCTAAAGCACCATAAGAGATACCGACAATACCGTCAGCTAATGAAACAAGCACAATATCTCTAAGTACGTTATTATCAAGACGACTGTTAATTTGCATAGAATATAGTATTTTTTATCGAACCATTCGTTCATTATGTTGAACGATTTATTTTTTTGCAAGATGATTTTTGAAGGAAGCTATGATGTCATCACCTTGTGCGCCTATTGAAATTATTTCTCAAGCACTAGCTAGAGAAAGAAAAAAAGCGGGTCTTTCACTTGCTGAAATAGCAAGACGAGCTGGTGTTGCAAAATCAACATTATCTCAATTAGAAGCGGGACAAGGAAATCCAAGTATTGAAACACTTTGGGCAATTTGTGTTGCGTTAAATATTCCTTTTTCTCAACTTATTTCAGCACCACAACCTGAAGTTAAGGTGATCCGTAAAGGTGATGGCTTTAAAATTAGTGCAGAAAAAGCGTACTATCATGCTTTTTTACTTTCATCCTGCCCTGTAGGCGCAAAGCGCGATATATACACCGTGATTGCACAACCTGGGAAAGATAGAGTCTCTGATCCTCACAGTAAAAATGTGACTGAACATATTATTATTATCAGTGGAAGCGCAATGGTAGGTACTTTAGATAATCAACAAGAATTACAACCCGGTGATTATATTTGCTATCCCGGTGACGTCACTCATGTATTACGAGCTTTAGAGCCAGATACAACTGCCGTCATGATTATTGAGCATCATAATTAACATAGTAAAACGAATTAACATAGTAAAACGAATTAACATAGTAAATGGTAAATTTACCGCACTGCTATATAGCAATAAAAATCTGAAAGCAGTGCGATAAATTCGATAGAGAATGTCTGTCTAGACAATTATTTTTTAAGTGCTTTATCAAGGTAAATCTCTCGTAATCGTTGAGATAAATGCCCAACGGCTCGCTGATTTATATCTTCATTGTCGATTGAAATAACTGGCCAAATTAATGTAGTCGCAGAGCTAATAAAAGCTTCTTTTGCTTTTTTCGCTTCATCAAGTGTAAATCGACGTTCTGTTATTTTAAGCCCTTCTTCTTGCGCCAATTGAATAATCGCTTGGCGTGTGATACCAGGTAAAATATCCTGACTTAGCGGCCGTGTAATAATTTCATTATCACGATTAACAATAAAAAAGTTACTTGAACTGCCTTCTGTTATATAGCCATCTTTAATTAAAATAGCATCGTCAGCACCTTGTTGATGTGCATAGTTTTTTGCTAAACACGCCGCTAATAATGCCACTGTTTTAATATCGCAACGTTGCCAACGAATATCTTCAACACTGATTACTGAAATCCCTTTTTTTGCATTAGGATGATTAACAACTGTTGAATGTTGTACAAAAGCAACTATTGTGGAAGGAACAGATGAAGATGGAAAATCAAAAAAACGAGAGGAATCAGTACCTCGTGTTATTTGTAAATAAATAAGCCCTTCATGAAGATTATTCTTTTCGATAAGTTGATGATGAACATCAATTAGCAACTCTTTGGTAATAGGAAGCGATAAACCTAATTCTTTGCATGAACGCTGTAAGCGTTGAAAATGCCCATTAAAGTCAATGAGCTGACCATCAATAACAGCAGTAACTTCATAAACGGCATCTGCAAATAAAAAACCACGGTCAAAAACAGATATTTTAGCCTGCTCTTTAGGTACAAAGTGACTGTCTAAATACACGATATCAGACATTTTACCTCCGTTATAAATTTTATTAACAATCTATCTCAATTCACTACCTTACTCCTTCAATTTTCTATTTTAAAGATGCTCCCCTCATCCTTACCTCTTTTTAATTATAGTTTTATGTAACTAAGTCATGTTATATAAGCAAAAATTGCTATAATTTAACTTATGTATCAAATATAAGGATAAGAGGTGGCTATGTTAGATATTAATAAAAATAATTTATCTCAGCTAACAGAGAAACTGGTTAAAAAACAATGTACTTTAATGACTGTTATTGCCACATTGGGCTTTATTGCAGGTTTTATCTGTATAATTAACCCTCTTTCTTCTGGCATTGTTATCAGTGTATTACTCGGTGTTGTATTTTTTGCCTGTGCGATATCCAGCATTATTGGTGGTTTTAATGCTCAAGTTTCTTCTGGTTGGTCAATGTTGATTACGTTATTAACGGGTTTTATTTATCTTCTGCTTGGCTATATTTTTGTCACTGATCCACTAAAAGGTATGCTTAGTCTCGCCTTTTTTATCGGCTTCCTATTTATTTTTGCGGGTATACTGCGTCTAAATATAGGCTTTAAACAAATCAAAGATAATTTTTATGGCTGGTTTAATATCTTGGTTGGATTTTTAGATTTAGTAATTGCCTATTTCTTAATTGCTTTTGGCCCTGAAACCTCAGTCGCACTCGTCATGGCGTTAATTGGTATACAACTTATTTTAAGTTCTATCACCATTTTATCGATAATAAATGCGATAAAACGAATGACTCACTAATTGACTATTTAGTGATAATAATCTTATTGATGAAACATAGACAAAGAGCCACGCAAGGTGGCTCTTAAGTATAAAGCAAAATAGATTTGTATTAAGCACAAGGTAAGCGCAGAGATACCGTATACATATTTTCTCCGCAAAGGTAACAATTTCCTGTTTTTTCAAATACCATCACTTGGATACCTAGTTGCCCTACTTCAATATTAGGCAATGCATCAGCCAAAATACTCTCTAATGCAGGCTCAACGATCTCAACCATATTAATAGGATCGTTATTAGGTGTTGTATCGTGTAAGAAATTACCTAAACGAGGATCATCAGCGTAGATTTCTAATGTTGAGCGATATACCAACGTTCTTTCACTACTATTTACCTTAGAATAACCATTAAAAATGATAACCATTTTTTGGATATTCATTTTCGCTACACGATTTTTAATTTGTAAACATAAAGAAGGAACAAGTCTAATATTGACAGAATTAAAGTAGCGATCGCAAATCTGAGGAATAGTGACACTAATACAAGGCTTGGGCGCAATATTTTTAATTTGCTTACTGCATTCCCCAGTTAAAGAGTTATCAACAATAATACGCTCACGTCGAGAAAAACAGATATTATCGAAGATATCAACAGTGAAGAAAGAAATGTAATGAATGCCATTTGTTAATGACTGGTTCTCTAATCTCACAGAAACGGCTGATTTATCAGTACATGGCAACATCTTAAGTTGATCATTAAAATAAAACCCAACTTGGGTGCTTTCACTAATATCACGACCTAAAATAAGATTAGCGTTAACGCAATAGTTCTCACTATGATAGCTGAGAATACCATTTAATGTTGCAGGCACTTTAGGAGAAGGTAATTTCTCCGTTGTCATTTCAACATAATAATCTCTGGATTTAATTGGCTTATCTAGATCTTCACTATTTTCAGTTTCGGCATGAAATATAGCGACTTGTTTCGGTTCACTCTTTTTAAATTTGACTTTAAAATTCGCAATACCGTATTTATTCGTTTTGCTAATATTAATTTTCTCGCCATCAGAATTATAGATTTCTGGCTCAACAGGCAATGTACTATTCTCTACATCGTAAGTTAATTTAACCTCTTTATTTTGAACATCTTCACCTTCTTTATCTTGAAGATGTACCACAAAACTTTTAGAAACACTCTCCCACTGACTTGGCCATTGCATAGATTCTGAACGTATTGTCAACAAGTCATCAAATTGTTCACAATTACTCGATGAACAGTCAGTGTTAGGATTGGTTTTAGGTGGGGTAACACGAATTTGTATTGGTGTTGCATAATAAACAATATTCTCATTATCCTCATCTTTTAAGATCAATTGTAATGACGCCACACCACTGCGATTACCCGTTAAAGAGATTTCTGTTTTGCTGTTATCCACTATTGTGATGTAGACATCTTTGTTGTTTGGTAAAATTAAAATACCTTTCGGACTTGTGCGCCATTCAGCCAAACGTAGATTAATCCCCGTTACACTAACTTCATATTTGATAACTCGATTCAGTTTTACTTCGTTATCAGGCTCATCAGGAGATGATTTTATCTGATTGAATTTAATATCCACATCAGCATCAATAACGGCTTGAGCATGGGCACCATAAACAGGTGGTGTTAGTGCTATTGCACTTTTCTCACCTTGTAAAATTTTTTGTAAACGTTCTTCTTTTGTTTCGATATTCATTGAGTGATTTCCTTTCTTTTTCCGATTCCATTTTTAGCTTAAAGCAAAAAATTTGAGTGAAAATCACAATAGAAAAAAGTCAACTAAGCATTGTTGTTAGATGAAAGTAAAAAAGAGAAAATAAACAATAAGATAAAGAAAGTTTTCAATAGAAAACTCTCTACTTGATCGATAAAAAACATCTTTAAAATAAAAAATAATTTAAATTTTAAAATATTTTTGTATAAAGCTATTGACTGTTATGGAAATGTGATTAAAATCAATCTTAGAAAATATTTGTGACATGAATCACATTTTATTAATAGGACACTTAATATGAAATCAATGACTTCTTTTATTACTAACCTGCACCAAGTTGTTGTAAAATTATCATCAACTCGTTTACTGTAATTATTTGATTTAAAAATAAAATACAGCATAAAGCCAGAAATAGCACCCTCATCGCACAAAAGACTATTTCTGGCTTTTATTCACTCTACTACGCTTAATTATCATCTCGTTTACCCTCACATTTGTCGTAACAAAAAATTCACCTTCTTGAACTAAGCTCTCGTTTCTATACTCTTAATATACGACCCACATTAACTATGAGGATATTTTATGCAGCAGCAACTGCTTACATGGATACGTCAATTCAATGAGGAGTATGCCCAACTCGCTTCTCTACTACTCGTTTTAGCCATTATTTTTCTTGTCGCAATCATTCTTCATTTTATTTTGCACAAGTTGGTCTTACCTAAAATTTCCAAAGCCATAAGTCAGTACGATCAGAAATGGCAACTTTCTCTAGAAATAAATAAACTATTTAGTCGTTTTGCGTTTTTAATCCAAGGCGTTGTTGTTAATATCCAAGCGCTGGTGTGGATGGGATCAGGTAAAACACAAGAGATCCTCACCACCAGCGCCCAAGCGTGGTGCTTAATTTTTGGCTTGTTAATGCTTTTCTCTATTATGGATCTCTGTATGCAGATCATGAGAAATTCATCCTCATTTGGCCGATTACCATTAAAAGGTATTTTTCAAAGCTTAAAACTCGCCGCCTCTGTGCTGATTGGGATAATGATTATTTCCCTACTTATTGGCAAATCACCTCTTATTTTACTCAGTGGTTTAGGCGCCATGACGGCTGTATTAATGTTGGTGTTTAAAGATCCTATTATGGGATTAGTCGCTGGTATTCAATTATCTGCAAACAACATGATAAGCCTTGGTGATTGGTTAGAAATGCCTAAATATGGTGCTGATGGCGCCGTTATTGATATTAGTTTAACAACGGTTAAAGTGCGTAATTGGGATAATACAGTTACAACTATTCCAACTTATTCTCTAATTTCAGACTCCTTTAAAAACTGGCAAGCAATGACAAAATCAGGAGGACGTCGTATTAAACGAAGTCTTGCTCTTGATATTAACAGCATCCATTTTTTAGATAAAAAGCAACTTGATGATCTAGAAAAGGCCCACTTGTTGACTCCTTATATAAAAAATAAGGAAAGTGAAATTAATCAATTCAATGCAACCTTGGGCAATGAATATCAAACACCATTAAACCAACGTGGCATGACCAATATTGGAACCTTCCGTGCGTATGTTGAAGCTTATTTAAAAAACCATCCTAATGTTCATAAGCAAATGACAATTATGGTAAGACAATTAGCCCCAACCTCGGATGGGCTTCCCATTGAAATTTACGCTTTTACGAACACCACCGTTTGGGTTCAATACGAGGCGATTCAATCAGATATATTTGATCATATCTTTGCTATTTTGCCTCAATTTGGCTTAAGAGTTCACCAATCTCCAACCGGAAATGATGTAAGAGCACTCAGATTACCTGTCGAAAATAATCCGCAATAAATCATTTTTGTATAAAGTAAAAAAGGAGAATTATTCTTCTTTTTTACTTTTCTTATTAACAAATATTTTTAATCTCTTATTTTGTTATCATGTTAACAATCTTGTTTTTCTATATATTAATAATAATCGTTATATTATTTTTTATACACCGATTGATTGTTTAATCCTATTTATTTGATATTTCATTTACCACTAAAGTGGTATTTATCAAAAAATGTAACCATTTGTTTAATAATTATTTTTTTATATAACCTTGTTAACATTTTTTATATTGATATAAATCATTATAGGTAGAAGGGTTATAACTTAACATATATATACAACTTTACTTGTTGTGAAAAATGTTAGGGTAATGTCAATGTCAAAAATTAAAAATAATACTTCTATTACTGAAATGAGTCGGCGTGGATTCATTCAGTCTGCAGCCGTTATTTCTGGTGCTGCTGCTGTTGCAGGAACGGTTTCATTACCATTCGCTGCTAATGCTCAAACTCCCCAGGGTATTCGTCCTGATGAGACATCTGAAACTATCAAATACAGTGCATGCTTAGTGAACTGTGGTAGCCGTTGTCCATTAAAAGTTCATGTGAAAGATGGCGTTATTCGTCGTATTTCTAATGAAACTATGTATGACGATTCAACATTTGGTCTTCACCAAATTCGTCCGTGTCTGCGTGGTCGTTCTGTACGTTGGAAAACATATAATCCCGATCGTTTAAAATACCCAATGAAGCGTGTTGGTAAGCGTGGTGAAGGTAAATTTGAGCGTATTTCTTGGGATGAAGCCACTTCAATCATCGCGGAAAAATTAAAATATACCATCGAAAAATACGGTAATGAGTCTATTTATTACCAATATGGTACAGGCTCTACAGGTGCAAACTTACACGGTAGAACGGCATGTAAACGCTTATTAAGTACTGTTGGTGGTTTTTTAAGTGACTATGGTACTTATTCATACTCTCAATTAACCGGTATTGTGCCTTATGTTTATGGTGACATGCTGGAATCACTGTTAACAGAAATTGAGAATTCAGATTTAGTTGTGATGTTTGGTCATAACCTTGCTGAAACACGTATGTCTGGTGGTGGTCAGTTCTATGAAACGTTAAATGCGTTAGATAAGAGCAAAAGTAAAGTTATCATTATTGACCCTCGCCGTACCGACAGTGTGACAACATTAGGTGCAGAATGGATCCCTATTTATCCGGGTACTGATGCTGCGTTAGTCGCTGCATTAGGCTATGTGATGATCCAAGAAGGCCTCACCGATGAAGATTTCTTACGCGAATACTGTGTCGGTTGGGATAAACAAACACTACCTGCATCAGCACCTGAAAATGGCTCTTATAAAGATTACATTTTAGGTAATGGCCCTGATGGCATTGCAAAAACACCAGAGTGGGCAAGCAAATTAACTGGTATTTCTGTTGCACGTATTATCCAATTAGCGCGTGAAATTGGCGGTGCAAGAGCTGCGTGGATCTCTCAAGGTTGGGGTATTCAGCGTACTTCAAATGGTGAACAAGCCTGTCGTGCGATTATGATGCTACCATTAATGTCAGGTCATATTGGTCGCCCTGGTACAAATACAGGTTGTTGGGGTGGTAACGTTGCTTATCCAGTTGCAAGTTTTGCTCTACCTAACCCAGTTAAGACCTTGATCCCAACATTTATGTGGTCTGAAGCAATTGCTCGCGGTGAGCAACTTACCAGCAAAAATGCGGGTGTCAGAAATAAAGATAAGCTCGATACGGGTATTAAATTTATGTGGTGTTATTCCAGTAACGTGATTGGTAACCAACACGCTGACTTGAATAAAACACATGATTTACTGCAAGATGAATCAAAATGTGAGTTTATTTTAGTGTGGGATAACCACATGACACCATCTGCAAAATACGCTGATATCTTACTGCCAGATGTGACAACCGTTGAGACAAACGATCTTATCAATAACTCTTACGCAAGTGGTGCTTACCACTATGTCGTCCGTTTACAAAATGCGATTCAACCACTTTGGGAAAACCGCCCTTGCTATGATGTCTTAACTGATATTGCAGAAAAGATGGGCACCAAAGAGCAATTCACCGAAGGACGTACTTACGAAGAGTGGATTGAATATTGCTATAACCAAATGCGTGAGAAAAACCCAGCACTGCCTACATTTGCAGAAACTAATGATGTAGGAATTATCGATCGTAAATTACCTAACCGTAATCAATACGTTGCACTTGAAGCATTCCGTCAAGATCCTATCGCGAATCCATTAAAAACAGCGTCAGGTAAGATTGAAATTTATTCTGAAAAGCTTATGCAAGATACCGATGGCTGGATTTTACCAGAAGGCGATCGTATTCCTGCAATTCCAGAATATTGTAAAAATGAAGAAGGCGTTGAAAACGTTAAGCTTAAAGAGAAATTCCCTCTGCAAATGACGGGTTTCCACGATAAAGGGCACGTTCACTCAAGCTACTATAACGTTGCTATGTTACGTGAAGCTATTCCTCATCAATTCTGGTTAAACCCAATTGATGCAGCTGAACGTGGATTAAAATCTGGCGATATTGCTGAGATTTATAATGCTCGTGGTCGTTTAAATATTCTCGTCAAAGTGACAGATCGTGTATTACCTGGTGTGATTGCAGTACCGCAAGGTGCATGGCGTTCACTTGATACAACAGGTGTAGATACAGGTGGATGTATTAATACATTAACAAGCTGGCACCCATCGCCGTTTGCTAAAGGAAATCCACAACATACAAACCTTGTTGAAGTGAAACGTGCATAAGGAGTTAACTCATGAAGCAATATGGTTTTTATTTTGACTCCACTAAATGCACTGGCTGTAAAACGTGTCAAGTCAGTTGCAAGGATGAAAAAGATTTAGATTTAGGCCCTAAATTCCGCCGTGTTTATGAATACGGTGGTGGTAGCTGGGCAAAACAAGACGGGATCTGGACACAAAATATCTATAGTTATTATTTATCCATTTCTTGTAACCATTGTTCAAACCCTACTTGCGTTGCAGGTTGCCCAACTGGCGCTATGCATAAACGTGAAGAAGATGGTTTAGTGGTTGTTAACCAAGATATTTGTGTTGGTTGCCGTTATTGCGAATTGCGTTGCCCTTATGGTGCACCACAATTCGATGAGAAGAAAAAACTCATGTCTAAATGTGATGGTTGCTACGAGCGTGTAGCACAAGGCATGAAACCGGTTTGTGTTGAGTCTTGTCCTCAACGTGCACTTGATTTTGATGATATTGAAGTGATCAGAGCAAAACATGGTACTGAATGTGGTATTGCACCAATGCCTGATCCTAGCTTGACCAATCCAAATATCGTGATCAAAGCCCACAAAGAAGCGAAACCTTCTGGTGATAAAACCGGCTCAGTTCAAAATGCGGCGGAGGTATAAACCATGCATGAACTTCCTCTAGTCTTTTTTACTGTTTTAGGTTCGTCAGCAGCAGGCCTGTTTCTTATTGCTTATATCAGTAAAAAATTAGGTCAAATTGATGAAAACCAACTGCGTAATGCTAATATTTTAGCCCTGATTTTAACATTAGTTGGCTTAGGTATTGGTGGATTACACGTTGGTCAGCCACTGCGTTTTTTCAATATGCTCTTAGGCGTTGGTCGTTCTCCAATGAGTAATGAAGCGTTTTTAAGTGGTGTGTTTACAGGTTTTGCTTTTGCAACTGTTGCACTCACTATGATGAAAAAATGGAAGGGCTTACGTGAAATTTGTAACCTACTTACCGTTGTTTTTGGTCTAGCATTTGTTTGGTCAATTCCTCAAGTTTACCATATTCCTACAATTGCTAACTGGAACACAGACTACACCACATTGCAATTTTGGATGACGCTATTAGTTGGCGGTGGTGTATTAGCAATGGCAACAGGTTCAAGACGTTTAGGCGCATTGTCCTTTATTATCGGTGCCATTATCACTTTTGCTACTCGCTCTGGTTATGTGAGTTTCCTTGGCTTTACAGGCCCAGAACTCAGCGCTGACCAATCTCTATTTTGGGGATTCCAATTAGCTGTATTAGCATTAGGTGTGGTTATCGTAGGATTTACTGCAGTAAAAGCCCAAGCATCAAAAATGACGCTGGCAACTTGTGCTGCTGCGGTCATTATTGCAGAGTTATCAGGTCGTATTGCATTCTATAACTTATGGCATATTACAATGTAGTCTTAATTTTCTTACAAAGTAATCCGTAAGAGAAATAAACGAAAATGCATACCTTTTTAGGTATGCATTTTTTTAGAATGCAGAGCCCGGTTGCTGTAAAAAGGCTAATTCTTCGGGTGTAGACGTTCGGCCTAAAATCTCATTACGATGAGGATAGCGACCATATTTATCAATAATTTCTTTATGTCGCAGTTCATATTGATATGTGTTTTCATCATTAAGCTGAGAAAACAAGGTAACCGCATCTTGATGAATTTTAGATGATTCTGAATGCATAAATGGCATGATAATAAACTTACGTTTAACAGGTGTTAAAGTCAGGTATTCAGGTAATCGGATAGCTTCTTGCGCTAAGATTAATGCCATATTATCTTGGGCAAAAGCTTTTGGCGTATCACGCCAAATATTACGTGAGAACTGATCAAGAATAATAATCTCAGCTAAGCGCCCTTCTATTGTTTCTCTCCATGATGCCAGCTCGCCACGACTCGCACTTAAACATAATTCACCAAATCTGCGGCTAATTTCTTTATCAAACTGAATATCTTTTTTAAACCATTGCTCTGGTGTGCATTCTTCAAACCAAAACGTCAAAGTTGATTGATAAGGGATCATAAAAACTACCACGCTAGTTATTTATTAATCAAAACAGCGTTTATTTTCATCAAAATAAACGTCATTGGCGGATTACGACTTTGGTAAGTTACCATTTTAATATAGTGACGGCTATTAACCCCTATCCGAAAAAGACATAAAAATAAATCCCCTTTTCAATCTTAAAAGGGGATTTTAAATGCTTCCTAGCTAACGCTTAAATCCATTAAGTCGCGCCATCCATAAGCTCATTTATCTACAAGTATGTATAAAATGGCATTCATCCCATTTATTACATTCTGTCGATATCATGATGTAATATAATTAACCTGTGCACTTTACAAACATTGAATTTATCTCTTCATCACTATCCTGCCTTAAAAATCAGCATTTAAAAATTTTAATTTTTATAGTGAAACCACTAAAAAAGATCGATACCATTTTGTTCTATTTTTTAATAACCCTCTTTTCAAAACAATAAAGGTTGTTACAAATAATAAGCTAAATCAATCTACTACATTTTATTTTTTTGATTTTTAGGCTTTAACCTTGTTATTATCTTGTGTGACTACACCGCAAAGAAATCGGAGATCAAAAATGAGATGAATGTTTAAAATTTGCACATTAGTAATGACATTTATTGAAAAGTTTGCCCTATTCCTCTGTTTCTTTAACAATTTTGGAGTACAATTGTTGCAGTCTATTTACTGAATGATCTGTTATGTCTGCTATCTCTATTATTGGAATAAGCTACCTTATTGGGGCTGTAATATCGTTTATTATTACTTTCTTTTTAACCAAAGATCCTAGCCTAGCCATGCGCCTTTTAAGTGCATTATTAATCGCCTTAACTTGGCCTCTTAGCTTCCCTATGGCACTTATCTTCTCTATTTTTAGTTAATTTTTCCAAAACAAAACGGATAATGTAGTTATATTCTATTAAATTAGAATAATAACTATTTATTATTCTACGGATAATTACTTATATTAATTTAATTATAAAAATAACACATTTAGCTTAGATTTTATTAAAGAAAAAATATTTAATGGTTGGTTTAAAACTTAAATGACATTAACTTACGCTATATATATCAATCAGTTAAAGCTAGATCGGTTTTTCAAAAATATAGATGCCCGTTTAAATACACTTTATAAGTTACAATGTTTTTATAAATTTACAATCAAACTTAATTTCATTACAGTATCTAATGTAAATTGGTTAAATGCCTTTCTTTTTATATTACCGAAAATAAATTATTAATCAGAGCCTAAATATGTTTAGCGAAAATGTCATTACAGATATTATCTATTGGATTGAAGAGAATTTAGAAAAAGATCTCAAACTCGAAAATGTCTCACAGAAATCAGGATATTCGAAATGGCATCTTCAACGTATGTTTAAAGAACAAACAGGTCTGACATTAGCCTCTTATATTCGAGCAAGGCGTCTTTCTTGTGCTGCGGTCGAATTACGTTTACAAAGAACACCACTACTTGATATTGCGTTAAAATATCGTTTTGATTCTCAGCAGACATTCTCAAGAGCGTTTAAAAAACTGTTTAATATAACGCCTTATAATTATCGTAGAAAAGAGAATTGGCAAGCTCACGGCTTTACACTACCGTTAAGAAAATTTAGTGGTTTTAACCTCGATATTGAGATTGTCACAATAGACTCTCTTCCATTAATCGGTATAGAGCATACCTATAAAGCGAATATGATTGATTGGAATTTTAGTACAGAAAAAGCGCGGGAAGATTACTGGAAGATTTTCTTTCAATATGCACTTTATAAACATGATAAAGTCTATGCGGTACATAATATTTTATCTAAGAAAAATGATGAATTAACCGTTAAATATTCAACTATGATGGGTAATACGCCTGAAATTTATAATGCTCAATTGACTCATCGAACTCAGATAGAAAACACAAGATATTTAAAATTTAGTATTCCTGAAGCATTATTAAAATTAGATTATAAAGATATCATCTATAACACCTATGGTATTTTACTTAGAAAACTCAATATACCAAGAAAGAACGGTGCTCCAGATATTGAAGAGTATATTTTTAAAGATGATTATCCTATTTCAATTCTTTTAAACAAACCTGCATCACTATTAAAAGACGTTAATTATTATATTCCAATTGAAGTGGATGATAAGGAAAAAAGTAAGATAAAAGAGTAGTTTTATCTTATTGCTGAAAAGCCACCTATAAAATAGGTGGCTTTTGTTGGGAATAGAAAGTTGAGAATTAACACTCAGAATCAAAATTAATACCCAATCGCTATATATGTAAAATGGATATAACCAGAATTTCCAGTTAAAGTGAACCCTGTCCTTGTTCGGTTAGTTGTACCTAACATTGCATACCCATCTGCGGCTGTAACCATTATTGTCAAAACAGTATTAGGAAAAGGCACTGAAAATTTAAAATCTAATGACTGCCCTGCACTCCATTTATGTTCATTCCACTGTTGCATAATGCCTGTATCACCACATTTCCACCACCCACTTCCAGTTTTATTAGCCGTATTCTTAGCTCCATAACTACCTGCGGGAGCATAGTTCCCTTTCAGTTGATATTTACTATCAGACTCACCTTTGGAATAGCTATATCCAGAAGCTAAATAATTCCCTTTTGGCTGATATTTACCATCCGATTCTCCCTTAGAATAACTATAACCCGATGCTAGATAATTCCCCTTCGGCTGATATTTGCCATCTGATTCACCTTTGGAATATGCGCCCACATCAGCTGCGGTCGGTTTATTTTGACTATTAAACTCTTTTGCCCATGGTGTAAAATTACCTTTATCATACTGGCTACGAGAATAAATACGGCTCGTGTTATAAACATAATAAAGTTGAGTAATACCCGCATTTTTTAAAACAATTAATGTACCCGCCATGGTTTCTGGGTAATTTAAATTTGTAGTCGCATTTGCATTCGCTGGCTGAAAATAAATACCCGCTGTTTTATAGTTATTTAAATTTTGATTAGCGCCAATTGAAATCGCCTGATTAGAAAAAATATCTTGCGATGTTACCGTTACATCACCACTCAATGGCTTATCATTAACTTTACGAGTGGTAGCAACATAATTGCCTTTCGCTTGATATTTATTATCCGCTTCAGATTTTGAGTAACTATAACCCGCTACTTGGTAATTCCCTTTCCCCTGATATTTACTATCAGATTCAGCTTTAGTATAGCTTTCACCTTTAGTCGCATAATCGCCCGACGGTTGATAACTTCCTTTTGGCTGATATTTACCATCAGATTCTACTTTGGTATAGCTTTCGCCCTTAGTAGCATAATTTCCCGCAGGGGCATAATTCCCTTTCGGTTGATATTTCGTATCAGTTTCGGCTTTTGAATAACTATGACCTTCAACTTGATATTTACCTAGTGGTTGAAAGCGTTTGTCCGCATCGTCTTTAGAATAAGCGCCAACTTCATTCGCTGTAATATCCGCTTTTAATTCAATCCATGCATTACCAGCAATTGGCTCAACATTATTATTTTCAATTTTAGACTGCCAAGCTTTATTTTTATGATAAACCACACTACGAATAGGATAAGGTTTGCCTGCTTCCGACCACTTAGCAAAACCCTGCAATTGCATTTCACCAATAGACTCGGTGATATCGTGAAATAAACTATTCATTTTTTCACGTTCAATATCTTTTGCTGCTGGATCAGTAACTTGGTCACGTTCATAATCGTAACCATAACCTTGTGTATAAGACACAGAACCATCAGATTGAATTTCAACAGGCACAACTGTTTTATCCCCTTGTGTTGCAAAGGGGGTTTTAAATATTTTAGTCATAGGAATTATTCTCCGAAATTACTCTTCAGAAAGTTTTTACGATATTGACCATAACCAAAGGCCTTCTTGGTTACGATACGATATTTGACGCCCACGCCAGAAGGACGCGGCATTAAGTCGAAGTTTTCTAATAAAAGACGTAAACGTTCATCTGGATTAAAATTAAAAACATAATACATATACGTCATATCAAAAGGATCGAGCACAAAGACTTTGCTATCTTCACGCCAGAAAAAACGTTTAAGAAACTCATTAATATTGGTCACGGTAGGACTTTGAGTGAGATTAAAATAACGCATTCTCACCAGCATTCTTTTTTGATCTAAAGTCAGCGATAGAGTGTAATCCGCATTTCGTCTAAAGTTTGCCTTAAAATTGGTTTTCTTTTTACCAAAGCCAAAACCTATTTTATTTTTATCACTAGGAGGAATATCAATCCCTAAAGGCACATCTAAAATACGTGACCATACGGATAAACCAAAGTCGTTAGCTGTATCAATATTAAATACATCTCGATACCAGTTTTGCCAAAATGAAACCGTAGATTGATTAAAGTAAGCCGCTTTTAAATGTGCTAATGCTTTTAGCTTATCTGCATTTTCATATTGCCAGAGGATCGCTTTAAGTAGATCAGAATGAAAATCAAATTCTTGAATATTCATACGATCACCACTTGTACTGCCCCTTTTGGTAATCGGGCAATTTGATTAAGACAAATAGGAATTAATGCAACATTCCAATTTTTTCCATCTGTTGAAAGCTCAACTTTAGTGACAAATAAATGAGGCTCAACCGCATTAACCGCCGCTGAAATTTCAAAAGGGGAGACTTCTCGCCCGACCACCAGCCCATTGTCTCCATCTATTTCACCCTGTACCCATTTCTCTAACGCATTAGGAATAATGGTTTGTGCATCAATATTGGATTTTTTTACAGAAACACGGCAAAATACCAATATTTCTTTCGGTCGTGAAAATTTAATAGGATATTCTTGACCACTTGCTGGCTCTATTACCTTTATTTCAATATCACCATTAAATGCAGCACCTATTGTTTTTGTTCTTAATAATGATTTAGCAATTTCATGGCTATCCCCACCTTCTATACACACGTAAATGCTATGCGGTAATAATGAAATACCATCAACAATTAACGCTTTATCATTAAAATTTTCACGAAAAGAAAGAGAATTAACGCCCTCTAATTCATATAACGAAGAAGTAATTGCTTCTGCAACGCTAACTGTATTTTTAGCGAGTGTTTGTTTACGCCGACGCCTTGCCTTTATATCTGACTCAGCATGACGACCAACAACTGCATGGGTTAAGTTATTCACTTTTTCCCATCCTAATACAGAACTTGCCACTTTATTTAATTGCCCAATACCACAAGTAATAGAGCCATATTCTTTGGCTCGCATATCGCCATTAATTTTCCCATTATTAGCGATAATTAATGGCGATAACGTTTCAAAAACAGCCCCCATTATTGTGAGTGCCTGAGAACCTTTAGGAATAATAGTACCGGGAATACCCGTAAACTCGACATCACTTAAATAGGAATGTGTGGCATTAATACGCTCGCCGCCCATTAAAGCCCATATTGCATCGAGAAAAATACCACCAGCAATATCTGGATTTATTTGATTTGCCAGTTCAGCATTATTACGAACAATCGCATCCCGATTTTCAATTTCCATAGTCGCCAATACTCCTTGTGGAGTTTCTGGCGATAAATTAATGGATTGACCAAATACAGCACGAAATTCGTCTTCTACACGATTTCGTAATGTTGATGTATCAGGAACAATCACACCTTTATTATTGATATAACGATAGTCAGCCATTCAATGTAAATCCTCCATATATCGTGCGTATATCTGCCTGATATTTCAATGTTCCCTCTTCTAGAAAAGCATGGAAATAAGTGATAGAGACAACGTCCTCTATTTCAGCAATACGTTGTCGAAACGCCATTTCAAATAAAGGAAGATCAGCTTGTCGGCTAAATGTTGCTGACCAATAAGGAATACCTTTATCTTTTTTATGTAGCATTTCACCACGGACAGCCTTAATAAAATGCTGACAAAGATTTTTTACTGCATCATCGTTGTCACAAATTTGAAGGTTACCATCAGCACCTATCGCAAAATCATTCTGCTGGTTTATTGAAAATGTCCTCATATTGGACTCCCTGTATTGTCTTTCCCTGCTTGCACCCCACTATGGGTATGTGTTGAGCCGATATCTTTTCCGTTATGGCGCATCAGCCCACCTTGTGAATCACTATTACCATTTACAGCGTAATTACCATTAACAGTAACATTGCCAGTAAATATCGTTTCAGGTGCGTTGATCTCATATTTTGGGATTTCTAATACAACTTTATCGTTATGAAGAGAGAAACAGACTGAACCATCCATTGACTGAATAACTAAGGCGTCAATGTTCCTCCCATCAATAGCCCATCCTTTGATCGTGTCAGGAAAAAACATAGCATCACTAAACGAATGTAATCGTGTTGTATTGGGTTGATCTTCTAAACCACCACGTTGAAAAATAAGGCTAATATCACGATCACAGGCTTTTAACCAGCCAAAATCACCGGGTTTAATGGGGGCTCTAATAAAAAATCCACCGCCACCAAATCGAAACACAGGAATGTTAGCAACAGAGGCTCGAGAGATTTTTTCATCATCCGTAGTCAACATCATGACCAAGGGCTTTATCATGGCTCGGTTGGTTTTTTCATCATAATTAATGACAGTTGCGGGTAACATATCATCTGTATTCATCATTAAATGGCGAAATGCAGACGAAAAAGCCCCTGCCAGTGAACCAACACTGGCAATATCATTATTGGGTTTACTCATAGTTAAGCTCGTTTACATGTTGCGGTATAGGCAAAATCAGCATCATGAGAGGCAACTTTAAATTCAAGCTGCTCAATAATGTAATCGCCATTTAGTGAGGTATTTAGTTTACTATCAAGGCGAAGTATTCCGCCTAATTCAGAGGTACTATCGATAAGATAACTCACCGTCAATCCACTCTCTGTGGCTTTAGGAATGCCAATCATGCCTGAATTCATATTCAAAATACGAAATCGGCTTTTTAATGCTTTATCGTCATCTTTTACGAATAACGTATCATCATCAATAAAAGCTTTAACATTTCCTGACTCTTGTAAACGCTCTATTTGATGTAATGCGGAGCCACAATAATACCAATTAGCAATATTCTTATCGGTCGCCTGAAAATCTAATTTCACACCACAGTCATTAGCAATGGCTAACGCGATTTCACTCAATTTTTGAATTGCGCCACCACTAGAAGAAATAATTTTCCCAGAACAATGATGGCTGGTTTTTGCAGATAACGTTACGGTGACATTCGGAGGAGAGTCTATTTCTGCACTGACGATATCGCCAATAAAAAGCGAAAATAAGCCAGAGTTAATGCGACCAACTTCTAAATAAAGTCGCCGAACTTGCTTATTTTTATTATAAGGACTGGTTTCCGTCAGCAAATAATCCCTTGTCTCGGCATTAAGCCCTGTAATAGCGATTTTACATTCGTTTTGTAATGGATTTGCATATTTTTTTCCTCCTGCTGATATACGCAATCCTTCATACCATTGAAGCCTTTCGCCGACCTCAATCCCCACCCTTATTCGCCGAAGATCCATCTTCATTACTCCAATACACTAATGATTGTGTTTTTGTAAATTCCTCATACCACGGTAAAGCATCATTTTCTGTTAAAAAAACTAAATTAATCCCTTGGTTTAAATAACGATAAGGAATAATAGGTGTATTAGCGACTAAGCGAATACCTGTAATAAGTACTTCACCATCTCGCTCAATATCACAAAACATGGTTTGATTAGCGACCTTCAACGTAAAAATCCAATCAACACCAGCTATTTCGACAGAAAATCGCTGATTAGGAATAGCTTGTAATGGAATAGTTTGCATTTTATCTACCTCCTATTTTTCTTTTTTTCCTATTTGTGTTGATTTTTTACTTTTGACATTTCCACGATTGACTGTTGAGGTTTGCTTTGGTTTTTTTGTCGATTTAGAAGATTTTTTATTATATTCAGGCTCTATTGTTTTCCATTCTATAAATTTGAGTGTTAATTCGATGGCATTCACTTTTTGGGGATCTTCATCATGACTAAGGCTCTCTAACAACATCGGTTGATAGGTTTTGACTCTAGTTTGAATTCCCACCAGTGTGTGTTCGTCATAAAGCTGCTTGATAATAGAGTAACGATTCACAATATCACCCGTTAATAGTAATTCGACACTTATACTAATAGGATCAACAATGATGTGGTCGCTACGATTTTCACCATTTTCAACCGCAAATTTAATAACTTGGTGACTATCAGTAATCGAAACTTTCATCGGATTAACGCTATCAAATAGTGTTGCAAATGACTCTAAATCAAAAATTCTAACTTCAGTTATCATAATTAACTCTTACCTCCGCTAGAGTAGTGCTCTGAAATTTCTTTAGCAGCTTCATTTATCAATGTTTCATTAATCGCTTTCGCAACACCAGGCCCGTCAGTGGCTTGTGTTTCAATTCTAATTTCACCAATTTGAACATTACTTTCATTTTTAACGCTTGATTGGTTACTGATCATTTGACTGGTCATCGGGTTTAAACTATTTGTTGATGACAGTGTTAATCCATTATTTAACGCATTTACATCTTGTACTGGATTATAATAGGGTATTGCTGGCTTTGGTTGTGGAATGGTGTAATTGAGATTGCCTTCGTCAGATAATTGTCGCTCTACTTTTTGAACAACTTTTATTTCGTTTTCAGCATCCTCCATACCTAAAAAGCTTTTTGCTGATTGCCAAATCCCTTTTATTGAATCAATACCTTCATTAACCCAACCTAATATTTTCTCTATATATTCCCACATCCAACTAAATACGCTAACCACAGCATCAGAGACAAAAACAAAAACATTAATAATTGATTGCCCCCACTCGATAATATTATTAATGCCTGCATTAAGCGCTATAACAAATTGATTAAATGCGTCAGATATATAATTCCAAGCAGCAATAACATGTTCAGCAATAGCCTTTGAAGCAATCGTTAAAGATTGAACAAAAACTTGCCATGCTTCCCATACAATCATTATTGCGTCTTTAAGCGCGGGGTATTGATCCAATATACTGCCTATCATTGAATCATTACCATTAATAAAATTCATAATATCGTCATAAACGAGTTTAAATGCCGTCGCTAAGATCCCAATAACAGCAGCAATAGCTAATATAGGGAGTGCCGTTGCAAGTGTAGCAACTGCCGCAGACACCATTGCAGGTAAATAAAAAATGGCAACAGCACTACCAATAGCTGAAAAGAAACCGATAACAAAATCTTTATTGTCAATACAAAAATTAACTAATTTATCAAACCACGTTATTCCTTTTGCAAGAACGGGAATAATTATCTCTAAAAAGTTATTTTTTAATTGTGCTGCTAATTGATCAAACTTATTCATTACTGCATTAAGTTGAATAGAACTTTCGATACTTTCATCATTAATACCAGAAAATTGTTTTTGAACCCCCATTGTGCGCTCTAATTCTTCGCGCCCCTTCATCATTAATTCAATGGTTTTTTCATCGACAACACCCAGTTTTTCCAGCTCTTTTTGGGCTCCATCAAAGCTCATCCCTTTGACTTTATCTGCGGTCTTTAAAAGTTGTTCGATAGGATCTTCTGTATCATTAAATGCATTGGCCATTGCCGTCAAATCAGCTTGAGCGGCCTCTTTTGTGCCCCCCATTTCAGCCATAACACCTGAAAATGCATCGATATCGATAGCTGCGATACCTATTTTTTTACTCAGTTTATCTAGCGACTCTATTTCTTTGGCGCGATCTAATGAAGCAGAAAAAACCTTTTGCAAAGTCCCCGTAATATCCTTAGCGCCAATGGCGTTAAGAATATAGTCCTTCATTTTCGCTGTGGTTTTCTGATAGCTTTTACCTGTTTCATCAACACTATCACCTAATCGACGTTGAGCCTTTGCTTCTTTAACTGCCGCTTCAATGCCTTGCGTTTGCATTATGGTAATAAAAGTATCGTAATCAGCACCTAATTGTTTAATCAGTGCATCGATGACAATTTTACTTTCTTTATTTTTCTTTTCAGCTTCAGTTAAAGAACTCAACTCACCATTAAGTGAAGATAATTGCGCCTCCATTGCATCATATTCAGCATTGAGGCTTGCTAAAATATGAGCTTCCGCTGCGCCATTGTTATTGACCAATTCTCTTTGGTAATCTAACACCGACATAGCGCTTTTCAGGTCATCAATACTTTGTGTTACTGAATTAATTTTATCTTGAGTTTCACTGATATTAAGATCAATATTTATTGGCTCATTAAGTGATAAGCCCAGCATGCCCACTAAGATTTCTTGCAAGAATTTATCAAACTCTTGCGTTCCCATTAGTGCGCTTTTAACAATGCTTTGAATTGAGTTTTCAATAGTTACAGAAGCACTTGTCATTTCATCACTATTAAATGAAATACTTATGTCATGATCTTCGGGTAATTCCCCAAGATTGAGGTGAATTTCTTGAACAAAGTTATAGAAACTAGTAATACCTCCTGAAACCCCCTGTTCAATATTTTTCATTTCAACAAGAATTTCATCTGCTGATTTTCTAATATTTGCTAATGCACTATCAGATACTTCAGCCTCCAACATTAGTACCTGAGAAAATACCTGTAATAGAGACATTATCTCTCCTTTGACGCCGCAAGCGCCTCGTTATAACGATTAGTAATCGCGATCTCCCACAGATCAAAGGCTTCCTCTAGATCTATAGTTGTTTTGAGTTCTGTGAAGGAGGCGAAACCCGCGGAGATGATGACTGCAAAGAAGCCATCAGCGTTTTTATAATCGACGGGAGAGAACCGCTGAACTTGCCTAGTAGGTATTGTAGGAAATTTGGGCTCCCGTCTTTGCCGAAAAAACTGGTGTTGTATTTCAGCATTTCGAGTTCAAGACGAATCAAAGCTTCCCCATCAGGCACATGATTATCAATTAATGTGCTGGTTTTTAGATAAATCTCTTGCCCTTCTTTTTCAACTGCCACATAAGCCATCATTTTTAACATGGCTTCTTTGCTAACTTCATAATCGCTAATTTTAGGTGCATTTGATAAAGGATATTTAGCAAGAATTTCTCGCCCAATCGTTGCAGGTAATCGGCTAATAATAAAAGTATGTTCTTCACGATCACTATCAATAACAGTGATCTCTTTTGGTTTAATTAACATAATTAAATTCCATAAAAAAGGCGGCCGAAGCCGCCATTAGATGAATAAGAATAACGCTAAAAATTAACGTGCTCTGACACGATCAAAATCTTGGAAAATAAAGGTGTACTGTTTAGATTTGAGACGCCCAGCACTCGCAATTGAATTACCACGACTACCATTAGTAATTCGACCATTACGAGCAGTGGTAATAGAGCCATCACCATAAGAAGCCACTAATGTAATAATATCGCTTGCATGACGACGTCCTCGTCTTGCTGTATTTGCATCAAGCAAAATAGCCAAGTTTTCATCTTCTTCACTACCTGCTAATACATTAACCGTCACAGTTTGAGGTGTAGGCGCTGACCAACTCACTAAATTACCATTAATATCTACTGCGGTTTGAGTGATATCTACTGCTGGTAAATCTAAAGGATCACCATCATCTGAAAATGTGGTAATAGGAATACCTGCAGGAAATGTGTTACTTGCCTGAATAATTAAACTTAAACCTGTTGCTGAAATATCGTTCATTGTTTGTTCCTTAAACTAAATTGTGTGAGCCTTCAACTTTACGAACCCAATCGCCTTTACCGTAAATTAATACATATTTCATGATGTATTCTGGTAAATTAGAAGGGCCTGTTTCTTCAACGATTTCAGCGTTATACCAATAACCTTTATTTTGTACATCGTGCCACGCTAAATCATCACCTGCTGCATCTGTAATTGCGATTTTTTGTACTTCAGCCAGCGTTTTACCCGTAAGAATAGTGCCATTATTTAATGCTTTCGTAACCGCACCCGCAATAATCATCATCGCTCTTGCTTCACCATCTTTATTCGCTGGAATACCACGAGTGGAAAGCAATAAGCTTAACCATTGCTGTGCGATATGGGCTTTTAGCCATTGCTCATTAGTATGAACACTCATATCTAATGGATTAGAAGCATTTCCACATAAAAAACCACGTTGATAGAAGCTAATATCAGTGCCAGTAACAGCTGTTTCACCGTAATAGTTCACGCGTAATTTATCTAATCTATCCGCCGCAATATCTGTCTTAACTTGAGATGGGAAAGTGATACCAAATTGACGATACATATAGTTAGTCGTCGCGTTTGTGCGATCAAAATCTGTTGCCGCCATAATTGCCATCGGTAGAGCTTGAACAAAAAAGTCATCATCTGTTTTTAAATTTAATCCCGTTGATGCGGTACCGATTAATGCTTTACTATAAATTTCGGCTTGTTTATCCGGAACTGATAAATAGAGCTGGTATTTTACATTTTCACCCGCAATATACTCTGCTAACTCAACACTTTGCTCTACTGAAAGCTCGGTTAAGAATGTCGCACTACCAAATGAATCAGAAATCGCTTCGGCAGCGATAAATGCTTGAAGCGCCGTTTGTGCCACATTACCCTCAGATGCCTCTCCGTCACTTAACCCCATAGCATCGGCTAAAAGTGAGTGTTCTATGGTGATCTTCGCTTTTTCTTGTACACCACCACTCATCAAAAAAGCACCATCAAGTGCATTAAAAGTGACGTAACAATTGGCAAATTGAGGTTCGCTTTCAGCGTTTAATTTAGCTTGGATCAGAGAAGCAACATCAGCGTAAGACTCAACATCTTTTAGGGAAATATCAGTAATATTTTTAGAGATATCACCGATAGTCAAAGTAAATGCACCCTCTTCAATTAACTTTAATTTATCAAGCGTTGCTGCTGGCGTACCAAATAATGTCGGAGCACGACCTACGGGTTCAAAAGAAGCAATTTGTAGCTCTTTAGGTTTACTAATAGGTGCGGGACTAACATAACTAAAATATTGACGAGCAAATTTCGCTTCTGGTGATCCTGCACCAAGTAATTCATCCACTTGCCCACTAGCAAATTCAAGTACTTTCCCTGCTGGAATTTTAGGGTTTGTTGAGAAAATACGAGCTGTAAGTTTACGCATAGGTGCGGCTGATGCACCAATAACTGCGCTCGCAATATCAATATAGCGCGTTTGTTTAATAGACATATTTATCCTTAAATACGATATAGATTAGTAATAATTAAATTTGTTGCAGCAGTGTCTAAAGATAACGTACTGGAAAAAGTGACATTAAAATCAAATGAAGGATTATGCTCATAACTATTTCCAGCATTTATTATCGGCGCTCGTCTAATTTCGCTCGCACGTTGTATCCCTATTCCCACTTTTCTCATTGATTCGACAAAAGACAACGAATTAATAATCATTCGAGTCATTCGAATTAAATCACCTGCTGTTAAATTTGGATGTTGTTTAATAAAACCTTGAACCTGAAATGTTAATTCGAACAGTTGTTTTTCTTTATGATTTGCATTATCACCTTGAATATTATAATTTCTTTTTTGCCAACCTTGGCCAACCTCCTTTATAGGAAAAAACATAATAATATTATTATCTTGTTTTTTATCTGGCTGATAACCAGCAATAACATCAACATTAATATTTGCTGATTTAAATTGTTTTAATAGTTGTTCACGAATGGCAATATTAATATCATTATCTTTCATTTTACCTCCTTAATATAACTCTCCTTTTCTTTATAAAAATTTAATCTATTTTATTTTATAAATAATTTTTATTGATTATAAATTAATTAAAGGGATTTTTAATTAATACACTCTTGCCGAATATAATCTTGTAAACCTAAAATGATCTGTTCTGATTGCGCAATTCGTTCTCTGAGTACCCAATAATTTCGGATAGCGGTGTCAGTAGGTCTGGCGGTGCTTGCATCAACCAAGCCGGTGGTGGAATTGGCTGATATTTTGGGGCATTCTGCTTTGATATACACCCGCTCAGGAGTACGCTCACTAATATCACGCAACTGATCAATTTCTTTTTTTGCATGCACAAGTTCCTGTAAATGACGATTATCAAGTTGATTAAGCTGACTTATTCTTAATTGATAATCTTTATTCTCTGCAATCTGTTGAATAAGAGATTGATTAATATTATTGTATTCCTTTTTCAAGGATTTATTTTTATCAATTAACCAAATCGATCCTATACCTAGGCATAAAATCACTATTGCCATTATTTTTAATAAATAATTCATAATAACAACCAGGCATCTTCAAAAACTTTTTCTGAATAAGGTTGATAGCCAAGTTCAATATTAACAATCACTACTGCTAAAGGAATAGCGACATTTTTTAATTGTGTATTAATTGGATTATCTTCCTCAATACCAATTTCTTTTGATGCTCTAATAATATAGCCTGCCGTATTATTTTCGTTAGGTGGAGCATAACGATTGATAATTGTTTTAATAGTGTTTAAACCATATTTTTTTTGGTACGTTTGTAATAATTTGTAGATAGCTCGTATTCCATATTCAGGTGAAATAAATTGACAAAAATCTTTATCGGTTTGCTCTATGGATAATCCTTGCCATTTCGAACCGTGCCGGATATTACCGGGATTATTATTACGCTCACCTCGTGCTATTTTAGCCATTTTTAACTCCTGCTCTTCCTTTAAGGAGTTTACTCACGGAATCTACTCCGACATAGCCAATAAACACACTGGCTAAGTAAGCAAACTCATGATTAATATTAAATAAAATTAGAATATCTTTAATAAACCAAGCAAACATTGCACACATCAGCCCATCTATAGAGGTTTTTTTCCATCCTCCGCCGTTATATAAACCTCGAAGAATAGCCATTCCTCCAGCTAGAGAGGCTGATATTCCTTGTTCTTTCATTGAAGAAAGGACAATAAATATCTGTTCCCATAGATCTGGATTTTCTTTCATTGTTTCTCATGGCTTACCTCCAATAGGAGGAACTGTAATAAATAATATACTCATCCACAGCACTTAAATTTAAGTACTGTTTTAACATGAGTATGTTTATGTTTTATCTAATTAGATAAGTGGCAGATAGAAAAAAAGACCACATGGTGGTCTTCTATTGAAAATAAAATTTAACAGATATCGTTAATTTATATTAGTTACGAAAATAGAGATACAAAAAAGCCCCACTTCAAAAGTGGGGCTCTTTATATTCTGTTGTGAGGTCTTTAGATACAAATCTCTCACTGTGGAGTTATAGTATGCTTATTTTTCCTAGAAGTCAATAACTAGTTTCTACAAAAATAAATAAATAGAGAAAATTATTACTTAGCAGTCACTTCTTGCAGAATCTTTTCTGATAAGGACTCTTCTTTAAAGCACTCTTCAACTAAATGTTCAAATAACGGCTTGTAGTTACTGTACGCAGCAGTTTTAGAAACACTCACCACCATTTGTACTTTCTCTAATACTTCGCTGAATTTTAAACGAGGATACCCGCGTCCTGAACATTGATTACAAGGTTTGAAAACAGACATACCCTGCTTTTCACTCTCTTTTTTATCTAAAACTTGACCACGTCCATGACAACGACATGCTAAACGAATTTCAGCTTTCCCCTTACATGTAGGGCAAACCACTCGAGTTGTTTCTCTTACTTCACGGTAAGAAGTTTTATTTTGGGGTTTAACTTTAAACTCATTTTTAAAATTTCGCTCAAGCTCTTTAACAGATTTTGAGGTGTAGCTTTTGGTAGTAAAAACGTCAACTTCAATAAATCCATTACTGCAATCAGGACACGCTTTCTTACTTGCGGCACTTCTTGCGTAATCTTGGAAAGCATAATTAGCAATAATGTGTAAAACATTAGCTTTCACATCTTCATTAAGTTTATCAATGGCTTTATATTGATAAGCTTGGGTTAGTGCATATTGATAAAGGCTTTCTATTGCTTCACTGGGATGATTAATACTATGTTTAGCTAAAAATAACTCTATGCCCATTCGCCCTTTTCGAGTTGCTAAACTAATTGATGTCATCACATCAGTCACTGACAGTGAATCTACTGCCTTCACTGTTCTTACATCACTTAATACAATGCTTTTTGGTGAAAAATATTTAGGTAAGTCTGCTAGTCTCATTTAATGCTCCTTTTGATTTCCTATCACTACTCATTGGTCATCCATGTACCACGACAAGGCATGGCATTTATGCATCTAAATCACCCGCATTTTACGGCGTTATCTCAACGTGATTTTTACTTACCACTCTTGCATTGGTTTATTTAGTTACTTTTTTGTACTTTTCGCACTTTTATTAACTAATAGTTAATGCTATATTTTAACCAAAGTGACGTCAAGCAGCAAAGGAAATTAACCAGTGGTTAAAAATGATAATAAAACGGAGTTCACAAAAAGGCTTCAAGAAGCTTGCTTAGATTCAGGGATTGCAGGACGTGGATTAGGTAAAAGAATTACAGATGCACTCGCTGAGCAAGGCATAAAAGTCAGTGCTCCAGCTGTATGGAAATGGCTGAACAATGAGTCAATTCCTGATCCAACAAATATCTTAGCATTAAGTCGATGGCTCGATGTTCGAGCAGAATGGTTAGAATATGGGCGAGGAGCAAAAAGAAACGATGGTGTTTCAGTAAATGAAATGACACCTGTTGATGATTGGGATAATAATACGCCGATAGAACGAGATGAAGTTGAGATCCCCTTCTATACTACTATTGAATTGGCTGCAGGTTTCGGAAGTTGTACCACTGATAATCAAAAGGTGGAATTATTGAGATTTTCTCGTTCTACATTTAATCGCTATGGTGTTCAACCTAGTGATGCCGTTGCTTTTAAAGTTCATGGTGACAGTATGTCCCCAGTTATTCCTGATGGTTCGATTGTCACTATCAGTACAGGACATACAAAAATTATTGATGGTGGTATTTATGCTATTCAACAAGGCGATCTTTTGAGAGTTAAAATTTTACACCGACTCCCCAATAACACCATTATCATCCGCAGCTATAATACTATTGATTACCCAGATGAGCGTTCGACATTAGAAGAAGTGAAAATTTTGGGACGAGTATTTAATTGGTCTGTGATGGGTTGGTGATCACGATAATACACAAAAACACCACAATCTTTTTATGTGGTGTTTTTTTACTATATCATTTCAATATTAAAATTGATCCAAGAAAAAACCCGCTATCTCTTGCGAGATAACGGGTTCTTATATGGTGCCGGCTACCGGAGTCGAACTGGTGACCTACTGATTACAAGTCAGTTGCTCTACCAACTGAGCTAAGCCGGCTAATTCTGGCGGAAGGATAGAGATTCGAACTCTAGGATGGTTTCCCATCGGCGGTTTTCAAGACCGCTGCCTTCAGCCACTCGGCCATCCTTCCATAGCGCGGAATTATGCCTATCTCTGACCCCGCTGTCTAGTCCTGATTGTAAAAAAAATGACTTTTTTATCTGTTTGCTCAATCTTCAAACGCTTTCTGCTTAAAAAATGCTAACTCACTAATATATTGATTAATTTTTGATAACTAAAGATAAAAAAGCAGAGTGATATCAAGAAATAAACGGAGTACCCCATAAGGAACTAAATAAAAATAAATAAGAGGAAAAATGAAAAAGAGAATTATAGATAAGAAAAAACCCGCTACCTCTTACGAGATAACGGGTTCTTATATGGTGCCGGCTACCGGAGTCGAACTGGTGACCTACTGATTACAAGTCAGTTGCTCTACCAACTGAGCTAAGCCGGCTAATTCTGGCGGAAGGATAGAGATTCGAACTCTAGGATGGTTTCCCATCGGCGGTTTTCAAGACCGCTGCCTTCAGCCACTCGGCCATCCTTCCATAGCGCGGAATTATGCCTATCTCTGACCCCGCTGTCTAGCTCCGATTGTAAAAAAAATAGATTTTTTTGTTTGTTTGCTCAAAGTTCATCCGAATATCCCTTTTAAAAGGATAACCTGTTAATATAATGGCTGAATAATGGTGATTGTTTATTCAATTTTCTATTTTTAATTACATTGTCTCTTAAAGGCTCGCAAACTGAATGCGTACATTGAACCAACTCAAGCCAAATACACTAACTCGTCTATATGCCCTATTCCTTCTTTTTATGGTCATATCGCTTTTTCTATACGCTTACAGTTATTTTGACACTTGGCTAGATAGCAAAAAAAACGCTATCAACAATACAACTCTCAAATTCTCTCGACAGGTTGAAGATTACCGTTATCACTCTAATCAGCTTTTTCAGTTATCAAATAAAATAACCGATACCTCGATGTTTCCTGTATTGCGACTTAATCCAATAAAATTGCGTTCTGATGTATTTTGGCTTGAAGGACGAGACCAAACCGTAGATTCCATTATATTTGGTAAACCCAATGAGCAAACCTTTCAGTTAGCACAACGATTTGCAAATTCACTCGAAATTCTTTGGGGTGTGCGTAATGATTACAGTTCACTTTATTATCTAAATGGTAAAGGGAATGATCTTATCTTAATTACGACCCATTCTGTGCTTAAACCGGAGATCCGTTACAAAGAAAGCTATTTAACATTAACGGCTGAAAGTAAACGGTCTGAGTTATTGATGCAATCAACTGCATTAGATGAAAAAGAGAGCCTTTCTCCTATTAGGAAAATGTCTACGGAAAACATTTATTACTATACTTATCGTATTATGTTTAATGTTCCGGGTCAGCTAACCAGCGTAGTGGCGTTTGATTTGCCTATCAATAATTTCTTGCCTTCAGAGCTATCTCCACACTACTTAAGATTACTTCCGACAGGTCAGCAATCTGTTTATGACAAGAATAACATTGAAATATCAACCGATGGCTCTTCACTGATTTTTTCTCAACCGATTATTGGGATCCCATATTCACTCTCTTATGAATACCCTATGAAGTCGATTATAAAAGAGATTGCCTACAAAAATATTTGGTTATTAATCAGTCTGCTGATATTTATTTCTATCTCCGTTTTTGGCCATATTTATATCCGTAACAAGTACGTTTTCCCTTATATCTCTATGACTCGTAATCTACGGATCAAAGAAGAGATGACAAACGACATCATTTCAAACCTTCCGATAGGATTACTAGTCTATAATTTTTCCTCTAACCATAAGATTATTAGTAATAGTCATGCGGAAAAATTACTGCCTCATATCGATTTATCTAAGATCCGCCAAATGGCAGTTGAGCACAATGGCTTAATTCAAACGGCTATCAACAACGAAATTTATGAAATAAGAACAAGTAATAATAACAATATTGACAATACCTCATTATTCATATTTCTGAATAAAGATAACGAAGCGCTAATCAATAAAAAATTACAACTTGCACAGCAAGAATATGAGAAAAATACCATCGCACGACGCAAGATCTTATCTAATATGTCATTAGAATTAATGCGTCCTATCAAAGATATAAATGAGATGGTTTATCAATTTAAAGAATTATTACCCGAAGACACTCATCAACAATTGCTTAGCTTATTATTAGAGAAAACAAATTACATTTCTGAATGGATAGAAAACATTACATTAATTAATAAGTTAGAAAACCAAGAATGGAAAATTCATAAGGATGAATTTGAACTATCAACATTAGTTGAATCTATTCTGATAACAGCATCACCTTTTATGATAAGAAAAGGCCTAACACTTTATTTCCACAATAATATAAGACCTGGATTACTTTTAATTAACGATGGTCCCGCTTTAAGTAAGATTATTTTATCATTGATTAATTATGCCATTAGCACGACTAATTATGGAAAGATAACCGTTAATCTGAATTTAGTTAAAAATAAAGATAAAGAAGAAATACTTATAGATATTATTGACAGTGGAAGCGGGCTTACCCCTCAAGATATTGCTAATATAAAATACCCATTCTTAGGACAAGCAATGGGAGACAAATATTATTCTAATTCAGGTATCATTTTTTATTTATGCCATTTGCTATGCAACAAAATACAAGGAGAATTAACGATTAAGAGCCAAGAAAGTATTGGTTCTCATTTCCAAATTGCACTCCCATACCAGCATATAGATACTGAAGAACGAACATTTAACGTATTATTAGAGGGAGTAAACGCAAAACTCGCTATAAAAAATCCTGAAATAGAAAAAATTATCTGTCAACAGCTTGATAAATATGGCGCCACATACTTTGATAAAAATAGAGAGAATCTTTATCCTGAATACGATATCATACTTAAGGATACGCCGAATGATAACCCTGAATCTCCAACAATATTATTAATGAGTTCTATTGTTGGATTTGAAAAAATATCAAAAGATTTAATAAAGTGTAACTATAACTTCGGTGATCCGTTAATAGAGGCTATTACTTATTTAATTGAAGAAAATGAGTCATTTTCCCTAGATACAACTGAAGAGAGTATTTGGGATGAAAATAATAACCTTGATAAATACGAAGTAATTCTTAATAATTATAGGAAGAAGTTGAATGGTAGTGATTATAAGGAACTATTTATCAGTACTGTTCCTATTGATGTTGAAAAACTACACTTAGAAGCAACAAATAAAGACTTTTATTCTCTAGCCCAGACAGCTCACCGTCTAAAAGGGGTTTTTGCCATGTTAGATTTAGAATATCTCAGAGAAAGCTGTGAATATTTAGAGCATGACATAAAAAATCATAATGAATTAGAGATCAAAGAACGTATCACTCAACTGGATAAATGGATTCAACAGTTGCTGCAGCAAGGTAACAATTAAACATGAATAACCTTAATATTATTATTGCCGATGATCACCCAATCGTTTTATTCGGTATTCGTAAATCTTTAGAACAAATTGAATGGGTCAATGTTGTAGGTGAATTTGAAGATTCGACTTCACAATGTGGATGCTTTAATTACTGACTTGTCTATGCCTGGCGATAAGTATGGTGATGGTATTACACTCATTAAGTACATTAAAAGACATTATCCTAATTTGTCGATTATTGTACTCACAATGAATAACAACCCAGCTATTTTGAGCGCAGTTCTTGATCTTGAAATTGAAGGTATTGTGCTTAAGCAAGGTGCTCCGACTGATCTACCAAAAGCATTGGCTGCACTACAAAAAGGCAAGAAATTTATGCCTGAAAGCGTTGCGAAGCTACTTGAAAAAGTAAATGCAAATGGTTATGGCGATAAACGTTTATCACCAAAAGAAAGTGAAGTGCTGAGATTATTTGCTGAAGGCTTTCTTGTGACTGAAATCGCGAAAAAACTTAATCGTAGTATTAAAACGATTAGTAGTCAGAAAAAATCAGCCATGATGAAATTAGGTGTCGATAACGATATCGCATTACTTAATTACTTGTCATCAGTGACTATTGATAAGGAAATTAACGGCCCAGATTAATTTCACCGTAGTTACCTTAGTCGCACCGATAAAATCAGGAAGCTCATCCCTTTGTGGGAGCTTCTCTGCTTTTTAATTTTTACTCTTTATCTCTCATTCTCTTTGGGTTTGCCTTTCTCTTTTCTTGCAAATATTTCCTGTTCAGAAGCACCTTATAAGCTGCATGGCTTATATCGTACCTTTACTAGTTTTTTCGCTTATAGGCTGTTACAGAGACTCCCTCACTCTCCTTTTAATCGGCTTGTCTTATTATGGCTGTACTTTGTTTCATTTTATCTATCAAAATACTTTGTAATTACGTCATTTTTACCTTATTTTGACTTAAAAAAAACCAAGGCTAATAAATTAGCCTTGGTTTTTTTACTCGTTTTATTGTTCACGATCTAGAATTATTCTTTAGGTATGTACTTCACCAACACTTCTCTTAAAATAGAAAGCGAAACAGGTTTAGATACACAATCATTCATTCCTGCATCAATACAGCGTTGTTTCTCTTCTGCAATCGCATTCGCCGTCACACCAATCACAGGCATATTACTGCCTATTTCTCTTATATGTGTTGCCAGCTGATAACCATTCATGTTTGGCATATTGACATCCGTCAGAACGATATCAACATGATTTTTAGCTAAATACGTTAATGCGTCACAGCCATCTTCTGCTGTTACTGTATTAAAACCGATTTTTTTCAGTTGATCAGTCAACAATAAGCGGTTTATTGGGTGATCATCGACAATAAGAATCGTTAAGGTTTGTAAGCTACAATCAGTATCTTGCTCCACCATATCCACACAATTTGCTTCCACTTTATTTTGTGGCAATTGCAGGATTATTTTTGTTAACTCGTTTAATTTATAAGTACTGCAGACCCATACGTTTCCAGCTGTTTTCTTCGACGGCTCAAAATAATGCTCGTTGATCCTAATAAATTGGCAGTTATCTTTTCTTGGTATATCGTAATCTGTGATAATAAAATCGGTTGAAGATAACACCACTTCTTCAGTAAGTAATTCGCAACTCAAGCCAAAATAACGAAGGTATCGACCAATAAAGCCTTCTAAATAGAGATTTTTAATATCAATAAAACAGCGAACATTACTTTCTTTATAAATATTCTGTTTAGAAGAAGGCTCAACGCCTTCTAAAGCACCATAAAGAGGTATACGAACTGTAAAGCGGCTACCAATATTTTCTTGGGAAACAACGCTGATATCCCCATCCATTAAGTTAATTAGTTTTTCACAAATAGCTAAACCTAATCCTGTCCCTTCTGATGCACTTTCTGTATTTTGAGACACTTGG
This sequence comes from Proteus sp. LHD240705, assembly GCF_047921555.1. Taxonomy (NCBI): domain Bacteria; kingdom Pseudomonadati; phylum Pseudomonadota; class Gammaproteobacteria; order Enterobacterales; family Morganellaceae; genus Proteus; species Proteus sp. LHD240705. The sequence continues at coordinate 129,135 of NZ_JBLRMI010000004.1, forward strand.
AAGAATGGTTCAAAAAGCTCATGCAATGCTTTGTCGCTGATCCCTCGCCCTGTATCGTGAATATCGAAATAGAGATAATAATCATCTTTATAAAGATGCAAGGTAATACACCCTGTCGTAGTGAATTTAATACTGTTATTCAATAAATTAGAGATAACTTGTTGCACACGAACTGGATCACTATTTACAATTTTAGGTACATCAGGTTCGATAAAACAGTAAATAGCTAAGTCTTTTTTCGCAATCAAAGGTAAATAGTTAGAGATAACAAAAGAGAGCACTTGGCGACAATTAAATGGCTTAATATCAATTTTTAACTGTTTAGATTCAATTTTCGAGAAATCGAGGATATCACTAATAATTTTTAGTAATAACGATGAGGAGTTATTCATCGTTTTTAATAATCGAGCAGCATCATCGCTTTGTGTAAGAGATTGTAATAACTCTAAATTACCAATAATGCCATAAAGTGGCGTTCGTAATTCATGGCTGACAGTTGCCAAGAACATCGATTTAGCTTGGTTAGCTTGCTCCGCAGCTGTCGCCATGTTTTGTAATGAGCGCTCCATTTTAACCCGTGCGCTAATATCCACTAAAACACAGATGGCCACATCTTCATTTTGATAACGTGAATTAACAAAGCTAATTTGCAGATGATTACGATTGTTGGTCACTACATCGACCATATTGCTACTTTTCTCTGCAATAATAGAGAGGATATTTTGTTTATCGCTATGGCTAAGTAAACGAAAATAGTTATGAGCGAGTTCGTTACTTAAAATGATCATGCCATCACGTATTCTAAGAATACTAATCCCAACTGGCGCTGATGCTACAATCTTATGGTTAAACTGCTCGTGTTCTTCCAGACGAGAGGCATTGTTTTCAGCTGGGGAGAATATTTTTCGCTCAAAGATCCATACGAAGATAAAAATCATAATGGCTGAAATAATATTTAAGATCAGCGCATTAAAAATCGTAAATTTAAATTCATTTAAAATTTGTTTGAGTGGTAATGAATACACCACACTAAAAGATGAAGGCAATAATTTACGCTTAGCAACTAAGTCACTAAAGTCTTCATCAAAACCAAAATAAGGGGCACTAACATCAGGAACTTGTTTAACGGCATGATAGTTATTTTCTGCTGGATAGCTTAAAACAGTGGTATTTCTACTATTAAGAAGGTGAATTGAAATCACTCTGTCTTTGGCGGGAGAAAAATATTCAAGTCGAATTGCCCTTTCAATACCGATCAAGCCAATAAATTTACCTGAGGCATAAACTGGCGACATAACATATAAAATGCCGCTATCTCCTTTTGCATCTGGCACTATCCAATATTGGTTAACCTCTTTACCTTGTGCGCGTTGATTGATGTAGTTACGTGTATTTTCGTAAACCATCTTTTTCAACATTTCAGTATCAACAGGGGATGCGCGCAAAGGGAAGTTAATCATACACATGCTATGGGAGCCAACCATAAAGACTTGGTTTATTCCTTGCAGGGCGGGTGTATTATCTTTCCAATAATATAAGATGCTGTTAAATGAGCGAAAATAGTTATTTGTTTGTCCTTTAAACAATTCACAATCCGCAGTGTCATTAAGTTTATGAAGTGAAAAAGGTCCTTCATAAAATAATGAATTTTTCATGCTCGGATTTAAATTGATCTGTTCTTGATGTCGTTCTGCGAGGTATTGTAAATCACGGATGGTGCCAGAAGTTTGCCTAAAGAAGCCAAGGAGATTGGTGTAGTTATTACTATACTCTTGCCGAATATCTGACTTTGTGTCATTGAAAATATTGATGAGGTAAAACATGGTTAACAATGCACCCATCGCCCACAACATGATACCTAATACACGAAAAAGGTAGCGGGAAATTTTTAACGATGTTTTAAAGGACGAGAGATATCTCAAACAACCACCCTAATCAATAATGCCTACCGCATAAGAAACTTATTCTATTCTAGCAGAAGTTACTGTATGTCTGAATGATATGATCTTTATCATCAAGATAATTTTTTCTGATGATGAACTGATCCTACCATATAAAAAAAGCAGGCAATTATGCCTGCTTTCTTTTATTTATACATCACAATAATGATAAATATTATTCTTCGTCTGCATCATCCGCTAAATCTGAATCAGGTGCTTCTGATGACTCTTCGTTAATAACTTCATTAACTTCATCGTCATCTAATGCATCATCTTCATCTTCAACACGTTGCAAGCCAACGACCAACTCACCTTCGGTTGTACGAATTAAGGTAACACCTTGTGTATTACGTCCAACAATGCTGACTTCAGAAACTCGTGTACGAACTAATGTACCCGCATTCGTGATCATCATAATCTGGTCAGTTTCTTCAACTTGAATTGCACCAACAACTTTACCGTTACGCTCACTGACTTTAATAGAGATAACGCCTTGTGTTGCACGATTCTTCGTTGGGTATTCGCTTTGAGCAGTACGTTTACCATAACCATTTTCAGTTACGGTTAAGATATCACCTTCACCACGAGGGATGATAAGTGAAACCACTTTATCGTCATCGCTCAGTTTCATACCACGAACACCTGTCGCAGTACGTCCCATTGGGCGAACACAATCTTCTGCAAAGCGAACCACTTTACCATCCGCAGAGAACAACATAACTTCGTTAGTGCTGTCGGTTAAATCAACACCGATTAACTCATCACCTTCATTTAAGTTGACGGCAATAATACCTGCACTACGAGGACGGCTGAAATCTTGCAGAGGTGTTTTCTTCACGGTGCCGCTTGCTGTTGCCATAAAGACAAACTTACCTTCTTCATACTCTCTCACTGGCAAAATAGCCGTAATACGTTCATTTTGCTCAAGAGGTAATAAGTTGATAATTGGGCGACCACGAGCACCGCGACTTGCTTCTGGTAATTGGTAAACTTTCATCCAGTAGAGACGACCACGGCTTGAGAAGCACAGAATGGTGTCATGGGTGTTAGCTACCAACAGACGATCGATAAAGTCTTCTTCTTTAATTCTTGCTGCTGATTTACCTTTACCGCCACGACGCTGTGCTTCGTAATCGGTAAGAGGCTGATATTTAACGTAACCTTGATGAGAAAGTGTCACAACAACATTTTCTTCATTGATCAAGTCTTCGATATTAATATCTGCTGTATTTTCAGTGATTTCAGTACGACGAGGATCGTTATATTGATCTTTAATCGCATTTAGCTCTTCACGAATGACTTCCATCAGACGCTCTGGGCTTCTTAAGATATGTAATAGCTCAGCAATTTGGAGCAATAACTCACGATATTCATCTAACAGTTTTTCATGTTCAAGGCCGGTCAGTTTCTGCAAACGCAGATCCAAAATAGCCTGAGCTTGTTGCTCTGTTAGATAGTACTTACCGTCATGCACACCATATTGTGGCTCTAACCATTCAGGACGAGCAACATTGCTGTCACCAGCACGCTCTAACATGGTAGAAACGCTACCTAAATCCCAAGGTTGTGCAATTAACGCCGCTTTTGCTTCTGCTGGATTTGGTGCTTGACGGATCATTTCAATAACTGGGTCAATGTTCGCCAAGGCAACAGCCAGTGCTTCTAAGATATGGGCGCGGTCGCGTGCTTTACGTAATTCGAAAATAGTACGACGAGTAACAACTTCACGACGGTGACGAATAAAGGCAGAGATAATTTCTTTTAAATTTAATAATTTTGGCTGGCCTTGGTGAAGCGCAACCATATTAATACCAAAAGAAACCTGCATTTGTGTTTGTGAGAATAAGTGATTTAATACCACTTCACCCACAGCATCACGTTTGATTTCAACGACAATACGCATACCGTCTTTATCAGACTCATCACGTAAGCCGCTAATACCTTCAATACGCTTATCTTTAACAAGCTCTGCAATTTTTTCAATTAAGCGAGCTTTATTCACCTGATAAGGAATTTCTGTCACGATAATAGTTTCGCGGCCTGTCTTCTCATCAGTTTCGATATCAGCCTGAGCACGGATATAAATTTTTCCGCGACCAGTACGGTAAGCATCTAAAATTCCTCTGCGACCATTAATAATAGCGGCAGTCGGGAAATCAGGCCCCGTAATATGTTCCATCAACTCTTCAATCGTGATGTCTTCGTTATCAACGTAAGCAAGACAGCCGTCGATAACTTCGCCTAGGTTATGTGGAGGAATGTTTGTTGCCATCCCTACCGCAATCCCTGAAGAACCATTGACTAACAAGTTTGGAATACGGGTTGGCATTACAGCCGGAATATGTTCTGTTCCATCATAGTTAGGAACAAAATCAACCGTTTCTTTTTCCAAATCCGCCAGCAGTTCATGGGCGATTTTCGCCATACGAACTTCGGTATAACGCATCGCAGCCGCCGAGTCACCATCAACTGACCCGAAGTTACCCTGCCCGTCAACCAACATGTAACGCATAGAAAAAGGCTGTGCTAAACGAACAATCGTTTCATAAACAGCACTGTCACCGTGCGGGTGATATTTACCGATAACATCCCCAACAACACGGGCTGATTTTTTATAAGGTTTATTCCAATCGTTTCCTAGTACATTCATCGCGAAAAGCACTCGGCGGTGTACTGGCTTCAGTCCGTCTCGAACATCGGGTAATGCGCGTCCTACAATAACAGACATCGCATAATCCAAATATGAGCTTTTCAGCTCTTCTTCGATATTAACTGGTGTGATTTCTCTGGCAATGTCGCTCATGGAGCCACTGTCCCTCATACTACGGATTCAAAGGTTTAGAACTATACCACAAATCGCCAATTTTTGGAAAAAGGAAACAACTAAATTAATGATCCTTTCGCTATTCTCTTCGATTTCACCGTCTAACGTTGGTAGAATCATGGCAATATGAAAATAGGAGTAATACTTTCTGATGAATGATAAAACAACCTCTTTACATGCTAACGTGGATCAGCATGAAATCGACAAGTTTGAAAGCGTCGCATCACGGTGGTGGGATCTTGAAGGTGAATTTAAGCCATTACACCGCATCAACCCACTAAGACTCAACTATATTCAAGAACGCGCAGACGGCCTATTTGGAAAAAAAGTCCTAGATGTCGGTTGTGGTGGCGGTATTTTGTCTGAAAGTATGGCATGTGCTGGAGCTGAAGTAATTGGACTTGATATGGGTACAGAGCCATTACAAGTTGCACGTTTACACTCACTGGAATCGGGTATACCTGTCACTTACATTCAAGATACCGTTGAAAACCACGCGAATGACAACCCACAAACTTACGACGTCGTTACCTGTATGGAGATGTTAGAGCACGTTCCTGATCCATCTTCTGTGGTAAGAGCCTGTGCAAAACTGGTAAAACCTGGTGGACATGTTTTCTTCTCAACCATCAATCGTAATAAAAAAGCGTGGCTAATGCTGGTCGTAGGTGCGGAGTATATTCTGAATATGGTACCTAAAGGCACACATGATGCTAATAAGTTTATTCGCCCATCAGAATTGCTTAGTTGGGTCGATGAAACCGATTTACGTAGCAAAAATATGATTGGTTTACATTATAACCCAATCACTGACAAATTCCGATTAGCGCCAAATGTCGATGTGAATTATATGGTGCACACACAATCGACACATAACTCGAATTCATGAAACTGAAAGTTTGATTTGGTTTAATAAAACATCAAACGATCACATTTTTTAAAATTGACTTTACATCGTTGTCACTTGAATTTGTGTTTCTTACTGCCTGTATTTATGCAGGGTACAGGCAGTTATTAAAAAATTTATCCCCTATTTATCCACAGAAACAATCAGATTTGTACACTTGATCAATCTCTCAATTACCTTTATCTTGTTATCACCATTTGAACCAACCCCTATATATTGTGTTTCCTTAAATTTCACACCACAAGACTCCTTGACACAAATTGTCATCGGGAGCGTTTTTTTGCGGTATAAAATTTCAGGTAACACTAATGCAAGAAAGGTGCATCGCTCATGAATCACAGCCTGCTAGTCACAAAACGTGATGGTCATAAAGAACGCATTGACTTAGACAAAATTCACCGTGTTATCGCCTGGGCCGCTGAAGGTCTAGAAAATGTCTCTGTATCTCAAGTTGAATTACGTTCTCAGATTCAGTTTTATGATGGTATCAAAACTGCTGATATCCATGAAACGCTGGTAAAAGCTGCTGCAGACTTAATCTCTGCTGAAACGCCTGATTATCAGTATCTCGCTGCCCGTCTTGCCGTATTTAATCTACGTAAAAAAGCGTATGGCCAATTTGAGCCACCAGCACTGTATGATCACGTTAAAAAATTAGTCGATTTAGGCAAATACGATCGCCATCTTCTCGAAGATTACACGCAAGAAGAGTTCGAACAGATGAATAACTTTATTGTTCATCAACGTGATATGAATTTCTCCTACGCAGCGGTTAAACAATTAGAAGGCAAATACTTCGTTCAAAACCGTATTACAGGTGAAATTTACGAAAGTGCGCAATTTTTATACGTTCTAGTCGCTGCTTGCTTGTTTTCTCGTTATCCACAAGCAACTCGTATGGACTATATCGAACGCTTCTATAATGCGATTTCAACCTTTAAAATTTCATTACCAACGCCAATTATGGCGGGTGTAAGAACACCAACTCGTCAATTTAGCTCTTGCGTTTTAATTGAGTGCGACGACAGCCTTGATTCTATCAATGCGACATCAAGTGCTATTGTGAAATACGTTTCTCAACGTGCGGGTATTGGTATCAATGCAGGTCGTATTCGTGCATTAGGTAGCGCTATTCGTAATGGTGAAGCATTCCACACAGGCTGTATCCCTTTCTATAAACACTTCCAAACTGCGGTGAAATCTTGCTCGCAAGGTGGTGTTCGTGGTGGTGCGGCAACCTTATTCTACCCATTATGGCATCTAGAAGTTGAAAGCCTGCTGGTACTGAAAAATAACCGTGGTGTTGAAGATAACCGTGTTCGTCATTTAGATTATGGCGTGCAATTAAACAAATTAATGTATGAGCGTTTAATCAAAGGTCAGGATATTACTTTATTCAGCCCTTCTGATGTTCCTGGTTTATACGATGCATTCTTTGCAGACCAAGACGAATTTGAACGCTTATATGTACAATATGAGAAAGACAAAAGTATCCGCCAAAAACAAGTTAAAGCGGTTGAGTTATTCTCATTAATGATGCAAGAACGTGCCTCAACTGGCCGCATTTACATTCAGAACGTTGACCATTGTAATACACATAGCCCATTTGATCCGGCTGTTGCACCAATTCGCCAATCAAACTTATGCTTAGAAATTGCACTGCCAACTAAACCATTAAATGATATTAAAGATCCTAATGGTGAAATTGCACTGTGTACGTTATCTGCATTTAACTTAGGTGCAATTGAAAATCTTGATGATTTAGAAGAACTTGCTCGTTTAGCCGTTCGTTCACTTGACGCCTTGTTAGATTATCAAGACTATCCAATCTTGGCTGCTCAAAAAGGGGCAATGGGTCGTCGTACTTTAGGTATTGGTGTTATTAACTTTGCTTATTATTTAGCAAAACACGGTGTCCGCTACTCTGATGGTAGTGCAAATAACTTAACCCATCGTGCATTTGAAGCTATTCAATACTATTTATTAAAAGCATCTAATGAATTAGCGAAAGAACAAGGCGCATGCCCATGGTTTAATGAAACCACTTACGCTGAAGGTATTTTACCTATTGATACCTATAAAAAATCATTAGATGTACTGACCAATGAACCACTGCATTACGATTGGGAAGGCTTACGCAAAGACATTAAAGAGTACGGTTTACGTAACTCAACACTATCCGCGCTGATGCCATCAGAAACCTCTTCACAGATTTCGAATGCGACAAATGGTATCGAGCCACCGCGTGGTTATATCAGTATTAAAGCCTCTAAAGACGGTATTTTACGTCAAGTGGTTCCTGAGTATGAGCGTTTGAAAGGCGCTTATGAATTACTGTGGCAAATGCCAAGTATTGAAGGTTACTTGCAGTTAGTCGGTATTATGCAAAAATTCGTTGACCAAGCGATTTCTGCAAACACTAACTACGATCCTACTCGTTTCCCTAGCGGTAAGGTTCCAATGAACCAACTGCTGAAAGATTTGCTGCTCGCTTACAAATATGGTGTGAAAACACTTTATTATCACAATACCCGTGACGGTGCAGACGATGTACAGGGTGATCTGGAAGAAGTCGTTGAGACGGAAGATTCAGATTGTGAAGGCGGCGCGTGTAAAATTTAATTGAGGAAGCTATGTCTTATACTACTTTTTCACAAGTTAAAAATGATCAACTTCAGGAGCCCATGTTTTTTGGGCAACCTGTTAACGTAGCGCGTTATGATCAGCAAAAATATCCTATTTTTGAAAAGCTAATTGAAAAACAGCTCTCCTTCTTCTGGCGTCCAGAAGAAGTGGACGTTTCTCGTGATCGTATTGACTATAATGCGTTACCTGATCATGAAAAACATATTTTTATTAGTAACTTAAAATATCAAACGCTGTTGGATTCGATTCAAGGAAGAAGCCCTAACGTGGCATTCTTACCTTTAATCTCAATCCCAGAGTTAGAGACGTGGGTTGAAACATGGTCATTCTCTGAAACCATCCACTCACGCTCTTATACTCATATTATTCGTAATATTGTTAACGATCCGTCAGTTGTGTTTGATGATATCGTTGAAAATGAAGAAATTTTAAAACGTGCACGTGATATTTCTTCTTACTACGATGAACTGATCAGACTCACTAATCTTTACCATATGTTTGGTGAAGGTGATCATGAAGTCAAAGGCGAGATGGTACACGTTACACTGCGTAAACTGAAAAAACAGCTTTACCTGTGCTTAATGAGCGTCAATGCATTAGAAGCGATTCGTTTCTACGTTAGCTTTGCCTGTTCATTTGCCTTTGCGGAACGTGAATTAATGGAAGGTAATGCTAAAATCATTCGATTAATTGCCCGTGATGAAGCGTTGCATTTAACAGGAACACAGCACATGCTGAATTTACTGCGTTCAGGTCAAGATGATCCTGAAATGGCAGAAATTGCGGCTGAATGTGAGCAAGAGTGTTATGACCTGTTTGTTGAAGCGGCAGAGCAAGAAAAAGAGTGGGCGGAATACCTGTTCTCTGAAGGCTCTATGATTGGTTTAAATAAAGATATCCTTTGCCAATATGTTGAATATATTACCAATATTCGCATGCAAGCAGTGGGTCTTAAATTACCATTTAAAGCACGTTCTAACCCTATTCCATGGATCAATGCATGGTTAGTGTCTGACAACGTTCAAGTTGCACCTCAAGAAGTTGAAGTCAGTTCTTACCTCGTGGGTCAAATCGATTCACAAGTTGATACTGATGACTTAAGTAACTTTGAACTGTAATACTGAGAAATAACACCGATACGTTATGGCATCTCATAAAGTGACCCTGCATCAGCAGGGTCTTTCAACACCTTTAGAATTTCATACTGACACCCATCCTTCTTTGCTTGATGCATTAGAGCATGGGAAAGTCCAAGTCGAATACCAATGTCGTGAAGGCTATTGTGGCTCTTGTCGTCTACGCTTAGTGAAAGGCAAAGTGTGTTATCGCAATGAGCCTTTAGCGTTTATCCAAGCCGATGAAATACTCCCCTGTAGTTGCCATCCCATTAGTGATATCGAAATAGAAATTTGCTCTGAGTAATTTGAATTATCTTAATTTTGGCTTTTTCCTAACACTCTTGTTCATCTTTGACTAAAGTTACAAATAACATTGATAAAAAAGGAAAAGTATTATGAAATTAAGTTCTATTTTCTCCGCTGTTGCTATTTCCACATCAATTCTGCTCGTCGCGGGCTGTTCAAGTCCACAAAAAATAGAAACAGTGAATGGGGAAACAATTTTAACAACAGATAAACCCCAAGAAGATGAAGCAACTGGATTAATTACCTACAAAGATTCAGAAACAGGACAAATTAAACAAATTAATCGTGATCAAATAAGACGAATGGTAGAGCTTGACGATTAACGCTCCTATAAATATCTCTCTTAAAGCGCCAATTCATATTTATAATTGGCGTTTTTTTATTCACAAAATCCTTTTTGTAAACCAATCATTACAGCATACGTAATTAAAATTTGACAGAAATTTACCATTCTTATACCCTGCTTTTTAAATAAATAAAATAGTTTAGAGAACAGAGGATTTTGTGAAGAATCGCACTATAGGCAGTGTTTTTATTGTTGCAGGAACAACAATTGGGGCAGGTATGCTGGCAATGCCACTGGCTGCCGTGGGTATTGGTTTTAGCACCATGATGCTATTGCTTGTTGGCTTATGGTTATTGATGAGCTATACCGCGTTACTGCTGGTGGAAGTTTATCAATACAATGATCCTCATACTGGTCTTGGCTCTATTGCAAAGCGCTATCTTGGTGTTGGTGGTCAAGTGATCACAGGACTTGCACTATTACTATTAATGTATGCGCTAACAACTGCTTATATTAGTGGTGCAGGTGAACTACTCTCATCCACACTCTCGTCTTGGATTGGTCATGAGCTTTCTGTCACACAAGGTATCATTATCTTTACAGTGATTGGTGGAGCGGTGGTAGGAATTGGTACAACATCGGTTGATATGATTAACCGCCTATTGTTTACCGCAAAAGTTTTCTTCCTCATATTTATGCTGATTGTGATGTTACCTCACGTTGAATCAGTAAACTTAACCTCAATGCCTGTGGCGTATGGGCTTATTCTTTCTGCTATTCCTGTTATTTTTACCTCATTTGGTTTCCACGGTAGTGTGCCAAGTATTGTAAGTTACATGAACGGCGATATTAAAAAGCTACGTATTATCTTTATTGTTGGTAGTGCTATTCCGCTTGTTGCTTATATTTTATGGCAAATTGCCACATTAGGTGCCATCCCAACAAATACTTTTATGGGAATTATGGCGCAACAATCTGGATTAAATGGTCTGCTTACTGCTATCCGTGATGTCGTTGCTACACCTCGCGTGAATATTGCAGTTAACCTATTTGCGGCATTAGCTTTAGCAACCTCGTTCCTTGGTGTTGCATTAGGTCTATTTGATTATCTTGCTGACCTATTCAAACGCAGTAATCGTGCAACTGGGCGTATGCAATCAAGCCTATTAACGTTTGTGCCTCCTTTACTATGCGCGCTTTATTTCCCTAACTTTGTACAAGCATTAGCCTATGCCGCTATTGCCCTGTCAATCTTAGCGTTGCTTCTACCTGCTTTATTAGTATGGAAAGTTAGACAAGAACAAAACGGTGCAGATAAATACAAAGTTAAAGGCGGGAAAGGTGCATTAGGTATTGTGTTTATTTGTGGTCTGGTGGTTATTGGTATTCAAATCGCTATCACTTTTGGTTTATTACCACAAGTCGGCTAAATACTCACTTATACCAACAACAAAAAAAGCAGGTGCTGATTTTTCAACACCTGCTTTTTATTTGATCTTATCTGCTTTTTCTAAATTAGAAGCTTAAACCAGCTCCAACATAGAAACCATCAGCAATTTTATTATTACTTCTATTATGTGAGTTTTCGATTTCAATCACACGGTAACCTGCATTAACGTGCAGTGGTTTAAATACTGTTAATTGAGCACCCACATCGGCTTCATAATAAGATTTGCTGCCAGAGGTTAATCCTTCAGGAGAAGCATAAGCTTCACCATAAACATTCAATGAAGGGAATACATTCCAGTTTAAACCTACACCACCCGCTAGTGCAGCACCATCATCACCATTTTTTGGTGATAAGTAGAGTGCTTTACCTCCAACACTCGCTGAGAAAGGTCCTAATGGTAATGCGAATTTTGCACCTAGGCTACCCGTCTGACCATCATGATCACTACGTGCCCAGTTACCATTAAAAGATAGCCCTGCGTTAGGATCACCTAAACCCGCTCGAACATCAGTGTAATGCTTGCCCGCTTGAATATTCATTGATACTGCATTTGCATTACCAGCCATAAATAACGCACTTACAGCGCTGACCAATAAATATTTTTTCATTGTTATTACTCCAGCAAATAATTGTCCTAACTTATAATTATACAACAAATTTATTAAACAACTTTAGCTAAAATTGAAAGCTAATCTGTAGAATTTTCAATCTATGTAAATAAGTTACGTCTATCAATGTTATTGGTCTAATTGGTTTTATTAATGAGTTTATTATTACTAAAGTGGAATTACAGTCAATATTAACCATAATAAGTATAAGGCTGTTCGCTTCGTTTTATTCACACATGCTATTTTTTAGAACGTTCATTATTTCATAAACTGGAGATATGTGATGGAAAAGAAAAAGCTAACAACGGCATCTGGTGCGCCGGTTGTAGACAATAACAACTCGATGACAGCAGGCCCTCGTGGCCCAATGTTACTTCAAGATGTCTGGTTTCTAGAAAAACTTGCTCACTTCGATCGTGAAGTTATTCCTGAAAGACGTATGCACGCAAAAGGCTCTGGTGCTTTTGGTACATTTAAAGTGACTCACGACATTACGAAATATACTCGTGCTAAAATATTCTCTAAAGTGGGCAAAAAAACAGACATGTTTGCTCGCTTTTCTACTGTTGCAGGTGAAAGAGGTGCAGCGGACGCCGAACGTGATATTCGTGGCTTTGCATTAAAATTTTATACCGAAGAAGGTAACTGGGATATGGTGGGTAATAACACGCCCGTTTTCTATCTTCGTGATGCCTTGAAATTCCCTGACTTAAACCACGTTGTAAAACGTGACCCTAAAACTAATCTGCGTAATTTAGCTTACAAATGGGATTTTTTCTCTCATTTACCTGAAGCATTACACCAGTTAACCATTGATATGAGCGACCGCGGTTTACCAAGAAGTTATCGCTTTATTCATGGTTTTGGTAGTCACACTTATAGCTTTATTAATAAAGATAACGAGCGTTTTTGGGTTAAGTTTCATTTCCGTTGCCAACAAGGCATTAAAAATCTGATGGATGATGAAGCGCAAATGCTAGTAGGTCAAGACAGAGAAAGCTCACAACGTGACTTATTTGATGCTATTGAGCGCGGTGATTTCCCACGTTGGAATTTACAAATTCAAGTAATGCCCGAGAAAGAAGCTTCGAAAGTTCCTTATAACCCTTTTGATTTAACTAAAGTTTGGCCTCATGCGGATTATCCATTAATCGATGTGGGTTATTTTGAATTAAACCGTAATCCTGAAAACTATTTCTCTGATGTAGAGCAAGCAGCATTTAGCCCAGCCAACATCGTTCCTGGTATTGGTTTTTCACCAGATAAAATGCTACAAGGTCGCCTATTCTCTTATGGTGATGCACATCGCTATCGTTTAGGTGTTAATCATCATCAGATCCCTGTTAATGCTCCTAAATGCCCATTCCACAATTATCATCGTGATGGTGCAATGCGTGTTGATGGTAATAGTGGCAGCGGTATTACCTATGAGCCAAATAATGGCGGTATGTTCCAAGAACAGCCTAATTTCAAAGAGCCACCATTATCTATCGAAGGCGCGGCGGATCACTGGAACCATCGTGAAGATGAAGATTACTTCAGTCAACCTCGTGCACTGTATGAATTACTGAGTGATGAAGAGCACCAACGTATGTTTGCTCGCATCGCAGGCGAATTAATTCAAGCAAGTAAAGATACACAAAAACGTCAAATTGCCCTATTTAAGAAAGTCCATCCTGAATATGGTGCTGGTGTTGAAAAAGCAATGAAAGCATTAGCAAAAAAAGACGCTAAATAACCCTATAATAAGAAGCCCTGTGAGCAACTCGGCAAAAACAAACCTCCTAGTTATTAATATATTAGTAATTAGGAGGTTTTATTTATCGCTAAACTAATTATTTTCTTGTTAACAAAGAAGCTCATCATAACTAAATTGCCCGGTAACATTAATCACTAAATTCGGCACATTTAGATTTTCTACCGTCATAATCTTAATAATGGTTTTATTGTCTTCATAGTCTAGCGTTAACTCATTTTTATTCCCTGTAAACGACTGAACTAATCTTGGATTAATAATTTGGTCATCTGCTTCTGATTTAAACAATAGAACATCATCTTCTTTATTAAAATCAAAAATAATATTTTTGCTATCCATGCTTTCCGATAAGCTAAAAACAAAGGTGTCCTTTCCTTGATTACCAGAAATAATATTACTGCCATTTTTTATAATGAAAACATCGTCACCATAACCACCATACAAAATATTATTTCCCGAACTTGCTATTAATGTATCATCACCCAACCCTGCATATAATAAATCATCGCCGCTGCCACTAAAAAGAACGTCATTTCCTGCTTCACCGATAAGAATATCGTTTCCATCATCCCCGAAAAGAATATCATTGCCTAACCCACCATATAGCGTATCGTTACCTTCTCGACCTAATAATGTGTCATTTCCTTTATTACCCCATAATTCATTATCCGTACTATTTCCTATAATATAATCATCTCTTAGCCCCCCTTTGGCATTTTCAATAACGACATCGAAAGCAATAGAAACATTACTACGTAATCCACCGACATCAGAAAAAGTCCCTTCATTTAAATTAATTTTCTGATTTACGTTATATTGTGAAAAATCTAAAGTATCATTACCACCAGCATCCCAAATACAACTGACCAAAACATCATCTGTCGAATGTAAACTATAAAAATCTCTTTCTGTATTAGAATTAAACCCATAAATTGTATCTCCAGTTCGCGTGGTCATATTCTTCCCATACAATTTTTGGATAAGATAAGTATCCAATAATAATGGATTCATTGGGTAATTAACGCCAAAATCTGCGTATTCTTTTTTCGGTTTTTCATAAGCCATAATTGAATATTTTAGGCTATTTTCTTCAATATCAGGTAACTCAGAATCACTCGTAAAAGTATGAGACAGACCAAGAGAATGCCCTATTTCATGTATTATCGTTTTTCTTATTGCAGAACCGAGACCCAATGTTTTTTCTGGATTATTTATATGTCCATTATCATTGTTATTTTTATACAGGAAAACCCAGTCATCTAATCCTTCAAAATAAGTCACAATACCATCGGCATTCTCTTTAAATGAATGTAGTTTCTCTTTTTCTTCTTCTGTATGTAATCTTGTATTAACCACAGAGATAAGCCCAGTTTCAGAAATATTAATCCAAACTTGTCCATCTAAACTGTAATCACTTACTTTATCTATCTTTTTATTTTGTTCTAAATGTTCATTGAAATACGAGGCTACGCCTAAAGTTGAGTAATCATAATCTTTCGTTAATTCATTTATATTGTTATAAACACCAAATTTTATATGCGTATCATGCTGATTATCTTTTTCTATAAATTCAATATTTGCAATATCACTGTATTGTTGCAGTGATTTTTTTACCGCATTTTTTTGGGAGTCATTCATTGTTGTTAAGGTTTTATATTCTTGACCTCTTAATTGACTCCAATCAGGAAAACTAAATGTTATTTTAGTGATGCTTTTATCAAGCTCTGAATTTTCCGATCTTAATGTTGGCATCATAGTCTTCATGATATCAATAATAGTATTAAATCCAGGTGTTTTTTCTTTATTATTTACTTTCATAAAAGATAATCTCTATTAATAATTAATTAGAGATGATTATTTTACGTACTCAAAAACAATAATATTTAAAAAAAAACACAAATATAAAGTGTTCAACCGAGCAATATAATAATAATAACAATTTATTAAATTAATAATATTATCTATAAAGTGTTATTTATTAGGGTAACTATTTACCCTAATTGAGTTTTCACCCACTCTTGCACTTGTTTACGGGAAATTTTAATTCCCCCATTTTTAAGGCTTTCAGGGAGTTGTAGGCAAGCAATAGGTCGTTGAAATCCTGCTAATCGGATGTAATACCACTGTGGTAATTGATTGATTATTTCAATTTCTGCATCCACAACCGCGACAGGACGTTGCCCAAATTCAGCATCATCAATAGGGACAACAAAAGACTGACTAACACTTGGATGTGTATTAAGAATTTTTTCTATATCTTCTGGTTGAATACCTTCGCCAGCACTAAAAAAGAGATTGTCCAAGCGTCCTAAAACACACCATTCATCAGCGATAAAGTCACCTTTATCTCGTGTTGAATACCAGCCATCCGCAGTGAGTGATAACGGTTTTAATTTACCATCAAACCAATAACCTAAAGCAACACTGTCTGATTTAATCTGAATTTCATCATCGAGTATTCTTACACCTTTGCCTTTTAATGGTAGCCCTACTCCCGCTTTACCATCAGCGCGTTTGGCGCAAACAGTGGATGCCATTTCGGTCATGCCATAACCACACCAGCATTGAATTCCCCAATGTTCTGCTTCTTGCGTTAATTCAATGGGGATCATCGCGCCACCTAATAAAACAGATTTTAAGCTGATCGAGTGTTGCCTATCTTGTTGCGCTTTATTTTGTAAGAAACGCCAAAGCTGTGTAGGGACTAAAGAAGCATGAGTACAACCTTGTAATGCATCAATAAAAGGATGCATTTCACGCACCACCAGCGTTGCGCCACGTAACAACCAACGCCAAAAAATGCCTTGTCCTGATACATGAAACAAAGGTAAAGAGAGCAACCAGCTATCACCTTTCTCAAAGGGCATTAATGATAAAACACCTTCCGCACTGCAAAGATGCGCATCAAAAGTATGAACAGCCGCTTTAGGTAGACCCGATGAGCCCGATGTCAAAATAAGCGTTGCCATACGAGATGGCTCCCACTGCACATCTTCTATTTCATTTTTGTGTTGACGTGGTGTGTTATTAAACTCAACACCATTAAGATCAAGCAAAGTCGCATCCAGATCTAGCGTTGACTCACTCAGATCAGCATAAAAATCAATATTTAAATGAGGCAATAAATCATCAAGTAAAGACTTTGGAAGTTGTGGATTTAAAGGTAAAACCTTAGCTCCACATTGAAAAACAGCGAGTAATGCAAAAACAAGATTGAGATTATTTTTTCCACGCAACAACACTATGCTTTGTGTATCAACACCTTGTTTAGCAAAATTGTTAGCTAAGTGATTAATATGACAACTGAGTTGCTGCCATGTAATAGGTGAAACACCTGAAATGATGGCCGTTTCATTTGGGTAGAGTTGTGCCCATTGATGCCACGGCCATTGTTTAAATGGAACTACTGTTGCCATACTGTCTCTAGTTGTTCAAGAGAGATAAGTGGAATATCCACATTTGGCCAAGGACGAATAAGTTGTTGTTTAATTAAATCAACGGTATCGAGCCCTGGAGTGCTATTAGGCGTTAACCACTGCGCAATTCTTGCCAATTGAGTCAGCCCAAAGCTACTTTCAATACTTGAACTGATAATGGCATCTAGTCCTAAAGCATGTGCTTGTTCAACAAAAGATTGGCAGCGTTCAATACTTCCCACCAATGTAGGTTTGATAACAATCGTTGTTACACCCGCTTGAGGTTTGATTTCAAAACCTTCATCACGCACAGTTTCATCCCAAGCGATGTTAATCCCTGTAGCCTGTGAAAAAGCGAGTGACTCTTCTGGTGTTTTACATGGCTCTTCTAAGAATGCAATACGATCTCGCCATGCAGGATTTACATATTTCGCAAATCCTTCGGCTTTTGCTGGCGTCCAACTTCTGTTCGCATCCAATCTTAATTTTAAGTCTGGAATGGCTTCTAATAACAGATTAACGACTATTCCATCACGCACAGCTTCATATAAACCCACTTTGATTTTAGCGACTTTTTCACCTTCCATATCATTAAGGCTTAAAATCAAATCATCAGGATCGCCATTACATAAAGGTGCAGCACGATAATTCGCTTCTTGTGGCAAAGTACCTTCAAGCTCTGCTAATGCACAGCTAATACCAAAAGCGACACTTGGTAGTTCACTATAAACAGGGTTTTCACCTGCACACCAAGCCGTTAACCAAGATTGTGCGGCTTCTTGGGCTTGTTCTAAAGTTTCACGGCTAAACTCAGGAAGAGGTGAAATTTCACCCCATCCTTGTTTGCCATTTTGCTCTAAACAGACAAGAAAACCATCACGCGATTTTAGCCTTTGATAACGCAACACAACGCCTGCATCAACAGGAAGGCTGAATGAATAGAGTTTGGCGTTTCGCATTATGGGTTACGTTTAAATCGAGAAAAATCAGGTTGACGTTTTTCGTTAAAGGCGTTGCGGCCTTCTTGACCTTCATCAGTCATATAGAACAGCATGGTTGCATTACCTGCTAATTCTTGAAGACCCGCTTGACCATCACAATCTGCATTTAATGCAGCTTTTAAGCAACGTAATGCCATTGGGCTATTTTCCAGCATTTCACGACACCAACGCACCGTTTCTTTTTCAAGATCTGCATAAGGAACAACGGTATTCACTAATCCCATTTCTAATGCTTCTTTTGCATCATATTGACGGCATAAGAACCAAATTTCGCGTGCTTTCTTTTGGCCTACAATACGTGCCATATAAGAAGCGCCCCAGCCACCATCGAAAGAACCGACTTTAGGACCAGTTTGACCAAAAATTGCGTTTTCAGCAGCGATGGTTAAGTCACACATCATATGAAGCACATGGCCACCACCGATAGAATAACCCGCGACCATTGCCACAACAGGTTTTGGACACGTACGGATTTGGCGTTGGAAATCCAACACGTTCAGGTGATGTGTACCGCTATCATCACGGTATCCGCCGTAGTCCCCGCGAATTTTTTGGTCACCACCTGCACAGAACGCTTTTTCACCAGCACCCGTTAAAATGATAGTACCAATGGCGTCATCATAACGAGCATCCGCTAATGCTTGGATCATCTCTTTCACTGTCAAAGGACGGAAAGCATTACGCACTTGCGGGCGGTTAATCGTAATTTTTGCAATGCCATCGACTGATTTATGATAGAGGATATCTTCAAAACCTTCAGAACAATCCTGCCATTCAATCGGTGCATATAATTTTTCTTCGCTCGGGTAAAGCATAATTAGGTTCCTTTAACCAAAGAGGGATAAAACATGATTTATCACCGCAGCGTAAGCAACAGGCTGTGCCTGATGGGCATTATGACCAGCTTGCGGGATAGTCGTTAATGGCAGCGAATACTGCTGCGCAATAGATTGAAATTTATTATCTTTTTCACCACAAAGCCAAATAAACGGCAATGTGAGTTGCTGCAACTCTGTGACAAGCCAAGGTTGATTGCCTAAAGAAAGCGTTTCTAAACTTTCTGCAATACAAAAACCAGCGTTACGACAACGTTTTTCAACGAGTAATTGGCGTTTCTCATCACTAAGATCGGCAAATACGGGTTGCTGATACCACTGTGTCAATACGTCACTGATAGGTTCATTACGGAAACGCTCAGCCCAGCGTTTATCATGTGCAATGCGATTTTGTCTTTCCGTTGCATCATATAAACCTGGATTTCCACCTTCTACAATCAACCCCATTAATCCCGTAGTATCACCAAAACACGCATGATACATCGAAATCCTGCCACCTAACGAATAACCAATTAGCCAATAGTGGTCAACACCTTGCTCTTTTAGTGTATCTGTCAGCAACGTACTCACTTCAACAAAATTTTTCACGCTGATAGAAGCAGAATCACCATGACGAGGCAAATCAATCACAAGTGATGGATATTCATGGCAAGCTTGAATGACAGGCTCCCATTCACAACCCTCACCTAATAGCCCATGCAACCAAACTAACCAAGGCCCTTCATTATGGGTATTATATCGCTGACATGCTAAAGTCATGAGATGTTACCTGTTTTACCAGCTGATTTAATGTTTTTGCACCATCGGTATCATCAACAATTAATTCAATTAATGTCGTTATTGGCGCCCCTACCCAGCATTTCTGAACTGTCGTTAACAGTGCATCCCAACTTGTTGGTGATACATAATGCAAACCAAACATTGCAGCTGCGTGTTTGAAATTTAGTGAATGAGGCATACAGTAAAAGCGTTCTCGCTCTGCCTCTGGCGTTGGTAGCATTGAAAATATTTGCCCACCGTTATTATTCACTACGATAATAACATTAGGCGCATAAACTTGTTGATGCAACGCTAAACTATTTAAATCATACAGTGCAGATAAATCACCCAATATTGTTAATGTTGGCTTTTCTGTTGCACGATGAACCCCCGCAGATGTTGAAATTAAGCCATCAATACCACTTGCGCCTCGATTGCTCATCACAGGATAACCTTGTGGTAACTGAGCAAATGCATCGATTAATCGTACTATCAGACTATTGCCAACAAATAATTGTCCATCATTAGGAAGTAATTTATCTAATTGGTGCGCAACCTGTGCTTCACCAAAATAATCGGTTATTTCACTGACTTTTTGATAGGTTTGTTTGGCTATATTAGTTAATACATTAGTCCACGGTGAATTATCAACCGCAGAATGTGCCGTTAACCACTGCATCGGTGATAACGTAAATTTCTCACCTTGATGATGACCAGGATCTAAGCGCCCCGGAATAGGATCAATGATCCAATACGTTTTTGGAGAGCACCCGACTTGCCATTGTAATAAGCGTTTACCTGTTAAACTTGAACCAAATTGAATAACGATTTCAGCCTTATTTAATTCTGATTTTATCTGTGGATTATTCAACCATAAATCGGCACAAGGTAACGGTTGCCCCGTTTGTGATAAAACATCACCCAATAAAGGCCAACCTAATTGAGATGCCCATTTTTCAACTTCGACACCTTCTTCTGGGCTAATACGTCCTGCGATAACCACTCCTTTTTTCTGACGTATAACATCCCATTGAGGATGCGTCGATACAGAGGTAAAAAGGGATTCTTGTAACCACGGCTTATCACTTTGCCACCAATGGCCTAATGCCTCAGTCCACGGCGTAGATGTTTCAACATCATCACCATATAACGGTTCAGCAAAAGGGCAATTAACGTGTAATGCGCCATGAACCAATGTATTCATCGCATTATCAAGTGTAGAAACTAACCAACTTGCGGGAATATCAGTTGTCGGTCGTGGTAAAGAGAGTGTTTTTGAAGGATGAGTTGCAAAAATACCTTGCTGACGAATTGCTTGATTCGCACCACAATCAATTAATTCTGGCGGTCTATCTGCGGTTAAAAAGATCACTCGTTCACCCGTTAATCCTGCTTCAATTAAAGCGGGATATAGGTTAGCCACCGCGGTACCCGATGTCACAATAACAGCAACCGGTTCTTTCGATGCTTTTGCAAGCCCTAATGCTAAATGCCCCAATCCACGCTCATCAAAATGCGTATGACAGGTTAATTTATGATTTGCGGCTGCGGCTAGTGTTAAAGGTGTCGAACGAGATCCAGGTGCAATACAGATATGGCGTAAACCATGACGAGTCAAAGCTTCGAGTATAACTTTAGCCCATTGGCGATTAAACGAACTATTAGACATTGATCATCCCAACAACGAAAACCTGCAATTGCTATTATAATATCTGTTCCTAAATACTTTTCTTTAGCCTAGTTCAATGAACAGTCGTTTTCGTTAAATAAATCGTTAAAGAAACACTCAAAGAGTGCATTATTTAGGCTAATCATCCACTCTATTTTCAATGAACTCTTTTTATCGTTAAGAATAAGAATAAATAGCACAAGTGGCTTAAAGAATAGCATCAATTAGTTAACAAATCGCAATAGTTAATTGAAAAGTAGCACTAAAAATGCGCTTAAAATAAAACCATCAAATTTTGATGGTTTTAATGATGCTATTTAATAAATTTGAGGTTATCTGTAATAAATTAATTTTCTTTTTCTAGCAATGTACGCAAACCCGCCGCTTTATTCTCAATTTCAGTCCATTCTTGTAACGGATCTGAACCAGCAACAACACCTGCACCTGCATAAAGTGTCAGAGTATCATCATGCAGTTCACCACAACGTAGACTTACTGCAAATTCTGTGTGTGGTAATCCTAAATATCCTGCTGAACCCGCATACCAACGGCGCTCAAAAGGTTCATGTTGACGAATAAAAGCGCGAGCAATACTACGAGGTAAACCACATACTGCGGCGGTAGGTTGAAGTCGTTTTAAACAGTCAATATCATCAGAATCAATCAGTTTCCCATGTATATAACGACGAAGATGTTGCACTTTACGGAGTCGGATCACATCCGCTGCTGAAACATCGATACCTTCGACACCTCCTTGTAATCGCTGACAAATATCATCAACCACCACCAGATTTTCATGCTGATTTTTTTTGTCATTCATCAGCCAATCTGCAAATTCTGTCGCTTGCTGTTCATTGTCAGAGCTGGCAGCCGTTCCTGCTAACGCTTCGGTATACAGCATTAACTCATCACGTTTATATAATCGTTCTGGGGTTGACCCCATAAATGCATCAGAAGGCGAAAAAGCCAGCATATAATGATAGCAGTGATGATTAACATCACGACTTGCTTTCATAAATTGAATCGCTTTTAGCGGATTATCCAACGTCAAGCAAGTTGCTCTCGCAGGTACCACTTTTTCAAAATGATTTTGACGTATTTCATCTAATGCAAGAGTGAGATAATCGACCCACTGAGCTTGCGTTAAGGAGTGATTCACCGAAACCACAGAAACAGCAAGCGGCTCAATATCCAGCGCTTGATTTAAGGTTTGCAGAAAATCTAAGGTGCTTTGTTTATCACCTTCATTCAACATATTTAGATGAACGGAAAGCTGTTGCTGGTGGCGTCGAATTTCAATCCGTGGCAGAAAAAGGTAGGCATCATCGCCATTTTTTTCATCAATACGACCAGGAATAATAGTATCCCATGCATTTAAGCCCCAAATACGTACATCATCAATACAGGGATCCGATTGGTGCACAGCTAAAAATTGGTGTGCATCTTGAATATGATTGAAACAGCGTAATTGTCCACAGGCTGCCACTTCTTCATGTTCATCACGATGCTGCCAATAAAATTGAGGATAATACGACTGCGCAGCAAGCCATGAGAGCAATGAAAATGAAACCTCTGCTGGCAAGGTGACTTTCAAATGTAAAAGATTACCTTGTGCTGTCAGATTTATATTTTTAACTTTTTCGTACAGTGTCGAAAACACAGGATTAACCTTTTCCACTCCAAATACCCACAACTAATTAAAAAGGAGATTATACGTCTCTATACGAATTATCAAAGGGCTGATTAATTATAACCTTTGTCATTTATCAAAGTTTTGTATTTTTCATGTTACAAAGTAGAAGCATTAACTCGCACTTCTGAAATAACCAACACATCTTCATTAGATAAAGTGGTAAAGATAAAAATTTTCATACATAAGTGAGGTTATATGGATACAACCATCTATGAACATGTCGATAAAATCATTGAGACCTCCGATATACCTAAAGTTGCACTCGGTTTAATATTAGGAATAGATATCGAAAATGGTCGATTACCGGGTATTGTGACATCTCATGATTTAATAAAAATAAAGTCTTATGTTAATAAAGCACTTTCTCTTCCTTACAAAATAGATGATGTCATCAAATTTATTCATTACAGTAAAATAAATGAATCACAACTCTCTCCTGATAATATTTTGTCTCTGTTCATTCAAATACGGGAGCATGCATTTGAATGGAATCAAATTGAATATGCAATAAAGCAACAAGCAATTGATTTAGAAATAATGGGTAGAGAAATCACTTCTACAGGTGAAAGTGTCATTTTATTTATTAGTCAAATGCCTTTATTAACTAAAATATCTACTATTATTAATGACATTTCTGAGCAAGAGTTAAAAAATATTCGATACACATCTCAAGATAAAGAAGTTTCAACACAATTAATTCATATATTAGAAAGTATGAAAGAGGATATTGAAAATGAACGTGATAAGACCATAAAAATAAAAGACAGCTTATCTACCTTTAGAAGTAAAATAATGGGAGGCAAAGATAGCCAGAATGTTAATCATCATTCTATTTATCACGACATTCTTAACAAGAAAAGATTTATTAATGAGTTTTATACAGATAATAGTCGTTCACTTATTGAAGAACGAGATTTACTCGTTGAAGAAATAGAAATACTCAAAGATGAATATAAACACTATGTTGGTCTTGCATTTACAGGGCTAGCAATAGGTGTTATTGGTGTTATTATCACAGGTGGAATATTCGGGGCAAAAGCCGAAGTCATACGTAAAAAGAAAAATGAACTTATTCAAAAGGTGAAAAAAATCAATGCTGACATCGATATCTATGAAGGCTTATCTTTGCATTTAAATACACTCTATATTGAATTATCTGAAATAGAACTATTTATCGAAGATACAAATATGGCGTTAGAACATATTGAATATGTATGGCAAGCCATCTTAACAGAAATAGAAGCATCAATAACACATTTTAATAAAATTAACAGTGCATTAGAGCTGATTAAATTTAGTATTTACTTAGAAAAGATTATCGCGCCTTGGTATATGGTCATTGGTTACTCAAAGGAGATCTTACTCTCTTTTGATGATGCTCTTTCTACATTTTATTCATCTAAAGATTAACAAAAGGATATTGTTATGAGTCATAATGAAAAACCCGTCAATTTAGAAGAATGTTTTAAACATAATCAATTATTTCATGCGCACAGAAATATTCTCTCTTTAAGTAATAGTAAATGTTATCTAGATAGTACACTTGAGGGAGAAGTCAATAATCTATTAGAAATAAACAATAAAAATATTGAACGCATTATTTATTTTTCACTGAGTTTAAAAAGCAGATTAAGGCAAAGTTTATTTAATGATATTTTTAAAACAATAAATGAAATTGACAATGAGATAAAAACAGGAAATCTTGATAATGAAATAAAAAATAAATTAGAAAAAAAAAAGAAAAGAAATAATCAATATATTTTCAAATGAAATAAATGAAATAAATGAAATAGAGAAAATGATAAATGAACATACTCATTCACTTTCAATTGAAATCAATAAATTAAAAAATAAATCCCTCACAAATAAAGTAATACCTTTTATCTATAATAAAGAAAATGATGTTAAAATCT
Source organism: Proteus sp. LHD240705 (assembly GCF_047921555.1). Classification (NCBI taxonomy): domain Bacteria; kingdom Pseudomonadati; phylum Pseudomonadota; class Gammaproteobacteria; order Enterobacterales; family Morganellaceae; genus Proteus; species Proteus sp. LHD240705. The sequence continues at coordinate 154,263 of NZ_JBLRMI010000004.1, forward strand.
GTTCAGAAGAGATTATTATCTTAGAAAGCGCCTCCGAAACAACAAAAAATGAGTTAGATATCATACGTGATAGTGAAGATATCTTACATAAAAGAAATTTTTTCGATCTGTTCAAAAACAAACTTCCTCAGCAACAACAAATTGAAGATCTTAATATTGAAACACAAGAAAAAAATGTTTTATCTTCACTGGTAAAAATACTGAGTAATTTATTTTCTACGTTAGACTCTGGATTTTCTTATAGTAAAGTTGTTGAAACTCGGCATCAACTTACTTCGCTTTATTTATCACAAATAAAGAGCCTTCATCAATTAAAAGCTAAGCAGCAAAAAATATTATTAAATATGAAACATCATTATAATATTATGGATATTGATTACTTTCTTCATATATTGATTAAACAGTTAACATTTCTATCTGAAAGTTGGCGGGAAATAGCCTTAAAAATATCAACATTAGAAAATAACAGCTTATTAAATGAAGAGATTATTATTCCTATCTTCTCATTTTTAGATGATTTCTCTTTATATTATGAGAGCGCAGACAAAATAAATATTTATCAATAATAATTAAAAACGGCTCTATAAAAGAGCCGTTTTATTATTTAACGATACGTTATTACGATTAGTTGATTGCGGGTGCAATAATCGCAAAATTCGTTAATTCAATCAGTGGTTGTGGCCATACACCTAAGGCAATCACAACAACTGCACAGATTAACGCAACAAATGTTGCCATATTTTGTGATGTTGTAGAAATCGCAGGAGTGTTGTCATTGTCTGGTTTGCGTAAAAAGACAATAGCCGCAGCACGTAGGTAGTAGAATAAGCCAATCGCACTACCTAACACAACCATACCTGTTAACCACCATAAGCTTGAGCTAATGCCCGCAATGATGACATACAGTTTACCAATGAAACCTAATGTAATTGGTACACCTGCCAGTGATAGCATCATCAGTGACATCACCACAGCCACAACAGGACGGCGCCAGAATAATCCGCGGTAATCTTCCAGTGAATCCATTTCGCTTTCACGATAAGGACTTGACGCTACTGCAATAGCACCAAACGCCCCGAGACTTGCAAACAAGTAACCAGCTAAATAAATTTCAGCGGTTTCTTGTGCTAATACAGGGCTGTATTGCAGCACAATTAATGCCACGAGTAGATAACCAAGGTGTGATACGGAAGAGTAACCCAATAAGCGTTTTACGCTCTTTTGCGTTAACGCCATGATGTTACCAAACAAGATAGAGGCAATTGCCATGAAACCTAAGATCATTCGTAAGGTTTCACTATCCGCAGCTGGCGCTTCAAGGAATAAACGCATAACAACAGCAAAAATACCAATCTTACTTGCCGTCGCTAAGAACGCGCCCGTTGGTGCTGGCGCACCTTGGTAAACATCGGGTGTCCATAATTGGAATGGGAATAAAGATAATTTAAATCCAATTCCCACTAACATCATACCTAAACCTGCAAGTACTAATGGTTTATGGATATTGCTATCACTTAAACTTTGTCCCATTGCAGCAAAGGAGAGCCCCCCTGCTTCTGCATAAAGAAGTGCCATACCAAATAGTAAGAAAGAAGAGGCTGCCGCAGAAAGCAGCATATATTTGATACCTGCTTCCAGTGATGGACGTTGTTGGAATGCGTAACCGATAAGACCAAACAGCGGTAATGTCAGTAATTCAATACCAATAAACATCGATGCGAAGTGATGAGCAGACGAGAGTAAAATCCCTCCGACTACCGCAATCGCAATCAGCAAGTAAAACTCTTCTTTGTTATCTTGATAGCCTTCTAACCAAGGATAAGCAAAAGCAATAGTGCCAATACCAGAAAGGATCACTAGTGCAGTAAAGAAGCTTGAGTATCCATCAACGTGGTAAAGCGTGGTCACGTCCACTACGCCTAATGCATTAACGTAATAGAGCGAGCCCAGCGCAATGATGAAACCCGTAGCTGTCAAAGTGGCAATGGTAAAATGATCGCGTCGCCATGCAATGGACAGCATCACAACCACCACCGTCAATCCGACGATCAATAGCGGTAGCATTGCGATCAATTGTTCAGGAGTTATTGTCATGGCGAATTACGGCCTTACTGTTGAAATAGAAGCGGAATACCAAGTCTGGAGATTTTCCATCGCTGATATTGATGTGTCTAATACAGGTTGTGGGAAGAAGCCCAAAATAACCAGTAAAACAACCAATGTGATCAGGATAAAGAATTCTCTCAGATCTAACCCTTTATAGGTTCTTTCAGCTGTTTTCGGTGAGCCATAGTAAGCCTGTTGCATCATCCACAGCGCGTAGACAGAAGCAAAGACTAAACCAAAGACCGAAATAATGGTGATCAGCTTAAAGTTACCATAAGTACCAAACAGGATCATAAACTCACCCACGAAGTTACCTGTTCCTGGCATACCTAAAGAGGCAACCGCAAAGAACAGTGAAAACGCAGGTAAGAAACGGATGCTTTTCCACAATCCACCCATTTGGTTCATATCACGCGTACCTAAACGCTCATAAAGCATGCCACACATGATAAATAAACCCGCAGCTGACAAACCGTTGGTGATCATTTGAATAATCGCACCTTGGTAAGCCAATACAGAGCCGGCATAAATCGCAATCACGATAAAGCCCATGTGAGAAATACTACTGTAAGCCGCAAGACGTTTGATATCAGTCTGACGGAAGGCTAACAGTGCTGCATAGAATACGGTAATTAAACCTAACCACATCGCCACAGGTGCCAGCAACGCTGACGCTTCAGGAAAGAGTGGTAAGTTAAAACGTAATAGACCGTAAGCCGCTGTTTTTAGCAAAATACCTGATAAGTCAACAGAGCCTGCTGTTGGTGCTTCTGCGTGAGCATCCGCTAACCAGCCATGTACAGGTACGATAGGCATTTTTACTGCAAATGCAGCGAAGAAACCTAACATCAGAATAAATTGCAGTTCAGAGCCTAATACCGTATGTGCTTGTAATAAGGTGTCATAATTAAACGTCCAAATACCCGTTTCACGGTAGAAAGCAACCGCAAGACCGATAATGGCCAGCAACATTAACAGACCACTTGCCTGTGTATAGATAAAGAATTTTGTTGCTGCACTAACGTGTTTTTTATCACTACTTCCTTTGTGTCCCCATAAAGAAATCAGGAAATACATTGGGATCAACATCATTTCCCAGAAGAAGAAGAATAAAAACAGGTCAGTCGCTAAAAATACCCCCATCACACCAGCTAAAATCCACAGCAAGTTAAAATGGAAAGCACCTTGTGATGGCTGATTTTCATTCCACGATGAAAGTACCGCTAAGATACCTAAAATCGCAGTTAATACAGTCATCAGCAATGACATACCATCAAGTGCAAATTGGATATTAATCCCTAAAGCAGGGATCCACGGCACAAAGAAAAACTCTGTCCAATGTGGTGCTCCATCAGCACTAAGTAGTTGATAATCGCCTTGCAACCAAAGTTGCACAGAAATAACGAGTGTTAATCCCATCGTCAGCAACGCAACCCAGCGAGGGACTTGCGAGCCGATTCGTTCAGCCTGCCAACTTAGCAGGCCACCGATGAAGGGAATAAGTATTAGCCAGGGTAATAACATGGCGCAATGTGTCCCTTAATTAAACCAGAAGCAGCAGAGCGATAACCAGCACTGCACCTAAACCGAGAGAAGCCGCATACCAACGTGCCAATCCATTCTCACTGAAACTTAACCCTTTATTGGTGCCTTTAAGCAGGCAACCGAATAGATTAAAGAATTGGTTAACAGGATCATTTTGGATAAGCCACGCCGCCCCTTTATAAGGTTTGACAAACAGCACTTCATACAGCGCATCGAATCCCCAAGCATGGAACCACCATGTTGAGAAGAAACGACCTGTACGAGTATTAGCAACCTTAGAAACACATTGACGCTGTTTCAGGTATAACCATGCTGCAATGGCAACGCCTACTATCGCTACCACACCAGAAAGCGCTTCTAATACATATTTACCCTCATGCGATGCGCTTCCTTCAGGGAAAACAGCACCTAACGGTTGAGTAATTAACGCACCGATAAATGTTGATAACAGTGCTAATACCGCTAATGGGAAAGTATGTGTAAACCCTTTAACTTGGTGTGCTTCGGTTTTGGTTTCACCATGGAATACGATGAAAATCAAACGGAAGGTATAAAGTGACGTAAATAACGCACCAACTAAACCTGCAAGCATTAAGTTAAAATGCCCGTTTGAATACGCACCCCATAAGATTTCATCTTTACTGAAGAACCCTGCTGTTAACAGTGGTAATGCCGCTAATGCGCCACCACCAATTAGGAAACAGGCGTAAACAAATGGGATCTTCTTACGTAATCCGCCCATCTTAAAGATATTCTGCTCGTGGTGGCAGGCAACAATCACAGAGCCTGCAGATAAGAACAGTAATGCTTTAAAGAAAGCGTGAGTCATTAAGTGGAAAATTGCCGCATCCCATGCTTGAGCGCCTAAAGCCAAGAACATATAACCAATTTGGCTCATGGTTGAATAAGCAAGAATACGTTTGATATCGGTTTGTACTAAAGCCGCAAAGCCCGCTAACACTAATGTGACTGCACCAATAATACCGACTAATTCAAGTACTTCAGGTGCCATTAAGAATAGCGCGTTACTACGTGCAACCAAGTATACACCTGCCGTAACCATCGTTGCGGCGTGGATTAATGCAGATACTGGTGTAGGGCCTGCCATCGCATCCGCTAACCATGTTTGTAATGGAAGCTGTGCTGATTTACCGACTGCACCGCCTAATACCATTAACATTGCCCAGTTAATGACGCTTGATCCTACTGCTAATTGCTCAGGAGCAAGTACTGCCATTTCACGGAAGCTCAATGTACCTAATTGGTCAAATAGGATAAACATACCGATAGCTAAGAACACATCACCGATACGCGTTACGATAAACGCTTTCATCGCAGCTGCGCCATTAGCAGGATTGCTATAATAGAAACCAATTAGCAGGTAACTACATAGACCAACCCCTTCCCACCCCATATACATCAGCATCATATTATCAGCCAGTACTAAGACAACCATACTTGCGATAAATAAGTTGGTATAAGCAAAGAAGCGAGAATACCCTTCTTCGCCACGCATATACCAAGATGCATACATATGAATAAGGAAGCCAACACCGGTAATCACACCCAGCATGGTTAATGAAAGACCATCAAGAACCAGTGTAAACGGAATATTGAAATTCCCTGCTGACATCCAGCTCCATAAAGTCAGAACATACGTTTCTTGCCCATTAGCAAAGAAATCCATACCTGCCCAAAGTGCAACAAGGGCAGATAGACCAACAGAACCTGTACCAATCCATGCTGATACGTTTTCAGACCAACGACCACGCGAGAAAGCGAGCAGTAAAAATCCCAGCAGTGGTAGCAGAATGGTTAAATAGAGTATATTCATCCGCGCATCTCACTGACTGTATCAATATTGATGTTTTGGCGATGTCTATGAAGCTGTAACAACAATGCCAGACCAATACTTGCCTCTGCCGCCGCCAAACTGATTGCCATGATATACATTATCTGACCATCTGTTTGACCCCAAAAGCTACCACCGACAACAAATGCCAGTGCAGCTGCATTAATCATAATTTCTAGTCCGATCAACATAAACAACAGGTTGCGGCGAAGTACTAAGCAGGTAAAACCTAACACAAACAGTACCGCAGCCAAGATCAAACCATGTTGAAGAGGTATCATTTTTGCTCCCCTGCGTTTTCGTTTTCGACGAGATCGTCATGGCTCTTATCACGGCCAATGTGGTAAGCAACAATCAATCCAGACAATAAGAGAACAGATGCTAACTCAACAGCCAGAATATAAGGCCCAAATAAGCTAATACCGACCTCTTTCGCGCCAATCACTTCTCCAGCAATTTCGCCGTGAGTGACACTACTAATGGCGTAAATTAACACGACTAATAGCGTCAGAGATAAAAGCGCAGGCCCAATCCAAAACTTCGGTTGTAGCCACTTTTTCTCTTGATCAACAACGGATTTACCTAAGTTGAGCATCATCACCACGAAAACGAATAACACCATAATGGCGCCAGCGTAAACAATGATTTCTAATGCACCAGCAAAATAGGCGCCTAACGAGAAGAAAACCACAGAGAGCGCAATCAATGAAATCACTAAGTACAATAAAGCGTGTACAGGATTGGTATGAGTGATCACTCTCAATGTTGCAAGGATGGCAATCAGCCCCGCGATGTAAAATGCAAATTCCATGAATATCGCTCCTTACGGTAACAGGCTTTTGACATCGATAGGTTTAGCTTCATCATCCGCATCACCTTTATCTTTGCCGTTAATCGCCATACCTGTTTTACGGTAAAAGTTATATTCAGGATATTTGCCTGGCCCTGAAATCAACAGATCGTCTTTTTCATAAACCAAATCCTGACGCTTAAACTCACCCATTTCAAAATCAGGCGTTAATTGTAACGCCGTTGTTGGGCAAGCTTCTTCACATAAACCGCAGAAAATACAGCGAGAAAAGTTGATACGGAAAAACTCCGGATACCAACGACCATCTTCATGTTCTGCTTTCTGTAATGAAATACAGCCAACTGGACAGACTGCTGCACACAAGTTACAAGCAACACAGCGTTCTTCACCATCAGGATCACGAGTCAACACAATTCGTCCACGATAACGTGGTGCAACATTGACAGGTTCTTCCGGGTACATCTGTGTTTCACGTTTGGCGAAGGCATGTAAGCCAATCATCCAAATGCTTCGTACCTGGGTGCCGAAACCAGTCAATAACTCTTTTAAAGTCATGGTTCAATCACCCCTTATTGAGCGTTGTAAAGTATCACTGCAGCAGTGACCAGCAGATTGATAAGCGTTAACGGTAAGCAAATTTTCCAACCAAAAGACATCACTTGGTCGTAGCGCGGACGCGGTAACGATGCACGAATAAGGATAAACATCATCATGAAGAACCCTGTTTTCAGTGCAAACCAAATGAATGATGGTAAGAAAGGCCCTTGCCAACCACCAAAGAATAACGTCACGATAAGACCCGATACCGCAACGATACCGATATATTCACCAACAAAGAATAAACCGAATTTCATACCAGAATATTCAATGTGATAACCATCAGCCAGCTCTTGCTCAGCTTCAGGTTGGTCAAATGGATGACGGTGACAAACAGCAACCCCAGCAATCGCAAACGTAATAAAGCCAAAGAATTGTGGGATGACATTCCACATATTTGCTTGTGAGTTTACGATGTCAGTCAGGTTAAAAGAGCCCGCTTGTGCAACAACACCTAAGATTGAAAGTCCTAAGAACACTTCATAACTTACGGTTTGTGCTGATGCACGCATTGCACCTAACAGTGAATATTTGTTATTACTTGACCATCCTGCAAATAACACGGCATACACCGCAATACCTGCAACCATCAAGAAGAACAAAATACCGATGTTTAAGTCAGCAACAACCCATGTTGAGCTAACAGGTACAATCGCAAATGACAGCAGTAAAGATGAAAACGCAATTACTGGTGCAATGGTGAAGATAAAGCGGTCAGCAAATTTCGGGATCCAGTCCTCTTTAAAGAACATTTTGATCATATCCGCAATTAGCTGTGCTGAACCTGCATAACCTACACGGTTAGGCCCATAACGGTTTTGGAATAAACCCAGTAAACGGCGTTCCCCCATACTCATAAAAGCACCACAAGTGACCACAACAAGCAAGATCACAACGGCTTTTAATACGGTGAGTAAAATCTCTGTAACTTCAGGAGATAACCAGCTCATTATGCAATACCCCGCAGTTGACGAACCGATACACCCACCAGCGATGGAGAAATACCTGCCATACCTAACGGCAAGCCAATTTGACCTTGAGTCAGGTGAGCACTGATTTTCACAGGTAAGGTGAATTCACGGCCTTCGTAAGTAAACATAGCTTGCTGACCTTGAGTTAACGCTAATGCTTGGGCATCAGATTCACTCAATGTTAAATAAGCGGTTTCCATACGAGATTGGATAACTTCAGCGCGTTGTGATAACTCTTCACTACCAAATAAACGGTAGCAAGGTGCGACAGTCCATTGATTTTTCTGTGCATTAAATGGCGCAGGAATATCAGTGAAGTAGCCAAGTGTATTATCACCACATTCAATTAAACGCACACCTGGATCGCCAAAGCGTAAGCTGCCACCCACTTCTGCTTGGAATTTATTCCATGCTTGAGGTGAGTTCCAACCCGGCGCCCATGCAAATGGAATTTGCTGACGAGGTGCTGTTGGGCTGTTATTACCTTCCATTGAGAACGCAAATGGGGTGTCGATATCTTTTGGTTGACGCTGTTCATGAACAGACACATTCGCCAGCATAGATGTACGACCACTATAACGATGTGGTTCACGAGCCAGTTTTTGTCCACGAATACGGAATGACGCATTTGGTGCCGCATCAACAATGCCAGCAAACTGAGGAAGACTCGTCGCACAATGTTCAATCACATTGTCTAACTGTGTCCAATCCAGTGTTCTTTCATGCCATTGTGAATCAACCGCACTCAACCAACGCCAGCTTTCATGCATCACCACTTCTTTGTTATAGAAAGAAGGTTCGAAAACTTGGAAATAACGTTGTGCTCTGCCTTCTTGACTCACCATTGTTCCATCACTTTCAGCGAATGAAGAAGCTGGGAGAACAAGATGTGCTTTCGCCATAATGTCAGTTTGCTGGTGGTCGATGACAATTAAGTTATCTACTTTAGCAATCGCATCATCAATCACGTCGGCATCAAAATGACGATATAAATCGTTTTCCATGACAACAACGGTGTTAACTTGACCACTACGCATCATTTTTAATGCGTCATCAAGTGGCTGTGCATTCATCATGGCAAGACCCATGCTGTTTGCATCATCAGCAACGAAAGAAAGCCCTACTTCATTACCTTTTGCTTTTAATGCAAAAGCAATGTTAGCGGCTGCTTTGATAACGTCTTCGCTACCCGCATGGCTACCACTGATAATTAATGGTTTCTTGGCTTGAGAAAGTGCTTGAACAACCATTTCGATGTGTTTATTCAGCGCTTCATCAATACCATCAACAGCTGGTGCATCACCGTTAATGTTATTCGCAATCGCAAAGCCTAAACGTGCTTGATCAACAACGGGTGCGCGATAACTCCACGCAGCAACATCATCGAGGCGAGTTTCATCAACATGAGTGACAAACAGTGGGTATTTTGCACGTTGCCCGATATTCATAATCGCAGCAATTTGCCAGTCAGCCACTTTTTGAGCTGCCGCCATTTCACGCGCTTTACCTTTCACGGCCTGACGTACAGACAATGCCATACGAGCACCAGTTTGTGTTAAATCTTCACCTAACACTAAAACGGCATCGTAATCTTCAATTTCACGCAGAGATGGAGTATGAACGCCACCTTTTTGTAAAATATCTAACATTAAGGTCAGACGTTTTTGCTCTGATGCAGAGATACCGCTATAGAAGTTTTCAGCGCCAACAACTTCACGTAATGCGAAGTTACTTTCAATGCTTGCACGCGGGGAACCAATACCCACGATACGCTGACTTTTCTTCAGCATATCCGCAGCTGCTTGAGTCGCTTGAACAGCGTTAATTTCTAACCAGTTACTGCCTAAACGTTTTTTAGGTTGACGAGGTCTGCTTGCTAAATTCACATAGCCATAGCCAAAACGACCACGGTCACAAAGGAAATAGCGGTTTACAGTCCCGTTATAACGGTTTTCGATACGACGTAATTCACCATAACGTTCACCAGGGCTGATGTTACAACCCATGCTACAACCCTGACAAATGCTTGGTGCAAACTGCATATCCCATTTGCGGTTATAACGAGATGAGTGGGTTTTATCGGTGAAAACACCCGTCGGACAAATTTCAACCAAGTTACCTGAGAATTCGCTCTCTAATGTGCCATCTTCAACGCGTCCAAAAAATACGTTGTTATGTACACCAAAGACACCAAGATCAGTACCATCAGCATAATCTTTGTAGTAACGAACACAGCGGTAACAAGCAATACAACGGTTCATTTCGTGAGAAATAAACGGTCCCAAGTCTTGGTTTCTATGTGTACGCTTAGTAAAGCGATAGCGACGCATAGTGTGACCTGTCATTACCGTCATATCTTGAAGGTGGCAGTTACCGCCTTCTTCACAAACTGGACAGTCATGAGGATGGTTTGTCATATACCATTCAACAACGCTTTCGCGGAATTTCTTCGCTTCTTCGTCATCGATAGAGATAAACGTGCCATCAGTCGCAGGTGTCATACAAGACATCACTAAACGACCGCGGGTATCCTCAGCATTTTGATACTGCTTAACCGCACACTGGCGGCAAGCGCCAACGCTTCCCAGCGCTGGATGCCAGCAAAAATAAGGAATATCTAAGCCTAAATTAAGACAGGCTTCTAACAGGTTATCAGCCCCGTTAACTTCATATTCTTTGCCGTCTACATGAATCGTAGCCATAGTCAGCATGCTTCCCAAAGGCCTGCACAGCAGGCGTTAAACCTAGAATGTGTCGTGAAAAATTACCAGCGGCTTTTCAGTAAGTTAGGCTGAATACCTCTGATCAAGTTGGCATTGGTATAATCTTCTTGAATAATGCCAGCCTCAAATTCTTCACGGAAATATTTAATGGCGCTTTGTAAAGGTTCTACTGCACCCGGTGCGTGAGCACAGAATGTGTGTCCCGGACTTAAAGAACGACATAAATGTTCAAGGGTTTCGATATCACCAGGGCGACCTTTACCGTTTTCTATCGCACGTAAGATTTCGACACTCCATGGCAAGCCATCACGACAAGGTGTACACCAGCCACAAGATTCACGAGCAAAGAACTCTTCTAAGTTACGGGTTAATGAAACCATATTAATTTCATTATCTACCGCCATTGCAAGTGCTGTACCTAAACGGCTACCTGCTTTTGCAATCGTGCCAAAATCCATTGGAAGATCGAGGTGATCTTCTGTTAAGAAGTCAGTACCTGCACCACCCGGTTGCCATGCTTTTAGCTTAAGACCATCACGCATCCCCCCTGCGTAATCTTCAAGGATCTCGCGCGCTGTTGTACCAAATGGTAATTCCCATAAGCCCGGATATTTCACGCGACCTGAGAATCCCATTAATTTAGTACCCGCATCTGGGCTTTTACCTTCACTTAAGCCGATATACCAATCTTTGCCGTGTTCAATAATCGCAGGCACATTACACAGTGTTTCAACGTTATTGACACAAGTTGGTTTACCCCATGCACCTGATGTTGCAGGGAATGGAGGTTTAGAGCGCGGGTTAGCACGACGACCTTCTAATGAGTTGATTAATGCTGTCTCTTCACCACAGATGTAACGACCTGCACCCGTGTGAACAAACAGTTCAAAATCAATGCCTGAACCAAAGATGTTTTTACCCAGAAAGCCTGCTGCTTTTGCTTCTTCAATAGCATGGCGCAGATTCTTAGCCGCTTCGATATATTCGCCACGAAGGAAAATATAGCCACGGTAAGCTTTTAGTGCGTGAGCGCCGATAATCATCCCTTCAATTAACAGATGTGGAAGTTCTTCCATTAAGAGACGGTCTTTATAAGTACCCGGCTCCATTTCATCTGCGTTACAAAGGATGTAACGGATATTCATGCTTTCATCTTTTGGCATCAGGCTCCATTTCAAGCCTGTTGAGAATCCAGCACCACCACGACCTTTTAGGCCAGCATCTTTAACTTCAGTGGTCACCTCAGTCGGTGACATACCTTTTAATGCTTTTTCTGCCGCTTTATAACCGTTTGTAGCACGGTATTCATCCAGCCATACAGGCTGACGATCATCACGTAAGCGCCACGTTAGCGGATGCGTTTCTGCGCTACGAATAATCGGTTTTGCTCCTGAAATTGCTGTCATGGATACTGCTCCAGTAACGTTTCAATCTCTTCAGGTTTAACAAAGCTGTGAGTATCGTCATCTACCATCATAGTAGGACCTTTATCACAATTACCTAAACAGCAGGTTGGCAGTAACGTAAAGCGACCATCTGGTGTAGTTTGACCAGGAATGATATTAAGGTGCTTTTCAATCGCTGCTTGAATGCCTTGATAACCTGTAATATGACAAACCACGCTGTCACAAAAACGAATGATGTGACGGCCAACGGGTTGACGGAAAATTTGGCTATAGAACGTCGCAACGCCTTCAACATCGCTTGCAGGGATCCCAAGAACATCCGCAATCGCATAAATTGCGCCGTCTTCAACCCAACCACGGTTCTTTTGCACAATTTTCAGTGCTTCAATAGAGGCTGCTCGCGGATCTTCGTAATGATGTTTTTCTTGTTCAATTTCAGCACGTTCTTCTTCAGTTAAAACAAACGTTGCTTTCTTTGAATGTGTTACATCAACGATTTCGATCTGCACAGCATCATCTTTTTGGTTTAATTCATTTTGCATGATTAACGATCCACATCCGACATTACAAAATCAATACTTCCCAGATACACAATCAAGTCAGAAACCAGACTACCGCGGATAACTGCGGGGATTTGCTGCAAGTGAGCAAAACTTGGCGTACGAATACGGGTACGGTAGCTCATTGTGCTGCCATCACTGGTTAAGTAATAGCTGTTGATCCCTTTCGTGGCTTCAACCATCTGGAATGATTCATTAGCAGGCATAACAGGACCCCATGAAACCTGTAGGAAGTGGTTAATCATAGTTTCGATATGCTGTAATGTACGCTCTTTTGGTGGAGGCGTTGTCAGTGGATGGTCTGCTTTAAATGGCCCTTCTGGCATATTTTTATAGCACTGTTCCAGAATACGTAAGCTTTGGCGTAGTTCTTCTACTTTCAGCATTACGCGGTCATAACAGTCACCATTACTTGCGACAGGGATTTCAAATTCAAAGTTTTCATAACCTGAATATGGACGCCATTTACGCACGTCAAACTCAACCCCGGTTGCACGAAGACCTGCACCTGTGACACCCCAATCTAATGCTTCTTTAGTATTATATGAGGCAACACCAATAGTACGACCTTTTAAGATACTGTTTTGCAGTGCTGCTTTTACGTAAGAATCTAGACGTTTTGGCATCCAATCTAAGAATTCACGTAATAAGCGTTCCCAACCGCGAGGTAAGTCATGAGCAACACCACCGATACGGAACCATGCAGGGTGCATACGGAATCCGGTAATTGCTTCAACGATGTTGTAAACTTTTTGACGGTCAGTAAAGGCAAAGAACACGGGTGTCATCGCACCAACGTCTTGGATAAAGGTACTGATATACAGTAAGTGGCTATTAATACGAAATAGCTCAGACAGCATGACACGAATAACTTTAACGCGTTCAGGCACTTCAATACCGGCAAGTTTTTCCACTGCAAGTACATAAGGCATTTCGTTAACGCATCCGCCGAGGTATTCAATTCGGTCTGTGTATGGGATATAACTGTGCCAAGATTGGCGCTCACCCATTTTTTCAGCACCACGGTGGTGATAACCCACGTCAGGCACACAGTCGACGATCTCCTCGCCATCAAGCTGAAGAATAATACGGAATGCACCATGAGATGATGGATGGTTAGGACCGAGGTTTAAGAACATAAAGTCCTCATTCTCAGTACCGCGTTTCATCCCCCACTCTTCAGGTTTGAATGTCAGCGATTCCATTTCCAGATCCTGTTTCTGCTTTGTCAGCACATAAGGATCGAACTCTGTCGCACGAGCAGGATAATCTTTACGCAGCGGATGACCTTCCCAATCAGGAAGCATCATAATACGGCGTAAATTTGGATGCCCATTAAAGACAATCCCAAACATATCCCAGACTTCACGCTCATACCAATTCGAGTTAGGGAAGATAGATGTGATTGTCGGAACATTAAGATCATTTTCACTTAATGCGACTTTCAGCATGATATCTTTATTACGATCGATTGATATCAGATGATAGAAAACAGAAAAGTCTGCTGCTGGCAAGCCTTGACGATGCGTACGAAGACGCTCATCAAAACCATGCATATCAAACAGCATGACATAAGGTTTTGGTAAAGATTTGAGGTATAGCATTACCTCAATAAGTTGTTCCCGTTTTACCCAAACAACTGGCATACCAGTACGAGTAGGCTGGAACGTAAACGCATCTGGCCCAAATTTCTGACGTAGTTCATTAACCACCTGATCATCAATATGATCGGTCGTTTCCCACGCTGGCCGAGCGCCTTTTTGCGCTATCTGATCGGTCATTTCTATTCACCACAACTTTGATCAGGGTTACTATGATCGCAACACATTGCTCTGGTTACGTCTTAGGCAAAAGCCTTTAAATTTCGTCAGGAGTACGCAGGTTTTTCACTGCGATACGTTCACCGTGTTTTCTTTCTCGTTCTGATTGCATATTGGCACGGTAAACACCTTGGTCGCCGACAACCCATGATAATGGGCGACGTTCTTTACCAATGGACTCTTGTAATAACATCAGTGCTTGCATGTAAGCTTCAGGGCGTGGTGGACAGCCAGGAATATACACATCAACTGGAATGAACTTATCAACACCTTGCACTACTGAGTAGATGTCGTACATACCACCAGAGTTTGCACATGCCCCCATAGAGATAACCCATTTAGGCTCTAACATCTGATCGTATAAACGTTGAATAACGGGTGCCATTTTAGTAAAGCAAGTACCCGCAACCACCATAAAGTCAGCTTGACGAGGTGATGCACGTAATACTTCTGAACCAAAACGAGCCACGTCATGCACAGCCGTAAATGACGTCACCATTTCAACATAACAACAGGAAAGACCAAAGTTATATGGCCATAAAGAGTTTTTCCGTCCCCAGTTCACAACATCATGCAACGCATGTTCCAGTTTTCCCATATACACGCTGCGATGAACGTGAGCATCTAATGGGTCACTGACAATTTCCTGTGATTGCAGGGGATAACGGTCATTCTCACCGTTCGGATCTATGCGGGTGAGCGTATAATCCATTTCTAATGCCTCGCTTATTACTGCTGCGGATGTTTGCCGCTGGTTAATCGAACATGGCTTTTACTCGCGGTTTCACGACGAGAGCGAACAGGCGTCCAATCTAATGCGCCTATACGAACCAAATAGAATAATCCAGCTAATAAAATAGCGATGAAGACTGACGCTTCAATAAAGCCTAACCAGCCAACTTCACGAACGGAAACAGCCCAGGCATAAAGAAACAGTGCTTCAACATCGAAAATAACGAAAAACATGGCAACTAAATAGAATTTAGCTGACATGCGCAGACGAGCGCTGCCAACAGAATCAAGACCAGATTCATAAGGAACATGCTTTGCCCTTGCCTGTGCGCGTCCGCCTAAATAGCGGGCACCCAACAACATGAGCGAACATAACCCCAATGCGCCTATGAGGAAGACAGCAAATGCCCAATGATGGGCGATAACTTCGGTGGTTGTAGACATACTCATTGCTTACTCATCAAAGGTGGTGTCAATTAACCAACTCTTATCCGGCGGTTTACACCACATTTCTAATTACGAAAAAAAAGGCGAATTAAACAGACTTGCTAATTAAAGAAATAATAACAGTCTATTTATACCTTTATTATTTTTTGGAAAACTTTGCGACAAATCACTCAGTTTTCCATCGCGATTTAACAAATTTAACACTCATTTTTAACACTCAATTACTGGCTAATGCTAAAACGTGTCAGTCAACCGACAAACTTTATGCTAACACGCTTAGTCTAACCGATAATTCGATTTTACTACACCAGTATCTCAGGAAAAACCTGACTCAACACAGGCAAATGTGCCTTATTTTCTTGATCAAACTCACAAAATAGTCGAAAAAATACTTAATCAGTTTAAAATTTATCCAAATTTTAACAAATTAACTTTCTAATATTGTGGAGGAGGTCAAATATCCGATTAGATTTACTTTTTTATTCTCTTAAAACCTAGACAATCTTTTTATTTGTTAACAAATCCTACAACTGATTAACCAAGTGGAAAGGTAAACATTTTTTTAACAAACAGTTAAGGTAGTTTTGGGATGAAATGTCACAAAGATAAATACATAAAACAACATAATTATTAACAAGGTGTTACTATTTCAAAAAATGGCAATAAAAAACGGAAATAAACGCACTTAATTGCATCTATTCCCGTTTATCACTATTCATCACTATCCAGTTTTATTTGACTCTTTTTTAATCTTTAATTTTTGTGTTCTAACGCTAAAAAATTCACACAATTATTAATGTGATTATTCAAGTTCAGTAGAGCTAATATCTTCAGATGCAGTGATGGTATAAGGTGTTTTCTTGTTTTCAATCGCATTGAATACCGTTAACACCGCTTCATTTTGTTCATCAGAGTTACGATACAACCAATACTGTGTTTCAGGTAAACGAGGTAATCCTTCGCTTTCGCCTAAAATACGTAAATCGGCATTTTGCATTTCAAGTGGACGCGCAGTAATACCCACTTCTGCATTAACTGCGGCACGAACAGCGGATAAAGAAGCTGCTTCATAAGCAATACGCCATTGGATCCCAGCATCATCTAACGTGTTTATCGCTAATTGACGGAATGGGTTCGTTTCATCCATTACAACTAAAGGAATAGGCTCATTCATTTGTAATTGGAAATCTGGCGCGCAATGCCATAGCACTGGTGCTGTACGTAACGCTGTACGAGGATGATGACCAATACGTGCTGTTGTTAATGCTAAATCAATTTCATGATTATCTAGCATTGTTTCAATATATTGAGAACGCTTAATGCGAACATCAACAGCTAAACGTGGATACACGGATGCGATACGGTTTAATAAAAACGGTAATAAAGTATCAACAGAGTCATCAGAAGCACCAATACGTAGCTCCCCTTCTGCATCGCTATACGTTAATGATGCCGTTGCATCATCATTTGCACGCAGAATTTGACGAGCATAACCTAACAGTTGTAGGCCATGCTCTGTTAAAAGTTTATTACGACCATGGCGGGCAAAAAGCTCTCTACCGACCAATTGCTCTAAACGTTGCATCTGCTGACTCACAGCAGATTGGGTTCGACATACAGCAGCAGCGGCTGCTGCAAAAGTGTTCAAATCTGCTACAGCTACAAACGTTCTAAGCAGATCGAGGTCGAGATTCATTATCGGACGATTTGCATTAATCATTGTTTATTCTTCACTTATTTTTGATTTTTAAATTACATATACCTGGTGTTTTATATCAAAAGTCTAAAAAAGACTTCCGATTCAGACAGTACTCTACTCTGAAAAAGAGAGCAAAGACATACCGAATACTTTACATTTGTTTCTTATCGTTTACACCTCCTAGATGGAAAGGAATTGCATCTTTTTGTAACAAATTAAATTTTATTATCATTTCAAGCATTCACAAGAAAGAACTGTATACCGTCATCACAAGTTAGACTTAGATCATACTATATTGCTTTCTCATTCATAAATTTTAACATTTTGAAAATAATTTAAATTATCTTAACTATGCATTCGAATTTAAGTATCTTCCCCTATAAATTAAATTTAAGATTTAAATTTAATTTATACTTAAACTAATTGATTGCTATAGAATTAAATAGATTTAACCATATTATTTGAAAATTTAATATATTAAGCCAGATAATACAAATCCGATAAAATTATTCAATAATTGATTATGCAACATTTCATCTACCTGTGTATCACATCAACTTATTTCTAATCACCACACTAAAAAGCCCTCTTTCAATAGAATAATAATCCAGATTATTTTTCAAAACTGAAACATAAATCCGCCATAAGCAATACAATTAGTCATCAAAATAACATTCTAAGAATAAACTGACCTTTTACACCAAAAATTACCTAGCATCTTCAAAAGTTTGTAACGTAAGAGTAGAGTGATAGAACAGTTATTTGCTGGGACAGCCTTTTCATTTGTATCTTTCTATATGAATAGCAATCGGTGATAAATATCGCTAAGTCGCCATAATCACAATAAAGATACGAGTCAGACCCTATTAGGTAAACGCGCTATGAATCAGATTAAAAAATCAAACAAACTCGAACATGTCTGTTACGACATTAGAGGTCCGGTTTTGCAAGAAGCAAAACGTCTGGAAGAAGAAGGTAACAAAGTTTTAAAACTCAATATTGGTAACCCGGCACCTTTTGGCTTTGAAGCACCTGATGAAATTTTAGTGGATGTGATCCGCAATCTACCAAGCTCTCAGGGTTATAGTGACTCCAAAGGTCTATTTTCGGCGCGTAAAGCTATCATGCAGCATTATCAAGCTCGTGATATGCGTGATATCACGGTTGAAGACATTTATATTGGTAACGGTGTTTCCGAGTTAATCGTACAAGCAATGCAAGCCTTATTGAATAATGGCGATGAAATGCTAGTACCTGCGCCTGATTATCCTTTATGGACTGCCGCAGTTTCTCTTTCGGGAGGAAATGCCGTTCACTATATGTGTGATGAGCAACAAGGTTGGTTCCCTGATTTAGATGATATCCGCAGTAAAATTACAAAAAATACCCGCGGCATTGTTATTATCAACCCAAACAATCCAACGGGTGCGGTATATAGCAAAGATATTCTAATGGAAATCGTTGAAATAGCTCGTCAGCATGACCTGATTATCTTTGCAGATGAGATCTACGATAAAATTCTCTATGATGATGCAGAGCATCACTCTATTGCTGCAATGGCACCGGATTTATTAACCGTCACTTTTAATGGTTTATCAAAAACCTATCGTGTTGCTGGTTTTCGTCAAGGTTGGATGGTATTAAACGGCCCTAAAAAACATGCTAAAAGCTATATTGAAGGCTTGAATATGTTAGCGTCTATGCGTTTATGCGCTAACGTTCCAATGCAACACGCCATTCAAACTGCATTAGGCGGCTATCAAAGTATTAGTGAATTTATCCTTCCGGGAGGTCGCTTATACGAACAACGTAATCGAGCTTGGGAGCTGATCAATCAAATTCCTGGTGTTTCTTGCGTTAAGCCAATGGGTGCTCTTTATATGTTCCCTAAAATTGACTTAAATCGCTACAGTATTAAAGACGATCAGAAAATGATCCTCGATTTATTGTTGCAAGAAAAAGTGCTATTAGTACAAGGAACGGCATTTAACTGGCCACACCCAGACCATTTCCGTATCGTTACCCTTCCTCGTGAAGATGATTTAGATATGGCAATTCAAAAATTTGGTCGTTTTATCGTGGGTTATCACCAATAAGACTTATCAAATCAAAATAAAACGCAGTATAACAATCAGTTATATTGCGTTTTTTTATTTTCTTTTTTATTTACGTTTACATCTGTTAATTATCCACTCACAATAATCACTTCAATCACGCAATTGGGAGATATTATGAGTTACTTTTTTGCCCACCTTTCTCGCTTAAAACTCATTACTCGTTGGCCTTTAATGCGTAATATTCGCCAAGAAAATGTGTCTGAGCACAGTTTACAAGTGGCTTTTGTTGCCCATGCCTTAGCGGTGATTAAAAATCGTAAATTTGATGGCAATGTCAATGCCGAACGAATTGCATTACAAGCGATGTATCATGATGCCAGCGAAGTGATCACCGGTGATATGCCAACCCCCATTAAATATCACAATCCTCAAATTGCTCATGAATATAAAAAAATAGAAAAATACGCGCAGCAAAAACTAATTGAAATGTTACCCGAAGAATTACAAGATGACTTTCGCCCTCTTATTGATGAGCAATTACATAGCGAGGAAGAAACCTTTATTGTAAAACAAGCAGATAGTCTGTGCGCTTATTTAAAATGTCTTGAAGAGTTAGCAGCCGGTAATAGCGAATTTAATCTGGCTAAAAATCGGTTAGAAAAGACCCTAGCAGAAAGACATAGCCCAGAAATGGACTATTTTATGAAGGTGTTTGTACCAGGGTTTAGTTTATCGCTTGATGAAATTAGTGAGTGATAATAATCACTCACTTTAAAGTTGATACTATAATTTAATGATATAAATCAATCTTCATTTTTTACATCGTTTTTATCAGGATTAATATCCTTATCATTCATACCTTTTATATTTTCCATTTCCTTTATATTTTCCATTTCCTTTATATTTTCCATTTCCTTTATATTTTCTGCTAAAAACTTCAATGTATTGGATTCAAAACTTACGATCAAACCTTCTGTTAATTTATTTAGCCTCTCAATTTTGCTATTATCTTTACCAATAACTAGATTTCTTATTCCTTTCATACCTCTAATAAATACATTACTTCTATTGATACTTTTTGTTTTTCCCATAGCAAGCATTATTATATCATTTTTATTTTCATTAAGTTTTAGTGCTTTCATATAATCTAATGTTTGGTCAATTGCCGAATTAACTGTCTCTAATCGTTTTTCTGAGTTTAATGTTGCAGCAAACTCTAAACCTTTATCTTTGATCATTTTTTCAATAATATTTTCGGCTTGTTCTAAATTAACATGAATATTATTGTCATTAAGATAGTGTTCAGCAATTCCTTGAAAAATATCATGTGTATTTAAATCACTTTTATTTCTAACAATATTTTTATTTTTAAAATCATTAACAAGTTCAAAAAGACCTTCTATTTTTTTATCAAATTTATTTGACTCCATTGTTTTTAATATATTTTTCGCTCTATTAGTGATATTCAACTTATTTTTTACAGCATCTATATATCCTTGGTATTTCTCATTTAAATAATCCTTTACATACTCAACAGAATCATTCTTATTATTATTTTCTAATATAGAAAAGATTATTGCCTCATCTGCATTTTTTAATTCTAATGAAATAGAAAAATTAGTCATTGCTTTTGATGCTTTATCATGAAACTCAGGTGCTAATGAAGTAAAATTATTATACTTTGATAATATCTCATTCCCCACACTTTCTTTATTATTCATCAAATTATTCGCGATCAATCCTTTAAAAACAGTAGGACGTGTAGAAATAGCCTGTTTTATCTGTTTTAGATCATCGCTAACACTTTGAGTTAAATTTTTATTATGTTCACTAGAAAAAACAATATTTTTATTATTTACTCTTGCTGTTGATTTACCCTGGCTATTTTTTTCTATTATTATCTCTTTTATTTTATTACTTAATACTTTGTTACTTTCTTTTGATGTATGAATATTGCCATTAGTTTTAAACTCTCTACTATTGTTTGATATAGTGCTTATTCTATTGTCATCTTGAGTACTTTTATCATTCTGAATCAAAATTTTGTTTGAGGTGCTTATTGAATTTATACACATTATATGTCTCTCTTATTAAATTATTTTCAGATCAATAATATGACTATACTTTTTTTTCTAAGAAAGATTTTCAGAAAACACACATTCATAGATATGTCGCATACATCAAATAAAAAACATCGCCCAATAAATAAAAAACGCTGTTTATTAATTAACAAACAGCGTTTCAGCAAAACAAAAGTATTAATATTTAGAATGGGAATAATAGCGGGATCAGGAAGACACTAATCAACATCACAATAACCGTAAATGGCACACCAATCTTGATAAAGTCGGCAAACTTATAACCACCCGGCTCCAGGATCAGCGTATTAACAGGCGATGAAACTGGCGTCATAAATGCTGCAGATGCTGCAACACCTATCACCATTGCAAATGGTAGTGGAGAAACATTCATTTGGTTAGCCGCAGCTATAGCAATTGGTGCCATTAATACCGCCGTTGCCGTATTGGAAATAAACAACCCAATTGATGCACAAAGTATAAATAAACACACCAACATCACTTGAGGACCAGCACTACCCGCAACATCCATTAAACCATTAACAATAAGCTCTATACCGCCTGTTTTTTGTAATGCGGCTGCAAAAGGCATCATACCGACAATTAAAATAATACTTGGCCAATGAATAGAGCGATAAGCACTTTCCATATCAATACAACGGAATTTACCCATTAACAAACAGGCAATAAGTGCCGCAATAAAATTAGGGACTTCATTCGTCACCATTAACGCCACCATTAGTGCTAACGAAAACAGTGCATGAGGAGCTTGGGATGAAGCAGGGGCAACAGTTTCAATTTCTGCAGCTAAATTTAACACAATAAAATTACGTGGTTTCGTCGAAAGAATACGGATTAATTTCCAATCACCAATCACCAATAACACATCACCAAGGCGTAATGGCTCATCGACAATTTTACCCGGTAAAGCACTTCCTTCACGACGAATAGCAACCACGTTTAGTCCATAACGGGTACGAAATTTTATTTCTCTTAATGATTTGCCTAATAATTCTGAATCAGGATTCATGGAGACTTCAGCAAGCCCTACATCACGAGATTGTTCAGAAAAATATTCACCCCGCAATACCATTGGTTCTAACATCTGTTCACGGCAAAACTCACGTAAATCGACATCACTGGCTGACATATCAACTAATAAAACATCACGCTCTCTTAATTCAGTACCACCCGTTGCGCTAACCATAACACGCCGAAAGCGCCTCCAGCGTTCAATACCGACAACGTTTGCACCATAACGAGAACGTAAATGTAATTCATCAAGTGAATGACCGACTAGCGGAGAACCTTTACGAATGGCTAAACGACGAGCACGCCCAGCTAACTGATAATCACGAATAAGATCACGGAAAGTCCGACGATAAGCTTCTTTTTGCTTACCATTATCGTTATTTCCTAGCCATCGACGTACCACCAGCATATAGAGAATGCCTGCGAATAATACGGCAATACCAATAGGTGTAATGGAGAAAAACTGAAAACTCGGTAAACCTTCTCTGACTAATTCACTGTTAACAACCATATTAGGTGGTGTTGCCACTAAGGTCATTAATCCACTAATCAGTCCAGCAAAGCCTAACGGCATCATTAAACGACCTGGCGATGTTTTCATTCGAGCAGCAACACTCAATACAACAGGAATAAAGATGGCAACAACACCTGTTGAACTCATGAAAGCACCTAAACTTGCAACGCATATCATTAATAGCACAAGCATTTTAACTTCACTGCTACCCGCGACACGAACTAGCCAGTCCCCCATTTGATAAGCCACACCTGTTCTCACTAACCCTTCACCAATAACAAAAAGGGCCGCAATAAGTAATACGTTAGGATCGCTAAACCCTACCGTGGCTTCATTTAATGAGAGAGTACCGCTAAGAACGAATGCGATGATGACAAGTAAAGCGACCACATCCATGCGGATTTTGTTGGTCGTAAAAAGGACAATAGCTATCAATAGCAGGCTTAAAACCCATAATAATTCGCTATTCAAAATGGCCTCGATCAGCAATAAGTGAAAACAGTTTAAGACATCAATTCACTACATTGATAAGTAGACCATTTTTACAACAATAAATCTTCTAATATGATCAAAGAAAAGACTATCTTTTGTGCGTTATTATTACTTTTTCAGCTTGCTTCTCGATTTGAATATCATTTAAAGAATCAATAATTAAATGAATCTCATTACGGCGAGGGAGAGAAAGAGGGGCATGAACGGCAACAACTTGGCATCCCGCATCTAAACCAGAGTAAATACCCGCTGCTGCATCTTCAAAAACCACACAATCTTGTGGTAATAAACCCAATTTTTTGGCACCTAAAAGATAAGGCTCTGGATTAGGTTTACCTTTGCTAATACATTCCGCGGTAACCCAATGCTTAGGTTCTGGAATACCCGTAACAGATTGGCGTGTTGTTGCGATCGGAACCGTACCTGATGTGACAATCGCCCACGGAATATTTAAGTCATTAAGGCGATTAATTAACTCAATAGCCCCCGGAAGCGGGGCTAAACCTTCTATTTGTGTTGATTCTAATTTCTCTAACCAACGAAATGTCTCGGTTATCTCTTGTTCGGTGGCATTAGGCATAAAATGGCGAATCGACTCAATAGCAGGCTTTCCGTGGATGTAGTCATTAATCTCTTGTGTTGATACACCGACACGCTCACCAAATAACGCCCAACAATGTTCAACAACTGGTAATGAATCGACTAATGTTCCATCTAAATCAAACAGAAAACCTTTACATGTGATTGCCATATTTTATGCCTACTTTTACCTTATAGTGATGCGTTAACTATTATGTACTGCAATTACGCATTAAGTATTTGCTGGATTTCAACGGCGCTAAGGTGATATTGGCGAGGGCACGCTAACCAAACATTAAGCATTCTTTGGTATTTTTCCCACATTGGTGTTTGAGAGTTAAAACCATGACTGCCACTATCGAAATGCGTGTAACGCCCTTCTGTATTCACCATAAAACGCACATAGCTAAGATAGCGGGATTCTGTCGCCGCATCAAAGCCTATAAATGCGACACGTCGAGCATCTGGCATCTCTTGTTCTTTTAAGTTATCACGAGAAACTTGCAGTGCATGGTACATTTCCATGACGTTAATAATGGTACGGCAAGTCTCTTCTGACATTTCATCGAAGTCACGATCAAGTTCACGTAATTGTAATCCATAACCACGTTCAATAATTGTCTGATAGCGACGATAACGTTCAGCGTTATCAGGATCCATCATAGTCATCATTTTATACTGATTAGAGAGGATCAAGCGTTGTGCGTGTGTCATTTCCATCATTAATTCTCCAAAGAAATCATTGAGGAGAGCATGACATTAATCAAAAGTATTGAGTAGTGCTAACTACGCGTTTTTTGATCTCAACGGGGTAATTCAGATGACAATAATGACAAACGAAGAAGGTAGAACAAATGTTCTACACATCATCAAGAAAAGAACGATCCAGTTGCTTAAAAGCACGTTTTAATAAATGGGCTAAAGAAAGGTAAGTCGGTGTTTGCTCTACAGGGGCTAAAGCGATACCTGCTTCTTCAAATTTCTCACGAATTTCATAAAACCAGCGCAATACCGTAGCAGGAAGAGGTGTTGCTGCACGCTTGCCTAACCACCATAATCCTTGCATTGGCAAGCTACAAGCAAAGAGCGCTGTTGTAATTGCTGGCCCTAAATTGCCGCCTAATGCGATTTGCCATGTCATTGTAAAAATGGCGATAGGTGGCATATAGCGAATACCAAAGCGCGTGGCTTTGACAATACGATTTTCAGGGAAAACAGGCGCTAACTGCTTTTCAACCGGCCAGGTTTTTAAATACTCGTTACCCAAACGAAGCTTCTTAAAAAAGCCGGGGGGAGTCACTGTCGGTTCGCTCATAATGACCTCAATCAATTTCTTTTGTAACTTTTAAAAAATATCTATAAAGAATAAAAATCTTTTAGTAGAATTAAGTATATTTTGTCTTTGTTGCCTTTACTCTGTATCCTGTGCCCATTCTAAAGCTTTGTGGCAATAAAGCGCTATATTTTGTTTGCCGGCGTGATTTTCAACCCTTTTCGCCGATTTTAACGCGAAAAGTTAATGGGTGAATAAAAATCGTCCAATTAATGATTGGCAACTATAATTAGCATCAAGTTTTTTACTTTAAGCATGATGCGCGTCATTAATGTCATCATAGGAATGCGATAGGCTTTTATGATTGACGTTTTATTAACCACCGTCTTTATAATATAAAAGACACTACGACAACAAGATAAATAGGTAATTCCATGTCAAGTAAGCTGGTGCTGGTACTGAACTGCGGTAGTTCTTCTCTTAAATTTGCAATTATCAACCCAGAAAATGGTGATGAATTCCTGTCAGGTTTGGCTGAATGCTTCAACCTTCCTGAAGCCCGCCTGAAATGGAAAATGGATGGCCAGAAACACGAAGCTGCGTTAGGCGCAGGCGCTGCTCATAGCGAAGCATTAAACTTCATCGTAAATACTATTCTGGCTCAAAAACCAGAACTTTCTGCACAAATCGCGTCTATTGGTCACCGTATTGTTCATGGTGGCGAGAAATTCACTAAATCTGTCGTGATCACTGACGACGTTATCAAAGGTATTGAAGCAGCAATCCCATTTGCACCATTGCATAACCCAGCTCACCTTATTGGTATTGAAGAAGCACGTAAGGCATTCCCTCATTTAATTGAAAAAATGGTTGCTGTATTTGACACTGCATTCCATCAAACAATGCCAGAAGAAGCTTATTTGTATGCTCTGCCATACAGCTTATATAAAGATCACAGCATCCGTCGTTATGGTGCTCACGGAACTAGCCATTTCTTCGTTTCTCGTGAAGCCGCTAAAATGTTAAACAAACCTGTTGATGAGCTGAACGTAATCACTTGCCATTTAGGTAATGGTGGTTCTGTTTCTGCTATCGTTAATGGTAAATGTGTTGATACTTCTATGGGGCTGACTCCATTAGAAGGTTTAGTCATGGGTACTCGTAGTGGTGATATCGATCCTGCTATCGTGTTCCATTTACATGATGCTTTAGGCATGAGCGTTGAAGACATCAACAAACTGCTGACTAAAGAATCTGGTTTATTAGGTTTAACTGAAGTCACTAGTGACTGCCGTTATGTTGAAGATAACTACGACACTAAAGCAGATGCTAAACGTGCAATGGACGTTTACTGCCATCGTTTAGCGAAATACATCGGTTCTTACTGTGCACTGATGGAAGGTCGTTTAGATGCTATTATCTTTACTGGTGGTATCGGTGAAAACGCAGCAATGGTACGTGAATTATCACTGAAAAAACTGGCTCTGTTAGGTTTTGAAGTTGATCATCAACGTAACTTAGATGCACGTTTCGGTAAATCAGGCACTATCACTACCGATAACAGCCGTCTTGCTGTTGTTATCCCAACTAACGAAGAGTTAGTTATCGCTCAGGACGCAAGTCGCCTGACCGCTTAAGTTCTTTGATGTACTGCCAGTGTAATACTGGCAGTACTGTTTTACATAACGAGCAACCGATATTTAAAGAGGTTTCCGTGTCCCGTACAATTATGCTAGTCCCAACTGATACACGCGTAGGTTTAACCAGCGTCAGCTTGGGTGTTATCCGTTCTATGGAACAAAAAGGCGTTAGCCTGAGCGTGTTCAAACCAATTGCACAACCTCGTGTAAAAGGCGCGTTAGATCAGACAACTGCGATTATCCGCTCTCACTCCACTATTCAATCATCAGAACCTTTAAACATGGATTATGTTGAGTCTCTACTCAGCTCAAACCAAAAAGATGTTTTGATGGAAGAAATTGTTGCTAGATACCATGAAAACACCGCTGATGCAGAAGTTATTCTCATCGAAGGTCTGGTACCTATGCGTAAGCACCCTTTTGCACAATCATTAAACTATGAAATTGCAAAAACATTAGGTGCTGAAATTGTTTTCGTTACTGCATTAGGTAACAACACTGTTGAACAGCTAAAAGAGCGTATCGAATTTGCGCGTGCTGAATTCGGCGGTGTAAAAAACCAAAATATCACAGGCGTTATTGTTAACAAACTAAATGCACCTGTTGATGATCAAGGCCGTACTCGCCCTGACTTATCTGAAATCTTTGATGATTCAAGTAAAGCGATTATCTCTAATGTCGATTTAAAAACCATCGAAAAAAATAGCCCACTGCCTTTACTGGGTTGCATTCCATGGAACTTCGATTTAATCGCCACTCGTGCAACAGATATGGCAAAACACTTAAATGCGACTATCGTCAATAAAGGCGATATTGAAACCCGTCGTATTAAGTCTGTTACTTTCTGTGCACGCAGTATTCCACACATGTTAGAGCATTTCCGTCCTGGTTCACTTTTAGTGACTTCAGCGGATCGCCCTGATGTATTAGTTTCAGCATGCCTTGCAGCAATGAATGGCGTTGAAATTGGTGCAATCCTACTAACAGGTGGTTACCAAATCGATGCACCAATCAAACAACTTTGTGAACGTGCATTTGAAACTGGCTTACCAATCTTTATGGTTAGTGCGAACACTTGGCAGACCTCTTTAAATCTGCAAAGCTTTAGCTTAGAAGTTCCTGCTGATGACCATGAACGTATTGAAAAAATTCAGAACTACGTTGCTCAACATATCAATACACAATGGATTGATTCACTGACAGCGAACTCTGAACGCCCTAACCGCCTATCACCACCAGCATTCCGTTATCAGTTAACAGAACTAGCACGTAAAGCGAAAAAACGTATCGTTTTACCTGAAGGTGATGAGCCACGTACTGTCAAAGCTGCAGCAATTTGTGCTGAACGTGGTATCGCAACTTGCGTACTGTTAGGCGATCCTGAAGAAATTCGTCGTGTAGCAACTGCACAAGGTGTTGAATTAGGTACAGGCATTGAGTTAGTCGATCCTAAAGAAGTCCGTGAAATCTATGTGCCTCGCTTAGTTGAACTGCGTAAAAGCAAAGGTATGACAGAGGTTGTTGCTCGTGAACAGTTAGAAGATAACGTTGTTCTTGGCACATTAATGCTGGAAAAAGGTGAAGTAGATGGCCTAGTTTCTGGTGCTGTTCATACTACCGCTAACACTATTCGCCCACCATTACAGTTAATCAAAACTGCACCAGGTAGCTCATTAGTGTCTTCTGTGTTCTTTATGCTGTTACCTGAACAAGTTTATGTTTATGGTGACTGTGCAATTAACCCAGATCCAACAGCAGAACAACTGGCTGAAATCGCAATTCAATCTGCAGATTCTGCAATTGCATTCGGTATCGACCCACGCGTTGCAATGATCTCTTATTCTACTGGTAACTCTGGTGCAGGTAGCGATGTAGAGAAAGTTCGTGAAGCGACACGTTTAGCACAAGAAAAACGCCCTGATCTGATGATTGATGGTCCTTTACAATACGACGCGGCTGTTATGGCTGACGTTGCTAAATCTAAAGCGCCAAATTCACCTGTTGCAGGTAAAGCGACTGTGTTTATCTTCCCTGATCTGAACACCGGTAACACTACTTATAAAGCGGTACAACGTTCAGCTGACTTGGTTTCAATCGGACCAATGTTACAAGGTATGCGTAAACCAGTGAATGACCTTTCTCGTGGTGCATTAGTGGATGATATCGTCTACACCGTTGCGTTAACAGCAATTCAAGCAAGCCAACAAGAAAACGCATAATTACTGAAGTTCGCTTCAAATAAAAAACGCCAGATGATTGATTTCATCTGGCGTTTTTTTATTCTACAGATTTTTAATTTACTAAAATTCGAAGCAGTGTCAACATCGATTCTGTCTCCTTTATAAAGGAGAGTCAAGAAAAATCTCGCATATACCTCCCCAATACAAATACAACTAACATATTGATTTTAATCGTTTATTTATATTTCTTTTATTCAAAAAAAGATAGAAATGAGGTAGGTTTCTGTTAGTATGCAGGTGGGTGCTTGGATCATTTTGGTTCAAGCATTAGTGAGAGCCAAAAAGACGAAAGCCCCGAATTCTATTTTATTAAAATCCGAGGCAGTCTCAAACCAGACAACTTGATTCTGTCTCCTTTATAAAGGAGTGTCAAGAGAAATGGCTAAATTTGCCCTGATGGGGCTGATTGCTGTCTGTGTGACAGCACTGTGTTTATCATTACTTAGACATGAAAGATTATGCTCTTTCAATATTCGTAGTGGTCATACAGTAGTTCAAGCGACTTTATCTTGCGATAAATAGCTTTGTGGGGGAATTTTCCCCCACAATTTCTCATCACACGTTGTTGCGTTTTGTGGTTACAAGCACCCTACTTTAATCCACTAATACCCGTTGATTGGTTGCACCCCATAAAATCGACATCTCTGTAAATAATGCACCACTGATATCTTCAACTTCTTCAGCTGTAATTTCGCTATTACCTTGCTTACCAAAGAACACGACTTCATCCCCTGATTTGATATTTTTAAGATCTGTAATATCAACAATCACCGTATTCATTGACGTTTTACCTAAAACAGGCACACGTTGGCCACCAATTAAAGCATGCCCTGCATTACTAAAAACGCGGCGATAGCCATCTGCATAACCGACAGGAATATTCGCTAATACCGAGTCACGTTTTAGTGTGTAAGTACGGTCATAACCAACAGTATTACCTTTAGGATAATAATTGATTGAAGCAATATTCGATTTAAACGTCATAACACGTTTGTAATCTGTACTTGCGATAGTATCGCCATAGAAAATTCCGCCCACACGCACCATATCTAGCCATGATTCAGGTACGGTAATTGTGGCGAACGTATTTGCCATATGCAGAGTGACATCTTTACGATTTAGTCCTGTAACATCCAATACCTTTTGTGATTGCTGTTTAAAACGAGCAAGATCTTCTCTTACTTTATCAGCATCTTCTTCAGGATAGTGAGACATAATGCCAACCACTTTAAGGTTAGCTAATTGAGCAATTTGCTTCGCCTCTTCAAGCCCTGCATTATTATTCACTTCTAATCCATTACGAGACATTCCACCTGAATTTAAAGCTAAATGAATAGGGATCACTCTATTTTGTTGTTTAGCAATGGCATCTAATTTTCTAGCCATATCTAAATTACCAATCAATTCTTCCACGTTATAGCTTGTTGCCTGAGCCATCTCTTGCTCTGTGGCATTACGTACACGCATTAAACGGCCTTGGAATCCTAGATCACGAACTTCTTTTAGCTCTTGGTTATTCGTTACGCCAATACATTGCACATTATTTTCAATCATAACAGGTGCAACTAATGATAAATCATGACCATATGCATCGCCTTTTAAAACAGCACAAAGAGAGGATTTATCACCTAAAAGTGATTGTACTTTCTTCACATTAAAATCGAGCGCACTACGTGAGATTTCAATCCATGAGTTATTCACGATTGCAGGTTGAACCTGCGCCGTTTGAGTCACGGGAGGATTGTGATTAATCGGTTGTTGGCAAGCAGTGATAACAAAAAGTGGTAACAACGCAAGATATCGAATACCAAAAGACATCTTCTTTTTCCTTAGTGATTGTGATGTAAACCTATTTTTATAATTAATTAGGTACGAAAATATACACACAGTGAATATTCACTCAGGATAATAGCATTATTATTCATAAAATAAACATATAAATTCACATAAAAAAACGCCCCAATGAATTAATTTCAATGAGGCGTTTATCTATCTTAATTCTTAAAACAATCAGCGAACAATAATACCTAACAGAATACCGATAACACCAAAGTCTGCATCACTAAATGTAGTGTTAGCAATACCGATATCGCCAAGCACAGGCAAGAGGAATACAGGTAAGAAGGTAATTAATAAACCTTGAGCAAAGGCACCTAAAATAGCACCACGACGTCCACCGGTTGCATTACCAAAGACCCCCGCTGTTGCACCTACAAAGAAGTGAGGAACAACACCTGGAATGATCACCGTCCAATCTAAGGCATAAAGAATGAACATACCGATAACGCCAGCGGCAAAGCTACTTAAAAAGCCGACCAATACCGCATTAGGAGCATAAGGGAACACCACTGGACAATCTAAAGCGGGTTTTGCATTAGGGACTAACTTATCAGAAATACCTTTAAATGCTGGAACGATTTCAGCAATCACCATACGTACACCTTGCAGAATAATATAAACACCTGCTGCAAAGGTTATGGATTGCATCAATGAGAACATAAACCAGTTTTTGCCACCACTGACTTCACGAACAAAAGCATCGCCCGCAAATAAACACGTAATGATAAAAATAATACCCATTGTAAAGGCGATGGCAACAGGCGTATCACGTAAAAATAGTAAACTTTTAGGCACATTCATCTCTTCGGTTGAATGCTCTTTATTACCAAATTTACTGCCGATAAAACCAGCAACAACATAAGAGATAGTCGAGAAGTGTCCTAATGCCACATCATCAGAACCGGTAATTTTTTTCATATAAGGATGAGCAATGGCAGGGAAAAACACCATTGAAATCCCAACAACTAATGAACCTACCGCAACTAATACTGTACCTTCTAAGCCAGCGGTTGCCAGAATAACCGCCACCATCATAGACATAAATAAAGTATGGTGACCCGTTAAGAAAATAAATTTCCACGGGGTTAAACGTGCAATTAAGATATTAATCAACATGGCAAAGAACATAATCATAGCCATCTCTTTACCAAAGCTTTTTTGTGCAATAGAGACAATCGCCTCATTATTTGGCACAACGCCTTGAATACCAAATGCATGTTGGAAAATTGTTGAGAAATCACCCAGTGAGTTGATAACTAACCCTGCACCTGCACCTAAAATAACAAAACCCATAATGGTTTTTACGGTGCCTTTGATACATTCTGTCACTGGTTTTTTCTGGGCGATTAAACCAATTAATGCGATCAAACCCACTAAAATGGCTGGCTCTGAAAGCACATCACTCATTAGAAAGCGGAAAAAGTCCATGATAGGCTCCTTATAACGCGCCTAATTCACGTAATGCGACAGAAAGTTTTTCTTTCATCGCTACTTTGTCAATCATGTTATCCAATGAAACAACCTTTCCATTTACCGCTTGTGAATTGAGTTGCTCTGCAATATCACGCGTACCTACATAGATATCACTTGGTGTGCCTTTTGCTGATCCCAGATCAACGTGATCTACTTCTGCATTCACAGAAATATCTTTTAGGATACTTTTGATGCTCATTTCCATCATTAAGCTACTACCTAAACCATTTCCACACACAACTGTAATTTTCATGATATTCCCCTTGGTAATTTAAATCGTCATTAATAATTGTTGATAACGGCTAATACATCCGTTTTGCTTTTCGCATTAAATAGCTTTTGAATATCTGCATCGTTATCAAAAAGTTCGGCTAATTTCACAATGGCATTAATATGGCTATCGTTATCTGTTGCAGCCAAAACAATCAGTAATTTCACTGGATCGTTTTTATCAGCACCAAATTCAACACCTTGCTCAACAATCGTTAATGCAAGAGAAAGTTGATTAACACCATCTTCAGGACGAGCATGAGGCATCGCAATACCGGGGCCTAAAACATAATATGGCCCTATTTTTTCGTGTGATTTGTAAATTGCATCGATATAACGAGGTTCAATACAACCTTTATCAATCAATGGCTGACATGCCACTTTGACTGCATCTCTCCAATCGATAACGTTTGGAACCACTTGCACCACATCGGGCGTTAATAACGTTTTAAGCATACTTGCAACCTCGATAAGACTCTCTATGAGCTTCGTTATTAAGGATAGTAATCATTAATGGTAGCGCTATCTAGATAGATCATTCGTAATTGTGATAGCGCTATCATTTTAATGAAATGTTAATTGCAGAAAATGCCAACAATTGACACTGTATTGTTTCAGCATAATAGGAAGATTTCAGGTAGGATCTGCGGTTAATAAAATAGGCTAGGCAAGCATAATAACAAATGATCAAAACACGTAAGCGCCGAAATACAGGTCGCGTCACATTACAAGATGTCGCTAAACATGCAGGAGTCGGATCAATGACCGTCTCTCGTGCATTGCGAACCCCTGAATTAGTTTCTGATAAGTTACGAGAAAAAGTTAATCAAGCCGTAGAGGAACTTGGCTATATTCCTAATGCCTCGGCAGGTGCTTTAGCTTCAGCACAAAGTCATATTATTGCGGTACTGTTGCCCTCCTTCACAGATAGAGCCAGTGCAGATTTTATGCAATCTTTACAACAAATACTCAATCGCCATCAATATCAAATTTTAGTGGGTTGCTATGAGCACCAACCTCATAAAGCCAGCGATGTGATTAATATGCTGTTGCAAAGTAATCCTGCCGCATTAGTTGTCTTTGGTTCACAGCTTAGCCCAACTCATTTTTTGCATATCAGTAATGCCAATGTGCCTGTTGTCAGCGTTGCCAGCCAACCAGATGAACAAGCCGCTATTAGTATTGATTGTTCTTATGAGCAAGCGGCATATGATTTAACAAACCATTTAGTCACCCGAGGAAAGCGTTGTATTGGCTATATTGGTGCGTTACAAGGACAACGCCTGCACCACCAGCAAATAACCGGTTGGTCACGAGCGTTACTCAAAAATTATTTAAATGCTGAGCAAAGTGTCACTACACCTGATCCCGCATCTATGGCATACGGTCAACAAGCATTAACAGAGATTTTATTGCGCCAACCCGAACTAGATGCGGTCATTTGTAGCCATGAGAGTATTGCATTAGGTATGATTTTTGAGTGTCAACGTCGATTAATTAAGATCCCACAAGATCTGGCTATCGCTTGTTTAGAAGGCTCTGAAAATAGTGATCAGATATCCCCTTCTCTCACATCAATTCGTTTTGATTATCACAAAATGGGAAAAGAGGCAGGAAAACATCTGATAGCACTTTTACAACGTTTAAGAGACGAAGATGATAACGCTATATTCGAAGATACCGTTATCAACTATGCTTATCGATTTGAGTTAGGGCAAAGCACCCCTTAGTCCACAGCTTCTCTACTTTCTAGGCGTGTACTGTTGTTACGTGTTAACCAAAGAGAGAGGGCTTTTAATGAATCAGGCGTGAATTCATCACAGCGCTCAGTAATTTCAGAGGGAGTTAACCAACACACTTCCTCAATTTCTTCTGCTTGCAGTGCGAAGGGTCCATGAGAAACACAGCTAAACAAGCTTCCCCATACACGGCAACTTTCATCATCATAATAAAATTGACCATGCTCAGCAAAAGGGACTCCAGCAATACCTAACTCTTCTTCTGCTTCACGACGCGCACTTTCAAGTAAATTCTCACCTTGCTGAACCACACCACCCGCAGTAGCATCTAACCAACCAGGATAAAAATCTTTTATTTCAGTTCGACGCTGCGCCAAGATTTTCCCCATTCCATCATGAACAACGATATAAGTTGCTCTATGTCTTAGATTTTCAGCTCGCATTTGTTGACGTGTTGCTTGTGCAACGACTTCATTTTTATCATCAACAATATCAACCCATTCAACCAATGCCGTCTTTTCTTGTTCCATCCTCAACAAACCTTTTTTAACCGATACTAAACGATCGTAATTTTTATCCTGAATATACCAAAATCACTATTTTTCACCACTACAATAATCATACGTGACTTGTTTTATCCATCTTGCGCTTTTTTGCTTTTTATGATGTTAAAAGGCAGACTGTGATTATATTGTCTATTTAGTGCCTACTTTATTTTGGAGCTTTTAATGATTGACTTATATTATGCAGATACCCCAAATGGCCAAAAAATAACGCTTTTTCTTGAAGAAACTGGCATACCTTATCAGTTACATCGCATCGATATTAGTAAAGGCGATCAATTTAAACCTGAGTTTTTAGCAATTTCACCCAATAATAAAATTCCCGCGATTGTAGATAATTCACCTATTGATGGTGGTGAGCCTATCTCTATTTTTGAATCAGGTGCTATTCTTATCTATCTAGCTGAAAAAAGTGGCAAATTGCTCAGTCAAAATTTACGAGAAAAAACAACACAACTACAATGGCTGTTTTGGCAAGTGGGGGGATTTGGCCCAATGTTGGGACAAAATCATCACTTCACCCGTTATGCCACAGAAAAAGTCCCTTATGCGATTAAACGTTATACTGAAGAAACACAGCGTTTATATAGTGTATTAGAGAAAAGGTTAGCGCAGTCACCTTACCTTGGGGGCAAAGAGTACAGCATTGCGGATATCGCCACATATACATGGGCTCGTCTGCACGATCACCACAATATTGATTTAGCAAATTATCCCGCAATTGATAAATGGCTAAACAACATTAACCAACGCCCAGCTACGAAAAAACTCTTTAGCTAATATAAGCAATTTATATATCAGGATGATATTTATTCTTTATCAAGCAAGTAGATCAGGAGGATTGTGATGAAAATACTTATCACAGGTGGTACAGGATTAATTGGCAAAGCATTAGTTTGTGAGCTTGCGCTCGCCAATAATGATATTACGGTGCTTTCTCGTTCGCCTCAAAAAGTTTATTCGCATTTTTGTAATGAAATCACCTGCTGGACTCAACTCAACGATAAACAAAATCTTAATGAGTTTGATGCCGTTATTAATCTTGCTGGAGAACCTATTGCTGATAACCGTTGGACTCCCTCTCAAAAGCAAAAACTGGTTAATAGCCGTTGTCATTTAACCCAGAAATTGGTTGATTTGATTAAAGCTAGCGATTCTCCTCCAGCAGTTTTCATTTCTGGCTCCGCAGTAGGTTTTTATGGCGATCAAGGTGATACACGAGTTACAGAAGAGACGCCAGCAAATCCTGAGTTTACACATGAACTCTGTGCAAAATGGGAACGTATCGCGCTTGAAGCTCAAACACCATTAACACGAGTTTGCTTGTTGCGTACAGGGATTGTACTTTCAACTCTCGGTGGCGCACTGCCTAAAATGAGCAAACCTTTCAAATTAGGATTAGGTGGCAAATTAGGGAGCGGAAAACAGTATATGCCGTGGATACATATCGATGATATGGTCAGTGCGATTGTTTTCTTGCTTAAGACCCAAGATGCTAAAGGCGCTTTTAACTTAACAGCACCTAACCCAGTACAAAATAAAGAGTTTACTCGCCTATTAGGAAAAGCTTTTAATCGCCCAGCATTAATGACAGTTCCCGAAAGTGTATTGCGTCTAGTGATGGGAGAAAGCGCGACATTAGTATTAGGTGGACAACAAGCCATTCCTGAAAAATTACTCAATGCAGGCTTTGAATTCCGTTATCCACAATTAGAAGAGGCATTAAAAGATATTATTACCACTGGAAAATAATCTCTTTTAATTCGAATTAGGTATTCTACCGAAGAGACGCAGTCAACAACGCTGTACCTTGAAGTATGACGAGTAAATACTCTAAATAATTCAAGATGCAGCTAGGCGACAAGTGAATCTATTCCTTGAAAAAACGCCTAGGAGCATACATCAGTATGTGACTAGTGCGAATAAACGCAGTCAACAACGCTATACCTTGAAGTATGACGAGTAAATACTCTAAATAATTCAAGATGCAGCTAGGCGACAAGTGAATCTATTCCTTGAAAAAACGCCTAGGAGCATACATCAGTATGTGACTAGTGCGAATAAACGCAGTCAACAACGCTGCAACTTGAAGAATGACGAGTATACTTAGCGAGTGGGCTTATCGCCCTCCCACCTTTGAAATAAATCATCAGGTAAATCAATCTCAAACTGATCAAGTACACGATTTACTGTTTGATTAACAATATCATCAATCGTTTTAGGCTGAAAATAGAAGGCAGGTACTGGTGGCATAATCACTGCGCCTAACTCAGCAGCCTGTGTCATTAATCGCAAATGACCTAAATGCAGTGGCGTTTCACGCACACATAATACTAACTTACTCCCTTCTTTTAATACCACATCCGCAGCGCGAGTGACTAAGGTATCTGTATAGCTATGAACAATACCTGACAGGCTTTTGATTGAGCAGGGTAATATGACCATTCCATTGACACGAAACGATCCTGAAGAGATAGATGCGCCAATATCGCGATCGTCATAAATCACATCCGCTAAAGCATGAATATCTTTTAGCGAATAATCAGTTTCTAATGAAATCGTACGGCGTGCAGCTTGGCTAATCACTAAATGTGTTTCAACTGACGGCACAGATTTTAGTATCTCTAATAAACGTATACCGTAAATTGCACCACTGGCGCCTGTTAGCCCAACTATCAGCTTTTTCATTATAATCCTCAGAATATATACCTTTGTTAATCATTATGATGATTAACCCTCAAAAAACAAGCGTCGATGCAGAACACACTGGCATCGACGCTTTATAAGGAAGGTATCTTACCGAAAAATCAGCCTTCGTTATAGATTTCCAAATTTTCTATTTCATTCTGATCACGAATTTTGTGTTCATCATCACGACGTAGATTTTCTAAATAATCCAAGTAATCTTGATCGATATCTTTCGTAATATAAACACCGTCAAATACAGAACATTCAAACTGATTAATATCAGGATTCTCTTCTTGTACTGCGGCGATTAAATCAGTGAGATCTTGGAAAATAAGTCCATCAGCACCAATTAATTTACGAATTTCATCCACTTCACGTCCATGAGCAATAAGCTCATTGGCATTTGGCATATCAATACCATACACATTAGGGAAGCGAACTTCTGGCGCAGCTGAGGCAAAATAGACTTTCTTCGCACCCGCTTCTCTTGCGAGCTCGACAATTTGCTCTGACGTTGTGCCACGGACAATAGAGTCATCAATCAACAGAACATTTTTATCACGAAACTCTGCGCGATTTGCATTCAGTTTACGTCTAACTGACTTACGACGCTCTTGCTGACCCGGCATAATAAAGGTACGACCAACATAGCGATTTTTTACAAAGCCTTGGCGATAAGGTTTATTGAGAATATGCGCAATTTCTAAGGCAATATCACAAGATGTTTCAGGGATTGGGATCACAACATCAATGTGTAAATCATCCCATTCTTTGGCAATTTTAGCGCCTAATTTCTGCCCCATGCGTAAACGCGCATTATAAACCGAAATTTTATCGATAAAGGAATCAGGACGAGCAAAGTAAACATACTCAAACAAACAAGGCATTAACTGCGGATTTTCAGCACATTGGCGAGTAAAGAGTTGTCCTTGCTCTGTGATATAAACCGCTTCACCCGGTGCAACATCACGTAAAAATTCAAAACCTAAAGTATCAAGCGCAACACTTTCAGATGCGACCATATATTCATGGCGACCATCTTCTAAGGTACGTTTACCCAAGACTAAAGGGCGAATACCAAAGGGATCACGAAAAGCCAGTAAGCCATGACCGATGATCAAAGCAACACAAGCATAAGCCCCGCGGAGTTTTTTATGCATTGCCGCAACGGCTGCAAAAATATTATCAGGCTCAAGCGGGAAATGGTCAAAACGGTCTAATTCGTATGCCAATACATTGAGCAGGATTTCAGAATCAGAGGTGGTATTGATATGGCGACGTGCTGTTTCAAATAATTGGCGACGTAATAAATGCGCATTGGTTAAATTACCATTGTGCGCCAACGTAATACCAAAAGGTGAATTCACATAAAAAGGCTGCGCTTCTGATGCACTAGAACTACCCGCAGTTGGATAACGGACATGCCCTATCCCGATAGTACCTTTTAAACGCAACATATGACGGGTTTCAAATACATCTTTAACCAGTCCGTTCGCTTTGCGAAGACGGAAACCGTTGTTACCGTCTATTGTTGCAATGCCTGCTGCATCTTGACCTCGGTGTTGTAACACCGTTAACGCATCATAAATTGATTGGTTTACTGGATTAGCTCCAGCGATACCGACAATACCGCACATGAATAGATCCTCATCAGCCAGACGGAGAGGTTATATTCTCTCCGACACGAAACTTGACGCATTTTGCAGGTAGTCAAAGAACCACCTAATAATATGGTTGAATTGAGGAATAAGCTCAGAACGTTGCCAATCAGCGCTATCTGCCATAGGCGTAAATGCGCCTAAAACAAAAAGTAATGCTGAAACTATCAGCACGCCTCTTAAAGCCCCGAAACAGACCCCCAATACACGATCTGTACCTGATAACCCTGTGCGTTGAACAAGAGAGCTAATCACATAATTCACAACAGCACCGACAATCAGTGTCGCAATAAATAACGTGACTATTGCAATCCCGTTACGAACCAGCTCATCTTCAAACCGGGTAAAATAGACGGCAAGATAAGGATAAAACTGACTAGCAACAAAGAAACCACAACCCCAGGTGATGAGTGACAATGCTTCACGAACAAAGCCACGGATCAGGCTGACTAATGCGGAAAAACCAATAATGGCAATGATGGCGTAATCTATCCAGACCATAAATTCTTTATCCAATAATGATGCTCCGCATTAATACGGAAGCATTCTAACAGAAAACGAAAACGTTTGCGTAATGCTAATTTTCGCTAATTTCAAAATAATTTACGGCGATATGAAAAATCATA
The DNA here is from genome assembly GCF_047921555.1 of Proteus sp. LHD240705. Taxonomy (NCBI): domain Bacteria; kingdom Pseudomonadati; phylum Pseudomonadota; class Gammaproteobacteria; order Enterobacterales; family Morganellaceae; genus Proteus; species Proteus sp. LHD240705. The sequence continues at coordinate 194,293 of NZ_JBLRMI010000004.1, forward strand.
ATCGCCGCAATAAGTTAACGCTTTGTTACATCACTCATCTGATGACTCGTTTAGAAAAAATTAAGGCTTATATGCCCTTACCTCACCTTGTAAGCCCGTAAGCTCTTTTAAATGAGGCAAAATAGCCTGTAATTCTGACTTAGATGCACTAGGACCAATGTAAATTCGAGTCACTTGTCCAGCAACAGGACGTGCAGGTACGGTATATACCGGATAACCTGAGAAATGCATTTTCGCAATAATTTCTTCTACCTTCGCCGCATTTTTCAACGCACCTAATTGAACAACCCAAGCCTCGCCTTTCGGTGGCTGAGTTTCTTGTACTGGAGGTGCTGGTGGTTGTACTGGTGGTGTAACCACAACCGGAGGCTCTGGTGTAGGCGTTGGCTGTTGTGGTGGTTGTACCGGTGGTGTAACAGGTACAACAGCAGGTGGTTCAGGTGTTGTAACAGCAGGTTGCTCTACACCTGTCACAGCTTCAGAAAGCATACCTTCAGATGCGCCTTCTGATGGAGTAGAAGGCACTGAAGTTTGCTCTATCGGGGCGATAGATTCTATTTCTTGCTCATCACCTGGTTTGGGTACTAAAGGAATAGAGGCGAACTGGTCTTCGTTATATTTCTTATCGCCGTCGAGCAGTGCGGGTAAAAAAATGACCCCTACTGCCACCAATACAACGGCACCGACTAAGCGATTTTGAAATTTACTTGCCACCCACACTCTCCTTTTCCAAAAGTTCCATCACATGCGCGACTGTATGAAATGAGCCACAAACCACAACAATATCGTTAGGAGCAGCATCGGACATTGCTTGTTGCCATGCATTTTCAACACTATCGAATACCATTGGTTTCTCGAGATGTTGAGCTAACACATCCGCAGAAGCGCCACGAAATTCATTAAGTGGAGCTACATACCAATGATCAGCCAATGGTGTTAAGCACGCTAAAGTTCCTGCGATATCTTTATCACCCAGCATACCAACAACAATACGCACTTGAGTATCAGATTTTTGTGGTAATTGTGATAACTTTTCCGCTAAATATCCTGCTGCATGAGGATTATGTGCCACATCAAAGATAACCAAAGGATGTTGAGAAATTACCTGAAAACGACCTGGTAATTGTGCACGAGACATACCGTCGACAATACTTTGCTGTGTGATTGCTTGGCTGACTTTGTCATCAGATTTAAGCAAGCAACGAATAACCCCCATCGCTGTCGCCGCATTGGCTAGCGGAATATTAGGGATTGGCAGCGCATCAAATTCACAGTCAACACAATGCCAATGCCAGTGATCATCTTCAATAACAAAGGACCAATCTGTTCCACGACGGAAAAGCTTGGCTTGTTTTTCATTGGCAACTTGTGCAATGGAATGAGGCATATCTGGCTCACCCACAACAGCATAATGATTGGCTCGGAAAATACCGGCTTTCTCGTGGCCAATATGCTCTCTATCTGCGCCTAACCAATCAGTATGATCGAGGGCAATACTTGTGATAGCAGCAATATCCGCATCAACGATATTTGTCGCATCTAACCGACCGCCTAATCCTACTTCAAGAATAACAACATCAAGTTGTGCTTGTTGAAATAACTTCAGCGCAGCCAGAGTGCCATATTCAAAAAAAGTGAGCGAGATATCGCCTCTAGCTTGTTCAATTTCTGCAAAAACCTCACAGAAAGCATTTTCTGAGAGTTCTTTGCCTTGGATACGAACGCGTTCTGTATAACGAACAAGATGAGGGGAGCTATAAACGCCGACTTTCAATCCTGATGCTATCAAGATTGACTCTAGCATATGACAGGTTGTGCCTTTTCCATTCGTGCCTGAGACAGTAATTACCTTAGGCGCAGGACGTAACACATTTAATATTTTTCCTACCTTGCCTACTCGCTCTAACCCCATATCAATAGCGCTAGAGTGTAAATGTTCAAGATAAGAAAGCCACACCGACAAAGGCGATGTGGCTTTAGGAGCAGTTATGATATTAGACATCTTCTTTTTTATTCGTTTCGATGTTAATTTCTGGCTCGTTGTCTGTAGATTCAATTTCATCAGCAATCATTTCTTCACCGATGATTTCATCTTCATCTTCTACTAAATCATATTGAGTCAGCTTAGCCAGTAATTCAGCCAGCTCATCACGCATTTGAGGACGACGAATAATCATATCAATCGCCCCTTTTTCTAACAGGAACTCACTACGTTGGAAGCCAGCAGGCAGTTTTTCACGTACTGTTTGTTCAATAACGCGGGGACCTGCAAAGCCAATCAATGCTTTAGGTTCAGCAACATTGATATCACCTAACATCGCTAAACTTGCAGAAACACCACCCATTGTAGGGTCAGTCATAACTGAAATATAAGGTAAACCACGCTCTTGCATTTTTGCTAATGCTGCACTGGTTTTGGCCATTTGCATTAATGACATCAGCGCTTCCTGCATACGAGCGCCACCACTTGCAGAGAAGCAAACTAATGGGCAGTTATCTTCGAGTGCTTGTTCAACCGCACGAACAAAACGCGCCCCAACAACAGAAGCCATTGAACCGCCCATAAACGCAAATTCAAAGGATGCAGCAACAACTGGCATCTTTTTCAGCGTTCCTTTCATCACGATTAATGCGTCTTTTTCTTGCGTTTGCTTTTGAGCAGCGCTAATTCTGTCTTTGTATTTTTTAGAGTCGCGGAATTTCAGAATATCTTTAGGTTCTAATTCGCTACCTAATTCTGTTGTACTTCCTGTATCAAGGAAAGTCTCAAGGCGACGGCGCGCTGAAATGCGCATATGGTGATCACATTTAGGGCAAACCTCTAAATTGCGCTCTAATTCTGCGCGATAGAGTACCTGCCCACAGCTATCACATTTAGTCCAAACCCCTTCAGGGATATTGGCTTTACGTGAACTTGTGATAGTGCTTTTGTTTAGAATTTTTTCAATCCAGCTCATTAATGGACCTTTTCGTCTGAATCTGACCTTCGCCAGTAAAATTATTGTTAGCGTATCAACCACAATACACTGGCTGTGTGGTTAGCAAAGTTTATGATGATACCGCTTACTGAATTTCAGCGCATCTCTTTATTATGGCTATTCTACGGCAAAAACTGATGATAACTGCTCAAACCTCTTTGTTATCACTTTCTTTCTTTGCTTTTGCACTCGCTCTACGATGGCGTAAGATCTCAATAACGCCCGGTAAAATAGAAATAACAATAATGGCAACAATTAGCAATTTTAAGTTCTTTTGAACTATATCTAAGTCACCAAAAAAGTATCCTGCATAAGTAAATAGCAGTACCCATGCAATTGCCCCAGTAACATTATAAAAGGCAAAGTGACGATATGACATTTTACCCATTCCTGCAACGAATGGCGCAAAAGTTCGGATAATCGGCACGAATCTTGCCAAAATTATTGCTTTACCACCATGCTTTTCATAAAAAGCATGGGTTTTATCTAGATATTCACGACGGAAAATCTTTGAATCAGGCTTACTAAACAGTTTCTCGCCAAAAAGTCGTCCAATAGAATAGTTAACCGCATCACCTAAAATAGCTGCACAAAGTAGCAGTAAAACAATAATATGAACATTCACATCATTAGTTTCTAATGAAGCTAAAGCGCCAGCAACGAATAATAAGGAGTCTCCGGGTAAGAAAGGCGTTACTACCAACCCTGTTTCACAGAAAACAATAAGAAACAAAATGGCATAAACCCATGTACCATATTGAGCAACAAGCTCAGCTAAATGGGCATCAATATGTAAAATAAAATCGATTAGAAATTTTATTAAATCAACAAATTGCGTTAATATTTCCATAAATCCTCAGAAAACTGGGTGTTTTTATGATTGAGATATCTCAATAGGGTTATCCGCTAAAAATAGTGGACCCATTGCAGGTTTTGGTAATTCAAATTGCTCAGGATAATCCACAGATACCAAGTACAGTCCATTTGCTTTGGCTGTTGCAGCCGCTTTGGTTCTGTCTTTTAAGGCTAATAATTCAGCCATCCAAGTAATATTCTGATTGCCACACCCTATTTCTAGAAGACTGCCAACAATATTTCTCACCATATGATGAACAAACGCATTCGCTTTAATATCCACGACAACATAGTCACCATATCGAGAAACATTGACATGCATAACGTTACGCCATGGCGTTCGAGATTGACATTGGACAGCTCTAAAAGAGGTAAAATCATTTTCACCCAGTAGACATTGTGCTGCTTGATGCATGCGTTCAGCGTCTAAAGGATAATGAAAATGTGTCACTCCAGATGACAAGATAGCGGGACGATAGCGATGATTAAAAATCACATAGCGATAACGTCTTGCTGTTGCACTAAAGCGAGCATGAAAATCGTCAGAAACTGTTTTTACCCAACGTACGGCAATATCCGCAGGCAAATGGGTATTCACTCCCATAGTCCAAGCGGGATCTTTGCGATGTGCCGTTGTTTCAAAATGGACAACTTGCCCCGTTGCGTGCACACCAGCATCTGTCCTTCCAGCACAAAAAACCGATATAGGCTCATTAGCCACTTGTGAAAGTGCTTTTTCTAGCCGTTCTTGTACACTACGCACTTCATTTTGGCGTTGCCAGCCATAATAGCGACTACCATCATATTCAACGCCTAAAGCAATTTTTATTGTTGTGCTTTCAGAGGCAACCGCTGACTCAGTCAAGGGCTGTTCTGTCACTTCAGCACTCACTTGCACATTCATTAGTAAAACTGCTCCTGCATTAATTGCTCTGCTACTTCAACAGCCATTAATGCCCCGCCAAAGCGCACGTTATCTGCTACTGACCAAAATTGTAAGGCTTCTGGCATACCATAATCATTACGGAAACAACCTAAATTCAAGCTCACATTGCCTGAAGCATCAGTCACTTGTGTTGGAAAATCATTTTCATCACTGATATTCAGATCTTCATTTTCTTGTAATGTCTCACGCGCTTCATCACTCCCCATTGGACGAGATGTTTCTAATTGCACGGATTGCGCATTACCATAAAAAACGGGTGCTTGTAATGTGGTGACAGAAATAGGCAAACCTTCGTCTTGCAAAATTTTACGAATTTGGTCAACCATGCGACGCTCTTCTTGTATAGAGCCTTCGTCATCAACCATTAAAGGTAAAATGTTAAATGCTAATTGCTTATTAAAACGACCTAATTCAGGAGGAATACCGTTAAGTAAACGGGCACTTTGCCCTGCCAGTTCATCTACGGCTTGTTTTCCAAAACGAGAAACAGACATTAAGTTTGTCACGCTAAGGCGTGTTAAACCCGCAGATTCTGTTAATGGGTTAATGGCGCGTAATAATTGGCTTACCATGCTATCAGCTATTGAAACAATATTACGAGTACGGTATTCCGCTAGCATTGCACTGTTCACGCCAGGAACAACCAATGGTATATCCCAATCCATTGCAAAAATGCCACTACAATCAATAACAATACAGCCAGCATCAGCCGCTTGTTGTGCATATTGCGCACTGATTTCTGTTGGTGCGGCAAAGAAAGCTAATTGAATATCAGCCCACTCGATATTGTGAATACCTTGAACCGCAACACTTTTGCTGTTTACACGCACCGATTTTCCAATGCTATCTTCACTTGCGATTGCAGTTAATTCACCAATGGGAAATTCACGCTCTTGTAGCAGTTCTAAAATCGCTTCACCAACAGCGCCTGTTGCACCAACAACTGCAATATTCCAACCTTCTCCCATAAGATATCCTCCAATAACATAAATTTTTAAAAATAATATTTTGCTTTATTTGTGTGTAGTACTTTTATATGTAGCACTAAAGCCAATTGCATTTAATGTATCAACCGTAGTTTGATTATCACAAATGACATGGAGTGAAGACCACTCACGACGAACAGGATAAAATTTGCGTAATTTATCAAACTCCCCTTTTATTCCTGCTACTTTTCGTAATGGAGCATCATCACGACGCACATCATAAACAAGATGAATCAGTTGTTTTAAAAGTGTTTGAGTTAACTTACCTTGTACTGAAATGGTGGAAATAGTAGGTGCAGGTAACAGAGTTGATAATTCAACTTTTTGAGGCTGTCCAATAAAATCACAATAAGCTTCAAAAACTTGAGTTGTACCACGCGCCTTACCTTCTAAGGTGTAACCCGCAATATGTGGTGTTGCGATATCAACTTTATTTAATAACTCAATAGAGAGATCTGGCTCTGGCTCCCAAACATCCAACACAACGCGTAAGGATTTACCTTTCTCAAGTACAGACAATAATGCTTGATTATCAACAACCTCGCCACGGCTCGCATTAATTAAAATACGACCTTCAGGTAATTTTTCGAGGTTGCTCTCATTAATTAAATGATAACTTTTGTATAAGCCTGATTTATTGAGAGGTGTATGGAAAGTTAGAATATCTGCTTTTTCTAACAATGTTTCCAATGGATGAAACTCTTCATCATCACCATTATCCGCTCTTGGTGGATCGCAAAGTAAAACATTTACACCCAATGCGCGAAGGCGCGTTGCTAATCGACCGCCCACATTTCCCACACCGACAATACCAACGACTTTATCGGTCAATTGAAAGCTATCTTGCTCTGCTAACATCATCAGAGCAGAAAATACATATTCAACAACCGCGATAGCATTACAACCTGGGGCTGATGAAAAACCAATTTGTTGCTGTTTTAACCATGCAATATCTACATGATCGAAACCCGCAGTCGCGGTTCCAACAAATTTTACTGGCTTGCCTGATAATAAGGATTCATTGACTTTAGTAATTGATCTCACCATTAAGGCATCAGAATCATTAAGCTCATCAGTAGGTAATGGGCGACCAGAAACAGCTTTTACCTCACCTAATTGGCGGAAAAGTTGTTCCGCATAAGGCATATTTTCATCAACCAGAATTTTCACGGTGTTATCTCACTGATTTGGTATTTATGTGTGTAAACAATCAATCGAAAAACAAAATTAAGCGGTCTATTTTGCCACTTATTCACAGTAAAGCCTATTATTGACAGTAAAATCCGCCTAGATTTTAAGTAAATATATGAAAAGAAGACTTAACAATTGGGTAATCGACGAAAACGTTCCGGTGTTGTGCCAGCATATTGTTGAAACATCGCAATAAATGAGGATGAAGAGCTATATCCCACATCAAATGCTATTTCATTCACGCTTTTCCCTTGTTCTAATAAAGAAATTGCATGTAAAAAACGTAGGCGCTTACGCCATTCACTAAATGACATACCTAATTCTTGTTGGCAACGACGAGAAAGTGTTCTTTCTGAGGTATAACGCTTTTTAGCCCATTCTTCTAACGAGGTATTATCCGCTGGATCCTGCTCTAATACAGAAAGTATGGGAGCAAGTAATTTATCTTTAGAAGACGGTAAATAAGTATGATGTATTGGCGAAACTTTAAGTTGATCAATCAGTACTTGAGCTAAGCGAAAATCTTCTTCTGTTTGTGGTTTACACACACCACGATGAAAAAAGTCGGAAAATATAGTTGAAAAAATAGCACTTAATTGAATCAAACAAGGTTTATCTAATAATCCTTCACACCAACTTGGTGCGATATCTAGCACCTTAAAAGAGAGTGTTTTTTTATTGTAACTAGCATGCCCTACATTTTTGGGTATCCATACACTAAATTCTGGTGGCGCTAAAAACCGCTGTCCTCCAGCTTCTAAATCCATGACACCAGAAATCACATAAAGTAACTGACCAAAATCATGTTGATGATAAACAAACTCTGTTTCAGCTAATAGTTGTTCATCACGAAATCGAACTGTATCTGGATCAGACAATAACCATTGCATTTTTTGTTGTTCAATTGTCATCTTTATGTTGTTCTCTTGTCATGTTGTCTTTATTGGCCTATCTGTTGTCTGGTTTTCATTATATATATCTAATCAGACAGACTTACAATAGCGACCTGGTTTAAAAATAGATGTGAGAACAATGAAAAATGCAATTTTTCCGCTTTTAGCGGTGTTAATCTGGTCCATTAATGCAGTTGTCAATAAAGCAGCCGCGTCTGTTATCGATCCTGCTGCAATCTCTTTTTATCGTTGGTTCCTCGCCTTTTTAATTATGACACCTTTTTTGGTCATGCCAGTTTGGCATCATCGTAAAACCGTCAAACAATATTGGTGGAAATTATTTATTCTTGGTGCATTAGGGATGGTGATGTACCAAAGTTTAGCTTATTATGCGGCACATTATGTTAGCGCAACATTTATGGGGATTCTGAACTCTCTCATCCCATTATTAACCGTTATTATTAGTATTTTTGTTTTACGTGTTGTACCTACGGTAGGTATTGTTTTAGGCACAGTGCTTTCAATTAGTGGCTTAGTTTGGCTAATTAGCCGTGGCGAACCTTCTCAATTGCTTTCTCAAGGTTTGGGTTATGGTGAGCTGATGATGTTTATTGCTTCGGCGTCATACGCCCTTTACGGTGTATTAACAAAACGATGGTCAATTGCACTACCTAACTGGCAATCACTTTATGTGCAAATTGGATTTGGTGTTCTGCTATTATTGCCAAACTTCTTTCTTGCCGAAAGTGTTGCGTTAACAAAAGATAATATTGGATTAGTTATTTTCGCAGGTATCGGAGCTTCTATTCTTGCACCTTATCTGTGGATTTTAGGTGTGATGAAATTAGGTGCAAATACGACCTCTATTTTTATGAACCTAATGCCATTATTTACTGCAATGATTGCTATCGCGCTTCTCGGTGAAGAAATGCATAGTTATCACTTAGTGGGTGGTGGTATTGTGTTACTAGGTGTGCTCTTAGTGCAACAACTTAGAACGCCGCTGAATTTCCGACGTCAGTCTGCTCAGAAAAAAGCAGATTGCCATCAGGAGATGTGAGTCAATGTCAAAAAGACAACAATAAAAAATGCCGGCTAAATTCTTAGCCGGTCACATTCATAATGTTAGGTTTAATAAATAAAACTGACACAAGAAATCAAAGTATAAAATATAAAGTAATACAAGTATCCGAGGCAAACATTACCAACTTTTATATTAAATAGCTCCTACTTATTTGTAATAAAATAACCCAGATCAATTTTTTTGCACTCTTTTTGTCTTATTCAACTTTTCCATTCACCTAACTCCATATAAAACAAAATATTTAATGATTTTGGATAGAATTAAATTAAACGATTGAAATAAAATGAAGCTAATTTATTTTTCTCAATATAAACAACATATTAACAAATTTTGTCTATTTTATTAGAATAATAAAATGAGTAACTATTAGGAAAGGTATTTTTAAACGTTATTTATATAATCTTTTTTTTATGATTTTTATTCGAAAAATATCTTTATTAGAATAATAAATTATTTTTCATAATAAATTTCAAATAAAAAAGCAGACTCCATTAAAATGAAGCCTGCTTTTTTTAATAAGTAAATATAAGTATATCTAACTATTTTTTATATTTACTCATGACTAATGAAGCATTTGTACCGCCAAAACCAAAGCTATTTGACATTACAGTCTCCAGCTTCTGTTCTGTTGGTTGAGTAATGATGTTCATCCCCATTGCTTTATCGTCTAATTCTTCGATATTAATGCTTGGTGCAATAAACCCATGCTCTAACATCAGTAAGCTATAAATTGCTTCATGCACACCAGCAGCACCTAATGAGTGACCAGTCATTGCTTTTGTTGCTGAAATAGCTGGAGTATGCGAACCAAACACTTCCGTGATAGCTTCAAGCTCTTTTAGATCACCAACTGGCGTTGAAGTACCGTGTGTATTGATATAATCAACTTTATCAATACCTTGCATCGCCATTTGCATACAACGCACAGCACCTTCACCTGAAGGAGCAACCATATCTGCACCGTCAGATGTTGCACCATAACCTACGACTTCACCATAGATGTGTGCACCACGCGCTAATGCGTGTTCTAATTCTTCAACAACCACAATACCGCCACCACCTGCGATAACAAAACCATCACGATTTTTATCGTAAGTACGAGAAGCTTTGGTTGGGGTTTCGTTATATTTAGTTGAAAGTGCACCCATTGCGTCAAATTCGCAGGTCATTTCCCAACTTAACTCTTCACCACCACCAGCAAATACAACATCTTGTTTGCCTAACTGGATAAGCTCAACAGCGTGGCCAATACAGTGTGCTGATGTTGAACAAGCAGAACTGATTGAATAGTTAACGCCTTTAATTTTGAAAGGTGTTGCTAAACAAGCTGAAACACCTGATGCCATTGCTCGAGTTACCATATAAGGACCTACGCCACGTAGGCCTTTAGCTCTCATGCCATCAGAACCTTGCACTTGGTTACGTGGAGAACCACCACCAGAGCCAACGACTAAGCCAGAACGAATATTAGAAACTTGGTCTTCTGTCAGACCTGAATCAGCTATCGCCTCTTGCATAGATAAATAGGCATAAACCGATGCGTCGCTCATAAAACGGCGGATTTTACGGTCAATAAGACCTTCAGTATCAAGCTTAACGTTGCCCCAAATGTGGCTACGAAGCCCCATCTCTTTAAATTCTTCTGAGAAAGTTATCCCGGAACGACCTTCCTTTAAAGAATCCAGCACTTCTTTCTGGTTATTACCAATGCTCGAAACAATACCCAGACCCGTGATCACTGCGCGCTTCATTCATACCTCTTTACAATAATAGTTGTAGCTGCGGGATTTCTGACTAGCACTTTAGCGTACAGTTGTACGCCGAACAAGTCCGATCAGGATCTTTTTTACAAAAATACAGATAACCTAATAAAACGCTTTCCCCTTTAAGGCTGGCATAAGCTACCTAACAGCGCTAAGATGTTGGATAATTTTTTCGAGAAATACAGGCAGTTCCGTGAATAATAGCCCGATAAATACTGCGTCTTTAAGTTGGAATGAACTTGGTACGCCTATCTCTGAACAATTTGGCGATATTTACTTTTCAAACCAAGACGGTCTAGAAGAAACTCGACATGTGTTCTTACATGGAAATCATTTTCCATCACGTTTTGGTACACATGTACGCTCTGAATGTGTTATCGCAGAAACAGGATTTGGTACTGGGCTTAACTTTTTAACACTATGGCAAGCTTTCGAGCAATTTAGACAAACGTCTCCTGACTCTCGTTTAAAACGCCTTCATTATGTAAGTTTCGAAAAATTCCCTCTGACTAAAAGTGATTTACGATCTGCACATCGCCATTGGCCTGAACTCGAAAAATATTCACAAGCGCTTTGTTCTCAATGGCCATTAGCCATTGCAGGTTGCCACCGCATTATTCTTGCTGATGGAACAATCACATTGGATTTATGGTTTGGTGATATCAATACCTTGTTACCCCAAACACGCCAAGCGCTACATAACAAAGTGGATGCATGGTTCTTAGATGGTTTTGCTCCTTCTAAAAATCCACAAATGTGGAGTGAAACTCTCTTTCAATCGATGGCTGATTCAATGAGAGAAAACGGCACATTTGCAACATTTACCGCCGCAGGGATCGTCAAACGAGGTTTGCAAAATGTTGGTTTTGAGATAAATAAAATCAAAGGATTTGGTCAAAAAAGAGAGATGCTGACAGGTGTTTTTCCACATACTCCATCCCCTGAGTTTCTCCCTTACTATGCAAGACCAAGTGCAACCAAAGCACAGAATATTGCAATTATAGGTGGCGGTATTGCCAGCACATTTACGGCACTTTCGTGCCTAAGAAGAGGCGCCAATGTCACCTTATATTGTGAAGATAAACAACCTGCAACTAATGCCTCAGGCAATCGACAAGGTGTGTTATATCCTTTACTTAATGGCAAATCCGATGAACTAGAACAATTTTTCACAACCGCATTTCTATTTGCTCATCGCACTTATGACAATTTGAGTAAAGCAAGTATTCCTTTTTCACATCAATGGTCTGGTGTCGCACAGATTATTTATAACGAGAAAGTTCGTAAAAAAGCACAGAGAATTATGGATAATTCTATACCTTTTGCTCAAATAGCATGTTATCTCGATGAAAATAAAATCAATAAACTCAGCGGAATAGATGTTAATTGTGATGCATTGTTTTACCCACAAGCGGGATGGCTTTCACCGACTGAGCTCACGATCAATACATTAAAATACGCTGAACAATTAGGTTTAACGTTGCGATTTAATCATCAAGTCACTCAAATAAGTGCGCAGAAAGCATCTTGGTGCTTAGATATTGTTCATCACGATGGAGTGAGTGCGACACAATTTCAATCACAATATGATTGCGTTATTTTGGCAAATGGACACCGAATCACAGACTTTACTCAAAGTGCAAAATTACCCATTAGCGCAGTTAGAGGTCAAGTTAGCCATATTCCAACAACAAAGACATTATCAAAACTAAAAACAGTACTTTGTTATGATGGCTATTTTACGCCTGTTGATCACCAAGATAATTTGCATTGTGTAGGAGCAAGCTTTCGCCGCGATCGATTAGATTTAGCTATTTCGACTCAAGAGCAAGAAAATAACCAAGCTCATCTTATACAGTGTTTAGCAAAAGCCCCTTGGGTTAAAGAAGTTGATTTTAGCCGAAACGAAGCGCGAATTGGGATTCGTTGCACTATTCGCGATCACCTACCGTTATTAGGCGAAGTACCTGATTTCGAAAAATTGCGCGTGGCATACACGCACTTAGATAGATTTAAGCGTAGAAGACAAACACCCGCTTTAGCTCCTGCTTATCATCAACTTTATATTATCAGTGCGTTGGGCTCTCGTGGATTATGTTCAGCGCCTTTATCAGCTGAAATTCTGGCAAGCCAAATTTTTGATGAACCTTTTCCGGTTGAAGATGATGTATTGAATGCCTTACACCCTAATCGTTTTTGGGTAAGAGCATTACTACGAGGAAAACCGATTGCAGTGAAATAGCCAAGGTGATAAGTAGTATTGAAGCACTTAATTGAAATGATTATTAATAATAAAAGAAAATATTTTAGCCAAATAACTCATATCATACCTCCAAACGCCATAAATGTAGCTACTTTTAATGGTGACTGCTCCCCGCCCGCATTAGCCGAGGGTTTACGGCGTTTTTCGCTAAAAAACGTTTCTTTGTATAAAAAAACTAAACCTCAAATTTCATTGCACAGCGCGTTTCTTTTACAAAACCCCCGCTTTCAACTTCATTATTTAAGATTTCTTGCAAAGAATGAGGAATTTCGCTTTCTGACAAAATAGAAAAACCTAAGCGTTGATAATACGGCGCATTCCAAGGAACATGGCGAAATGTCGTCAACGTAACGGCACTAAATTGATGTGCCTTTGCTTCATTTTTTACTTTTTGAATAAGTAATTTACCAATACCTCTATTTTGCCAAGCTTCACTCACTGACAACTCATGAATAAATAAACTTTCAGGTAATGGCATCGTCATAATAAAACCAACTGGTTCATTATCACTATTAACCGCAACCCAATGCCCTTTATGGTTAATAAAGGCTAAATGTTTTTCAACACTTTGTACGCCACTCTCACTTATCCAACTTAAATCTTCTAAAGTACTAAAAAGTTGCCCTGCTGATTGCTCGATAGCAGGCAATTTAATTGCATCATCAATTTGTGTGGGGCGAAGAGTAATATCGTTATTTTTTATTTCGTTTTGTGTTGTTGTCATCTCTTTTTCCAGCTCAGGTGTTTTTATACTTTTATGCTTAATTTATTAAAAAGCCATCCCGTAGGATGGCTTATGTTAAAGCTAAAATAATTTCTTATTTTTTAAATCGTTAATCTTTAGGTAATATGCCATAAGATTGAAATTTACCACTCTCTTCCATAAACTGATTATAATACTTGTTGTCTTCTACAGAGTCTTTCACGGCTCTATTAGCATACGCGCTAGAGACAGCGAGTGTCGCCTTATAAAGTTTATCTTTTAATGTGTTATGGATCTTCGGATCTTCACTTTCTTGAATTTGATTTAATAATGAAACTAGCTCTTCTGCTTCAGCTTGAATATCAGGATCAGTAAATTCTGCTGTCGGTAACATATAGTCTAAATCAAAATTAACAGAATCGTTATATTCATCTTCTTGAGTAAACGGAGCTAAATCTTTACTGTATTCCGCTGAAATATATTTAATAAATTCAGGTTTATCAAAGCATTTGTTTTTTATGCTACCGTCATTATTTTTATTGCGAGTGCGAATTTCATTAGGAAATGGCTCGCCTAAGGCATAAGTACACTGAAAAACATTACCATCAATTAATGTGGCATTAGTACTACGCACTGGAAGTTCAAATTCATAGCCATTAATAATAACTGGGTAATCGACAGGTTTAAATTGATCTGTTTTTCCCTTAACTGCATAAACTTCAGAAAGGGTGTAATACATAAAATTATCAGGATTTAATATGCCACCATTATTATGGTCATAAACCATAAATCGAGCATCATTACCGGCACTATCTTTTAAATTATGCTCACCAGGTGATAGTGTTATGTAGCCATTTTTACCCGGCTCTACCTGATATTCTTTACCATCGACGCTAAAACTAATGACTTTTTCACTTGGATTACTGTAATAAAACTTATTTTTTTTATTATCTAAATCAAGTTGATCACAAGCAGATAAAAATAAAACAGCGCTAGTCAGTAGTCCTATTTTAAAGAAATTTTTCATCGTATCGTTATCCTTATCATAAATATTCTATGCAAATCATTTGCATCCCGAGAAACATTCCTAAAAAACATTTAAAAGTAATTTTACAGAAATGGCAAGGAGTTACAAAAGATAGCACTATTATGCTTAATCAATGAGAGATACATCGACTTTGAAAAATCAAATAAAAACAATTGATAAATAGTAAGGATCAATTTTTGTATAAAAACCAATCTAATTCAACAGTAAATATCTTAAATATAACTTAGAGGCAGTGATCTTAATAAGATTTTAAGAAAGAAAAAAACAACCGATTTATGCCGGTTGTTCTCTTAGTAGACATGCCGAATTAATTAATTGAGTTAACTAAATCATGCCATGTAGACAAAACTAACGCTTGATCTGGAGGTGAAAGCTCGCCTGCTTTTATCGCCTTTTGAATGCTCTCTTCTACACGCGTTCTTAACGCTTCTAACTGTGTGTTATTTTCTTGCTCAAGTTCAGCAATAGCCAGTGTAATATGGCCTTGTAAATACCCGCCTGCAAATAACTCATCGTCAGAGGCATGTTCAACACGGCTATCAATTTTATCTAATAAGTACGCTTCATACTCAGAAAGCATTATTTATCCTCAATATATAATGTTGCTACTTTTTTATATTTACCTTGTATTAGCAAAGCATAAATACGTATGTTCTAGCAACCTTACTACTTCAGACTCCACCCTATTGGGTAAAACCTTCACAGTGGATAGGCGATAGTTATTCTCGCAATCCTTAATTAACTAAAGGATTTTCCTGATAAGGAAACATCTCTTCCGTTAGCTCTGGGGTATTGTAAAACAAATGTAACGCATTAATAAATAGCTGTGCTCGAGGTGGCGTGTTTTTATCTCGTAAATAAGCGAGTACTTGTTCTCTAACTTTATTTCTAAATTCATAGCGGTCAGGTTCAAAGTTACCTTCTAAATTGTCACAACTGACATTAAAAGGATAACCAGCAGCTTGGCAAAATAACCAATCCAATGCTTGAGGTTTGATTTCTACAACTTCAAACTGTCCTTGAGTGGTTTCATCTCGTCCATCTGGGCAATACCAGTAGCCATAATCAACTTGTTGACGACGAGCCTCTCCGGCGATACACCAATGTGATATTTCATGTAATGCACTGGCATAAAAACCATGAGCAAAAATAATTTGGTGATAAGGTGTCTCTTCATTTGCAGGCAAATAAATCGGCTCATCATCCCCTTTAACTAAACGGGTTTGGAAACTTTCGCTAAAACATTGATTAAAGATATCAATTAACTGTTGATAATGATGTGCTGACATTTAAAAACCATCTATTCCTAATTAAAAAGAGCAGAAAACCAAAGTGCAATAGTATCGCCATGATTGTCATGTATGAGTTTGATGCTCATCAAAAAGGAGATAATGACCAGCATAGGTCTTATTAATTTTTGCCCTTTTGTTAATACTAAACCTGCACCTAAGCGAGCACCAATAAACTGCCCACAAAGCATAACTAAACCAATAGTCCAAATAACCTGCCCACCAATAATAAAAAACAGTAAAGAGCCAAAGTTAGAGGTGAAGTTAAGTAACTTAGCATGAGCCGTCGCTTTTGAGAGATTATACCCAAGTAACATGACATAACCTAAAGCGAAAAAAGAGCCTGTTCCTGGTCCAAAAATACCATCATAAAAACCGACACCACCACCAAGCACTGCACCAAATGTATAGTAGCCAATACGTTGTTTACTGTCTTGAGCGCCTATTGATGGAGTAAGAAGAAAATAGAGACCAATAGCTATGGTAAGAATAGGAAGTGCTTGTTTAAGGATTTCTGGATTAATAAACTGTACCAACATGGCACCAGAAACCGCACCAATAAAAGTCATTAAAATTGCAAATCGCTGCGCTTTTAAATCAATAACTTTTCGACGTATAAAATAGAGCGTAGCCGAAAACGAGCCACCTACCGATTGCAGTTTATTCGTTGCGAGAGCCTGAACAGGCGGGATCCCAGCAGATAACAAAGCTGGAATAGTGATTAACCCACCACCACCAGCAATCGAATCAATAAAACCTGCGATTAAAGCAACAAAGAAGAGAAGAAGGTAGATGCCATCTGAAAAGAGCCAATCCATTTATCTATCCGAATTATTAGGAATGAAGGACGTGTTGCTGTGTTTATCTCATTTATTTAAAAAAGCTACAGCAACACGATCTGAGCATAATAAAATTAGGCGCTCACACCTTTAAAGCTAACATCAAACTTACAACAGTTTATCGACTACGTTATTGACGTAGAATGATTACCATTGCATTAATGGAGGTACAACGTCACCACATTGACCACGTTGGCGCAATGCATGATCGAGCAACACAATTGCCATCATTGCCTCTGCAATCGGAATAGCGCGTATTCCCACACAAGGATCATGACGACCTTTGGTTATCATATCGACTTCTTCGCCATCACGATTTATCGTTTTACCAGCAATAGTAATGCTAGATGTTGGTTTTAAAGCGATATGAGCAACAATTGGCTGACCACTGCTAATTCCACCTAAAATGCCACCTGCATGGTTGCTAGTGAAACCACTCTTAGTGATTTCATCTCTATTTTCAGTGCCTTTTAATGTCACAACACCGAAACCATCACCAATTTCAATTCCTTTAACAGCATTGATACTCATTAATGCGTGTGCTAAGTCTGCATCTAGTCTGTCAAAAACTGGCTCCCCAAATCCTGCTGGCACCCCCTCTGCAACCACAGTCACTTTTGCACCAATCGAGTTACCTTCTTTTTTAAGCGCACGCATATATTCATCAAGTGCTTCTAAACGAGAAGGATCTGGGCAGAAAAACGGGTTAGTTTCAACGATAGACCAATCAACAAGATCACAAGTAATTGGGCCTAGTTGAGAAAGATAGCCTTTTACTTCAATACCCATTTTCTCTTTTAGGTATTTTTTTGCGATTGCACCAGCAGCAACACGCATTGCGGTTTCTCGTGCAGAAGAGCGCCCACCGCCACGATAATCACGCAAACCATATTTTTGCTCGTAGGTATAATCAGCATGACCAGGACGAAAAACATCTTTGATTTCACTGTAATCTTGAGAACGTTGATCAGTGTTTTCAATCAGTAAACCAATGCTTGTTCCTGTTGTAACACCATTAAATACACCTGATAAAATGCGCACTTGGTCAGGTTCACGGCGCTGAGTGGTATAACGTGATGTTCCGGGTCTACG
Organism: Proteus sp. LHD240705; assembly: GCF_047921555.1. Classification (NCBI taxonomy): domain Bacteria; kingdom Pseudomonadati; phylum Pseudomonadota; class Gammaproteobacteria; order Enterobacterales; family Morganellaceae; genus Proteus; species Proteus sp. LHD240705. The sequence continues at coordinate 212,223 of NZ_JBLRMI010000004.1, forward strand.
TCTATCTAAATCAACTTGTAAGTCAGCTTCTGTTAAAGGCAATCCAGGAGGTACACCATCAACAATGCAACCTAATGCAATACCATGAGACTCACCAAAAGTCGTGACTCTGAATAATTGTCCGATACTGTTTCCTGCCATCCCTTTATTCCTATCTTTTACTGTGTGATGTTATCAATATGTTATTTGCAATAAGTAACAATCTACCGTCTCATTGCTGTTACATCAACGTTTATCATTGGATAAAACAGTGTGAGTGTTCAACAAGTTGTTCACGGGTCAACATGAAAACACCAAGTCCACCATTTTCAAACTCAAGCCATGTAAATGGAACTTCTGGGAATTGCTCAATAAGATGAACCATACTATTACCCACTTCACAGACTAAAATACCTTTTTCACTCAGATATTCAGGGGCTTTTAGTAGGATTTGTCTCGTAATATCTAGACCATCAATACCCGAAGCTAATGCTAATTCAGGTTCTACTTGGTATTCATCAGGTAAATCCCCCATATCTTCGACGTCGACATACGGAGGATTTGTCACAATAATATCGTAAGGCGTTGGAACAATAGCGTTAAATAGATCTGATTGCATTGGATAAACACGATGCACTAAACCATGATTTTCAATGTTAAATTCAGCCACTTCCAGAGCATCTTCAGAAATATCAACCGCATCGACTTCAGCATCTTCAAACTCATGAGCACAAGCAATCGCAATACAGCCACTTCCCGTACATAAGTCGAGAATGCGTGTTGGCTCTTGCTGAATTAAACCATCAAAATGGTTATTGATTAATTCACCAATAGGAGAGCGAGGGATAAGCACACGTTCATCAACATAAAATTCGTGACCGCAGAACCAAGCGCTATGAGTTAAATAAGGGACTGGAATTTTTTGCTCAATTCGGCTTTCGATAAGCGTAATGATTTCCATCTTTTCAGAAGTTGTTAACTTGGTTGATAACAGTGCATCTGGAATATCTAAAGGAAGTGCAATGGTTGGTAATACAAGCTGTAATGCTTCATCCCACGCGTTATCTGTGCCATGACCATAATAAATATCAGATGAATTAAACTGACTCATAGCCCAACGTAACATATCTAGGATAGTGCTTAGATCAGCAACCGCTTCCTCTTTTAGTGTTATATCCAAAACTGTTGTCCTCTGAAGAAATAGAAAGTCTGTAGTTTGCCATGAAGATGGCGATAAATCAGCGGGAAACCATAAAAAAACATCACTACATTATTATTCTCTTTACCATAACCACACACTTACTATGGTTTTAAACTTCAATCAGCTAATTAAAAGCAAAATTTACGATCTACCCATAAATAAAAATTAGTGTTTTATACTTTTAATTTAACTTTTATTAGCAAGTTAATGAAATTGAACCATACTTAAAACATGAAAGAATTAACTGTGTACTAAATGCGCCTATAGATTTTTTTCATTCGATATGCAGTCATTTTAAAGCAAATAGCTAATTTTAAAGACTATTTTTGATATCAATTTATCGTTTTTTATCGCAACCTGAAGATATAACAACGTTTTATGTTCCACAGATATCATGAGTAGAGCAACTTGTTAACCAGCCTATATTTGCTAACTATGTGACTATTTCGGCAGGGTAAATTCCCTGCCTTTTTTTATGCTAAATTTATAGTCTATATTTTTTATCTCTAACACTATTTCATGTACTATTGCCTGATAAAGACAGTAACACTATGAAGAATCGTAAAAAATGAATAAAAAATTTTCATTGCCACCTTCTGAAATTGAGTTATTTCAGGAGATGATAAAAGGCACTAAGAAATTAGCTCAAGATAAAATACTTCATTCACCAAAACGTAAAAAAGTGACACACTACGCTGTTGAACGTTTACAACAAGAGCAAGTTGACGCCTCTTATTATTTTTCAGATGAATTTCAACCTAACTTAGCCACAGAAGGCCCCATGCGCTATTTAAGAGAAGGCGCTAATGCTTATGAATTAAAAAAACTACGTCGTGGTGATTATGTACCTGAGTTTTTTCTAGATTTGCATGGATTAACACAACTAATTGCAAAACAAGAGATTGGCGCATTAATTGCGGCATGTAGACGAGAGCATGTTTATTGTGCCTGTATTATGCATGGTCATGGCAAACATATTTTAAAACAACAAACGCCACTTTGGTTAGCACAACACCCTGATGTAATCGCTTTTCATCAAGCCCCAAAAGAATGGGGAGGCGATGCTGCATTATTAGTCTTAGTGGAAAACGACGATATCGCTCGCCGCTAAACCCCAAAAATTCTATCGCATTAACCCTTAAATCACCTATCAGGTGAAATAAGGTGTTAATTACTTTCTTAGATAATTGATTTAAATTTCATTTCAATGTTGAGGGTGACACTTGCCATAGCAACTCCCCTGCTCCTTTTGATAAGTCAAAATCAACACAAGCAATGGTTGATGTTGAAAACATAGGAGCACACACAGCTGGGCAGAGTTCAGCGACAACATAGCCAACTAAAGGTAAGTGAGAAATAACAAGAATATTTTTATATCCTGTATCTCCCAAGGCACGTAAGTAATGTGCAACATGTGAAGGATTACCACCGGGGATAAGCCCATCATCTATTTCTATTTTACTAGGTAGCGCTAAATCTGCTTTTACGGCATCCAATGTCTGTTGAGCACGTAAATAAGGACTAACTAAAACATAATCGATTGTATGTCCCTGCGTTGTCATCCATTCAGCCATTTTTATTGATTCACTTTTCCCACGTTCAGTCAGTGGTCTTAGTGCATCGCTAGCAGCATCAAGAGCCGCTTCTCCGTGGCGCATAATAAAAATTTGCATAGTAAATTATTAAACCTATTTTATTTTTGTAATTACTGGTATTTACACTTGTAAGATACTTAATTTAATTCATTTTAAATCAATATGTTCCCATATAAAATCGTTAATACCCTAATTGCAATAGCATTATTAATCTTTTTAAGGTCATGCCCTTGGTTTACAAATTAACATCATTTTCAGAATTTTATTTTAAAAAGCTTTGTTTTTAAATTTATTTTCAAATAACTATTTTGCCATATCTGGCTATAATTAACACTTTCGACCTCTTTTTCCATTAAAAATTCACCAATTATTAATCTGACGCAAAGAGTACAAGAAAAAAGGCGCCTAAGCGCCTCAATCAAAACAAATGTCACAAAAGGAAAAAGCAATGGTAAAGAGATGATATTAATCGTAAAAACGTTCATTTCGTTTAGCCATTTCCACTAAACGCTCACAAGGGCGATATTTTTCTCCATATTTATCGGCAAGTTGGTTAAGTTTTTCTTCCACCTTTGTTGTTCCCATACTGTCCATATAACGGAATGGGCCACCAAAAAAAGGAGGAAAACCGATACCAAATACAGCACCAATATCACCATCTCGTGGTTGCTTTATAATATTCTCATCTAAACAACGAACCGCTTCATTTAACATTAATAATAAACAGCGTTCCGTAATTTCAGAGGAAGACAATTGGTTTTTAGGCTTAATTTGTAATAGTCGATATATGGCTGGATCAGGTTGTTTTTTATTTTTACTGAATGAGAAAGGTAATGCATGTTTTGCATAAAGATAAAAACCTCGTCCATTTTTACGACCTTTTCTATCATCAGCAATAATGGCATCCACAGCAGGAGGAGAGGCAAATCTTTCACCAAATGCATTCACTAATATTGGTGTTATTTTTGTGCCAATATCAATACCCACTTCATCCAATAACTGAATAGGTCCTACAGGGAAACCAAACTGGACAAGTGCTTTATCAATATTCTCAATAGGCTCCCCCTGTACTAAGCATGTCAATGCTTCGCTGATATAAGGAGCAAGGATACGGTTGACGTAGAATCCAGGTTTATCACCAACAACTATTGCAACTTTGCCCTGTTTTTTAGCAAAAGCTACCGTTGTAGCAATCGTTTTTTCATCCGTATTTTCATGTGGAATAACTTCAACCAAAGGCATTTTTTCTACTGGACTAAAATAGTGAAGCCCGATCACTTTTTCTGGGTATTTTGCTGTTTCTGCAATTTTATGAATAGGAAGCGAAGAGGTATTTGAAGCAAAAATAATTTTACCTTTCCCCACGCCTTCAATATCTGCGACCATCTTCTGTTTTAAAGCAAGATCTTCAAAAACAGCTTCAACAATAATATTTGATTGATGGAAACCGCTGTAATCCAAGGAGCCCGAGAGCAGCCCCATTTGGCGCTGACGTTCACGTGCAGATAATCTTTTTTTACTCACTTTGGCTGAAAGCGCTTTCCAACTATAATTAAGTGCCTGAGCAATTCCCTTATCACTGATATCTTTAATTCTTGCTGGTAAATTACCTTTTGTCGCCGTGACAAAGGCAATACCACCACCCATTAATCCACCACCTAAAATACCGATATGATGCAAATTATCTGGTTTTTCGGATGATCCTGTCTCATTCTTAAGTGCCGTAGAAGCAAAAAAGAGATGTCTTAATGCAGATGAAACTGGCGTCATAGCAAGTTCACCAAACGCATTTGCCTCTTCTTTAAACCCTGCTTGAATATCTTTTTCAAGACCACGTTCTATAACATGAAGAATACGCTCTGCTGCTGGATAGTGGCCTTTTGTCTTTGCCAATGTACGTTTTTTCGCTTGCCCAAAAAGAATATTTCTACCTAACGTTGTATTGGCCCAAAAACGATCCATCACTGAATGTTTTTTCTGTTCTTTTTTACCCAATAAAATCCATTTAGCAGCAACTTCTAATAGAATATCTTGTGAGACAACATCATTTACAAGACCTAATTTTAAGGCTCTCTTCGCATTAACTTGTCTCCCCGTTAAGATCATATCTAACGCAGATGTCACACCAATAAGACGTGGTAAGCGTTGAGTACCACCGGAGCCAGGCAGCAATCCAAGTTGCACTTCAGGAAGCCCTAAACGCGTTTTGCTATTATCAGAACAAATTCTCCCATGACAGGCTAAGGCCAATTCAAGCCCTCCGCCAAGGCATGCGCCATTAATAGCGGCCACAACTGGCAATGGGTAGTTTTCAAGTTGAGTAAAAAGATCCTGTCCTGCTTTTGCTAATGCACTCGCCTCTTCTTTAGTTTTACAACCCGCAATCATGGAGATATCCGCACCCGCAATAAAACTGTCTGTTTTACCTGAGGTGATAATTAATCCTTTTACACCAGAATGTTGCTGAGCTTGCCTTAAAACATCTTGAAATTGCTGCACAAACTCTGCTTTTAGCGTGTTTACTTTTTCACCAACAACATCGATGCTGATAACACCCACTTTGTCATTACGAACTGAGAACTGAAAAACAGATGATTTTTCTAGTGTTGTTTGTTGTTCCATTATTCCACCTCCAAAATCATCGCTGCACCCAATCCACCCGCAGCACAAGCAGTGGTTAACCCAAAACCTCCACCTCGACGTTTAAGCTCATGTAGTGTCTGTGTGACCATTCTTGCGCCAGTCGCAGCAAAGGGATGTCCATAAGCAATAGAACCGCCTAGTACATTAAATTTATCCATATCCACTTCTCCAATCGCCTTGGATAATCCTAGTTGCTCTTTAGCAAACCGTTCACTGGCAAACAGCGTCAAATTACTGAGTGTTTGTGCGGCAAAAGCTTCATGCATATCAATTAACGTTAGATCACTCAATGCAAGACCTGCGCGAGAAAGCGCAAGTGGTGTGGCATATGATGGCCCCAATAGCATATCTTTCCAGACATCTGTCGCTGTAAAAGCATAACTGCGTAAATAACCTAAAGGTTGATAACCAAGACTTTTAGCAACAGATTCTTTCATCATTAATACCGCGGCTGCGCCATCCGTTAATGGCGTACTGTTTGCGGCGGTGACACTACCATGTCGACGATCAAATGCCGGTTTTAGTTTGGCGTAAGAATCAAGAACAGAGTTTTTACGGATATTATTATCTTGATGGAAACCTTCTTTGTAAGGCGGAAAAAAAGCGGTCATCACTTCATCATTTAGTTTTCCCATCTCCCATGCTTTAGTTGCTAATTGATGGGAACGATGTGCTAATTCATCTTGAGCAACTCTAGAAATATGATAAGTCTTTGCCATTTGCTCTGCGGTGTCTCCCATGCGTAATCCTGTTGAATACTCAGCAACGGCAGGCGCTACAGGGAGCAAATCTCGAAATCGTAATTGGCTTAAATAACTTAATCGTTGACCTAATGATTTAGCCTTATTAAGACTTAATAAAACATCTGCAAGCTTTTTACTAACACCAATAGGCAAAACTGAAGACGAATCTGCGCCACCAGCAATACCGACAGAGACATGTCCTGCCATCATACTTTCAGCAACATTAGCAATCGCCTGAAAGCTTGTTGCACATGCTCTTGTTACACTATAAGCATCAGTTTTTACACTTAATCCTGCACCGAGCACTATTTCTCTAGCAATATTAGGTGCTTCTGGCATTTGAACCACTTGTCCGAAAACAAGTTGATCAATAATTTCGGGAGGAATTTCATTGCGAGTCACTAATTCTTGAACCACTGAACGCCCTAATTCAACCGCAGGTATTCCTCGATACGCAGTCGCTTGTTTAGCAAAAGGTAAACGTAGCCCGCTGACAATGGCGATGCGATCTTTCATAGCACTGTTCGTTGATGACTTCATAACGGCTCCTGACAAAATGATTTCCTAACACCAAAGAGGTCTGACCTGATAATAGTGTTAACAAAAATTTCACTTTTCAGAAACGTCATTTTACGAGAAGTGGGAGTTAGCGCTCAATATTTCGATGAAATGTCTGAAACTTAACAATAATGATAGAAAAGATAATGGTGTGATCGAGAGAGATAAAAAAGGCTGTTGAATTTCAACAGCCTTAAATCTATTAATTTCAGAGGATTAACGTAATCCCAGCTGGAAAATTAGGTTTTCTGCTTCACAAGAGAATGTAAAATCAGCGGTTAGTTGAACACCACCATCAACATCAGCAAATTGTTGATTAATTTTGCAAGGCTCTGAAGCGATAGATTGTGCTTTTGCACTAAGTTGATCTAACATTGCTTGCGCCTGTACTTTATCAGCGAAGACATGCTGATATGACGCTGTGCAATTCTTATTGTCAATAATAGTACCCACATCTACACAACAGCAAGCAGCGGTTTCTTCTGCACTACAACGATTAATTGCGTCTGCCATTTTAGTCTCCCAACGAAAGAAATGTTAATTATCTATCATAATCATAAAAAAATAAAATAAACTGCTTTAGCTCAAATTTTATTACAATTTTACAAAAATAATTGATTTTTCTGTTTATTTAACAATCAAAAACATCTTTATTGGGATATTTTGTGAAAAATATGTTAACCAAATCCCAATTATTGAATCAAAATGGAAATATTTGTAAAACATACTTGCAACATTTAGGGTGATCAACTTTATACTTAATCAACTGGTCTGATTTGTCATAACGACAACCGCACCTAAAATCCAGCGCTTCTAATCAGAAGTTACTAACTTAAAAAAATTATGAGGGTTTAGGTCATGAACCGTAAAAACCTGTTTACTCGCACAGCACTAGCTGCCATTGTAGGAGCAATCTCCTCTCAAGCAGGCGCTGCCGGTTTTCAGTTAAATGAATATTCAACTTCAGCACTAGGGCGTGCATTTTCAGGGGAAGGCGTTATTGCCGATGACGCAAGCGTAGGTAGCCGAAACCCAGCTGCACTGACTATGTTTGATCGCCCCGAATTTTCTGTCGGTGCTATTCTCATTAACCCAGGCGTTGATGTTAAAGGTAAATCACCTCTTACAGGTACTGATACCACTGCAAAAGATATCGCACCAAGTGCATTAGTACCTAATATCCACTTTGTAGCACCCATCAATGATAAATGGGCCATTGGCGCATCAGGTACAACAAACTTTGGTTTAGCGACAGATTTCCCTAACGATTATCCTGCAGGACTTATCGGCGGTAAAACTGATCTGAAAACCATGAACTTAAACTTAAGTGCAGGTTACCGTGTAAATAACCAATTTAGTGTAGGTTTAGGGTTAAATGCTCTTTACGCTGATGCGGAAATTACTCGTCATGTTGGTGAAGCGGGTAAAGTGTTAGGTGGCGCATTATCTCAAAAGCCTGGCATGGAACAATTAGGTGGTTATTTATCAAGCTTATCTCCTAGCGATCGCTTTGCTCAGTTAAAAGGTGATGCATGGGGCTTTGGCTGGAACGCAGGTCTATTATACGAATTTGATGAAGGTAACCGCATTAGCTTCACTTATCGCTCTAAAGTAAAAGTGAAATTTAAAGACGGTGAATATCAAAGTGATTTGCGCTCTATTCCACAACTCGAAGGAATGGGAATTGTCGGCACTAACGGAGAAACCATTAAAGGTAAGCTGGATCTTAACCTACCTGAAATTTGGGAATTTGCGGCCTATCACCGTGTTGCACCAAAATGGGCTGTTCACTATAACTTCGCTTACACCAGTTGGAGTGCGTTTGAAGAGTTAAGAGCAACACGTAAGAGCGATGGTCAACAACTGTTTAAGAAAGAAGAAGGCTTCCGTGATGCATGGCGTGTGGCTTTAGGTACAACCTATTATCACGATGATAACTGGACATTCCGTACCGGTATTGCCTTTGATGATAGCCCAGTTCCCGCTGATAAACGTTCTATTTCCATTCCAGACCAAGATCGCTTCTGGTTAAGTGCTGGTACAACTTACGCATTTAATAAAGATATGTCTGTTGATGTGGGCTTAGCGTATATGCACGGTAAAAAAGTCACAATCAAAGAGAAATTATCTGAAGATTTACCATTGCCTGCTTATGAATTTGAATCATCAGGTAAAGCATGGTTATACGGTATGAACTTTAACTACCGTTTTTAATTTCCACTGTATTTTTATACAAAAAATGGTCTTTTTTAAGACCATTTTTTTATTTATACATAAAACTAACAGCAAAGGTTAGTCAATGGAATCTAAGTCATCTTCGATGGCTTTCGCATTAGGGTTTTCTTTTACTGTACCCGCTTGGAAGTCATTACTTTGGAAATAGGCTTCACGCATCATTAGATAAGGATCAGACGAGTTTTGTAAAATTGCATCAGAGTCGAGCAATTGTGCTCGTGTTTCAATGCCTTCTAATGCCCATTTACCCGCCGACATCCAAAATGTTAAATAGCTCAGCATAGGATACGTTAAATCAGCCCAATCACCACCTTCTTCACGGACAGTAAAGCTACCATAGCCCGGAACAACAACATAAGGGCCATAATCCATACCATAATGCCCTAATGTGCTACCAAATCGCATTGGGACTTCTTTTTCCATCGTCTCTTTAGACATGCCAGCAACATCTATTAAACCGCCCATACCAAAAACGGTATTAATCCAGAAACGACCAAAATGTTTTGCACCTTTTTCAAAGTCACCACGCAATACGCTGTTTACCATACTTGCAGGCTCTTCTAAATTACCTAAAAAGTTAGATAAGCCATTTCTTGCTGGTGGTGGCACATAATCACGCCAAACAACGGCAACTGGACGTAAGATATAGGGGTCTAAAACATAGTAGTTAAAATCAAACATCTGGCGGTTAAACCCTTCTAATGGGTCAGAGCGCCCCTCCCCATTATTAGGGGTACTTGCACATCCTGAAAGTAAGGCGACTGAAAGAGCAACACCGCACAGGCGATACTTCATAATGTTCTCCGCTAATTATCTTATGATGAGCAGCATCATAGTTCGCATATTCATAAACTCTACACATAATACTGTCAATGCATGATAAGTGGTACTTTTATTAGGTTTTGATCTTATAAGATAATTCGGGTTTTGTGATTACCTTATCGAGCTGATTTAAAATATTAGCCCAATATTATTAGGCTAATATACAAATACATGGTGTGATTTAATTATATTCTTTTATCGCTAATAGCTCTTCTGGAGCTAGGTATGAAAAATGCTTTTTTAGTGAGGGCTTACCAGAAATATGAAAATCATCTTTAACCACTAACGTGCCATTTTTAGTATAAAAATTCACTAAATACTCAAGATTTTCGTCAGTAATAGCTTGGTCTGCATTGGTTATTAATTGCGTTAGCAATTGGGTATATTGTTCCAATTCTTCAGTAGTGAAAATTTTCCTCTCCTTATCTTTAAGCCAGATAAGGAATTTAAATAAAAAAAACGCTCATCAGGAGAGTTCTTAAATACAATCAATTACCACCACTAAGTAATTAGCCTAGAGTTACACCCCGCTAGTAGAAAAAATAAGTAATAAATAAAAATTTCAGATATCGGATATCATTAATTGATTTTATGTCCATATAAAAACCTAAATTTATTATTGGTGATTGAACGAAGAAGTAAAACAAGGGTGATAATAGCGTGAACTGATAAACACTGCTCTAGGAATAATATTTAAATTTACAGGATGGGTAATAGATGGCGTTCCCTACAGGAATCGAACCTGTAACTAGCCCTTAGGAGGGGCTTGTTATATCCATTTAACTAAGGGAACATACGTAATAAAATTAAGTACAACTGATGGACGGGCTATATTCTACCCCCCTCACTCTCTATTAATCAAGTTTTAACGCACTGATATTGGAAGGAATTTTTTTGTTTCTTTTTTGAACAATGTAATTTGTTTGAACAATGTAATTTGGCTTAAAAACCATCTGATAAATATCAGCATCAATGATTATGGTTTGTTCTTATATATGTCTGTTCTATTAAAACTCTTTCAGTTGTTTTAAAAACAATTTCGGTGAATATCCCATCTCTTTATTAAACATCGCACTAAAGGCGCTCGGATTTTCATAACCCAGTTCTAAAGCAACTTCAGTAACTGAATCACCTCTCTTTAAAGCGGTTAACGCATACATTAAACACGCTTTTTGACGCCAGTCTCGAAAAGAAAGACCCGTTTCTTTATGAAAAAGACGGGTAAAAGTACGTAGGCTCTTATTTAATTTTTCAGCCCACATTTCTGGTGTCGTGCGAATATTAGGTTGTGACATAAATTCAGTACACAATTCATCTAATAAAGCATGTTGCGGTAATGGTGTAAAATAAGGCAATGGCTTAGCATGAGCTAATTCATGACAAAGCAAAGTCAATAATGCACTATCTCGTCCACCTAAATCATAAAGTAAAGGAAGTTCATTGGCCGAAAGTAATAGCTGATGAAGCAGAGGGGAAACTTGTAAAACCTCACAATATTCTGAGTGACGAGGAATTTTATTAGGCTCAATATAGAGACTATAAGTACTACTCCCCAACATCAGCACTTGATGTACCTTTTCTGCTGGGATCCACACGCCACTGTAAGGTAATACAATCCATTGACCATCTTCTGTTTTAACTTTCATTACCCCATTAGGGGCATATAAAAATTGAGCTCGTCGATGATGGTGAGCTTCAAGTAATGTGTCATAAGGATAATCAGAGCCTAATGCTAAAATATCACGAGGAAGGTTATCCACACTGTTGATATCGATATTACGCATAATATTTAAATTGTCCTAAATTCGTATAAACTTGTCATTATCGCGTGGGTAAGCCATCATTTTATTCTATATTGTTAATCTCCTGACTCAACAGGAGATTTGAAATGACACTCTGGCTGATTTCTTTTGGTTTAATTTCAGGCATCACAACATGGTTATTTGGCTTTGGCGGTGGCTTTGTCACTGTTCCCTTACTCTATACACTTATTCTTACACTCTGGGGAATAGACAGTTTACCTGCTGAACATGCTATGCAAATCGCAGTTGCTACCTCTGCATTAATTATGTTGTTTTCTGCGACAGTCACAACCATTAAACACCATAAGGCCAAAAGGCTTGATTGGAATATCATGTCCATTTTGTTTATTGGTATCGCTTTTGGTGGGATCTTAGGTGCTCTTCTCGCCTTAACAGTTGAAGGTGTGTGGATCAAATGGATCTTTATTGGTTATCTTTTTGTCACTATATTAGACTGCTATTTTCGCCCCGGTTTTATGGCTCCTACTCACAACTCAAAAAAAGTGACCAAAGCAAAAGAAAGCATTAATGGTACAGTAATTGGTATTATTGCCACTTTTCTAGGGGTTGGTGGAAGTGTGATGACAGTACCTTTATTGCGCCGTAGAGGAACACCAATGGCACAATCAGCAGCAATCGCCAATGCATTAACCTTACCTTTAGCACTCACTGCAACATTCACTTATGTCGCCCTCTCTTTTACGTCACCTTTAAATAGTGAATCTGGTTTTATTGGTTATATTTGGCTAAAAGCTGCACTTATTCTGATTTGTAGCACTTGGGTTGGCTTGAAGATCTCTGAACGCTTTTTATCTCGTATTCCCGACAAATGGCATGCAAGAGTCTATCCTCTGTTACTGAGTCTTGTTTTGATTGTCATGCTGTTTTAAATCCTTTCTTCTATGAAGAGACAAAGGCAATAAACAACGAAAAAAACAATAATGGCTACACATAAAATAGTGGCAAATGGTGGTTTTGAGTGTTCAAAAAATCGCCATTTTTTAACATTTCACCTTATCTTTTTCCTACGCACCTTCACTTAGCATTAATGATATTAAGACACATAAAACAAAAAATATCTCTTTTTGACAATCACGATACAGTTCCATAACTATTAATATCATTAATTAATATTTAAACATAATGAACAATAATTTATAAATTGTCTCGTATTTAGCATCAGTTTGTTCACGTTTTACTGAGCCTTTTTTGTATTATTAATCACCAATTTATTTTTCTTTTTTATTTGTATTTATCATCAAAATAATAAGTTAGCTGTTTTTCAAAAGAAAATAATTTAAGAAGAAACTGGATTTAAACAAAATAAAAAATATTATTTATTCTGATTTTTAAATAACAAATTAATTACAATATAACGAATTTTCGATATATAAATAATTATATATCGATAGGCTTTTTTGTCAAATTTTAATTATTATTAATCATATATTTTAAATACACTTTAATAAAACAGATTGATAATATAAGCTAGTGAATTTAAAAGAACAATCTACAACTGTTATATCCCTTAAAATCTCCTATTTCTTCTCCAAACTTTTATAATAGTATCCAATGGAAGAAAATAATTATCATTTGATTTTGTCTATTTTAGTTAAATTATTTAGTGACATTTATTAACGTCTTATTCTCTATTATTTATTATTTACAACCAAGTCATCACTTATGAATTAATAAAATGGAGACGCCTTCAAATATTTATTTAACTGTCTGTATATAATATTTAGCTATAAGAAGAAACTGGAGGTTATATGAGTATTAGTCGTCGTTCTTTTATTAAGGGGATGGGAATAGGATGTGTGGGTTGTACCGTGAGTAGTTTACCACCAGGTGCACTTGCATTTAATCCTGTAGATTCTCTTAAGGGTCAGTCAAAATTAACACCTAGCCTGTGTGAAATGTGTTCTTATCGTTGTCCGATAGAAGCTCAGGTTGTTAACAACAAGACCGTTTTTATCCAAGGAAATAGAAATGCGGAACACCAAAGTAGCCGAGTTTGTGCAAGAGGTGGAAGTGGCGTTAGCCTAGTTAATGATCCAAATCGGATTGTCAAACCCATGAAACACAAAGGCCCTAGAGGTGCTGGTGAATGGGAAGTAATAAGCTGGGAACAAGCTTATCAAGAAATTGCAGAAAAAATGAATGCCATAAAACAAAATTATGGTGCAGAAAGTATCTCTTTTTCATCTAAATCAGGTTCACTCTCTTCTCACCTTTTCCATTTGGCAGCCGCATTTGGTTCACCGAACACGTTTACACACGCATCGACTTGCCCTGCGGGTAAAGCCATTGCAGCATCAGTGATGATGGGTGGCGATCTTGCGATGGATTTAGCAAATTCTAAGTATATTATCTCTTTCGGTCATAACCTTTATGAAGGTATTGAAGTCTCTGAAACACACGAACTAATGAGCGCCCAAGAGCGTGGTGCAAAACTAGTCAGTTTTGATCCTCGTTTATCTGTCGTTTCAAGTAAAGCAGATGAGTGGTTCGCAATCCGCCCTGGCGGGGATTTACCTGTTTTAATGGCAATGAGCCATATTCTTATTAAAGAAGATCTTTACGATAAAGATTTTATTGAGAAATTTACCGTTGGCTTCCCACAATTAAAAGACGTTTTACAAGATACAACACCTGAATGGGCTCAAGCACATTCTGATGTTCCCGCTGAAGATATTGTTCGTATCACACGCGAAATAGCAGCAAAAGCACCTCATGCACTGATTATGCCTGGTCACCGCGCAACCTTTAATAAAGAAGAAATCAATATGCGCAGAATGATCTTCACCCTCAATGCCTTACTCGGCAATATTGAACGTGAAGGCGGTATGTATCAGAAAAAAGCAGCTTCAAAATATAATAAATTAGCAGGCATTAATGTTGCTCCTGAATTAGCGAAACCAAGCGTTAAAGGTATGCCTGAAATTACCGCAAAACGCATTGATGCAACAGCACCTCAGTTCAAATACATCAATAAAGGTGGTGGTATTGTTCAGTCCATTATTGATTCAACTTTAGATGGTGTGCCGTATCAAACAAGAGCATGGATTATGTCTCGTCATAATCCATTCCAAACGGTCAGTTGTCGTCCAGAGTTGGAAAAAGCAGCACAGAAATTAGATTTAATTGTTAGCTGTGATGTGTATTTAAGTGAAAGTGCTGCTTATGCAGATTATCTGTTACCTGAAACCACTTATTTAGAGCGTGATGAAGAGATTTCTGATGTTTCAGGGCTAAATCCTGCTTATGCCTTACGCCAGCAAGTTGTTGAACCTATTGGCGATACAAAACCAAGCTGGTTAATTTGGATGGAACTAGGTAAAAAATTAGGTCTAAGCCAATATTTTCCTTGGGAAAATATGGGAGTTCGTCAGTTGTATCAAGTTAATGGCGATGAAGCACTGTATAAAGAAATCCATAAAAAAGGCTATTTATCTTATGGTATTCCATTGCTATTACGTGAACCTACCTATGTTAAAGCGTTCGTAGAACAATATCCTGATGCGATTAAGCATGTTGATGACAATGATATGATGGAAAAAGCCCTCTCATTTAAATCACCAAGTGGCTTAATTGAAATTTACTCTGAAGAATTAGAAAGCCGTTTAGAAAACTATGGTATTCCACGCTTCCACAACTTCCCATTAAAAGAAAAAGACGAGCTTTATTTTATCCAAGGTAAAGTCGCCGTTCATACTAATGGTGCAACACAATACGTACCATTATTAGCTGAATTAATGTGGGAAAACCCAGTTTGGCTACACCCTGAAACAGCTAAAAATCATGGAATTAAACATGGTGATGAAATCATTCTGGAAAACAGTATAGGCAAAGAAAAAGCACATGCTTTGATCACTGAAGGCATTCGCCCTGACACCGTATTTGTTTATATGGGATCAGGTGCAAAAGCAGGTGCGAAAACAGCAGCGACTACAACAGGCGTTCACTGTGGCAACTTATTACCTCATGAAATTAGTCCTGTATCAGGTACTGATGTGCATACATCAGGTGTCAGAATTAGTCGGGCTTAAGGAAAAAAATAACGATGAACAATAATGATAAACAATTTGTCATGTTACATGATGAGAAACGTTGTATTGGCTGCCAAGCTTGTACTGTTGCGTGTAAAGTCATCAATGACATTCCAGAAGGATTTAGCCGACTTCAAGTCCAAATTCAAGGTCCTCATGACGACGAAGCGGGTAACCCACATTACCAATTTTTCCGTGTTTCTTGCCAGCATTGTGAGGATGCACCTTGTGTTTCTGTTTGTCCTACTGGTGCCTCTTTTATTGATGAGAATGGTATCGTTCAGGTGAAAAAAGAGCTGTGTATCGGCTGTGATTACTGTGTTGGTGCTTGTCCTTACCATGTTCGTTATATCAATCCAATGACGCATATCGCAGACAAATGCAACTTCTGTTCTGATACTCGATTAGCTGAGGGTGAATTACCTGCATGTGTATCAGTATGCCCAACAGATGCACTTGCTTTTGGTCGCATCGACTCACCTGAAATTCAGGCTTGGATCAAACAAAAATCCGTTTATCAATACCAATTAGATAATGTCGGAAAACCAAGTTTATTCCGTCGTAAAGAAATCCATCAGGGAGATAAAGCATGACTAGTATCTGGGGAGCAGAACTCCATTATACGCCAGATTATTGGCCTGTATGGTTAATGGCAGCTGGTTTATTAATCGTTGCTATGATAGCAGTATTAGTTATTCATGGCTTACTACGCTATGCCCTTGCACCAAAACACTCTGGTCATTATGAAGAAGAGCGAGTTTATTTATATTCTAAAGCAATTCGTTTTTGGCACTGGGGTAATGCTTTACTGTTTATCCTATTACTATTAAGCGGATTTTTAGGGCATTTCTCTATCGGAAATGTCACTTCAATGGTGCTATTACATAAGATCTGTGGTTTTGTACTTATCGCGTTCTGGATTGGTTTTATTTTTATCAATCTAACAACCAGTAACGGTGTGCATTACAAAGTAAGATTTAGCGGATTAATTGGTCGTTGTATCAAACAAGCTCGCTTTTATCTTTACGGTATAATGAAAGGTGAACCACATCCTTTCGCAGCAACTGAAACTGATAAATTTAACCCACTTCAGCAACTCGCTTACTTAGGTGTGATGTTTGGTTTAGTGCCACTGTTACTTGTTACTGGATTATTATGTTTATATCCTGAAGTCCTCGGTTATGGCTATTGGATGCTAAAAGCACACTTAGTATTAGGAATAGTGGCATTAATGTTTATTTGTGCACACTTCTACTTATGCACACTGGGTGATACTTTCACTCAAACATTCCGTAGCATGATCGATGGTCATCACCGTCACCAGAAACATGATGATCATGGTTCCATAGCAGAAAAAACAGAGCATTAATTTCTCAATATTCCTTCTGTTACGTTTCATTTCCTAAAATGCCCGTTTGAACGGGCATTTTTTTGATCTTAATTCAGAAATAATTTTATAGTTTTATTATTAGCAAATATATCATTTTATTTACATGTTATTCGGTGTATAGTCGGCGCCCACTTTCGCTATATAAATATTTATGCAATGATATACATTGCATTTGCGATAGGTATCATGAAGATTGGCAAATGAGTGCAGCAATTGGTTATCAAACAGCTTATCGTGCTGGTGGATCAAATCATACCGAAAATGGATTAAGTCCTGCTGTCACATTAATGTTTAAACCTCTCAAAGACTAACTGTTACCGTCTCTTCATATTCACAGCGAAGAGGCAACAATAGTCCATCCCAATGTGATATTAACTACTATTATCCATAGATAGTCATTTAATGATAAATACTTAAATTTTGATCTAATAACGTATTTCCTCCAACGCACACATTTTGTCTTTATCATATTAAAATTCATTCTTTTTAAATTTATTGGTATAAAAGGCATAAGTTATCCGTTTAATAGCTTCAAAAATGTTATCAGGAGGTGAAATCATGGTGGGTAATATAAGAGGTAATTTTATGGGAAGCTTATTCTAAACAAGTATTAATTAGCTGTTTTTTTCTCATACAAATAAATACGAGAATATATTTCTCTAAGTATGAAATTCTCAGTTCATTTGTAATAAAATTATTCTTTTTTTCTTAAAATTAAAAATTCTCATTCTCTATATACGTAAAATGCCCTAATAAGGGCATTGGTTTCATATAGAGGCTTTATTTCATCTATTAAGAAAATTCTTATTATTAACTAACCAGAGAGATACACTTACATATAAGAATTATCTTACTCAATTTAGTTATTCTAAAATGAGTTACTTTCTAATTTAAGAATATTATTAGAAGATAGAAAGAGCCTTGCTATCGAAATGAGCTGGAATATGTTGTTCATTACGCTCAGTTTCTTGAGCTATTCCACCTGTTACTTCTTCAAAGAAGCTACCAATATTAACGCCTAGTACTTCAAGTACTCTAACTAAGCAATCAATATCAATACGGTTTACACCACGCTCATAACGAAATAACTGTTGTTCACTAATATCAATCTCTTTTGCTAACTGAAATACAGTATAACCTTGAGATTTTCTTAATGACTTAATTTTTTGTCCAACTGCATAAGCGACTGGATACTTGCTACTCATAATATTGTTCTCGCTTTTCACTTTGATTGATATCTAATTTTATAATGGTGTGTTCCTGCGTAATAATATATAAAAATATATACTATCGAGGACACCTTTTTGTTTTAATAAAATATTATTTTTAGTAGATAAGAAATATTACAATTCATAACATGACTTATCATATGTAAATAATATACTACGCATTTAAACACTTTCAACTAGTCGAAAAAAGACAGTGCAAGCACAATGATTTACTCACACTAGTAAAGAATACCTAGGATAATGGTATATTTCCTTTATTTTCATGCATTTAAAATATTTTATTTATAAAATTACGCTTTTTTTCCCTTAAACTTTACTCATTAATTAGAATTATTATCTACTACAAGCTTAATTTAAAGTGCGATTGTTTGAATTGTGTAAAAATAAATCAACTTATATCAGTCTAATTTATTTAAAATAATAAATTAACCTCATAAAGGTAACGATTTTCTTATTTTTATTAAATAGCTTAAGCAATATCAATGAAATCTGATGAGTTTATAAAAAAGTCAATATTACACTTTAATTTCAATGAATTACATGCATTACATTGAAATATGGATATAAATCTCATTTTAAACATTTGTTAATTAATTTATATAAGCATAAACCCTTACTCTTTCAACTAAATATATTTCAAGATCCACAATTCTTTATTACTCCAGAATAAAAAATTATAGATTTAATTACGCATTTTTTTTGAATTTTTATTAATGAATAACTTATTTTAATTTTCAATTAGATTAAAAATCTTCTTTATGAAATAGAAAAAAGGTGAATGTGAATATAAATATTTTTGTTTTATCAGTAAGTTATTTGAAGATTATGCTTATTACCATAAAAACCATTCTTTTTATGAGCATAAAATACTATTCTTTCTTTTTCACTCAAATACCCGTATTTGATGCATTACAAAAATAGTGTAATCATCGCATCTTAAGCCAAATTAACGAGGGGATGAACTATTAAATATCGCCTTTAGCATGATCTAATTTTGTTAAAAAAAACAAAAATTAATCTTTTTACGTCCTAAGTAATCACACCTATTCCATATAAGAGTTATTCTTAGGGCAAAATAAACATTAATATTTTTATATAATTTATATTCCTACTAAATGCACAATTTTCTCCATTTTTCGTAAAAAATGAAATTAACCACTTCAGGACAAATCACTTAATGATGAAACAAGTGTTTTTTGCTTTATATCATTTACTATCCAGTTCATTATGATGAAAAAAATTGATAAATATCAAATTTTAAGATTAATTTATTTTAAATCATGGAGTTAAATAAGATATTCCGTTCTATCATATCTTTAAAAAAGAAGAATAAAGAAGATAAAACATCATTATATTTTATCTTTCTTCTTGTTAGCGCTATCCTATAGTTTATAAAAAGTAAGAAGTATTAACTATAAAGCCCTATTTTTATCTTTTAATCTTCTGAATTTTTTCTTAAAAAATGCGTGCCACATATTTTTCAATGCTGATTTAAAATGTTTTAACTTACTCATTTTATGAGAGATATTGCTCATAAAAAGTGCTCAAATAATTTATAACCGTGTCTCTGAGGTTATTTAATTTTATTAATAAACTGAAAATGCCTATTTCTACGCCTAAAGAGAGTAGATCTTTCTTTTTCAGTTAGAGTAATTTTTTTAATATTTTCGGCTCAATATTTGAGCTCCACTCAAAAATAAATACATACTTTCTACTGAGCCCCCTCATCCCAAATGATTAACTTAACAATAGAAGAGTGATTTTCTTTTTAAGCGCCTCCACTTTAAATGATAAAAACATAACAGAATGTAAAAAAGCGTAATAAAGAAACCGACTAATGATCACTTTTCACAGAAAACACAATGCAATAGCAAGTTAAAACAGCCTTAGAAACGAATAGCACCAAAGGAACAAAATAAGCCGCTAAGTATTGCCTTGGGTATAGGGTATATGCCAATACAAGGATTAGGAAAGCATGTGAGTAAAGATATGCGGTCATGAACGGGGCATGTATGAGCAAGATGATAAAACAACAGATATAGAAAAAACAATTAAGGCTTAAAAGAATGCAACTAAACGGCAATAACACAGGTATTAAAAACAAAATAACTATTGTTGCTTGTTTTTGAGAAGTACTAGGGAGAACAAAGAAGAAATTATAACGAAGGAATAAAGAAGTGGTGGGCGGTATTGGGCTCGAACCAACGACCTCCTCCTTGTAAGGGAGATGCTCTACCAACTGAGCTAACCGCCCGCTTTATTATTAAATGGTGGGTCGTGGGCGATTCGAACGCCCGACCAATTGATTAAAAGTCAACTGCTCTACCGACTGAGCTAACGACCCATTTAATAATTTTGCGTAAATCTGTAAGTAGCTTTGTGAATGGTGGGTCGTGGGCGATTCGAACGCCCGACCAATTGATTAAAAGTCAACTGCTCTACCGACTGAGCTAACGACCCGTCACAATGTTCACTACTTTATGTTGTATTTTTAGGAATGGTGGGTCGTGGGCGATTCGAACGCCCGACCAATTGATTAAAAGTCAACTGCTCTACCGACTGAGCTAACGACCCATACCTAAATGTGTGATATTGCGCGAAATAACCGAATGAAGTGGTGGGCGGTATTGGGCTCGAACCAACGACCTCCTCCTTGTAAGGGAGATGCTCTACCAACTGAGCTAACCGCCCACTTCATGATGACTAAATTCTCACTACCACGCTTTAATGTAATTGGTGGGCGGTATTGGGCTCGAACCAACGACCTCCTCCTTGTAAGGGAGATGCTCTACCAACTGAGCTAACCGCCCAATTACACTAAATCATACAACTTATCACAACGAAAAATAATGGTGGGCGGTATTGGGCTCGAACCAACGACCTCCTCCTTGTAAGGGAGATGCTCTACCAACTGAGCTAACCGCCCGTCGTGATGGGGTGCATTATAGGGATACTGCGCTATGAGTCAACGATTTTTATCAGTTTTTTATCGTGAAAATGATCGTTCGTTTTATTTTTAGTCAAGATGCTTTTTTTAGCACCATAAGTGACACAGCAATTAATCAAAGTAATCCTACGGATACTCTTCGTCAAACAAAAAATCATCAATTTGAAAAATTTATCTCTGTTAAAAGCTTAATGCCATTGAGGAATTAGCATCCAGTGATAAAATAAGGCAACCATTTCGTTTTTTTGATAATCACGATTACTTATCTATATAAGTAAGACGTACAAAGGCAATCCCAATGAGTAAAATAAAAACCCGTTTTGCACCAAGTCCTACTGGCTATCTACATGTTGGTGGTGCGCGTACCGCACTTTATTCCTGGTTATATAGCCGTCACAATAAGGGCGAATTTGTACTGCGTATAGAAGACACCGACTTAGAACGCTCTACACAGCCAGCCATCGATGCAATCATGGACGGTATGAATTGGTTAAATCTGAATTGGGATGAAGGTCCTTATTATCAGACTAAACGCTTCGATCGCTATAACCAAGTGATTGATCAAATGTTATCTGCGGGTACTGCATACCGTTGCTATTGTTCTAAAGAGCGTTTAGAACAACTACGCGAAGATCAAATGGCGAAAGGTGAAAAACCTCGTTACGATGGTTGTTGCCGTGGCGGTAACCATAATCACAGCGCTGATGAGCCTCATGTTGTGCGTTTCTTAAACCCACAAGAAGGTTCTGTTATTTTTGATGACAAAATTCGTGGCCCGATAGAATTTAGTAACCAAGAGCTTGACGATCTGATTATTCGCCGTACTGATGGCTCTCCAACTTATAACTTCTGTGTTGTTATTGATGACTGGGATATGGAAATCACTCACGTTATTCGTGGTGAAGATCATATCAATAACACACCTCGCCAAATCAATATTCTCAAAGCATTAGGTGCGCCTGTACCTGAATATGCTCACGTATCAATGATTTTAGGTGACGATGGTAAAAAACTATCTAAACGTTATAACGCAGTCAGCGTAATGCAATATCGTGATGACGGCTATTTACCAGAAGCACTATTAAACTACTTAGTACGTTTAGGCTGGTCCCACGGTGACCAAGAGATCTTTACTATTGATGAAATGATTGAACACTTCACTTTAGAAGCTATCAGTAAATCAGCAAGTGCATTTAATACTGATAAATTACTTTGGTTAAACCATCATTACATCAATACACTGCCAGCAGAGAAAGTTGCAGTTCATTTAGATTGGCATATCAAACAACAAAATATTGATACCAGTAATGGTCCATCATTGGTTGAACTGATCAAATTATTAGGCGAACGTTGCAAAACATTAAAAGAGATGGCTGAAAGTTGCCATTACTTCTATGTTGATTTCGAAACCTTTGAAGAAGCTGCCGCGAAAAAACATTTACGCCCAGTAGCTCGTCAACCATTAGAAGTTGTTCGTGATAAGTTATCAGCAATTACAGAGTGGACGGCTGAAAATGTTCACCAAGCCATTCAAGATACTGCTGATGAATTAGAAGTGGGTATGGGTAAAGTGGGCATGCCATTACGAGTTGCTGTAACAGGTGCAGGTCAATCTCCTGGCTTAGATGTTACCGTTCACGCTATTGGTAAAACGCGTAGCATTGCACGTATTAATAAAGCATTAGACTTTATTACTGAAAGAGAAAACCAAGCTTAATTGCCACGTTAATCTTGCTTATTAAGAAAGATACATTCCTAAAATGGGGAATGTATCTTTTTTTGTACTCTTTTTCAGCAATCAATAAATAATGTGAGATTAACTGATTGACAGTATTGTGCTTGTTGCCTATTATCAAGCCCGTTCCAGTATGTTGGGGCTATAGCTCAGTTGGGAGAGCGCTTGCATGGCATGCAAGAGGTCAGCGGTTCGATCCCGCTTAGCTCCACCAATATACTTCTAGAACAATCTAATATGTGGGGTTATAGCTCAGTTGGGAGAGCGCTTGCATGGCATGCAAGAGGTCAACGGTTCGATCCCGTTTAGCTCCACCAGAATTTTAAGATCCTGAAGAGAAATCTTCGGGATTTTTTGTTTTCTACTCCCTCTACTTTTTAATATTGCGGGTAAGCCCATATTCAAGCCATAAAAAATGAATGGCCTGATAATATTAACTTTAGTTAACATAATTCATGAGATGGCATATTTATGAAAAAGAGTGAATTAGAAAATGTATTGTCATTATTTATTGAATTAAGCCAAAAAATTATTAATGCATTACCTCCTGAAAAATCAGGTATAAACAATAATTAGCATCACCGCTTTAATGGCTTTAATAACCCTTCTAGACCTTCAATTTTAATTGCTAAGGTCATCTCCATAAGTTGACCAAGCTTACCTTCAGGAAACTCGCCTTTCTTTGCAAACCACAATAAATATTCTTCAGGTAAATCAACCAACATACGCCCTTTGTACTTACCAAATGGCATTTGAGTGTTTGCTATATCGATAAGATGCTGTTTCTCTAGCATGTTTTCTACCACGTTGTCATTGAAGGAATAGAACCGATTATAGGGCAATTTAAAGATAAAAAAAGCAGTACCCAAAGGTACTGCTTTATTTTCTGTTACTTGATTAACAAGTGACGCTGTTTACATTGTTATTTTATTCACATGCTATCTGTTTTATCTTCAGAGATTAAACAAACAGACCTGCGATAGCGGCTGATAAGAAGCTTACTAATGTAGAGCCGAACAGTAATTTCAGACCGAAACGAGAAACAACGTTACCTTGTACTTCATTCAGACCTTTAATCGCACCTGCTACAATCCCGATTGAAGAGAAGTTAGCAAATGAGACTAAGAATACAGATAAGATCCCCACAGAGCGTGGTGTTAACTCAGAAGCGATATCTTGTAAGCTACCCATTGCAACGAATTCATTAGACACTAATTTTGTTGCCATCACACTACCAACACGTAATGCATCTTGTTCTGGCACACCAATTACCCATGCTAATGGATAGAAAACGTAACCTAAACAATCTTGGAAGCTGATACCAAAAATCATGCTGAAAATCGCATTCACAGCAGCGATTAATGCAATGAAACCAATCAACATTGCAGCAACGATTAATGCAACTTTGAAACCCGCTAAGATGTATTCACCTAACATCTCAAAGAAGCTTTGGCCTTCATGCAGACTACCCATTTGAATATCTTCTTCATTTTCAACAGAATATGGGTTAATCACAGAAAGAACGATAAATGTACTGAACATATTCAGTACCAGAGCAGCAACAACGTATTTTGGATCTAACATTGTCATGTATGCACCAACAATTGACATAGATACTGTCGACATTGCTGTTGCAGCCATAGTGTACATACGACGCTGAGACATTTTGCCTAATACATCTTTATAGGCAATAAAGTTCTCTGATTGGCCAAGAACCAGTGAGCTCACCGCGTTGAATGATTCCAGTTTCCCCATACCGTTCACTTTAGAAAGCACAGTACCGATAATGCGGATCACGAAAGGTAATACTTTGATATGTTGAAGAATACCAATTAATGCAGAAATAAAGATAATTGGACATAAAACATTCAAGAAGAAGAATGCTAAACCACCTTTCATCATGCCACCGAATACAAACTCAGTACCCTGTGCGGCATAGCCTAATAAGTGATCAAATAATCCAGCGAAGCCACGAACAAAGCCTTCACCAACATCAGAGTTGAGGAAGAACCATGCTAATGCGATTTCAATAACTAATAACTGCACGATATAACGCAGACGGATCCCTTTGCGGTTGTTACTCGCAACGAATGCTAATGCGCCAATAACGGCGAGTGCTAAAACGAAGTGAATGATAGAGGACATGCATGCTCCAAAAATAAAAATAAATCTTGTAGAGCATTTTATGTAACGCGTAACATTACGATGTGACTACTGTCACAATCTCATGAAACCGCATACACACTATTTATTAAATAAGATAGGTTGATCACACTTTGAAAGTTACTTAAGAAACATTAAATGTGAATTTAGCTTAAGTGAAAATGCCACTGAGAAGATTTCCCCAGTAGCATTTATTAAATATTAGGATGATTATTTCGATTGATCAAGTAATCGTATCATTTCATCTTCATCGATAACAGTTATCCCTAATTCGTTAGCTTTCACTAACTTAGAACCAGCTGCTTCACCCGCAATGACCATGTCAGTTTTTTTAGAAACACTTCCACTTACTTTTGCGCCTAACGCCATTAATCTGTCTTTTGCTTCATCACGCGTTAACTGTGCAAGTGACCCAGTTAACACAACGGTTTTACCCGCAAAAGGATTATCACCCGCTTCATGAGTCACAATAACAGGCGCTTGCCATGTAATACCGGCATCATTGATCAATTGATCTATAACCGTTCTATTGTGTTCCTCTTGGAAGAAATTAACGACATGTTTAGCGACGACATCACCCACATCAGGGACTAATTTTAGCGCTTCTACATCTGCATTTCGTAATTCATCAAGGGTTGAGAAATGTGTTGTCAATCCACTTGCTGTTGCTTCACCGACTTCTCGAATACCAAGTGCATAAATAAAACGTGCAAATGTCGTTGATTTAGCCTTATCTAAAGCAGTGATCAATTTTTTAGCTGATTTTTCACCCATTCTCTCTAAACCAGATAGAATTTTTTCATCTAAACGGAAGAGATCTGCTGGTGTTTTGACATATTCTTTCTCAACCAGTTGGTCGATAATTTTATCGCCCATTCCATCGACATCCATAGCTCGACGTGAAACAAAATGTTTAAGTGCTTCTTTACGTTGCGCTCCACAAATTAAGCCACCAGTACAACGAGCAACCGCTTCGCCTTCAATGCGCTCAATATCAGAATCACAAATAGGACAATGTGTCGGAAAGACAATTTCTTTAGCATCATCAGGGCGCTTTTCTTCAATCACACTGACAACCTGAGGAATAACATCACCAGCTCGACGAATAACGACCGTATCGCCAATGCGTATTCCTAAGCGTTCAATTTCATCAGCATTGTGTAACGTTGCATTACTCACAACAACACCTGCAACTTGAACAGGTTCTAAACGCGCAACAGGTGTAATCGCTCCAGTGCGCCCTACTTGGAATTCGACATCTTTGATAATCGTCATTTGCTCTTGAGCTTGGAATTTATAAGCAATAGCCCAACGTGGTGCTCTTGATACGAAACCCAGTTCCTCTTGCAATGCAATATCATCAACCTTGATAACAACCCCATCAATATCAAAACCTAAATTGGGGCGAACTTCTTCTACATGGTGATAAAAATCAAGTACTGCTTTGCTACCAGTGCAAAGTTTTACAGCATCGCTAACAGGCAATCCCCACTTTTTAAATTGTTGTAGGCGCTCATAGTGACTTGTAGGTAATTCGCCACCTTCAAGTACACCGACACCATAACAGAAAAAGGTTAATGGACGTTTTGCTGTAATACGAGGATCAAGCTGTCTTAATGAGCCAGCTGCGGCATTGCGAGGATTAGCAAAAACTTTTCCGCCTGTGCGGCGCGCTTCTTCGTTTAAATATTCAAAGCCTTTTTCATTCATAAAGACTTCGCCACGAATTTCAATACGAGCAGGAATATCTTCACCATATAAACGCAGTGGAATAGCTTTGATTGTTCTCACATTCTCAGTGATATTTTCCCCTGTTGTGCCATCACCACGCGTTGCAGCTTGTACTAATACTCCATTTTCATAAAGTAAACTCACTGCCAATCCATCTAATTTTAATTCACAACAGAAAGTGATCTCTTCACTATTTTTTAAACGATCACGTAAACGCTTATCAAAAGCCAGATAGCTTGTTTCATCAAAAGCATTATCTAAGGAGAGCATCGGAATTTCATGTCTCACTTGCTCAAATGCCGTTAGGGGTAAAGCACCAACTCGCTGTGTAGGCGAATCAGAGGTAATTAATTCAGGGTGTTCAGCTTCTAATGCTTTTAGCTCATTCATTAAGCGATCGTATTCAGCATCAGGTATTTCAGGTGCGTCCATGACATGATAGAGATATTCATGGTGACGTAGAGTAACGCGAAGTTTATCAATTTTTTGTTGAGTGTTTTTATTCATGATTATCACCAAAGAAGAAAAACCCCCGCAAGCGGGGGCTTTTTTTACAGATATAAAGCTATTGATTTAAATCCAGCGTCCTGCGAATTCTAGATTTATAAAGCTCGATTTTTTGTGGCGTTAAGAGTTTGCGTTCATCATCCAGCACAACACCACCTACATCAGATGCTATTCGTTGAGCCGTAAGTAACATCAATTTAAAGTTTTGATTAGCATCACCATAAGATGGCACCATCATAAACATCGATACACCTGGTGTCGTTAATTCAGCCATCGTATCAATGTTAAATGTTCCTGGTTTCACCATATTCGCTAAACTAAACAACACAGGCCCATTGGCTGTTGGGTTGAGATGTCGATGGAAAATATTCATTTCGCCAAACTGGAATCCAGCTTGAATGATACTTTGCATCAACACTTCACCATCCAGCATTTGGCCATGATGTGCACTTACGTTTAGAACAATAACCAGCTCTTTCTCTGCTTCTGTTGCTTGCGGAGCAGATTCAACTTTTGGCTCTTCAGCCGGAGCATGATGCGAAGCCTCAGTTTCAACAGGAGTCACATGAGCCGTTGTCTCTGAAATTGAAGGCTCAAAACTCGCTGATGGGCTTACTGTATTAACGTGTGATTTTATTTCACTCGCAACATTAACCACAGGAGCTTGTTTTGGCTCATCCCTAACAATCGGTACAGGCTCATTTTCAATAACATCAAAAACACCAAGGCTTGGCTCTTGCTGTAATGAAGTGTCGTGAGAATTCCCTTTTGTTTGGTTTTCAGACATTAATGGATCTCTATCTACCACTGAAATTTCAGGTTCATGTAGAGGCTCCGATTTTATCGGTGGCTCACTCTCCCGCTTTTCAGTAGAGGATAAAGTTGATGTCTGATGACTAACCTCAGCATATTGTGGTTCGTCATCGTTCTCATCTGACTGATAATTCTGTTTCTGACGTTTTACTGGGCGATTACGGAAAAGCTTAGAACGCTCTTTTCGACCAATCCATAAGCCGTGTAATAACAAAGCTATGATTAAAATCGCACCAACAACGATTAATATCAGACGCAAATTTTGCTGCATCATTTCTATCTCTGTTGTCTTGAGGTTTAATAGCCACGTTGGCAAATATTACTTTTTACTAAGAGTATTTGCCAATGCTCATAAGTGCAAGCCAATACTTAATTTTCTTGTCACAAAGATACACACTTCAATCTCTTATGCGCGTTTTTTAGACAATTCATGACTAGTAAGGCTGATTATCTCCCTATATGATACTAGCTTGCCCTCATTGGAGAGAATAGGAAGTATGACAAATTTGACAGAAACGAATAAAAATTTAAATGGATTTCATTATTTTGCTCTTGGTTGGCGTTTAATTACACGCAAAGGGCTGAAGCGTTTTGTTATCTTACCCTTACTTGCCAACATTATTATTCTCGGAAGCGCTTTTTGGTGGTTATATGGTCAAATTGATGGCATGGTCAATTGGATGATGGAAAAAATTCCTGATTGGTTACAGTGGTTGAGTTATTTGATCTGGCCATTATCCGTTATTTTTATCTTATTAGTGTTCACTTATTTCTTTAGCACCTTAGCCAACATTATTGCTTCTCCGTTTAATGGATTATTGGCTGAAAAATTAGAAGGCCAAATAACTGGCATTGCCCCACCAGATACGGGTGTTGCAGGTATATTGAAAGATGTTCCACGTATTTTAAAGCGTGAGTTAACTAAAATAGCTTATTATTTACCTCGCGCTATTGTTTTGTTATTGCTCTATTTTATTCCTGCTATCGGACAAACCGTTGCGCCTGTTTTATGGTTTGCTTTTGGTGCTTGGATGATGGCAATTCAATATAATGACTTTCCATTTGATAACCATAAAATTTCATTTGCAGAGATGAAATCTTCGCTTAAACAGGATAAATGGAATAATCTTCAATTTGGTATGATTATTAATATTTTTACCATGATCCCTATTCTAAATTTAGTCATCATGCCAGTTGCGATCTGTGGTGCAACAGCAATGTGGTGCGATCGTTATCGTAAACAACATGTGCAAGATGGGCAGTGGTAAACCTAATTTAGCGACATATCGATAAATATAAAAAAACCCCGTTTTATTCTTCTTAGACGGGGTTTTATTTTATGGTTTTTCTAAAATGTGATTTAGCTTATTTTGTTATTAACCAGACTACTCAATTAATGAACGAATATAATCTTTCGTTTCTTCTCTATCCATCGGCTCACGCTCATTAATACCCATTTCAAAGATATTTAATGCGCCATCTAGTTTTTCAATAATCTCTTCATCATCTCGAATGCAGAGAATATAAGCATTTTCAAACGGTGTAAGATCGACCAATCGTAACCCTTTTTCTGTCAAAAAGTGGTTAATATATTCCAAATAAGGTAGTTCATAAGGCAACATATAAGGATCTACACTCACCTCATCCCAGTCAATATTTTCAACTTGAGATAAAATCAACGCACTCGGTGATTCAGGCAAAGAGATGTGCTCTAACGATTTTAGATCAGGAATATCACCGAAATATTCTGTCCACTCCACATAGTCCATTAATCCTTGAGCTGAGAGTGATTCATATAGCCAATTAAGGACATCTTCTTGAGCATCTGACTCGGGTAAATTTTCACGCAAAGCTTGCGCATCTAATTCAGGTACGGCGAGTTCAAGCGCACTAATCAACTCTTCAATGGTTTCCATTATGACCCCTGTATTTGCAGTAAATGTGGTTAAAAATAGATTATCAGCCATCAATATACTGTACATCTCTTGATTTATTAATTTGTGAATCGTCTCACTGACTCTTGATTAGAACCTTTTGGAATAAAAAGAGAAAAAAGTTATAAGTATATTCATAAAGCTTATTTCCATCTTTAGCTTGATGGCGTATGGTAATTTCATCTGACCTTATAAAAATTATGTACCGAGGATAAAAATGAGCAAGATTTTCGAAGACAACTCGCAAACTATTGGGCACACTCCCTTAATTCGCTTAAAACATTTCGGAAATGGCAACATTCTGGCTAAAGTGGAATCTCGTAACCCAAGCTTCAGTGTAAAATGCCGTATCGGTGCCAACATGATTTGGGATGCAGAAAAAAAAGGCATTCTTAAAGAAGGCGTTGAGCTTGTAGAACCTACCAGTGGTAATACTGGGATTGCTCTGGCTTATGTTGCAGCAGCTCGTGGCTACAAATTAACACTGACGATGCCAGATACCATGAGTGTAGAACGCCGTAAATTACTCAAAGCATTAGGTGCTAATTTAGTGCTGACTGAAGGCGCAAAAGGCATGAAAGGTGCCATTGATAAAGCCAATGAAATTCGTGATAGCGATCCTAAGCGTTACCTTTTACTACAACAATTTAGTAATCCAGCTAACCCTGAAATTCATGAAAAAACCACAGGTCCTGAAATCTGGAATGATACTGATGGTGAAGTAGGTGCTGTTATTGCTGGCGTCGGCACTGGTGGTACTATTACGGGTATTGGTCGCTATTTGAAAAAGACACAAGGTAAAGCGGTAACAATGGTTGCTGTTGAACCAGTAGGCTCCCCTGTTATAACTCAAGCTCTCGCAGGTGAAGAAATAAAACCGGGTCCACATAAAATCCAAGGTATCGGAGCTGGCTTTATTCCTGAAAACCTAGATTTATCGTTACTGGATCGTGTTATTCAAATCACTAACGAAGAAGCCTTTGATACTGCTCGTGAACTGATGACTAAAGAAGGTATTCTTGCGGGTATTTCTTCAGGTGCAGCTATTGCAGCTGCAGTAAAACTCGCAAAAGAACCAGAATTTGCAAATAAAGAAATTGTGGTTATTTTACCTTCTTCAGGTGAACGTTATTTAAGCACTCCACTTTTTGCTGACATTTCTGACAGCTAAATCGCGTCATCTCAATTGTAAAATATTTATTAAAAAAGCACCTCAATGGTGCTTTTTTTGTGGTAGAGATCAAAGTTTGTTATCCAGACAGGTGATTTATTTCTTCGAGTTTAGTATTTAATCAATTAATTATTTCGAAGGTCGAAATTAATCAGAAAATAACCGAGATGACAAAACGAACTCTTTTATCTTTCTGAACACTATTTTTATCAGATGACGCTTTACGGCTTAATATTATCTGATATTGCTACGCAAAGCAGGACAAATTCATCTACACTTACTAAGTCCTGACTTAATGTGAACAATTGAGTTATAAAAGGAAAAAATCCTATGTACCAGCAAGAAGTTACTATTACAGCACCAAACGGCTTACATACTCGTCCTGCGGCACAATTTGTAAAAGAAGCCAAAACATTTTCTTCTGATATCACGCTTATCTCTAGCGGTAAATCTGCCAGCGCTAAGAGCCTTTTCAAATTACAAACTTTAGGCTTAACCCAAGGTACTGTTGTAACTATCTCTGCTGAAGGCGAAGATGAAAAACAAGCTGTTGAAGCATTGGTAAAATTAATGGCGGAATTAGAGTAATTCGCAATTAAGCATTAACGCACTATTTATTCCCCTGAAACCATTCAGGGGAGTTAATTTCAATGATGATTTTAAAACAACAGTATTTTGCAATCCTATTCTTTTAAGATTATCACCAGCAAGTCGTAGGATAAATTATGATTTCAGGAATTTTAGCGTCACCCGGTATCGCATTTGGTCAAACCCTTCTCCTCAAAGAAGAACCTATCATCATTAGCCAACGTAAGATCCAAAGTGATGAAATTGAAAATCAAATCGAACGCTTTAAAGACGGTCGTAACAAATCTGCACAACAACTAGAAATTATTAAAGAGCGTGCTGAAAAGAACCTTGGTGCGGATAAAGCCGAAATCTTTGAAGGCCATATCATGTTGCTAGAAGATGAAGAGTTAGAACAAGAAATTGTTACTCTTATCAAAA
Source organism: Proteus sp. LHD240705 (assembly GCF_047921555.1). NCBI lineage: Bacteria > Pseudomonadati > Pseudomonadota > Gammaproteobacteria > Enterobacterales > Morganellaceae > Proteus > Proteus sp. LHD240705. Next base: position 244,478 of record NZ_JBLRMI010000004.1, read on the forward strand.
GTGACAAAAAAACCGCTGAAGCTGCGGTTCAATCTGTTATTGAAGATCAAGCAACCGCATTAGAAGCGTTAGATGACGAATATCTAAAAGAACGTGCAGCTGACGTTCGTGATATTGGAAAACGCTTAATGCGCAATATCTTAGAGATGCCAATTATCGATTTAAGTGCTATCTCAGAAAAAGTTATTTTAGTTGCAACTGACCTTACCCCTTCTGAAACTGCGCAATTAAGCTTAGACAACGTATTAGGTTTTATCACTGACTTAGGTGGCAGAACGTCTCACACATCTATCATGGCTCGTTCATTAGAAATTCCAGCTATCGTGGGAACATCTAATGCGACACAAACCATTAAAAAAGACGATTATCTTGTTCTTGATGCGATTAATAACAAAATCATTATTAATCCATCAGATGAGGAACTCGAAGCATTAAAAGCTATCAAAGAAGAGTATCTACACGAAAAAGAAGAATTAGCAAAACTCAAAGACTTACCTGCTATTACACTTGATGGGCATCAAGTCGAAGTTTGCGCTAATATTGGTACAGTTCGAGATGTTGCTGGTGCTGAACGTAACGGTGCTGAAGGTGTTGGTCTGTATCGTACAGAGTTCTTATTTATGGATAGAGACTCTTTACCAACAGAAGATGAGCAATTCCAAGCCTATAAAGCGGTAGCTGAAGCTGTAGGAAGCCCAGCGGTCATTATTCGTACTATGGATATTGGTGGCGATAAAGACTTACCTTACATGAACCTACCAAAAGAAGAGAACCCATTCTTAGGCTGGCGTGCAATTCGTATTTGTCTTGACCGTAAAGAGATCCTTCATCCACAATTACGTGCTATCTTAAGAGCATCTGCTTTTGGTAAACTACGCATTATGTTTCCAATGATTATCTCTGTTGAAGAGATCCGTGCATTGAAAGCAGAACTTGAAATACTGAAAAGCCAGCTTCGTGAAGAAAAGAAAGCTTTTGATGAATCTATTGAAGTCGGTGTGATGGTAGAAACCCCAGCCGCAGCAGTGATGGCTCGTCATATGGCAAAAGAAGTTGACTTTTTTAGTATTGGGACTAACGATCTAACACAATATACTCTGGCTGTAGACCGTGGAAATGAGCTGATATCTCATCTATATAATCCAATGTCACCTGCAGTACTCAACCTGATAAAACAGGTGATTGATGCATCACATGCTGAAGGTAAATGGACTGGAATGTGTGGTGAACTTGCTGGAGATGAACGAGCAACATTGCTCCTTCTCGGCATGGGATTAGATGAGTTTAGTATGAGTGCGATTTCAATTCCTCGCATCAAAAAAGTGATCCGTAATGCGAATTACGATGATGCAAGAGCACTAGCAGAGCAAGCACTTGCTCAGCCAACTGCAAAAGAATTGATGGACTTAGTAGAAACTTTTACTAAAGAAAAGACACTATGCTAATCGCATTAGCCAGAGCCCGGTCCCAACTACAATAATTAGGAGAAGATTCATGGGTCTGTTTGATAAATTAAAATCACTGGTTTCAGAGGAAAAGAAAGGCAGTGGCACGATTGATATTGTTGCACCACTTTCTGGTGAAATCGTCAATATCGAAGATGTTCCTGATGTTGTTTTCGCTGAAAAAATCGTAGGTGACGGTATTGCTATCAAACCTGCTGGTAATAAAATTGTTGCGCCAGTCGATGGTACTATCGGTAAAATTTTCGAGACTAACCATGCTTTCTCTATTGAGTCTGACAACGGTATCGAGTTGTTTGTCCACTTCGGTATCGACACTGTTGAACTGAAAGGTGAAGGGTTTAAACGTATCGCTGAAGAAGGTCAGCAAGTAAAAGTAGGTGATACGATTTTAGAATTTGACTTAGCTGTATTAGAAGAAAAAGCAAAATCAGTTCTAACTCCGGTTGTTATCTCTAATATGGATGAAATTCAAGGTTTAACCAAAATGACAGGCCCAGTTACTGTTGGTGAAACCGTTATTATTCAGATTAAAAAATAATCTTCTGTGATGTTCTCTATTTAAACCGCCACCAATAATGTGGCGGTTTTTATATTTAAAAAACACAAACTAAAAACTAAAAACTAAAAACTACTCTAACTCATTCGACAATGTTCTTACTCTAAATAATTCAAGGTGTAGCTAGGCGACAAGTGAATAAGTCCCTAGGAGCATACATTAGTATGTGACTAGGGTGAGTGAACGTAGTCAACAACGCTATAACTTGAAGTATGACGCGTAAAATGCTCTAAATAATTCAAGGTGTAGCTAGGCGGCAAGTGAATAAGTCCCTAGGAGCATACATTAGTATGTGACTAGGGTGAGTGAACGCAGTCAACAACGCTATAACTTGAATTATGACGAGAAAACGCCCGTAGATAAATAACGATCGCCTCTATCACACACAATCGCAACAATCACCGCACCAGGATTCTCTTTTGCAACGCGCAGAGCGCCAGCAACAGCCCCTCCAGAACTTACGCCACAGAAGATACCCTCTTGGCTAGCTAACTGGCGCATCGTCTCTTCTGCTTCGATTTGAGACATATCTATCACACTATCCACCAGCTCTTTTTTAAAGATACCCGGCAAGTAAGCTGGTGACCAACGACGAATACCTGGAATTTGGCTTTTTTCTTCAGGCTGAAGGCCTATCACTTGCACACTATTAGATTGTGTTTTTAAGTAACTTCCCACACCTGTGATTGTACCCGTTGTTCCCATACTCGAAACAAAATGCGTAATACGACCTTGTGTTTGTTGCCAAATTTCAGGGCCTGTTGACATAAAATGTGCTCTTGGATTATCGGGGTTATTAAATTGGTCTAATACCTTACCTTCGCCCTGTTGTTCCATTTGTTGTGCGAGATCTCGCGCACCTTCCATACCGATTTCACGACTCACTAAAATCAATTCTGCGCCATAAGCTTGCATTGATGCTTGACGCTCTTTACTCATATTCTCAGGCATTAGCAGCTTTAAACGGTAACCTTTTACCGCCGCAATCATCGCTAAGGCAATCCCCGTATTACCACTGGTTGCTTCAATCAACGTATCACCTGGCTTTATTTCACCGCGTAATTCCGCTTGTTCAATCATCGATAATGCAGCTCTGTCTTTTACTGAACCTGCGGGATTATTACCTTCAAGCTTAACCCATATTTCAGCGTCTACCTCTTGTGTAAGTCGTTGTAGTTTTACTAATGGTGTATTACCAATAAATTGTTCTAACCCTGCCACAATAAGTCCCTGCTCATTTGTTTGTCTGTATTAATGAAGAAATCACATTTAACTTATTAACGCAATAACATTAACGTAATTCGATAAGTCTCTACACTTTCGTAAAAACCAAAACACCCACGCTAAAAATAAGCATGGGTGAGAAATAATAAAAGGCTATGCTATTAATAAAATTAAGCGGTATAAGCTAACGATACTGTATTTAAGGGAGTATCTCCCGTATATAAACGGGCTTGAGCACCTCCCATATAATAGGTATTTCCTTTTGCTGGCGCCGAAGAAATATCATTCCAAATTGCAGTAATAGGTGTTTCACTCCATCCTAATGGCTGTAAAATTAACTGCCAATAATGCCCTTTGGGTGATACCTCAATAACCTTAACGGGTAATCTGCAAACACTATTGGCATGTGCACTTAATGCAATTTCCCACGGACGTAAGAACACATCTACCGAACCTTGATAAAGCGGTGTCACAGATAATGGCAAGTGATATCCCCCGATCTGTAATTGAGCGCCATTAATTTCACCTTTTAGGTGGTTCACATCACCTAAAAATTCTAAAACAAAGCGACTTTTTGGTGATTGCCACACTTCTTGTGGTGTTCCTACTTGCTCTATTTTGCCATTTCCCATAATCACAATGCGATCAGCTACTTCCATCGCTTCTTGTTGATCATGAGTGACGAAGACACTGGTAAATTTAAGCTCTTCATGCAATTCACGTAACCAACGGCGTAATTCGGTTCTCACCTTGGCATCTAAAGCACCAAAAGGCTCATCTAATAACAAAATTTGAGGTTCAACGGCCAATGCTCTTGCTAAGGCTACACGCTGTTTCTGTCCGCCTGACAATTGTGCAGGATAACGTTGAGCTAAATGAGGCAATTGGATCATCTCTAATAACTGCTCAACTTTTTTATGAATTGCGTCTTTGCTAGGGCGCTCACGACGGGGCAATACGGTTAAACCAAAAGCGATATTCTCAAATACGGTCATATGACGAAACAATGCATAATGCTGAAAAACAAAACCGACTTTGCGATCTCTCGCATGTAATCGGCTAACATCCTGCCCTTCGAAACGAATACTTCCTTGGGTTTGATGTTCAAGACCTGCAATAATACGTAAAAGTGTCGTTTTCCCCGATCCTGAAGGCCCTAACAGCGCCACCATTTCACCTGAAGCCACATCAAGACTGACATCATGCAACACTTCAGTGCGATCAAAATATTTTGTGACACTATTAATTTCAATACTCATATTTTGCCTCTACTTTTGTGTAAATAATGATGTCATTGCTGACGAGCTAAGTGCCATTGCAATGCACTTTTAAACATTAAAGTGAATATTGCCATCATGGCGAGTAATGCAGCCGCCGTAAATGCACCAACGGTATTGTAATCTTGATGAAGTAATTCCACTTGTAACGGTAGTGAATAGGTTTCGCCACGAATAGCACCAGACACCACAGAAACCGCACCAAATTCACCAATTGCTCTAGCATTCGTTAATACAACACCATAGAGCAATGCCCAGCGAATATTAGGCAACGTCACTCGCCAAAACATCTTCCAACCACTCGCTCCTAATAACACGGCGGCTTCATCTTCTTGGCTACCTTGGCTCATCATCACTGGCACCAGTTCTCTGACTACAAAAGGGCAAGTGACAAACACCGTAACTAATACCATTCCCGGCCATGAGAACATAAGCTGGATATCAAATTGCGATAACCACTGCCCAGCCCAGCCATTACTACCGTAAAAAAGCAGATAAAGTAATCCAGCAACCACTGGAGATACTGCAAATGGAATATCTATCAACGTCATTAACAGTTGACGCCCCGGAAAACGAAAGCGCGTGACAAGCCATGCCATACTGACACCGAACAACATATTGACAGGTACAGTGATTAGCGCGATGAGAACCGTTAACCAGACAGCATGTAACATATCGCTGTCTAATAAATTCTCAGTAAATATTTCAACGCCTTTTGAAAACGCGGTCATAAAGATCCACGCAATAGGCACAACTAAAAATAAAATGGATAACACAACGCCAGTAAAGATTAACCCCCACTTTACCCAATCAATTTGGCGACGATATACCGAGCGTTGTTGCATAATATCTGACATCAATGCCCCCTTAACCGTTGACCAAATCGGCTTTGTAATCCATTAATTGAAAACAGTAAGACTAATGAAACAAGTAAAATTACAGAAGCAACGGCACTTGCCGCAGGATAATCAAATTCTTGCAATCGAATAAAAATCATCAAAGAAACGACTTCTGTTTGCCATGCAATATTGCCAGCAATAAAAATAACGGCGCCAAACTCACCTAAACTGCGCGTAAAAGAGAGCGCGGTTCCCGCTATTAGTGCCGGTGATAACTCAGGTAATACAACCTTACGAAAAGTCTGCCAACGACTCGCTCCTAGCGTCTCAGCCGCTTCTTCATACTCAGGGCCTAACTCTTCAAGAACTGGCTGAACCGTTCTTACAACAAAAGGTAAACTGGTAAAAGCCATAGCAACGGCAATGCCAATCCATGTATTAATGACTTTTATATCAAATTTATCCAATACAAAACCGTACCAGCCTTGTGTTGAAAAAAGCGTTGCGAGTGTCAAACCAGCAACAGCCGTAGGTAAAGCGAAAGGCAAATCCATTAAACCATCAAGCAGTTGTCTACCTGGAAAACGGTAACGAGTAATGATCCACGCAAGCAACATACCGAAAATAGCATTAAAAATGCTGGCAACTGCCGCCGCTAATAGCGTGACTTTATAAGCGGCCACAATTTGTGGATGCGTGATTACTGCCCAATATTGAGCCCAACTCATATCAGAAAGTTGCACAACCAGCGCACTCATTGGTAACAGTAAGATCAAGCAGGTATAAAACAGTGTTCCACCTAAACTTAATCCAAATCCCGGTAAAACCCGTTTGCTGGTTGTGGTAAACATTATTGACGTCCTTGCGCTAATAACTTGTCAAGCATGCCATCTGTCGTGAAATGTGTTTTCATCACGTTATTCCAGTCACCAAATACTTCTTCAACCGTAAATAGTGACGTTTCTGGGAACTGTGCTATTTTTTCAGCCATGACCGCTTTATCATTTACGCGATAATTAAATTGCGTGATGATCTCTTGTGCTCTCGGGCTGTATAAATAGTTTAGATAAGCTTTTGCCAGTGCTTCGGTGTCGTTACGTTGAACATTTTTATCAATCCAAGCGACTGGAAATTCAGCTAAAATATCAACAGGTGGCACAATGACTTGATATTCATCTTCACCATATTGTTGACGAATATTATTAACTTCAGATTCAAAGCTTATTAATACATCTCCGAGTCCACGTTCAATAAAAGAAGTCGTTGCACCACGGCCTCCTGTATCAAACACCTCAACATTCTTGAGGAATTTCTTCATCGCTTCTTGTGTTTTCTCATCGTTACCATAAGCTTTTTCAAAAGCGCCCCACGCGGCTAAATAGGTATAGCGACCATTACCCGATGTTTTAGGATTAGGGAAAACCACTTTGACATCTTCACGGGTTAAATCTTCCCATGAAGTAATGTTCTTGGGATTTCCTTTGCGTACTAAATACGCCATGGTGGAATAATAAGGTGAACTATTATTAGGAAGACGTTGTTGCCAATCAGCAGGAATTAATTTGCCTTTATCATGCAAAATTTGCACATCAGTAACTTGGTTATAGGTCACTACATCCGCAGGTAAACCTTGCAATATTGCAAGTGCTTGCTTAGAAGAGCCTGCATGTGATTGTTTGATGGTGACTTTATCGTCAGGATGTTGTGCATCCCATTGCGTTTTAAAGTCGCTGTTTAGCTGTGTGAATAACTCTCTGGCGATATCATAAGAGCTATTAAGTAATTGAGCCGCCCCTGCATAACTACTAACCACCAAAGACAATGCTGCGGTTGCTTGTAATGCAAAGGTTCTGATCATGTTTTTCTTCATTAAAAGTACCCATCATTGTAAGTTTTATTCTAATGGTTACTCTATCGACTTTATTTATAACAGTGTAGTTAGCTTTTGTTATTTGATATAACTATAAGATATTAAAAATGAATAAAACTCAGGCTAATTAATTAAATTTGCATCAATTACTCTTTATATGAAAAAAATTCAGACAAAAATGCCCGCTTTTAAAGCAGGCATTTCATTAATAAAGCGTATTTAACACTAGATAATAATCACAGTGATTTTAATACTTCATAAGAAGGTGCGAAGTAATAACTTCCCGTTACAGGTTTACTCATACGTAATAGGTCATCATGTTTGCCGTCTAATTCACCAAACATGCTCAATAGTTGCTGCTCGATGTTATATAAACGACCACAGTAAGCTAAGAAATATAAACCATGTTTACCGCTTGCAGTACCGTAAGGCAGGCTGTGGCGTAAAATCGCTAGCTCTTCACCATCTTCTTCAATCACAACACGAGAAACATGAGATGTCACATTACGCTCAGATTCATCAAGTTCAACACTGTCTTTTTTAGTGCGACCGATCATTTTTTCTTGGTCTGATTCACTAAAACGAGCCCATTTTTTCAGGTTATGCTCATAACGTTGCACTAAAACATAACTACCACCAGCATCAATGCCGTCATTAATTAGTGCAACACCATAACGTTCATCATCCTGTGGATTTTCTGTGCCATCAATGAAACCACTTAAATCGCGCTCTTCTATCCAACGGAAACCATGAATTTCTTCTTCAACTTTGATTGCATCACCAAAAGCAGCAATTGCGGCTTGTGCTAGTGAGAAATTCACATCATGACGCATAGATTGGATATGAATAAGAAGATCGCGCTGTGTTGCAGGCGCTAAACCTTTACCTAGAGGGCGAAAAGGTTTGAGCTCTGGTGCGCTATTTTCATCGGAAAGTTTTTTCCAGAGATCAGAACCAAATGCAACAACTGCGCCTAGTGATGCATCAGGAAATTGCTTTTGTAAATCAGATAATGATTGCATGAATTTCTGACATCCTTCACGCAGAGCCTCTAATTCACCGACAACCATTGCTTCGATAAAAAGACCAAATTTACTATGTGCGACTAAAATGCCACTTTGTGCATGAGACATATTGCTTTCCTAATCAATAATCAAAACACCTAGAATGATGTTAATTATATCGAATATTTTTTTCTGAAGATTTGCCTTTTAACAAAAATCGGACAGTCTGATTATAAAATCTTCCTTGTTTTATAAGGAATAGCATAAGGAATAGCGTGAAGGCTATTTGTTCTGCCAAATAATTTGCGTTAACGTCCAGTTAGATAGAACTTCATCAGGTGGCATTAATCCATCAGGACCATCCCATTGACCACTAAAGACATAACTCACCGATTTAGCTTCTGTGGATTGACATAAAATAGTTCTCTGTTTTTCATCTTTAGAACCTTTGCTGCACACACCAAATGCTTTTTTATAGATATCTTTAAATGGTGTACCCATCGTTGTACCCCAATCTGTCGTAGCCTTGGCATCAAAGACTTCTATTTTCTCAACAGTGCCTTTTTCTTTGCCATAGAAAGCTACTTGAACTTTATTATCTTCAAGCGCTTGGACTACAACAATAATATCGCTACCTTGCATCTCCATGCCTTCACGATAATTGAAGCTACTCCCTAGCTCATTTTTTATTTCACTTTCTGCTATTTTGGTTGAGCTGGTAATATTTCCTAATCCATTGGCAGAAATTGTTAACGTATCATTTGAAAACCAATTCATCGGATTTAGTGCAGAAAAAGACATTCCTCCCATGGATGAACAGCCACTTAATAGCAAAACACTTGTGCTTAAACACAAGGGTAACCAAAACTTAGGCATCATTTATTTCTCCATTAAACTTTTTCGTCACACATTAAAATAGATATTGAGGTTATTAAGTACACCTTATCTTACTCTTTGTATCGTCTCAATCATCAGACTAAAACTGTCGCAATAAGTCAGCATAACAAAATATTTACTGATTTGATCTTAGATAACCACATGAAAAGAAAGCCTAGTTACGACCATCAACATAACATTTTGTTCCACAGAAAAGGCAATATCAGATTTTACGCATAAAATAAGAAGTACAAATGTAAGAATAGAAACAAAGAAAAAAGAGATAAGCATAAAGGGAAGAATAGAAAGGGAAGAGAAATAACCCCTAAAGATATCAGGGGTTTTAAACACAATTAAAGATCAAAATCCTGATCAACAATTAATCGTTTAGTATAAGTTGTGCTTTCTTGGTTTTGATCTTCATACAATAACTTCTCAAACATACAAATTGTTGCATCATTTTCTTCTGGTACAACTAATGTAATTTGAGGACACCCTTTCGCGATCAGCTTTTTCTCTAACCGAGAGATCAATGCATTCGCAATGCCTCTTCCTCGAAAATCTGGATGAACACCTAAATAGTATAAAGAACCACGATGACCATCATAGCCCCCCATCACACTACCCACGAGTTCACCCGCGACTTCGGCGATCAGAAACAAATCTGGTGAGTGGTTTATTTTTCTTTCAATATCAATTTCAGGATCGTTATCAGGCGATATCAAATCGCAACGCTCCCAAAGTGTAATAATTGCCTCAAAATCATCTTGGCGAAATACACGTATTTCCATGGTTTTGCCCATTATCGGTCACATAAATCTGAATTTATTATCGCTTGTTTAGTTTATGAATCAACTTGAAAATGAGAACATAGACAATATGGAGTTCTATTTTTAATAAATATGATAAAAATTGTAGGTTATTATGAATTTGCCTGATATTCATCGCGTTAAAGAATTTTTCTTATCACTACAAGATACGATTTGTCGCTCTCTTGAAAACATAGACCAAAAAGCCACTTTTCAGCAAGATAACTGGGAAAGAAAAGAAGGAGGCGGTGGTCGTACTCGCGTTTTAACCAATGGCGCTCTTTTTGAACAAGCTGGCGTCAATTTCTCGCATGTTTATGGCGACACATTACCGAAATCTGCCACTGCACATCGCCCTGAATTAGCAGGACGTCGTTTTCAAGCAATGGGTGTTTCATTAGTAATTCATCCTCTTAATCCTTATATTCCAACTTCTCATGCTAACGTGCGTTTTTTTATTGCTGAAAAAGAGGGAGAAGATCCTGTTTGGTGGTTTGGTGGTGGCTTTGACTTAACACCTTATTATGGGTTTGAAGAAGATGTTATTCATTGGCATAAAGTAGCTAAATCGGTTTGTACTCCTTTTAGTGAAGATTATTACCCTCGTTATAAAAAATGGTGTGATGATTATTTTTATATTAAACACCGCAATGAACCTCGTGGTGTAGGTGGCCTTTTCTTTGATGATTTAAATACTCCAGATTTTGACCATTGTTTCGAATTTGTCCAACAGGTTGGGCTTGGTTATCTTGATGCCTATTTGCCTATTGTTGAAAAGCGCAAATCAATGCCTTGGGGAGAGCGTGAACGCCAGTTCCAACTCTATCGCCGTGGCCGCTATGTTGAATTCAATTTAGTGTGGGATAGAGGTACATTATTTGGCTTACAAAGCGGCGGAAGAACAGAGTCCATTTTAATGTCGATGCCTCCCTTAGTCCGTTTTCAGTACAATTACTCGCCCGAACCGAATACCCCAGAAGCAAAGTTATACAGTGACTTTTTGATCCAAAAAGAGTGGGTATAAAATACTTCATTCATTGAGAGTAAAGCCACATTAAAAATGTGGCTTTACTAGAATCAAACGAGAAGTTTAATAACAAATATTTCCTAAAATCAATTAAACAAAAAAGCCAGTAAACCTGTCACTTTATTTTTGTTTTCCCACCCTTCTGCTCTCATACAGGTATTGAAATAGTCTTTACGTTCCCATTCATTAGCATCGGAAGGAAGAGATGCTCCTGCGCCTGAATTAGGAATATCTTTACCATTTATACTCATAGGAGCAAAAGAAGGCTGGCTTGAAGCCACATATCTCGCGGGATATCGCGCTTTAGCTTCTTGCATACACATATTCTTAGCAATATCTAACGGTGATGGATTTGTAGTTTTTGCTTCCCATTTTTCAGGTGTTGCACATGCAGAAAGCGTAAAAATTGATGCAATGATGATCGTTTTTTTCAAAGTAATAGCTCATTAAGACGAATGGGAATCAATTGCATTTTAGCTATTTTTTTAAAGAAATAATTAATTTTTTATGAAGCTTAATCTCATTGAATAATTATTGAGCATAAAAAACGACAAATTAAATGTTAAATAAGCTGTGACACCTCATTTAAGACAGTGATATCTATTTTTCATAATTTATCTCACTAAAATATATCAAAGCTCCCATCATGCAAGTATGTTGAAAAAATATAAAATTGAAAAATTTATCATTTTTCTTGTCTTAAACTAATCATGCGATCTAAGAAATAAGGAAGGTAAATAATGAGAAAATTACGTATTGGTATGGTCGGTTTAGGATCAATTGCACAAAAAGTTTATCTACCTATTTTAAGTAAAGCTTCTAAGTGGGAATTTATAGGCGCATTTTCACCTAATCAGGAAAAAGGGAATATAATTTGTGCCACTTATCGTATCCCTTTATTCACTAGCTTAAGTGCTTTAGCTCAACAGTGTGATGCGATATTTGTACATAGTACAACTTCAAGTCATTTCGAAGTTATAGACTATTTATTAAACGCAGGTGTACATGTTTATGTTGATAAACCCTTAACAGAACATATTCACCAATCTGAGGCACTTATTGAGCTTGCTGCCAAGAAAAATAAAAAAATCATGGTGGGTTTTAATCGCCGCTTTGCCCCCTTTTATCATCAGTTGAAACAAAATATTACCCACCTTTCTTCTTTAAGAATTGATAAACATCGATGTGATAGTGTCGGCCCTAAAGAGACTCGTTTTACCTTGTTTGATGACTATTTACATGTTGTTGATACGGCACTTTGGTTAGCAGGTTCAAACGCTAAATTATTAAGTGGTAGTATTATCCAAACAAAAGAAAATGCACTTTTTTATGCTGAACATCATTTAAAAATCAACGATTGCTGGATAACAACATCAATGCACAGAAAAGCAGGAAGCCAGCAAGAGCAGATTATTGCCGTTGATGAAGATGCAATCCATCAAATTACAAATATGAATTTATGGCGCAGTGAAAGCAGAAGTAGGCTCACTGAAAAACATCCAGAAAATTGGGACCCCATTTTATTACAACGAGGTTTTATTGGGGCGGTGGAACACTTTATTGAATGTGTTACGAATAATACAGAGCCATCGACAAGTGGAGAGCAAGCCATTGTTGCTCAACTCATGATAGAAAAAATGTTAGCTAATCAATAAATTCCAGGTATAAAAAAACTGAGTTCATTATAAATTGAACTCAGTTTTTATTTTTTGACGTTAAATTAACTTATTTCGATTTCTTCAAATGTGACATTAAACGCTTACGTTTACGCAACTGAGATTGTGTTAATTTATTTTTCTTATCCGCATAAGGGTTTTCACCCTCTTTAAATTGAATACGGATTGGCGTACCCATCACTTGCAGAGTACGGCGGAAATAGTTCATCAAATAGCGCTTATAGCTATCTGGTAAATCAGTGACCTGATTACCATGAATAACTACAACAGGTGGATTATAACCACCAGCATGTGCATATTTCATTTTTACACGACGTCCACGAACAATTGGTGGCTGATGATCATCTTCTGCCATCTTCATGATGCGAGTTAGCATAGAAGTTCCTACGCGACGCGTTGCACAGACATAGGCTTCTTGAATTGATTCAAAAAGATTACCCACGCCACTACCATGTAATGCAGAAATAAAGTGAACACGCGCAAAGTCAACAAAGCCTAGTTTAAGATCAAGCATGGCTTTTACTTGTTCGCGATCGTCTTGTGTCATGCCATCCCATTTATTAACAGCAATGACTAATGAACGACCTGCATTCAAGATATAACCTAATAATGAAAGATCCTGATCTGAAATACCTTCACGGGCATCAATAACCAGCAATGCAACGTTAGAGTCTTCAATGGCTTGTAATGTTTTGATAACAGAGAATTTTTCTACTGTTTCTTTTACTTTACCACGTTTACGAACACCCGCTGTATCGATGATGATATATTCTTTTTCATCACGTTCCATTGGAATATAGATACTGTCACGGGTTGTACCTGGCATATCGTAAACAACCACACGATCTTCACCAAGCATACGGTTTGTCAATGTTGATTTACCGACATTAGGACGACCAACAATCGCTAATTTTACCGGTAATGTAGAAGGATCAAAGTCGTCTTCTTCCTCTTCTAACGCTTGTGCTTCTTGTTCTGCTTCTAATGCAGCCCAATAAGCCGCATTTTCTTCTTCTTCAGTCAGCTCTAGCTCTTCTTCCACTACTTTACCCGTAATTGGTAAGAGTGCTTGTTCAATCAATTGAGCAACACCACGACCATGAGATGCAGCAATTGGGAAGATTTCGCCTAATCCTAAAGAGTAAAAATCAGCTAATGCAGTATCAATATCGATACCGTCAGTTTTATTCGCAACTAAATACGTTTTTTTCTCAACACCACGAAGGTGTTTTGCAATACCTTGGTCTGCTGGCATCAAGCCCGCACGAGCATCAACTAAAAACAGTACGATATCGGCTTCTTGAATAGCCTGTAGCGATTGTGATGCCATATGGGTTTCAACACCCTCTTCAGCACCATCAATACCACCGGTATCAATAATAATAAATTCTTCGCCTTCTAACTCTGCTCGACCATATTTACGGTCACGGGTGAGGCCTGGAAAATCGGCAACTAAAGCGTCTCTTGTGCGTGTTAGTCGATTAAATAACGTGGATTTACCCACGTTAGGGCGCCCTACTAAGGCAATAACGGGTATCATTTTTTGATGCCTCATAAAAATACAATCACAAACCTGATTGTATTTTACATGTAATTACTAGAAAGACGAAACGGCTCCTTTAAAGGAGCCGTAAAATAAATAGATTTGTCAGCAATTAATTACCGACTATAAAGATAAAGCTTACCGTCGCGAGCTTGGATCATCAGTTTATCTTGTACCGCTTGAGGGCGACTTAATAAGCCTGAACTGTTCACTTGGTTTTGTGCAATAAATTTACCTGTATTGGTATCAATCCAATGGAGATAACCTTCTGCATCACCAACCACTAAATAACCATCAAAAATAGCCGGAGCAGTTAAATTGCGATGCAATAAATCTTCTTGTGTCCATAATGTCACACCATCAGATTTACGAACAGATAAAACTCTGTCATTTTGGTCAACAAGGTAAAGATTATCACCCAACAGCACCATATCATTGACTGAGCCTAACTCACGTTTCCAAAGAATTTGTCCAGAACGCATATCAAGGCTAACTAAATTACCGTTATACGCCATTGCGTAAACAGTATTTTCATCAATAATCGGTGTGATATCCACATCATTTAATCGGCTAATTTCAGTAGAGCCTTTAATTTGTGAAATATTTTGTTGCCAAATCAACTGCCCTTGAGAAAGAACAACTGCACTGACACGGCCATTATCTGCACCAATAATAGCTGCGCCATAAGCAACAGCAGGTGCAGACTCGCCACGAAGAGATAATGATGGAGTATCTAAGTTAATAGTCCAAGAAATCTCACCACTTAACAAGTCGAGTCCTTGCAACATACCATTACTGGTATGAATAAGTACTAAACCATCACTAACAACAGGTTTTGAAATGGCTTCACCAGCAACATCTGCTTCCCAATCAATGGAGCCATCTTCAGTGTTCAGTGCGTATACTTTCGCTTTTTCAGTTCCCACAAAAACGCGAGTGCCTGAAACTGTTAACCCACCAGAAAGTAATGCGGACTCATTGGATGAAAGAAAACCTGTTTTAATAGAGAGATCTTGCGACCAAAGCTCTTTACCTGTTTCTACATCTAATGCTTTCACTAAACCATGGCGATCAGCGACATAAACAACTGCGCCATCCCATGTTGGTGACAAGTGAGAATAGTATTTACCAATACCATTTCCAACTGATTTGTCCCAAACAGCTCTAGGTGTAAATTGGCTTTGCACCTCAGGCAATGGAGACATTGTCACATTATCCTGTTCACTAGAACATCCTGCCAACAAAGCAGATGCTAGTAGACCAACCAGGAGAGTTTTACGCAGTTGCATGTCTGAAGATCCCTTTAATTGGATAAATTATTGAGTTTAAGTTCAACCAGTGAGCGAATAGCACCCGCATTTTCATCAGTTAATGCGCTACGATAAGCGGTTGTAGCACCCGTGTTATCGCCTTTTTTCGCTAAGACATCGCCACGGATATAATTTTTCATTCCATTCCATGCTTTGCCTTTCACTTGCTCTAACGAAACTAAAGCAGCATCTGTTTTATCTAATGCTAATTGTACACGAGCTAAACGAAGATTAAGCATATCTGCAAATGCGTCATTTTTTACTTTTGCCACAGCATTCGTTAGATGGCGTTCACCACTGACTAAATCATTAGCATCAATAGCGATTTGGGCTAGCTCTAATGAAGCTAAAGCGCCATAAATATCATTCGTTTCAGTAACAAATTTTTCAGCTAATGCAATATTTTCAGGCGTAGGCTTAGCAAGTGCCTCGCTGACTGTTGCAAAAGCACCTGCACTTTCTTGCAGACGATTTGTTTGATGTGATTGCCAATATTTCCAACCAAACACACCACCAAAACCAATAACAGCGGCTAAAACGATAGTTAAACCGTAGTTTTTAAAGAACTGTTTAATTGCATCAACTTGTTCGTTTTCGGTGCTATAAACTTCCACAAGTCTCTCCTTAACCTAATAACAGAGTCAATTGCTGAGCGAGCTCATTGCGAGCAACGATTGTTTGTTCCCCTGAACGCAAATCTTTCACTGCAACAGTGCCGGCATTAATTTCATCTTCGCCTAAAATCAGAGCAATTTTAGCGCCTTGTTTATCAGCACGCCCTAACTGCTTTTTAAAGTTACCATTACCATGATTCGTCATTAAACGTAATGTTGGTAATTGATCACGAATTTCTTCAGCCAGCATTAATGCTTCGCTTTGACTCTTTTCGCCAAATGAAGCAAGGTAAACATCAGCGACATTAGTATCTGCAACAAATTCAGGGTTAACCGCTTGAACTAATAAGATCATGCGTTCCATCCCCATAGCAAAACCAACTGCTGGTGTTGGGTGTCCACCAAGTTGCTTCACAAGGCCATCGTAACGGCCGCCCGCACACACGGTTCCCTGTGAACCTAATGCGCTAGTTACCCACTCAAAAACAGTACGGTTATAATAGTCTAAACCACGAACTAAACGCTGATTAACACGATATGTAATACCGACAGCATCCAATAAAGCACAAAGACCATCAAAGTGCGCTCTTGATTCGTCATCAAGATAATCGAAAAGTTCAGGCGCATCATTCAATAAAGTCTGAATTTCTGGATTTTTTGAGTCTAAAACACGTAATGGGTTAGAATACATACGACGTTTGCAGTCTTCATCTAACTTATCTACGTGCTGCTCTAAGAAAGCAACTAACGCTTCACGATATTTAGCACGCGCTTCTAATGAACCAATAGAGTTAAGTTCTAATGTTACGTGTTCTGCAATACCTAACGCTTTCCACCAACGCGCAGTTAGCATAATTAATTCCGCATCAATATCTGGGCCTTGTAGACCAAAGACCTCTGCACCTAACTGGTGGAATTGACGATAACGACCTTTTTGAGGGCGCTCATAACGGAACATTGGTCCTAAATACCATAAACGTTGTTCTTGGTTATAAAGCAAACCATGCTCGATACCCGCACGAACACAACCTGCTGTGTTTTCTGGGCGTAATGTCAGACTTTGAGCATCTTCGCCACGATCGGTAAAAGTATACATTTCTTTTTCAACAACATCGGTCACTTCACCAATTGCTCGCTGAAATAGAGGGGTATGCTCTACGATAGGTGTTCTGATTTCACTAAAGCCGTAACCCGCTAAAATTTGTTTTAGCGTATTTTCAATTTTCTGCCATACACGAGTGTCAGCAGGTAGATAGTCGTTCATACCACGAATGGCTTGGATTTTTTGTGCCACTTTTCTTCTCTAATAGTTATTAATTGATTGTTAGGCTGATTATAGAAGCGAAATCAATCAGTATTCAATGTGAAATCAATAGTAAAACTGGCTCATTGATTAATGAGCCAGTTTTTTGAGTATTATTTGTCCAGCTGATTTATATTTATACGCATACTATCATCAAGCATTGATGCTTTAGCTCGAATTTTCGCTTCTAATAAATCAATCATATTAACGTTATCAAGACGCTCTTTTTGTCTCACACCATCTTCATAAAAACCACTTCGTGTTTTAGCGCCAGTTACACCTAGCGTTGAAACTTCAGCTTCGCCTGGTCCATTAACAACACAACCAATAATAGAAACATCCATAGGTGTGATGATATCTTCCAAACGTTGCTCTAATTCGTTGACTGTTCCAATAACATCAAATTCTTGACGAGAACACGTTGGGCAAGCAATAAAGTTAATTCCGCGAGAACGAATACGTAAGGATTTGAGAATATCAAAACCGACTTTAACTTCTTCAACCGGATCTGCAGCTAATGAGATCCTTAATGTATCGCCGATACCTTCTGATAATAAGATCCCAAGACCAATCGCAGATTTAACAGATCCCGCTCTTGCACCACCCGCTTCGGTGATCCCAAGATGCAATGGTTGATCTATTTTTTTTGCTAGCAAACGGTAAGAATCAACAGCAAGGAAAACATCAGAAGCTTTTACACTGACTTTAAATTGTTCAAAATTCAGCTTATCAAGGATATCCACATGGCGCATCGCCGATTCAACTAACGCCTCAGGTGTTGGCTCTCCGTATTTCTCTTGAATATCTTTCTCAAGTGAACCGCCGTTTACGCCAATACGAATAGGAATATTGTTGTGACGGGCGCAATCAACAACTTGGCGAATGCGTTCTTCACTACCAATATTACCTGGATTGATACGTAAACAATCAACACCATATTCAGCGACTTTTAATGCGATACGGTAGTCAAAATGAATATCAGCGACTAAAGGCACATTAACTTGTTGCTTAATTAATTTGAATGCTTCCGCAGCATCCATTGTGGGTACAGAAACTCGAACAATATCCACCCCTACACGTTCCAGAGATTTTATCTGGCGAACAGTCGCTTCTACGTCTGTTGTTCGTGTATTCGTCATCGACTGTACCGCGATAGGAGCGCCATCGCCAACAGGTACATTGCCCACATAAATTCGTGTCGATTTGCGACGAATAATAGGTGATTCTTTATGCATTGATTAATTCTCCCATGCTTCCATGCTTGCTCAAAGGTGTAGTCAGATTAAGCGCTCGGTACTGTTATTTTCGCTATTTTCCCAGTAAAACGGCTTAAATCAACAGATTCACCATTAAACTGTAAGCGAGTAACAGAAGGTGCGCCTATTTTTAGTTTATAAGGTTGCTCACCATCAAATTCCAAACGATCACCCGCTTTCTTAATACCATTAAATAAGACTTTATTTTGAGCATTACGAACTTCTAACCAACATTCACCATCAAACATAAGAACCAATTGATTCGCAATAGCAGGAGCTTCCGATGAAGTAGATTCTTGCGTTGAATTTGCTCGAGAAGTTGTTGATGTTGTTAGTGGTGAGACTGGTAATGGAACCGTTCTCACTTCTGTTGGTACTGGTACTGTTGGTGCTGGTGACGTCGTTTCAGCCGTTGGTGATGTAGCGACATTATTCGCCTGATTATCAACTAATGGCGACGCAGGTACTTGTAAATTATCACCTTCAGATGTTGACGTATTATCTAAGGTTGCTAAAGGAGAATCTATCGTGTTGGTGTTTTCTTGTGTACTATTTTGCCCTACGTCTTGAGATGCCATAGAGACTAATTCTTGTTGATCCGCCTGATGACCTTGCCACCACCAAACACCTACTAATGCAATCATAACAATCAAAATCACCCAAGTGATTTTCATCAGCCAACCTTCACGTTTTTTATGACGTTTGCCTAATGAGTAATTTTGTGTGGTTGTCATTCTAATTTGTTTAACAGGCGCTTGTTGGTCGATAAAACCAAGGATGTCTTTTTCAGGAACACCAACGAGCTTGGCATAAGAACGCATATATCCGCGTAAAAATGTGGGTGCAATATCAGAAGAAACAGAATCTGTTTCAATGTCGCGCACTGTTGATAACTTCAAACAAAGTCGATCAGCAACAGTTTGTTGTGTTAGCCCTACTTTTTCTCGTGCCTGACGTAAAAGTTGACCTGCTGTTAATTTCAC
Source organism: Proteus sp. LHD240705 (assembly GCF_047921555.1). Lineage (NCBI taxonomy): Bacteria > Pseudomonadati > Pseudomonadota > Gammaproteobacteria > Enterobacterales > Morganellaceae > Proteus > Proteus sp. LHD240705. Next base: position 264,111 of record NZ_JBLRMI010000004.1, read on the forward strand.
TTCTTCGGTTTTGTTTTCAGTATTCATTAGCAATCTAGGCACTGTGGCTATTGGATGTTTAACATTGATGAACTCGCAAAAGCACAAAGTACCTTAACGTATATCACCGCGAATTTTTTGATATTTTATTATCACTTTGCTGACAGACCAAATAATCTGGCGGTATATCCTCAATTAACACACTATTATTGTTTAATAGTTTTTGTTCACAAAGGAAATTACCATAAAGCCTTAATACATTAACATTTACTGGCTTCGAGTTCATCGCTAATTTGTAATAATCTAACGCTTGAATAGAATTTCCTAATAACTGCGATGTTAATGCCATTCCTAAATTTGCATCAGGATGATTTGGCATCACTGATAACACTTTTTGGAAATGATATTGCGCTATTTGATATTGTCTTTCAGCTAAATAAGCATCACCTAATTGTAAACGTGTAGACACTGCAACACGTTCTTGATTGGCTGATGATTGACAACCAAGTGTCAATAGCATCAAGCCAATAGTTATAACTACTGATGATATCCTTATCATCGTTTTATTCCTCAAATATATTCATCCTTGTTCTCTCTACATTGTAATTATGTAATACACTTCACAAAGAAAGAGATATCCAACTGTATCAGACTGCTTTTACTGAAATTAGTTCACCTTGTTGGCGTTTTTTCAGTGTACGTTTTGTACGGTCAATAACATCACCTGCTAATTGTCCACAAGCCGCATCAATATCATCGCCACGGGTTTTACGTACAATCGTCGTAAAGCCATATTCCATTAATACTTTAGAGAAACGGTCAATACGGCTATTAGAACTACGTCCATATGGCGCACCTGGGAACGGGTTCCATGGAATTAAGTTAATTTTACACGGCGTGTCTTTTAAAAGCTCAGCTAATTGGTGTGCTTGGTCTGTGCTGTCATTAATATGATCAAGCATGACATATTCAATAGTCACTCGCCCTTGGTTCGCGTTTGATTTAGCAATATAACGGCGAACACCTTCAAGAAACATTTCAATATTGTATTTCTTGTTAATTGGAACGATTTCATCACGAATTTCATCAGTTGGTGCATGCAATGAAATAGCTAAAGCCACGTCCACAGCATCACCTAATTTATCTAATGCAGGTACAACACCTGATGTAGAGACAGTGACACGACGTTTAGATAGACCAAAACCAAAATCATCCATCATGATTTCAAGTGCTGGAATAACATTATTTAAATTTAGTAATGGCTCACCCATTCCCATCATCACGACATTAGTAATAGGACGACGGCCTGTCTCTTTTAATGAGCCGATAATTTTAGCTGCACGCCAAACTTGCCCAATAATTTCAGACACTTTCAAGTTACGGTTAAAACCTTGCTGTGCAGTTGAACAGAACTTGCACTCTAAAGCACAACCCACTTGTGAAGAAACACATAATGTTGCGCGATCATCTTCTGGAATGTACACAGTTTCTACTTGTTGATCGCCAACTTTAATTGCCCACTTAATCGTGCCATCTGTTGAACGTTGTTCTTCAGAAACTTCAGGTGCTTTAATTTCAGCAATTTCTTTTAATTTATTGCGTAACACCTTGTTGATATCTGTCATTTGATCAAAATCGTCATAACAGTAGTGGTACATCCACTTCATAATTTGGTCAGCACGGAAAGGTTTTTCGCCCATAGAGACAAAAAGCTCACGCATCTGTTTACGATTTAAATCTAACAGATTAATTTTAGTTTTTTGATTCACAGTATTTTCTTTAGAAACAGCGACAGAAGCGCTTGGCGCTGGAGTGGTAGATTGGGTCATGACATTGCCTCGTTGTTACACTATGCGGCCTGCATTAGCATTGATGCTAATGGGATACTTATATATTTGTATAATAAACAATAATAAAAAACGCCCTGTTAATTATCAAACAGGGCGTCGCATTGTACTGTTTTTCGCGTAGAGATGCTAATAAATTAGCGCGCGCAAACTTCGTTTTCAGTGAAGAAGTATGCGATTTCACGAGCAGCAGAAGCTTCTGAATCTGAACCGTGTACCGCGTTTTCAGTAAAGCTATCAGCGTAGTCAGCACGTAATGTACCTGCTAATGCGTTGTCTGGGTTAGTTGCGCCCATCAGATCACGGTGACGTTGAATCGCATTTTCACCTTCTAACACTTGAACCATGATTGGACCAGAAGTCATAAATTCAACTAGACCGTCAAAGAAAGGGCGGCCTTTGTGTTCTTCATAAAAGCCTTCAGCTTGTTCGCGCGTTAAATGCAACATTTTAGCGCCAATGATGCTAAAACCTGCACTTTCAAAACGGTGATAGATAGCGCCGATAACATTTTTTTTCACTGCGTTTGGTTTGATAATAGAAAATGTGCGCTGAATAGCCATGTCTTACCTCTAAATTATTTTATTAATGATAACTTTTGTTATTTCTTTTATCGCAGATCATGGAAAAACGAATCAAAAACCGCATTCCCTGCAAAAAATAGGGCTCGATTATAGGAGGATAAAAATAAATTGCACAGATTGAATATCCTTTTTTTTAAGAAACTGTGGCAAAAAAGTTATAAATTATCGATCTAATCACATTTTTGACGTATTCCATGTTCAAACTTGAAAATAAAAATAAAAAAGAACCGAAATGACACTCGATAAATAGTCTAATTATCTTTATTAAAAAACCTATTTTAGTGAAAAATCTCTCAGTTCTCATTTATTCCATTGATTTAGTTTAACGAAATATAAAATTAACCATATCCGTTTGACCACTTAGATCAAGCACAGAAAGTTGATATTTACCTCGTTTCTCTAATAAATAAGAGAATGTTTCTCCGTTTTCTGTTTTACCTATTTGCTCACCATTTAAAAACCACCATTGCATACCACTTCCTCCTTGCGTAGAAACTGTTATTTCGAGATTAGTTTCACCAGGTAATGGCCTTAATAAATCACCCGCACGAATACCCGAGATAAACAAGGGAATAATATCTTCTTTAATTGGTGGGCAAGTTTCAGAAATCGGTGGCAGTCGTTTTGCTCTGCGCTCTTTTTCAGGCAACCATGCTTCTAATGCTATCGGCCATAAAGCAATATCTTTTAACTCTGCATTAGGACAATTAGGCCCAGTGCGTTTACCTTCATCATCTAACCAAATTTTTTCGTTGATCCCCAAAATACCTTCTTGGCTATCATTCAATAAAGTTGGCGGAATAGTGTTATCTAAGATCCAGCTTCGACGACTAACTCGACAGTTACTATCTTCTTTAGGTAATGCCTTACCTGTCGGCCAACAGATTGTTGCTGCTGTTACACTATTAGGACGTAAATCAGTAGGTGGTCTTTGTTTATTTTGATAGAAATAGCCAGTTAATAAGTTATTGACCTGATTCATAATAGGGACAGCCGTTGCAAAGCCAAATTGCCCTGCAACAGGTGTTCCATCAGGTCTGCCCACCCAAACACCAATGGTGTAGCGAGCATTCACACCGATAGACCACGCATCCCGATAGCCATAACTTGTCCCTGTTTTCCAAGCTAAAGGAACAACGGGTGAAATTGCACTATCTGGGCGAGGTCTGGCTTCTCCGGCTAATATGCGTCTGACAATCCATGCCGCACCTTGTGACATCAACACTCGGTTTTCTATTATTTGTTCCGGCTTAAAACGCAACGGTGCTGTTTTTCCTTGCCTTGCTAATGCACTGAAGGCGGAAACGAGCTCATCCATTCGTGTTGCAGTTCCTCCTAAGATCAGCGCTAAATTTGGCTCTGAACCATAAGGAAAGCGCATTTCAAGATGGTTATGACGCAATTTCGCTGCAAATTTCTTTGCACCATACACTTCGATAAGTTGTACTGCTGGCAAATTCAAAGAACGACTTAGTGCTTCACTGGCACTGACCGCACCATTAAAATCAGAGTCAAAATTACCAGGACGATAATTATCAAATCGACGAGGAACATCTTGTAAGAGTGATTCTGCATGAATAAGCCCTTCATCTAATGCGAGTGCATAAATAAATGGCTTTAATGTTGAACCTGGCGAACGCCATGCGCTAATCATATCGACATGACCAAAGCGCGAATTGTCATTAAAATCAGCAGAACCAACATACCCTTTCACACTCATATCCGTATGATCAACAACTAGGATGGCTAAGGATGTTTTATCCGCTAATTGATACTTCCATTGATTCGCAATATCTTCGAGTTGTCGTTGAATATTGATATCAATCGTGGTGGTAATAACAGGCTCTCGCTTTTCGTTATACATACGGCGAGCCAGCAGTGGTGCTAATTGCGGTGTTTGCCTTGGCGCTAATAAAACCTGCTCTTCTTTGATTTCATCAACTTTTTCTTGTGGCCATATTTGATACTCAGCCAATCTATCTAATACTTTATCTCTGGCAGCTTGAGCACGTTCAGGATATCTATCTGGTCGTAAACGACTTGGTGCTTGTGGCAATACAGTCATTAATGTCGCCTCTCCCGCAGATAAATCAGCGGGTGATTTGCCTAAATAAGCCCAACTTGCAGCACCAATGCCCTCTAACGTACCGCCAAAGGGTGCTCTATTGAGGTAAATTTCCAGAATTTCATCTTTTGAGTAATACCACTCTAATTGCAAGGTGCGCCAAAGCTGTTTGATTTTTCCCCCTAAAGTACGGGAGTGAGGATCAATAAGGCGAGCCACTTGCATTGATAATGTGCTTCCGCCTGACACAATTCTTCCTGAACTTAGATCTTGCCACGCCGCACGTAATATCGCCATCGGGTTAACACCAGGATGCTGATAAAACCAGCGATCTTCATAAGTGATTAAAGCTTCTAAATATTCAGGAGAGACATCAGCGAGTTTGACATGATAACGCCATACCCCTTCTTTATCGGCAAAGCGCCAAAGAGGAGTACCATCTTGCGCTGTAACAATCGTCGCAATTTGAGGTTCAGGATCAGGGAGAGGCCAAATTTTATCTGCGATCCAGACTAAAATTGGCGTTGTTAGCAAAAAAATAATGATAACAGCAATAAGCCGTTTATATCCTAGTTTCATTCAATCACTCAAAGGAAAAAGCCCTTTCCGAAGAAAGGGCTACAAGATTTAAGGAACAACGTCAATCTTGGTTTCTGTTGATCCTATTGCACGCCAATAAGGCACATACATGGATTCAACTTGTGGTGGTGGTACTTGATAGTTACCTGGTGTTACAGCTCTTGCTAAATAGAGCAATGTCGTAGGGCGATATTTATCAACAGAGATAGCAGCAACAAAGCGATCATCTCGATACTCAAGATGTTTGATATTCGCTTGTCCCATATCGTCGATAAATTCCTGCAAGTCTGCAGCACTATCACTTAAGCTTGCACTACTTGATGCTAAGTTTTGGTTTTCGATTTCAAGACCAGCTGGTAATAAATCAACAACTAATGCATCAGGTACGTCTCTATCAGCAGAAACTTCCAGTTTAACCACCAGCATTTCACCACTTTGTAAGCGATTAGGATGAACGCGGTTTCCTTTCAAATCATAATAACTGCGATGGATATTTAATATATTACTATAAGGAGCAGGAGCCACTTTAGGATAGCCCACGATATTCATACGAGAATAAATCGCGGCACCACCACGATTATTTAGCTCTAAGCCTTCTTGTAATTGTGCTGATGTTAATGTCTCATTGACTGCACGATCGCTACTGATTGCGGGAACTTGACGATTAACAGCAACTTCCCAAGGCTGTTCTGCCATATTAATAAAGAAGCGCCCAGCAAGGTATAACGAGTTACTTTCTTGGGTTGAGAACCATTCACGGCTTGTTAAGTTATCAGATAGTGTCATCACACTTGCATCACGAGATTGTGTTTCAAGGTTATTTTCACTTAACAATGCAATAATTAATGCTTGGTCACGAATGGTGCTACCGTAGTCGCCCAATCCATAATTATATTTACGCGTTGTTGTCACACCTTCAGCAATCAAGCTTTCAGCGCGGCTGCCATCCCCCATCAGTTTTAATGCGATACCTAACTGAACTAAGGCTAAACCACTTCCTGCTTGATTACGCTCAAGATAGAGACGACGTAATTCACCTAAAGGTGCTTTTTGCTGATTAGCTAATACTAACGCGGCATAAGCCCTTGCTGAGAAACGTGCTGCATCTTGATTAACCGCATATTCATAGTTAACTAAGCTTTTATCTTGTAAATAACGTAATAAACGATCATTCGCACGTTTTAATGAATCAGTTGGAACTGAATAACCTTGTTGTGACGCACGGAATAAGAAGTCAGTCGCATAAGCGGTTAACCAATATTCTTCACGTCCACCTTGATCCCATAAAGAGAATCCGCCTTCTGACTTTTGCATCGTCAGCAGATGAGCAATACCTTTATCAATAGCCGCTTTTCTATCAGCATCAGTTTGCGTTTTAATTCCCAACTGTTTCAACTCTTTTTCTGTTGAATACAGTGAAGGATAAAGCCCGCTGACTGTTTGTTCTAAGCAACCATAAGGATAAGCAAATAGCTCTCTAACATAACGCGCCACTTGTAACGGAGGACGGCTTGTTAGTAATAACTCACCTTCAAGCGTTGAGCTATTAAAGCGACTTAAAATTTCTGATGGTAAGCGCCAAGTATCACCATCTTGCAATGTGCTTGCATAATGAATAGTTTCTGCTGGGAATGCAGGGCGAACACCAATATTCCATGTATTGTGATAAGGTTTAATCTCTTCACCCGGTACTTTAATACCATAAATAGACAGTGAGAATTCCCCCTGACCAAAGCCATGTTTCGCTTTTACTGGGATTTGAATTTGAGTACGTTCACCTTTCGTTAGCGAGACAGTTTTGCTTTCAGCGCCACCTAACCCCACCAACCCTGAAGCGGTATAATTTAAGGTAATAGATTGTGCATCATCTGTCAGATTGGTTAAATCTAACGATAAAAGTGCATTATCACCACCAGCCATAAAGCGAGGTAATGAAAGCTGAGTCACTAAAGGTGCAGCAATAACAACTTTACCTTCCTGACTACCAAATTTATCCGCAGTCCAAGCTTGCGCCATTAAACGAACTTCACCATTAAACTCTGGAATAGGCAAAGAAACTTCGCCCTCACCTTGAGCATTTAATTTTACAGGAGCTGTTTGTTGAGCAATAATTTGCACATCAGTTAATGGCTTTTTGCCACCACGAGATAATGCGGCAGCTTCACCACCATCACCACCAAAACGCAAGTTAGCTAAACGACCTTGCCCTTCAATTAATTGACCGTAAACATCATATTGGTCAATGCTATAACGTTTACGACCAAAGAAGGCATCGTAAGGATCAGGGGTTTTATACTCTGTGATATTCAATACACCAGTATCAACCGCAGAAACTAATACATTAATATTTTCAGGTAATGGCTGACCAGCAACTGGATTCGCTTTAATACGAATTTTTAAATCTTGGTTAGGGCGAATTTTTTCAGGTGCATCAAGTGAAATATCAATCCGACGGTTTTTATCCTGTAATGGTAAATGCAAAATACCCACAGCACGTTTTACTGTCGCTTGTTTTGAAGTATCTCCTGGTCTTACAACAACAGAAGTCAGATAGAGATCGTGTCTTGCCCACTCTTTATTAATAGGCACTTCAACATCAAGCCCTTTTTCTGGTACATCAATTTCCTGCCACCATAAAGGTCCATTACTTGATTCAAGTAACACATAACCTTTACCCGGATGAGGTGCAACAATGTTTAACTTAACTTTTTCGCCCGGTAAATAACCATCTTTATCCAGTTTCAATTTAACTTGGTCTGGTCTTACCGCGCCTGTTCCACCAGTGTTATCCATCCAAGAATAACCTGCCCAGAAACGTAGGCTACTAACTAATTCTGTTTTAGGATCAACAACTTCAATACGATAAGAGCCCCACTCAACAGGGAATGCCACTTTTGCGGTGCCATCTTTCGCAATCTTAATTGTTTGCTCATCCATTTGCAGATCTTTTTCGTTATAGCCAGATTCCCAGCCATTCGAACTAGACCAACGCCAGTAATAATCATGGCGTTCATAGATAAACTTCACTTTCAGATCATTAGCAGGTAGTTTTTTGCCGTCTTGGTCTGTATAGACAATTTCAAATTCAGCCATTGAGTTTTCATCAACGCTATAACCTGATTTATATTTGTCTGTACGATAATCGTAGACTTCTTTTTTAGGAAAGACAGGACGAATACCCGCAAGATGAGTGGCAGGCCAAACTGCTTGTTGATAACGACGAGTAACAGGACGTCCACCCGCTTCAAGTAAGCTTGCTTGTAGAATAATATTGATAGGTGATTTCAACTCAGCGTAGCGTTCACTATCAACACTTAACTCACCTTCACCATCAGAGTCTAAATTAAGTTCAAACTCATCCAGTAGACGGCTGAAGTTTTCATCTTTTACAGTACCAAATTCATATCCAGGTAATTTACTGACAGCTTCACGAGAGGCTTTTAAGAAGACTTGCCCTTGTAAGCGATTATCGGCAGCTGGTGCGCCATAAAGATAGCGACCCTTAATGTCAAAATAAGCGTCATTACCACTCAATAAAATGCCTTTCTTACCAGTGATTTCTAATGCCATACGTTCTGGCATAAAATCTTCGACCTGAAACTCATAGAAACGAGGTGTACCATCGCCTACATCAAAACGTAAGGTACGTGTACCAGTATTTTCATCCGCAGGAATAACTAATTTTAATTGGTAAAGCCCCTTTTCAGGTTGCCAAACAAAACTACGAGACACTTGCCCGTCTGTTTTAAGCAGATCGACTTTAACAGGTTGCTCTTTAATAGGATTACCATCACCGTCACGTAGCAATGCGTTAACGATCAATGTTTCACCGGGACGATAGAGATCACGTGGGCCGAAAGCAAAAAACTGTTTGCTATAACCTTGTGGGCCACCAATATCAAATTCAGACAGATCAAGCGCAGGTTTACGCAAGTCAATCATACTGGTTTGCCCATCACGAATAGCCATTAATAAACGTGCTTTATCACTTTTCTCAAGTGTGGCATGCCCTTGGCTATCTGTCTGTGCTTTAGAAATCAATCCACCTTTTTCATCTAATAGGCGAATTTCTACTTTATCTAATGCAGAACCATTTTTAAGTGATTGGGTAAAGATATCTAACGTATCAAGATAACTGTGCATCGATAGTCCGATATCACTAAATGTAAATACCGTTGCTGGCACCGTATAAGAATACTTACCCGCTTGTTGCATAACCGCAATGTAGGCACCCTCTTTTTTCAGGGCATCTATTGATTTTAGCGGTAACAACACGTTTTCACGGGTATTTGTTTCTGTGTTTAATTCAAAGCGACCGGTATAAACCAGATCAGCTTGAGATAAAAACTCATCTGATTCCCAATAGTTAATATTAGAACGGCTTTCCCATTGCGTTAAGAATTGGGCTAATTGCTCATCTTTAACACGGAAAAAGTTTACGTCAACTTGCCCCACATTTAACGCAATGATGGGTAGACCTTCAGCCGCTTCAAGTGGCAGTAACGATCCTTTACTGGTAAAGCCAACAGATGGGAAAATTTCTTCTGTTGTTAGTTTCTGGCTAAAAGGTGTCGTTAATGTACGTTCATTAATACCTTTTATTTTTTCATCAATAGTTAAATTTAATTCTGTTGATGGTGGTAAATGACGGAAACGTAGTTCCATTAGGTTATCAGATAGCTCCCACGCACCTTCTAATTTCCCTTTTTTGGTATCAACAAGATGAATAACATCATCAAACTTTTGGTCAGGATCAAGCGGTACAGAGAAAGTCACAACCATTGTGCTCGCACCATCACGCTGTAATTCTGATGCATCTAATACGGTGACTTCTTTTCCAGCAAAACGCATTGCCAACTCATCACGGACTTCTTTACTTTTTAATGCAGTTTCGTTATTCGTTTTTGTTGTAACTGCTGGTTTTTCGCTTATTTGAGTTGCAGTACTTGATGTGCTCTGAGCGGTATCTTTTTGCTCTGTCACTTGTGTATTTTGCGTCTTATCAGCAGATGATGTGTTTTCATCCGTTTTATCATCACAACCTGTAAGAGCCAATGCTGATGCCAATACAACAGCAAGAGAGCTCCAACGATAGCCTCTCTTTTCTGTATATTGTCTAAATTGGTTTTGGTTCATATCCATTTCCTTTAATTCAACCCCTGAATAATGCGATGTTCTATGCAGGCAGAGATAATATATGTATTTTTTTATGCTAATAAGATAAAGAATAACTTAATAAGCTATCTTTTACCGCGTAAGACGAAATAAATTACAAAACAAAGTCGTCTTATTTTTACTTTAAAAATAAAGCCTAGCTAAAACAAAGCGTTATATAAAAATGCAAACAATTTGCTAATTTAATCAATTTTCTATTATAAGATAAAAAAAAGCGATATCTGATGAGATATCGCCTAAATTTAGAGGGCTGTATTAACTATCCAAATTAACTATTGGGATGCCTTTTCTTAAGAATCCCCCTAGTTTGCGTTGATAAAAAGGTGATACATGGTGGATCATAAAATGACTCACGCCTTTTTCATCTTTATTCACAAAGCAAAAATCTAGAGATTGTCCTTCTTCTAAATATTCAAAAGCCGATTCAGCCGCTTGTGGGAGTATCTGCATGATCACATCTTCTTCACCCGTTATTTCTAAACCAATAAGATAAAATGACTCTTCATCATCTTGCTCCTGAGCATTAACAATAAAGGCGCGGCGGATCGGTTTATGTTCACCAAAAAACTCGCTAAGCGCGGTTGTTAATTTTTCAGGTTGTGGCTCTAGAACACTCAACTTTAAAGAAGAACCTTCAACAGAAACAATTTCTTGTGTCTCAAATTGTTCAGATACACCCATTACAAACTCCAAATCAAATAACGTTTATTATTTTGCTTTTGCTAATAACAGATTCGCGATAGAACGTACACCGTAACCCGTAGCACCTGCCGCCCATTGCTCTACAGAAGATTTTCTGTACGTTGCTGAACAGTCGATATGTACCCAACCTTTTTTGTAGTTAGTGACAAAGTGCGATAAGAATGCAGCCGCAGTACTTGCACCTGCAGTATGAGAAGGTGCTGCGATATTATTTAAATCAGCGAAGCTAGAAGGTAATTGACTACGATGGAAATCCGCTAATGGTAGACGCCAGAACAATTCATTTTCTTGTTCAGCGCTAGTCAGTAGCTCTGCTGCTAATTTATCATCAAAACTTAATACAGAGTGGTAGTCATTACCTACTGCAACTTTAGCTGCACCCGTTAATGTTGCTGCATCGATAATCAGCTCTGGTGCAATATTGCTTGCATCAATTAAACCATCAGCTAAAACTAAACGGCCTTCAGCATCTGTATTCATGATTTCAACTGATTTGCCATTACGGTAACGAATAATATCACCTAATTTAAAGGCATTACCGCTGACCATATTATCTGCGATGCAGAGCAGTAGTTTTACGCGTTTATTTAAACCACGAGTAACCGCTAATGCTAAAGCACCTGCTAAGGTTGCTGCACCACCCATATCGGCTTTCATTGAATTCATGGATGATGAAGGTTTGATGCTATAACCACCTGAGTCAAAAGTAATACCTTTGCCGACTAAACAAGCAAATACAGGGGCATTGCTATCTTTTGTTGGATTGAAATCTAATGCTAAATAGACAGGATCACGAGAAGAGCCTCGTCCTACTGTATAAATACCGGCATAGTTTTGATCGCGCAGATCAACACCTTTGGTGATCTTATAGCTAATATCTTCTTTATCAAGACCACAGAACAGATCAACTGTGCGTTGTGCTAGTTGTTCAGGCCCTAATTCTTCAGCTGGTGTATTGATGGTATCTCTAACCCAATCAACGATGCGAATACGTGATTCTAGTTCGTGTTTATCTGCATCCTTTAATTGTGGCCATTCGATTGAACGAGCGCCTTTAGGTGCTCTAAATCCTAACCAGAAAGCCCAACTACGTTCTAAATCCCAGCCTTCGCCAACAAGTGCAACATTACTAATACCTTGGCCATCAACTTTACGTCCACCACGCTGAATAGCGCCTAAACGGTTTTCTTCCGTTAAGTGGATTGTCATGCCGGTTTCGCTAGTGCTAATTAGTGCTTTTTCACCCCAACATGCAGCAGCAGGTTCATTTGACAGCATGATAGGCATAATTTGTTTATTCATTTATTGTCTCACTTATTATTACTGGTGGCAGTTAACCTATTCAGACTACCAGATATTTACCGTTTAGCGTGATCAATTTACTGCAAAAACAAAGAGGTCACCATTATCATCCAGTGATCTTACGTATTTACATGATATTCCTCGAAGAAGATCGCACAATAAAATCCCCATACTTCCCTCTTTATGGTTATTTTTAAATCACTGATAAAGCAAAGTGAGAAAGGCCATAATGCAAAAAGACCAGCAATTAGCTAGTCTTTTAAATTTACGATGTCAGCAATTATTCAAATTCATCAAGCCAAACAAGTAAAATAGCCTCAAGAATTTTTTCATTGGATTTCTGTGGATCATCATCAAAATCTTCTAAATCACAAATCCACTGATGCATATCAGTAAAGCGTACCGTTTTAGGATCAGTGTCAGGGTAAAGATCAAATAATGCTTCCCCTATTTCACGCGTGTCACTCCATTTCATGCTCGGCTCCTAAAATTAATGCTCTCTTGCGTGATTAATCGAATATTTAGGGATCTCAACAACTAAATCTTCGTCAGTCACTTTTGCTTGGCAACTTAAGCGGCTTTCTGGCTCTAAACCCCATGCTTTATCTAACATGTCGTCTTCAAGCTCAGAGCTCTCTTCTAGTGAATCAAAACCTTCACGCACTACACAGTGACAAGTTGTACATGCACAAGACATTTCACAAGCATGTTCAATCTCAATGCCGTTGCGTAATGCAACATCTAGAATAGACTCACCTTCTGTTGCCTCAACAACAGCACCTTCAGGGCACAGTGTGCTATGGGGTAAAAATACAATTTTAGGCATAGTTATATCTCATCCACAGAATGACCTGCCAACGCTTGTCGAATAGATGAATCCATACGACGCGCTGCAAAATCCTGAGTTTGCTTATCCAGTAGTTTAATCGCGTTTTCAATAGCAACAGGATCTGTTCCTTCAACGCTCTCTATTAAGGTATCTACAACTTTGTCGATAGCCATTTTCTCATCTTCATTTAACAGATGAGCATCTTCTTCTAATGCTGCAGTTAAACTTTCTAACACGCGAGCTGCTTCGACTTTTTGCTCAGCTAGACGGCGAGCTTGTAAATCTTCTTGGGCATTTTCCATCGAAGATTGGATCATCTTAGCGATTTCAGTATCACTAAGACCATAAGACGGTTTGACTTGTACTGAGGCTTCAACACCCGTTGATTTTTCCATTGCACTGACACTGAGTAAACCATCAGCATCAACTTGGAAAGTGACACGAATATGTGCGCCACCCGCAGCCATTGGAGGAATTCCACGTAATGTGAAACGTGCTAAAGAACGACAATCACTCACCATTTCACGTTCACCTTGAACAACGTGAACACTCATTGCCGTTTGACCATCTTTGAATGTCGTAAATTCTTGCGCTCGGGCAACAGGAATAGTGGTATTGCGAGGGATCACTTTTTCAACTAATCCGCCCATTGTTTCAAGACCAAGAGAAAGTGGAATAACATCTAGCAATAGCATTTCGCTATCCGGTTTATTGCCCACCAAAATATCAGCTTGGATTGAAGCACCAATGGCAACCACTTTATCTGGATCGATAGAGGTTAACGGTTCTCGTTTAAAATAATCACCCACCATTTGACGAACTAATGGCACTCGTGTTGAACCACCAACCATAACCACTTCTAGAACTTCATCTATTTCAACATCCGCGTCTTTTAATGCGCGACGAACAGATAATAATGTACGTTTCACTAATGATTGAATTAATGATTCAAACTCAGCACGAGTGATCTCACCTTTCCATCCATTAATGTTGATATCTGCAACATCGTTATCACTCAATGCAATTTTGGTTTCTGATGCAACATCTAGTAATTGACGTTGTAATACAGCATCTTTTTGATGTCCAAAACCAGCACGTTCTCTTATCCAGTCTGCCAGCATCATATCAAAATCATCGCCACCTAAGGCAGTATCACCGCCAGTCGCTAAGACTTCAAAAACGCCTTTAGTTAAACGCAGAACAGAGATATCAAAAGTACCACCACCTAAATCATAAACAACGATGGTGCCTTCTTTTCCTGAATCTAGACCATAAGCAATAGCTGCCGCAGTTGGTTCATTTAATAAACGTAGAACATGTAAACCCGCACGACGAGCCGCTTCTTTTGTGCCTTGACGTTGAGCATCATCAAAATAAGCAGGCACAGTAACAACAACACCATCAAGTTCGCCACCTAATGATTGTATCGCGCGCTCTGCTAATGTTTTTAATATGTCAGAGGAGACTTGGATAGGATCGACAATACCTGCTGCGGTTTTAATTAATGGCAGATCGTTGTCATTTTCATGAAAATGATAAGGAAGGTTTGGATAACGGCTTGTCACATCACTCAGTGAGCGACCCACCATTCTTTTTATTGAGCTTATCGTGTTAGCAGGATCTTTTTCTGCTTCTTTTTTAGCATTCCAACCAACATTGATATTATCAACTTGATACTGCACAACAGATGGCAATAAATAGCGACCTTCGCTGTCTGAAAGCGCTTCGGCTTGCCCACTACGTACAGTGGCAACTAATGAGTGTGTCGTACCTAAATCAATACCCGCTGCAAGTCGGCGCTGGTGCGGTGCAGGCGTTTGACCCGGTTCACTAATTTGTAATAATGACATAACTATTTCCCTTAAAAACCATCAAACAAGCGTTCTTCAAGTTGCTCTACTTGCTCTTTTAATTTTGCGAGAAAACGCAATTTTCTCACATTATCTGCAGCAATATCCCAAGTTTGATTATCTAACGTTTTGACCATTTCATCATGGCGTACTGTGTACATTTTTTCTAAACGCGCAGAAAAATCGGCTAACAAACTTTCGGCTTCAGCACTGTGTTCGATGTTATCCAGCTCTTCACGTAATGTGAGTTGCTCCATTAAAAATGCAGTATCGTGCATCGTTTGTTGCTCATTAGCAATATCGATACCGTGTAATGAGAGCATGTATTCAGCTCTTGAGAGTGGATTTTTTAAGGTCTGATAAGCCTGATTGATGGTTGAAGCAAGCGAGATTGCTTGAGCCTGTTCTTTTTCAGACTGACCTGCAAAACGATCTGGGTGATATTGACGCTGCATATCTTGATAACGTGTAGCAAGTTGCTGTTTATCAATATCAAAACGATTAGGCATGCCTAATAGTGTGAAATAGTCCATACATCTACTCTTGGATTAATTAACGTTAATACTGTGTTTTAACACAAATTACACAGTGAAGCTCTCACCACAACCACACTCATTAGATACATTTGGGTTGTTAAATTTAAAGCCTTCGTTTAATCCTTCTTTGACGAAATCAAGCTCTGTTCCATCTAAATAGACCATGCTTTTACCATCAACGATAACTTTCACACCTTTGTCTTCAAAAACAGTATCTTCGTCATTGATGACATCAGCAAACTCAAGAACATAAGCCATTCCAGAACAACCAGATGTTCTTACGCCTAAACGCAAACCTTCACCTTTTCCACGATTAGATAAGAAAGAGCGAACTCGATTAGCGGCGGATTCTGTAAGGGAAATTGACATGGCACACCTCACTCATAAAGAACGAAAGCGGATACTGAAAAAAAGTTTCAGCATCCGCCAATATTTTATTTTTTTATTATAAAAGACAATTACTTGCCTTGGCGTTTGCTTTTATAGTCTGCAATCGCTGCTTTTATTGCATCTTCTGCAAGAATTGAACAGTGAATTTTCACTGGTGGTAATTCTAATTCTTCTGCAATTGCTGTGTTCTTAATAGATTCGGCTTCATCTAATGTTTTGCCTTTCATCCATTCTGTTACCAGTGAACTTGATGCAATTGCTGAACCACAACCATAAGTTTTAAAACGCGCATCTTCAATTACGCCATTATCGTCAACTTTGATTTGCAGTTTCATAACGTCACCACAAGCAGGTGCGCCAACCATACCACTCCCTACAGTAGGGTCATTATTATCAAATGATCCCACATTACGAGGGTTTTCATAATGATCAATTACTTTTTCGCTGTAAGCCATGATTTAACTCCTGAAAACGTCTGATTAATGGTGAGACCATTCGATGCTGTTGATATCAACACCTTGTTTATGCATATCCCAAAGTGGCGAAAGATCACGTAAACGACCAATGGCACTGTGGATTTGTTCAATTGCATAATCTATTTCTTCTTCAGTGGTGAAACGACCCAGAGAGAAGCGAATAGAACTGTGTGCAAGTTCATCAGTTAAACCTAAAGCACGCAGTACATAAGAAGGTTCTAAACTAGCTGAAGTACAGGCAGAGCCTGAAGATACAGCAAGATCTTTCAGTGCCATCATTAATGATTCGCCTTCAACATAGTTGAAGCTCACATTAAGAATATTTGGCGCAGTATGTTCTAAAGAACCGTTGATATAAACTTCTTCGATATCTTTAATGCCATTCCATAAACGTAAACGTAATTCGTTTAAGCGTTTAGTTTCATCAGCCATTTCTTCTTTCAAAATACGGTAAGCTTCGCCCATACCTACAATTTGGTGAACGGCTAATGTACCTGAACGCATACCACGCTCATGTCCGCCACCATGCATTTGAGCTTCTAAACGAATGCGTGGTTTACGACGAACATAAAGCGCACCAATACCCATAGGGCCGTAAACTTTATGCGCAGAAAGAGAAAGTAAATCAACTTTTAACTTAGAGAGATCAATCGGTAGTTTACCCACGCTTTGTGTTGCATCTACGTGGTAAACAATACCTTTGCTACGGCATAATTCACCGATAGCAGCAATATCTTGAACAACACCAATTTCGTTATTTACATGCATGATAGAAACTAAAATAGTGTCTTCACGCATCGCTTCTTCAAGCTCTTTCAGGTCAATCAGACCATCACTTTTTGGTGCTAAATAAGTCACTTCAAAACCTTCACGCTCAAGTTGACGACAAGTGTCTAAAATGGCTTTATGTTCAGTTTTTGAAGTGATGATGTGCTTACCTTTTTTCTGGTAAAAGTTAGCAACACCTTTTAGTGCGAGGTTATCAGCTTCAGTTGCGCCTGATGTGAATACGATTTCACGAGGATCTGCACCGATTAAATCAGCAATCTGATTACGTGCAATATCGATAGCTTCTTCTGCTTGCCAACCAAAACGGTGTGAACGAGAGGCTGGGTTACCAAAAATGCCATCAATAGTCAGGCATTGCATCATTTTTTCAGCAACTCGTGGATCAACGGGAGTGGTTGCTGAATAATCTAGATAAATGGGTAATTTCATTGCTCACTAACTCCAAAGACGACGGATCTTCTTTAATAATTTTGTTTTTGCCTACCTAGAGATCGCCGTTAAACTCGCATATTAACAATGGTTTCTTGTAAACGACCATTGATAGCATGGCGTTTTTCATTGTCTTGACGATCGGCGACATCCATAACCTCTTCGTTATTGACTAACTCTTCAAGGCTGATACTGCTTAGGAAACTGGTTATACGATCACTTAAATCACGCCACAAAGTATGAGTCAGGCAACGATCGCCACCTTGACAACCTTCTTTGTTACCCTGACAACGGGTAGCATCGACAGATTCATCAACCGCAGAAATAACTTGAGCAACAAAAATTTGCCCTGCATCACGACCTAATAAATAGCCGCCACCAGGACCACGAACACTTGCGACTAATTCATTTTTGCGCAAACGTGAGAAAAGCTGCTCAAGATAAGAAAGGGAAATCCCTTGACGCTCTGAAATATCAGCGAGGGGGACAGGGCCTTGCTGTGAATGCAATGCAACATCAAGCATTGCAGTAACTGCGTAACGCCCTTTTGATGTCAGTCTCATAACAAATACTCCGTGGTGAACAATAATCAAATTGTGTCATTCCCGAGTAATTTAGTCAACTATTTATCCGAGTGTTTTAGTCAAGTATTATACTCAGCCAAAAGTTGACTTAAGTTAATCAACTTTGCCCTCTATTTCTTAGCCCATTTCTCAACTGACGTCAGAATACCACGTAAGATATGAAGCTCTTGTGTTTCTGGGCGCGCACGCGTAAATAGACGGCGTAAACGGCTCATCACTTGTCCCGGATGTTTAGGGCGAATAAAGCCAGATTCATTAAGCACCTGTTCTAAGTGAACGTAAAAACGTTCTATATCATCAGCTGGTGGATAATCAATCTCTGATGGGTTATTTTCCTCTTGTTTTTCTTCTTGGGCAAGTGCTGCCATACGAATTTCATAACTAACAAGCTGAACAGCCATTGCTAAATTTAAAGAACCATATTCTGGATTAGTCGGAACATACAGATGAAAATCACATTTTTGTAATTCTTCATTGGTTAAACCTGTGCGTTCACGACCAAAAATAATAGCAACAGGCTTATTTTTAGCTTCCATGACACAGCGCTCACCACATTCACGCGGTGCAAGCATTGGCCAAGAAAGTGTACGGCTACGGGCACTTGTTCCTATGACTAAACCACAGCCTTCAATCGCTTCATCGATACTATTAACAATATGTGCATTGCCAATAACATCACTTGCACCCGCGGATAGGGCAATAGAATGCGAATCTGGTTTTTCTTTTGGATTAACAAAATAAAGATTGGTTAATCCCATAGTTTTCATAGCTCGAGCTGTAGAGCCCATATTGCCTGTATGCGAGGTTTCTACAAGGATGATGCGAATATTTTCTAACATTGATTTCTTGTTAATTGCTTTGTGATCTATCTATTTTATCACAATTGTAGCCAGAAACACGAATGCCTGTTATACTCTGGCACGTTTTTTATCCCCGTTCTTTAACATCTTGTGGAAGATAACCATGCATCCGATGCTGAATATTGCCATACGTGCCGCACGTAAGGCTGGTAATTTAATCGCCAAAAATTACGAAAATCCTGAATCTGTAGAAACTAATCAGAAAGGTACCAATGATTTTGTCACTAACGTTGACCGTGACGCAGAACAAGCAATCATTGAAATCATCCGTAAATCTTATCCAAAACACACCATTATTACGGAAGAAAGTGGCGAGTTACTCGGTGAAGATCACGACATACAATGGGTTATTGATCCACTTGATGGCACGACTAACTTCATTAAACGTCTTCCACACTTCTCTGTTTCTATTGCTGTACGCATTAAAGGCCGTACTGAAGTGGCTGTTGTTTACGATCCTATGCGTAACGAATTATTCTCAGCCGTTCGTGGTCAAGGCGCACAATTAAATGGTTATCGTCTGCGTGGCTCTAATGCTCGCGATTTAGACGGTGCTGTTCTTGCGACTGGTTTTCCATTCAAAAGCAAGCAACATTCAGCTGCTTACATGAACATGTTAGGCAAACTGTTTGTACCTTGTGCTGATTTCCGTCGCACAGGCTCAGCGGCATTAGATTTAGCTTATGTTGCCGCAGGTCGTGTTGATGGTTTCTTTGAGATTGGCTTAAAACCTTGGGATTTCTTAGGTGGCGAATTAATCGCTCGTGAAGCAGGTGCTATCGTTTCTGACTTTACAGGTAACCATGGCTACCTACAAACAGGTAATATTGTTGCAGGTAACCCTCGTGTTGTCAGAGCATTATTAGCTGAAATTCGTAGCGAATTAACAGATGCATTAAAACGTTAATTTCGTTGATACGAATAAAAAATATAAACGAAAAAGACCATAATATTATGGTCTTTTTTATTGCACTTTTTCTTATGTAGAACAAGTTAACTATTTTGAGGTTTAACTTGAGGTCTTATAAACATCGCAGGAATAGTTAATGCCGCCATTAACCAGAAAATTAATGATTCTTGATTTGGCAGTTTCTCATATAGCCAACCTGATACTATCGTCATAATCGCAATACTTCCTCCCATTGCTAAAGCAGAATAAACGGCTTGCAGGCGAATAATTTCATGCTCTTGACGCGCACTAATAAAGCGCATAGCGGCTAAATGGCACACTGTAAACGTACCACTATGTAAGATTTGAACAACAATAAGCGCGGGTAATGCGGTAAAACTCCCCATTAATCCCCAACGTAAAAATCCAGCAAAAGCAGAAAGCAAAAGTAAATTTCTTGCGCTCCAACGACGGAATAAACGATGGCTCAGCATAAAAACAACTACCTCTGAAACCACACCTAATGACCAAAGATAGCCGATTGTTGCAGTGTCATACCCTGCTTTTTCCCAATAAAGTGCGCTAAAACCGTAATAAGCTGCGTGTGCGCCTTGCAGTAAAGAGACACATAACAGAAAACGCCAAACTGGCCCATCTGAAATGAGTTTCATAAAGGACACATTGCTGTGTTCTGCTTTTTTTACTTTACCCTGTGGCATAATTTTAGGGCGGAGCATAGATGTCAGGAATAGAGCAAAAGTACTGGCAATCAATCCATAAAGAATAATGGGATGCCCAAAAGCATCAATTAAAACACCTAGCAATGATGAGCTAATAATAAAAGCGATTGAACCCCAAACGCGAATTTTTCCATAATCAAAAGGAAACTGTTTTTGCCACGTTCCCGCTAGGGAATCCCCTAAAGGCACCATTGGTGAAAAGAAAACGTTAAATCCTGTCATCACAAAGAATAACCATGCCCAATGGCTACCCATCATAAATGCAACAGTAAAAAGTAATGAGAGAAAAGCAAATAATCTCAATGCAGTGATAAGTTTTGACGGATCCTTTACCGCAGGCGTTAAAATTAGGCTACCAACAAAACGTGCAGTTAAACCTACACCTAATAACAGACCTATCATTGCCGGATCGACACCCTCTCCTTTTAGCCATATGGACCAAAAAGGTAAAAAAATGCCGTA
Source organism: Proteus sp. LHD240705 (assembly GCF_047921555.1). Classification (NCBI taxonomy): domain Bacteria; kingdom Pseudomonadati; phylum Pseudomonadota; class Gammaproteobacteria; order Enterobacterales; family Morganellaceae; genus Proteus; species Proteus sp. LHD240705. The sequence continues at coordinate 285,178 of NZ_JBLRMI010000004.1, forward strand.
TGAAAAGAAATAAGTAAAATAATCTAAGGCAAGCCACAATGTTGATGGAATAACCATCCAATCCCCCATTTTTAAGATGCAAAAAAACCCGCCAAGAACAAGTTCTCGAAGCGGGCTTGTACAACGGGTTTTATTATATCGTTACAAACTTATGCGTAAACTGGAAATTTAGCGCAGATATCCAAGACTTTTTGTTTCACTTTCTCAATGTTCGCTTCATCATTGATATTATCAAGGACATCACACATCCAACCGGCTAATTCACGAGCTTCCGCTTCTTTAAAACCACGACGTGTAATCGCTGGAGAACCGATACGAACACCAGAAGTGACAAATGGGCTACGTGGATCATTTGGTACGCTGTTTTTGTTAACAGTGATATTTGCACGACCCAGTGCAGCATCTGCATCTTTACCTGTAATATCTTTATCGACTAAATCTAATAAAAACAGGTGGTTTTCAGTTCCGCCAGACACTACTTTATAACCGCGATCTAAGAAAACTTCTACCATTGCTTTCGAGTTTTTCGCAACTTGTTGCTGATAAACTTTAAATTCTGGCTCCATAGCTTCTTTTAATGCAACCGCTTTACCTGCAATAACATGCATTAAAGGGCCACCTTGAGAACCAGGGAATACAGCAGAGTTCAGTTTTTTATAAAACTCTTCGTCGCCACCTTTAGCAAGGATAAGACCACCACGTGGACCCGCTAAAGTTTTGTGGGTTGTTGTTGTAACAACATGTGCATGAGGAACTGGGTTAGGATAAACACCCGCTGCAACCATACCTGCTACGTGTGCCATATCAACAAATAAGAATGCACCAATGCTATCTGCAATTTCGCGCATTTTAGCCCAATCAACCAGACCAGAATAAGCAGAGAAACCACCGATGATCATTTTTGGTTGATGTTTTTTAGCCTGAATAGCGATATCTTCGTAATCAATTTTACCTGATTCATCAATACCATAAGGTACGATATTATACAGTTTACCAGAAAAGTTAACTGGTGAACCATGAGTTAAGTGACCGCCTTGCGCTAGGTTCATACCTAAAACGGTATCACCTGGTTTTAATAATGCCATATAGACAGCGGCATTCGCTTGAGAGCCTGAGTGAGGCTGTACGTTAGCGTAATCTGCACCAAATAATGCTTTTGCACGATCGATAGCCAGTTGCTCTACAACATCCACATACTCACAACCACCGTAGTAACGTTTACCCGGATAGCCTTCAGCATATTTATTTGTCAGCTGAGATCCCTGCGCCTGCATAACACGAGGGCTGGTATAGTTTTCAGAAGCAATAAGTTCGATGTGCTCTTCTTGACGAGTCACTTCACCTTCCATTGCATTCCATAATTCTGGATCGTAATCAGCAATATTCATTTCACGTTTTAACATTCACATCTCCTGACTCAGCTAACTTCACTAAAGACAAACTCCCATGCGGGAGAAAGAATGGCATACAGTGTAAACTCTTTTTCTTCATTGAGATAGCCCCTAATGAAAAAATACGCAATCGTTTGCCATCCAACTATAACAGCATATTATTACTTTTTAACAACCTCATTTTATCCTGTACTTATTCCTCTTTTTGAGGTGCATCTCGCCTTATTTTGCAAACACCCCGCATCATTCTCTAAGAATTGAGATTTTTTGTTAAAAAATAAAAACAGAGATTTACAAAATACTCAAAAAGAGATAAGTTGCATATAAAATGCAATTTATAAAAATTCACAATAAACTGAAAATTTTTCAGGAGCAATTATGTTAGATGCACAAACTATCGCGACAATTAAATCAACAATTCCCCTCATTGCTAAAACAGGTCCTGCGTTAACTGCCCATTTTTATGATCGAATGTTTTCTCGCCACCCAGAATTAAAAGATATTTTCACCATGAGCCATCAAAGCAGTGGTGCGCAACGTGAAGCCTTATTTAATGCAATATGCGCTTATGCGACGAATATTGAAAACTTAGCTACTATTTTGCCTGCCGTTGAAAAAATTGCACAAAAACACACCAGTTTAAATATTCTTCCTGAACACTATCCCATCGTCGGTGAAAATTTATTAGCAACAATTGATGAGATGTTTAGTCCTGGGCAAGAAGTGCTAGATGCTTGGGGGGAGGCTTATCAAATATTGGCTGATGTCTTTATCAATCGCGAAGAACAAATTTATCAACAAAAAGAACAAACAAATGGAGGTTGGAGAGGATTACGAAACTTTAAAGTTAAACATAAAGTAAAACAAAGTGATGTAATTACCAGTTTTGAATTAGAGCCTGAAGATGGACTTGCGGTTACTCCTTATCAAGCAGGGCAATATTTAAGCCTTTATATCCGTGATGAACATCTTGAAAACCAAGAAATACGTCAATATTCATTAACTCACTCTTCAAATAATAAAACCTATCGCATCGCAGTAAAACGCGAAGATAAAGGTATTTTATCGAATTTTCTGCATGACCATATTCAAGAAGGTGATACTTTACAAGTCGCCGCACCAGGGGGCGATTTCTATTTAGATGTGTCACCAACAACACCTGTAACCTTAATTTCAGCAGGTGTGGGTTTAACGCCAATGCTATCTATGTTACACACACTTTCAGCTCATAAAGCTAATATCAATTGGTTACATGCAGCTGAACATGGTGGTGTTCATGCTTTTAAAGATGAAGTTAATCAAGTCGGCAATCAACTTTCACATTATCAACAAGCGATATGGTATCGCACGCCACGAGCGGAAGACGTGCAAAATAAAGATTATCAATTCGAAGGCTTAATGACATTAAAACAAGTTGAAGATTGGTTAACTATTCCTGATATGCATTTCTATTTTTGTGGTCCATTACCTTTTATGCAATCTGTTGCTAAGCAACTTATTGAATTAGGTATTAATAGTGACAAACTTCATTATGAATGTTTTGGTCCTCATGCTGTTATTACACAAGATTTACAGTAAAAATACTTTCATTAAAGTTCGATTTTAAATTGAATAAAAAAAACGCTGATAGAGTTATATTTATCGGCGTTTTTATTAGCTATTTCACTGCCTTTTTATGATCGATATTTATTTTCAATCGCCGCAGGAATAACATGCTCTTTAGCAGAAAGACCGTACCAAATAACACTAATTAAACAGAGCGTATAACCAAATAATTCACTGCCCTCTTCCACCATGTTTTTAACAGCACGGTTATAATCCTCACCCAATAGTTTATGCCAAAGTATTCCCATGCCAAATAAACGAGAGAACAGTAAAACACATAATAGACCAGCAACTAACATTCCATGGCTTGGATGAGTAATAAAGTGAATTAAGCCTTTTAACGTTCTTTTGCCTTCTCTAATTGCAATAGCAATACAAATAAACGTGACCGTTAGAGCAAACCAAACCCAAGAGCCGTGTGCAATCTGATCAAATACACCATCTAACTCACGAATTAAAATACATAGAAAAAAGCCCAGAATAAGTGTGAATGCTCCCTGTTGTTCACATCCTTGGCACGCTTTAACGAAAAAGAATAAACAGACAATGGCAACGATAATTTCTTGACCTAATTCAGTTACCGACGTTTCAGAAATACCATTATCAAGAACCAAAATATCAAGAAAAATAAATCCCGTAGTGATAGCGATTAACACTGCTGCACATAAAAATAAAGCGAGACGCTTTAATAAATAATTAAACACTATTTTGCCCATACCTTAATGATTTTTTAATATTGATGATAATAACTTTCCTTAAAAGTTATTGAATAACATTTTGTGCCTTAAAGTTTATAAAAAATAGTAAAATAAATTGCTCAGTATCATCAATAGACTTGTATAAGATATAAATAGCATTATAGGCAAAACATTAAAAAATTAATTATGCGCAAAAAAAGAAAAAGCCCGATATCTTGATTAAAAAATATCGGGCTTTAATAAAAATGAAAAATATAATTATTTGGCTTAAATTAATTAATAACTAAATAGCCTCTTCGTCTTGTTCGCCAGTACGAATACGAATAACGCGATTCACATCAAAGACAAAAATCTTACCATCACCAATTTTACCTGTTTGTGCCGTTGTCATAATTGTATCTACACAGGTTTCAACAATTTCATCAGAGACAACAATTTCAATCTTCACTTTAGGTAAAAAATCGACCATGTATTCAGCACCGCGGTAAAGCTCAGTATGCCCTTTTTGGCGACCAAAGCCTTTCACTTCTGTTACAGTCATTCCCGTGATACCCACTTCGCCGAGCGCTTCTCTTACATCATCTAATTTAAACGGCTTAATTATCGCTTCAATTTTTTTCATCGTATTATCCTGCTATTACCAGTTGTGGCGACCAAAACCGCTTGTAATTGGGTATCTGCGATCTTTACCAAAATTACGACTTGTAATACGTGGCCCTACAGGGGCTTGACGTCGCTTGTATTCATTAATATCGACTAATTTTATCACTTTACGGACTGTCGCTTCATCAAATCCTGCTGCAACTAAATCAAATACAGATTTATCTTGCTCAACATAACCTTCAAGAATAGCATCCAGAATGTCATAAGGAGGTAAATTATCTTGGTCTGTTTGCCCCGGTGCAAGTTCTGCTGATGGTGGTCTATCAATAACACGCTGAGGAATAGCAGGTGAAAGTGTATTACGATATTTAGAAAGCTCGAAAACTAATGTTTTAGGTACATCTTTTAGTACATCAAAACCACCCGCCATATCGCCATACAATGTGGAATACCCCACTGCTGATTCACTTTTATTGCTTGTGGTTAACACTAAACGACGGCGTTTATTCGACATTGCCATCAAAATAACAGCGCGGCAACGTGCTTGTAGATTTTCTTCTGTGGTATCTGCGGCAGTATCTTTAAACATAGGCGCAAGCTGAGCCATAAAAGCATCAAACATAGGTTCAATAGAAACCGTATCAAACTCAACACCTAATAAATCAGCCTGTTCTTTTGCGTCATGAATGCTCATTTCTGAAGTATAACGAAATGGCATCATAACAGCCTGAACACTCTCTTTGCCTAAGGCATCAACTGCGATAGCAACTGTTAGTCCAGAGTCAATACCACCAGATAACCCTAGAATTGCCCCTTTAAAGCCGTTTTTAATTACATAATCACGCGTTGCAAGCACTAACGCTTGATAAACTTGCGCTAAAGGCGAAAGTTCCGGAGCAGGATCTGCCATCGGAATAATATTTAATTCATCGAACTCAACGATAGTGGTTTGTTCATCAAATGCAGCTAGACGATGCGTAATAGTACCGCGTTCATCAAATACTTTTGAACAACCATCAAATACCAACTCATCTTGGCCACCAATTTGGTTAAGATAAATCACGGGAAGATGTGTTCTTTGGCAATGTTCTTTAATTAGCTGTGTACGAACATGAGGTTTTTCACGGTTATAAGGTGATGCATTAATAGATAGAACAAGATCAGCACCCGCTTGTTTTAATGCATCGATAGGTTCATTGATCCAGATATCTTCACAAATTAACAAGCCTAAGTGGTAACCTTTAAATGGCACCACACAGCGCTCATTTCCTTGTTGGAAATAACGCTTTTCATCAAACACACCATAATTAGGCAATTGCTGTTTGAAATAACGCGCTTGTAATTCACCTTTATAGAAAAATGAAAGTGCGTTGTAAATTTTGCCGTTTTGCCACCAAGGATGCCCAACAACAATCGCCGTTTTTTTACTTGCTTGTTCTAAACGCGTAAGTTGTGTTTCACAACGCTGTTGGAAATCAGGACGAAATAGCAGATCTTCAGGAGAGTAACCGCATAAAGCCAACTCAGAAAACATGACCAAATCGGTATCTTCTTGTGCTTTTACGGTAGATAACATGCGTTCGCAGTTACCTTCAATATCGCCAACAACCCAATTAAGTTGAGCCATGGTGAGTTTTAGTTTACGACTCATAAAAATTAGTCTCTCCGCTATCTTCCGCATAAAAGGAAAGTTAGTTTAAAAATATATTCGTTATCTGAAAAGGTTATTCTTTAAAATCATTCGCATCTAGCTCATGACGAGATAACAATTTATAAAACTCAGTTCGATTGCGCCCAGCCATACGTGCGGCTTGGGTCACATTGCCTTTTGTCATTTGCAAAAGCTTTCTCAAATAGGTCATTTCAAAATGCCCTCTCGCTTCTGCAAATGTGGGCAGTGCCGTATTTTCACCTTGTAATGCCTGTGTTACAAGCGCTTCACTGATCACAGGTGCTGTTGTTAACGCAACACATTGCTCAATAACGTTAACCAATTGACGCACATTACCCGGCCAACTTGCTGTCATTAAGCATTTCATCGCATCGGTTGAAAAACTTCGAACAAAAGGTTTATGGCGTTTAGCAGACTCTCTCAATAAGTGATTAGCAAGAATAGGAATATCTTCTGCTCTCTCACTTAATGTCGGAATACGTAAGTTAACCACATTTAAACGATAGAACAGATCTTCTCGAAATTCATTACGTTCCATCGCTTTAGGTAAATCACGATGCGTTGCAGAAAGAATTCGTACATCAATATCAATATCGCGATTACTGCCTAATGGGCGAACTTTTCGCTCTTGTAAAACACGTAATAACTTAACTTGCAATGCCATTGGCATATCGCCAATTTCATCTAAAAATAATGTGCCGCCTTCAGCTGCCTGAAATAGACCTTCACGGCTACTCACCGCGCCTGTAAAAGCGCCTTTCGCATGGCCAAATAATTCAGACTCTAGAAGTTGCTCAGGTAAAGCACCACAGTTAATGGCAATAAAAGGTTTTTTCGCTCTAGGGCTTGCGCGATGGATAGCTTGAGCAAGGACTTCTTTACCCGTACCACTTTGGCCATTGATAAGTACACTGACATCAGATTGGGCGACTAGCTTTGCTTGCTCTAATAAACGTAGCATTTGCGGGCTACGTGTCACGATATCTTTTGACCACTCTTCATCTGAAACAATAGTCACAAGCTCAAGTGCTTCATCAATCGCTTTATAAAGTGCGTCTCTATCAACGGGTTTGGTTAAAAAGCTAAATACGCCTTGCTGTGTTGCGGCCACTGCATCAGGAATAGAGCCATGAGCCGTAAGAATGATAACGGGCATGCCCGGCTGCTGACGTTGTATTTCAGCAAACAGCGCCATACCATCCATTTCATCCATTCGGAGATCACTAATAACAAGGTCTATTTTTTCTTTTAAGAGAAGTTTTAGTGCTTCTTGTCCACTTTCAGCGGTGAAGATATGAAAACCCTCACTTGTTAATCGCATACCAAGTAACTTTAATAACCCAGGATCGTCATCGACAAGTAAAAGATTTGCTGATTTATGGCCAGCCATGCACATTCTCCTTATTTAGAACCTGCTTCAGTCGGTTTTGAGCCTTGTGTGTCAGTATCTGTTTTGACAGGTTCTGGTTTTACCGCCTCAGTTTTCGTAGATTCGGTTTTTGTAGATTCTGGTTTGGAAGGCTCTGGTTTAACCACTATTGCAGGCGGTTGTTTTTCCTCACCTTTTGACTTCTCTGTTATCGATTGCGTCGAAACGGGTTTTTCATTCGTTTTTTCAACGGCTGGTTTTTCAGCAGCAGGTTTCTCTGCATTCACTTTTTCTGTTTCCGTTACGCTCTCAGCTAAATCTTCATTTTGCGATAGCGAATCAACAGAGCCACTCTGTTTTCTATTCGATAACTGCCGTTCAATTTGGGTAAGACTTTCAAGCTTTTTCAGGGTGAGACTCAGTTCATGCTGTAACGCATTATTCTCTTTTCTTAGTGCATCAATTCTATTATCTGTATCTGTGATTAAACGGCGATAACGACTCTTTTCTTCTGCTAAAGAGAGAATAAGCGTTTGGTTCTCAATCCATGTTGATAATAGAACTCGCATAGAACTTGGAAATTGTAATTGATAGCTTTCTAATAATACTAATTGTGTTCGACGATCGGCAATCGTCATTCCAGCACGCTCTAATAGAATACTTTTATAAAATGCATCATCCCAACCAGTGACGACAACACTGCTGGCTTGGCGTTGTGCTTCGGTCGTCATTATGCGGTTTGTACATTCAATGGCACGTAACCAATAAAGCGCGTTATTGATGCCTTCATCATAAAATGAGCTTAATGTTTTACATTCAGCCCAACGATAATCAATCGTTTTTTGCTTAACAACGGGGATTTCTGGCTCAGGCTCTTGTGTCTCAGTGAGCGACTTTGGTGTACACCCTGAAAGAACCAGTGGAAACATAATAAACAAGAAACACTGCTTCCAATTTAATGCAATTTTTCTAGTTGATGCAGGGGCCATAGATAACAATTCAATACCAAGCATCTTCTTATTTATTTTTTTATACTCATGATGAGGAGATGCTTGTTTTTGTGACCTGATTTGCATTATTTAATCTCAGAAAGTAGCGGTAATTCAATACGAAAACAGACATCGGCATAGTCAGAAGGAACAACACTTAGTTCACCTTCCATTCTTTTGATACAGTCATGAGCAATACTTAAACCTAAACCACTTCCTTTGACAGCCCCTTTGCGTAGCAAAGATCCTTGGAAAAAGGGTTCAAAAATCATTTTTTGTTCAGATTCAGGAATAGGTGTTCCTTTATTGGCTATATCAATAACTATTTTCTGTTCAACTTGATAACTAGAGATCCAGATATTACCTGATTCAGCACCATAGTGCACCGCATTCGAGTAGAGATTGTCGATAACTCGCGATAATAACGTCGCTTCTGCTCGACATGTGGTTAGATTAAGTGAAATTATCGTTTTAATATCTTTTGCTCTCGCGGGTAAACTGTGGGCTAATACCACATCATTTACTAAATCAGTCAAGTTAATTTCTTCGATTTGTTGAGGAACTTCAGAAAGTTTTCGATTGTAATCAAGTAGTTGTTCAATTAATAACTGTAACTGCTTACTGCTATTATCGAGAATTGAAACGACTTCTTTTTGATCAAGAGTTAAAGGACCCGCAACTTCATCAGCTAATAATTCCGTACCTTCTCGCATACTCGCTAACGGTGTTTTTAACTCATGAGAAATATGACGCAAAAATTCATGTCGTTGTGACTCAAGCCATGCTAAACGCTCACTTAACCAAATAATACGTTGTGCTAATGAACGAAGTTCTCGCGGCCCTTGAAAAGTATCTAGATTATTACTCAGTGTTCGACCTTCACCTAATCGATTGATCATCTTCTCAATCCCTTTAACAGGGCCAATAATCATTCGAGTAAATAGCGCAATGAGGATCAAACTGAAAACAAAAACGATAAGACTTTGCCAACCAAAATAGCGCCCTTTCTCAGCGATTGCCATTTGAAGTTGTTCACCACGGCTAAAAATAATCTCTTTAGTTAATACAACGATACGGTTATTGGCATAAGAGAATTGCTCTAAAGCTTGTTGCATCTCTTTTGTGGGTTCACTGCTTTCACATTGAATCGATTTTAGTTTTTCAAGTGAGGTATTAAGTACATCGGCTTCTTTAGATGCCGAAAGAGGAATAATGGTTTGCTGTAATGTTGAGAAGAGTTTGGTGTATTGCTGGTAGCGTTGCTGATACATATCATCATCAGTTTTATCTCTTAAAACACAATACCGACGATAGTTTCCTTCCATTTCAATCGCAAGATTTCGCATTACTTCACTGCGTTCAGTATCTGCGAGTGCATTTTTATTGGTAATAGCAGCCTGATTACTTAATTGATCGAGACTTTGATAAGCCTGATAAGCAAGCACAAGTAAAGGTAATAGCACCATCCAAAATGCCATTATCACGAGCTGTCTTAAAGAACGGGGGAAAACACGCCACTTTTTCAATGAAATCATCTCAACACCTATTAGAGTAATGCGATGCTACATGACTTGATAACAAGAAAAAAGTCCGACATTGGGAAAATTAGGTAAGAGAACAAACACAAACGAGGAAATGCGACAGGCTCTAGAAGTGGGAGAGCGGAATATCTTATTGAGATATTCCGCTCGTCAATATTTCATCTCTTTTTTCTCTAAAAGAGAATGAAGGTGGTGCCTCACTCCACGTGTCGCCCTGTGTTTGATAAGGTCCGAAGACGAGTATCATGATGTTGGACGGTAGGCACCTTACTCTGGCGTCATTCCTGGCTTATGTGGTATGTTCCCACCCATATTGTGGACCGACATAAAAAGTTGAATGAGCAACTGATTTATATAATGCACAAGGCGTGCCAACTTTTCAAAAAATCCTCTAACAAACTGAAAATAAACAAAAAATAAAAATACCTCTCTGATATTTTATTTATAACTCTTTTTTATCTAGTTATAAAACAACCAAGCTGTCTCCATATCCAGACAGAGTTACCCTAAATTTAATAATTACTTATATTTCAATAAATTAAATGTCGCCAAAAAGAGACAAGCAAACTAGTAAGTGTCGCCGTTTTTACACAACAAAAAATAATTCTTTTATTATCAATAAAATAAAGCCTCTAACAATGTAGAGGCTTTATGTATTTATCTCTAAGATAATATTACATTTGATTAATCAAATTGTTTTCTTGCATTGCGGAATAAACGCATCCAAGGGCTGTCTTCACCCCAATTATCTGGATGCCAAGAATTACTGACTGTTCTAAACACACGTTCTGGGTGAGGCATCATAATGGTTGAGCGACCATCTTTTGTAGTGACAGCCGTGATCCCTTTTACAGAGCCATTAGGATTTAATGGATATTGTTCTGTTGGATTACCGTAGTGATCCACAAAACGTAATCCCACTAAATTTTGTGCTTCTAGTTGTGCTAGTTGCTCAGCATTACGGAATTCAGCAAAACCCTCACCATGAGAAACTGCGATAGGCATTTGTGAACCCACCATACCTTGTAGTAATAATGATGGGCTTTCTGTCACTTTCACTAAACTAAAGCGCGCTTCAAAACGCTCAGAACGATTGCGAACAAAACGAGGCCACAAATCTGCACCTGGAATAAGTTCTGATAATGTCGACATCATTTGGCAACCATTACAGACCCCGAGAGATAAGGTATCTTGACGTTCAAAGAATTGAGCAAATTCATCGCGTAAGCGAGAATTAAATAAGATGGACTTCGCCCAGCCTTCCCCCGCACCTAATACGTCACCGTAAGAGAATCCACCACAAGCCACCAGCACATCAAAATCACTGAGTGAACGTCGTGATGAATGTAAGTCACTCATATGAACGTCGATAGCATCAAAACCAGCCCTGTCAAAAGCAGCCGCCATTTCAACATGAGAGTTAACACCTTGCTCTCTTAAAACTGCAATACGAGGGCGACTCCCTGTTGCAATATAAGGTGCAGCAATATCTTCATTTGGATCAAAGGTTAACTTCACATTTAACCCAGGATCGTTGAGATCTTGTTTTGCTTGATGCTCTTCATCCGCACACTCTGGATTATCACGTAAGCGTTGCATTTGCCATGTTGTTTCTGCCCACCAAAGACGCAATGTGCTGCGTTTTTCGTTGTAAACTTCCGTTTCACGGCTTTGGATAATAATGGCATCATTTTCTGTTGCTTGACCTAAATAATGTAAACAATCCGATAAACCATATTCGGCAAATAATGCTTCGACAACTTCTTGATGTTCAGCACGAATTTGGATCACACCACCGAGCTCTTCATTAAAGAGTCCAGCTAAAATATCTTCATCATAAGCACTGATATCAACGTGTAAGCCACAATGGCCTGTAAATGCCATTTCTGCAAGAGTGACAAATAACCCACCATCAGAGCGATCGTGATAGGCCAACAATTTGCCTTCATTGACCAATTGTTGCATCACATTGAAGAACTGTTTCAACTGTTCAACATCTCGAAGATCAGCCGCTTTTTGACCTAATTGGCGATAAACTTGCGCTAGTGCCGTTGCACCTAATGCATTATGACCATTACCCAAATCAATTAAATACAAGCGGTTTCCAGCTTGTGTTGATAATTCAGGCGTCACTGTTTTACGCACATCTTCAACACGAGAGAATGCTGTAATAACTAAAGATAGTGGAGAAGTAACCTCTTTGGTTTTCCCATCTTTATCTTGCCAGCGCGTCTTCATTGACATCGAATCTTTGCCCACAGGAATAGTAATACCTAGCTTTGGACATAACTCTTCACCAATGGCTTTCACTGCGTCATATAAACCTGCATCTTCACCCGGATGACCTGCTGCTGACATCCAGTTAGCCGAAAGCTTAATGCGATTAAGTGCTTCTACATCACAACCCGCCATATTTGTTAGTGCTTCACCGACAGCCATACGTGCAGAGGCAGCAAAATCTAACAGTGCGATAGGTGCTCGTTCACCAATAGACATCGCTTCACCATAATAGCTATCTAATGTTGCTGTGGTAACGGCACAATTGGCAACAGGAATTTGCCAAGGCCCGACCATTTGATCACGCGCAACCATTCCCGTTACAGTACGGTCACCAATGGTAATTAAGAAGGTTTTTTCAGCAACGGCTGGTAAATGAAGAACACGATAGACGGCATCTTTTAAATCGATATCTTTACGGGAGAGATACTCACCTTCTGTTTTAAGTGATTTTACATCACGCAACATTTTAGGTGCTTTACCTAATAATATGTCTAATGGCATATCAATCGGCTTATTATCAAAGTGTGTATCATTGAGCACTAATTCACGCTCTTGCGTTGCTTCACCGATCACAGCATAAGGTGCTCTTTCACGCTGACATAACGCATCAAAAAGAGGCATTTTTTCAGGCGATACCGCCAATACATAACGCTCTTGAGATTCATTACACCAGATCTCAAGTGGGCTCATACCCGGTTCATCATTAAGAACATCACGTAATTCAAAACGACCACCACGACCGCCATCATTAACTAATTCAGGCATTGCATTAGAAAGACCACCAGCACCAACATCATGAATAAATAAGATCGGGTTATCGTCACCTAATTGCCAACAACGGTCGATAACTTCTTGGCAACGGCGTTCCATTTCTGGGTTATCACGCTGAACAGAGGCGAAATCTAAATCAGCATCTGATTGACCTGATGTCATAGAAGAAGCGGCACCACCACCAAGACCGATGTTCATAGAGGGTCCACCAAGTACAATTAACTTAGCGCCAACAGTGATTTCGCCTTTTTGTACGTGATCTTCACGAATATTACCGATACCCCCAGCTAACATGATGGGTTTATGGTAACCGCGAATTTCAACACCATTGTGGCTATTTACTTGTTCTTCATAGGTTCTGAAATAACCTAATAATGCCGGACGACCGAATTCATTATTAAATGCCGCACCACCTAGTGGACCTTCAGTCATAATGTCTAATGCATTAACAATACGCTCTGGTTTGCCAAAATCTTCTTCCCAAGGCTGTTCAAATCCCGGAATACGTAAGTTAGAAACCGAAAATCCAACTAGACCAGCTTTAGGTTTTGCACCACGCCCCGTTGCGCCTTCATCTCGAATTTCACCGCCTGAACCCGTTGCAGCCCCTGGCCAAGGTGAAATTGCTGTTGGGTGGTTATGTGTTTCTACTTTCATCAAGATATGTACGGGCTCTTGATGATAGTGATAATGCCCTTTTTCTGTATCAGGATAAAAACGCCCCGCCACAGAGCCTTCCATTACTGCCGCATTATCTTTATAAGCTGACATGACATAATCAGGCGTTTGCTCAAACGTATTTTTAATCATTTTAAATAATGATTTATCTTGAGCTTTACCATCAATTATCCAATCAGCATTAAATATTTTGTGGCGACAGTGTTCAGAGTTAGCTTGTGCAAACATATAAAGCTCAACATCTGTTGGATTACGCTGTAAGCGGCTAAAAGCATCGACTAAGTAATCAACTTCATCGTCTGCCAGCGCTAATCCCATTTCGATATTCGCTTTTACTAGTGCATCTTTGCCTTTTGCAAGCACATCAATCGTTTTTAGTGGTGCTGGCGTTTGCTCGGCAAAAAGTGCATTTACATCTTGATAATTTAAGAAGATGGTTTCCATCATTCGATCATGAATAAAACCATAAAGCTGTTGCCACTGATTGTCTGTCATCGTATCGCACTCAATAAAGTAGGCGATACCACGTTCAATTCGGACAACCTTGGCTAAACCACAGTTATGTGCAATATCTGTCGCTTTAGAAGACCAAGGTGAAATTGTTCCCGGGCGAGGTGTAACAACTCGCATTTCCCCAACAGGCTCATGTTCTGTTAATGAAGGTCCATAATGCAGTAGTTGACGTAATTTAGTTTGATCATCTTCAGATAACTGCCCTTCCACTTTCGCGAAATGGACAAATTCCGCGTATATACCTTGTACAGGAAGATCATTTTCCTGACATAGAGTGAGTAATTTATTAATACGAAACGCGGATAAAGCGGGGGAGCCACGCAGGATTTCCATAGTATTGAGTTCTCTCTTTTAGCAGCTAACCTGACCAATCATTCAGGGGAAACGCGCCTAGTATAATAGAATAACCGTTCAGACGAAACCGTTTGCGTGAACAAAATAACGGCATTTAACTTAGAGTGTTTTAATGATTAATTGGTGTAATCAAGTTGCGTCTTGCCAATATGTTAAGCAAAATGCTCGATTACTGGAAATTTATCCATGTTAAAATGACGATTTTACACACAACAATAAACAACGTTAACGAGAACCAACCTATTGAATAATATAAGGATAAACTATTTCGTTATCGTTATCATAGCGCTCTTTTCAGCGGCTATTATCGCGTTGAATATTACATGGCCAGATAGGCAAAAAGCGCAGATAAATAAGATTTTATCTCGTGGTGAGTTAAGAATTAGTACGATACCTTCACCATTGATAACGATGAACGATAAAAAGGACCCCGTAGGTTTCGATTATGAATTAGTGAAACGCTTTGCAGATTACCTAGGCGTGAAACTTGTCGTTAATATGCGGACAAATATCAACCAAATGTTTGATGATCTGGAGAATAATAAAGCTGACTTTATCGCCGCCGGATTACTTTATAATAAAGAGAGATTAGATACGACACGCAGTGGCCCTGCTTATTTTTCAGTTTCTCAACAGCTGATTTACCGTAAAGGGACATTAAGACCACGTAGTTTTGATTCGTTAGATGGGCGGCTTGTTGTCACTGCTGGCTCAGCTCATGCAAGTTTATTGCGAACATTAAAAGAGACGCAATACCCCGAGCTTGAATGGGAAGAATCAGATAATCAGACGACCTCGCAACTGCTAGAAGCATTATCAGAAGGTAAAATAACCTATGTTTTAGCAGATTCCATCAGTGTTGCAGTACAACAACGCATTCATCCTAATGTTGCCGTAGGGTTTGAAGTCACTGAAAGCCGTCCACTAACGTGGTATTTGCCAGATGGTGAAGATAATAGCTTATATGCAGCGATGCTCGATTACTTTAATCAATTATCTCAAGAAGATGTGTTAGCAAGACTTGAAGAAAAATATTTTGGCCATGTAGGTACATTTGATTACTTCGATACTATCTCTTTTATTACGGCGATAGATTCTATTTTGCCAAACTATCAACCTCTTTTTGAAAAGTATGCAGATACTTTCGATTGGCGGTTATTGGCAGCTATGGCATGGCAAGAATCACATTGGGACCCTCATGCTACATCACCAACTGGAGTTAGAGGATTGATGATGTTAACTCGCCCTACTGCATCAAGTATGGGCGTTACTGACAGGCTTGATCCCGAAGAGAGTGTTCGAGGAGGAGCACAATATCTTAAGCATCTCCTTTCGCGCTTACCAGATTCTATTCCAGAAGATGAAAAAATTTGGTTTGCATTGGCAGCATATAATATGGGATTTGGTCATATGCTTGATGCCAGAAGGCTTACGGAGCAACAAAATGCCGATCCTGATAGTTGGCTAGATGTAAAATCAAGATTACCTCTACTTAGCCAAAAGAAATATTATGCAGACCTCCCTTATGGCTATGCCAGAGGCCATGAGGCTTATCGCTACGTTGAAAACATTCGACGATATCAACTTAGCCTTGTCGGTTACCTTCAAGCCAAAGAGAGCAAAAATAAAATATTATCTAAAGATAAAGAGAATGATAACGATGAAGAGCAAGAAAGCTCATCATTATCATTGACTCAAGATATGGCTTATCAATAATTTTTGTACTTAAAAACAGCCTATTAAACAACATAGCCTCTTTTATAGAGGCTTATTTATTTCATTTCTACTATTCAAAAATCACTCCAACCAATTAAAGCAATCCCTAAATTAATATTTTCTTAATATTAAAAATTGTTACATTTTGTCATGCCATTTTTTACCCAAAATAGGGAAAATTCATGTGTTAAAAAATGTAACACTCATTAGCCAAAACACTCACCCAATGAGTAAACTGTGTTTAAAATGATCCAATTAGTCATTTTATGATTGTTATTTTTGGAGAAACTTTTTTCACGATAAAAATTAACCTAAAGGTGTCATTATTAACATCTAACTTATTGAATTATATATATTGCGATAATCTATAATTGATTTTATTAATTTTTCTAACCTAATGTTAATAACATTACTTTTTGTAAAGTTAAAATAATGTTAATTGCATTGTCTATTAAATTTATCTGCCTGATAAACTTTTTCACCCATAAATTGAGTAATAAAAAGAATAAACCTACATAAAACTCTATTAATATGGAATAGGCAAGATTAAATATGAAAATTGAGTAAATCAACAAAATGTTATATCAAATAGAATGCCTTTGTTGATATCATATAAACCAGTCATTATTCGAAACAACTCGAAATATAATGCAAATCAATTTTTATATTCCGACACTAATATTATTTTTCTATAAATAATAATACGCACGATCTTCAAGGGATTATCTATAATGAAACTGAGTAAAATTGCTTTAGCTGCTGCTTTAGTATTTGGTATTAATTCTGTTGCAACTGCTGAAACTTCTGCACCAAAAGTTGGCGCAACTAAAGGCGAAATTCAATTAAAAGGTGAAATTGTTAATTCAGCTTGTGGATTAGCAGCTTCTTCAAGTCCTGTTATTGTTGATTTCAGTGAAATCCCAACTTCTGCATTAGCAAATATGCAGAAAGCAGGTAACGTTAAAAAAGATATCGAATTACAAGACTGTGATACTACCGTAGCAAAAACAGCTACTGTTAGCTATACACCAAGTGTTGTTAATGCAACAAATAAAGACTTAGCATCTTTCGTATCTGGCTCAGCTTCTGGTGCAGGTATCGGCTTAATGGATGCTGGCAGCAAATCAGTAAAATGGAACACAGCAACAACACCAGTACAATTAGTTAATGGTGTTTCTAAGATCCCATTCGTTGCTTACGTTCAAGCTGAATCAGCAGACGCAACTGTAACTCCAGGTGAATTCCAAGCCGTAATCAACTTCCAAGTTGATTATCAGTAATCGTTTTATTTATTTAAATTAATTAAATAATAAATTAATTACTGCATTAACGCAGGGGACTTCCTCTGCGTTAAATTTGATAAAACACTTCAATTTAATAAGAATAAAATAAAAAGTAATAAAATAAATATTCATTATTTAATTACTTTTTATTTTATTAATAATTAGGCGTTTATTCATGTTAATTTCTTTTTTTCACAGCACAATATGGAAAAACATTTGTGCCATTTTGCTATTGTGCTTAGCGCTTTTCGCTCAAGCCGAGCCTGATGATTCTGTGGAATTTAACATTCATATGCTAGATGCCGAAGACAGAGATAATGTCGATTTATCTCGTTTTGCAACCTCTAACTACATTATTCCGGGTATGTACTACTTAGATATCCGTATAAATGGTCGTGACTTCCCTCGCCAAAACATTAATTATGTTGAAGTAAAACCCAATTACTCCATCGCTTGTATTGACCCTACTCTTCTAAAAAAGTTAACAGTTAACGAAGAAAATCAAAAATTTATCGAAGAAATCTCACCAGATTGTTTCAATATTAGTCAATTACCAGGTATCTCTATCAAAAATGATGGCGGTATTCTCGATATTGTTATGCCTCGCTCACTAATGAAATATGAAGATGCGGATTGGACACCACCTGAATTGTGGGACCCAGGTGTATCTGGGTTATTAGTTGACTATACCCTAACAGGTATATCAACTCGCCCAAATCAAGGCAATAATAACAACTCATTAACAGGATATGGGCAAGCTGGAATTAACCTTGGTGAATGGCGACTACGTGCTGAATATCAAGGAAACTATTCATCTGAATATTCATCAAATAATAGCTTTGATTGGAATCAGATATACGCCTATAAACCATTACCTAGCCTAGCTGCAAAATTAACGCTTGGTGAAACTTATTTAAACTCTCAAGTTTTTGATAGTTTTCGTTTTACAGGTGCCAATATACAAAGTGATGAAAGAATGTTGCCCCCTTCTTTGCAAGGTTATGCACCTGAAATTCATGGCATCGCAAACACTAATGCCAAAGTGACTGTAACGCAAAACGGTCGCTTAATTTATGAAACTACGGTACCTGCGGGCCCTTTTGCTATTAAACATTTACAAGATACAGTACAAGGCCAATTAAATGTCAGAGTCGAAGAGCAAAACGGTAAAGTAAGCGAATTCCAAGTACAAACAGCCAATCTACCTTATATGACTCGCCCAGGTTCAGTGCGTTATAACACATCAATGGGTCAGTCGTCGCTCAACAACCATAAAATGCAAGGCCCTGTTTTTTATCAAGGCGATTTTTCATGGGGTATGAACAACACATGGTCGCTGTATGGTGGGGTTTTGTTGACAGCTAAAGATTACAATGCGTGGTCATTAGGTTTAGGTCACGATATAGGGCGTTTAGGTACGCTTTCAGGTGATATTACTCAGTCTTATAGCAAAACCTATGATAATGAAAATATCAATGGTATGTCCTTCAAACTGAACTACGCTAAAACCTTTGATGAGTACCATAGTACGATTACTTTTGCAGGTTATCGCTTTTCAGAGAAAACATTCCGATCTTTCTCTCAATATATGGATGAGCGTTACAACGATATTAATAACAATGGTTATGAAAAAGAGATGTATACCATTACAGGTAACAAAACTTTTTGGGCTGATGATATTGAAAAATCGACAACACTTTATCTCTCTTATCGACACCAAAACTATTGGGATAAAAAGACACAAGAACAGTATGGTGTTACGGTAAGCCGTAATTTTTCTATTATGGGTATAGAGCAGATTAATACTAACTTATCTGCCTTCCGTACTCAGCATAAAGATAATACTGATGACAGTATTTCTTTTAATATTTCAGTTCCATTAGGAAGTGGTAAAAGCATTGGTTATAGCTTGCAAG
Source organism: Proteus sp. LHD240705 (assembly GCF_047921555.1). Classification (NCBI taxonomy): domain Bacteria; kingdom Pseudomonadati; phylum Pseudomonadota; class Gammaproteobacteria; order Enterobacterales; family Morganellaceae; genus Proteus; species Proteus sp. LHD240705. The sequence goes on from NZ_JBLRMI010000004.1 coordinate 304,557, forward strand.
ACAGTAACGGAAAAGTGAACCAAATGGCCTCTTATTCTGATAATAGCAATTATAATAATCTATGGCGTGTCCGTGCAGGTTTAAGCTCAGACAATAAAGCCAATACTGATGGTTATTATCAACACCGTTCGCAATATGCAGAAATTAATGCCAATGCGAGCTATCAACAAGATAATTATGTTGCACTAGGTGCAACAGTTAAAGGCGGATTTACTGCAACACGCCACGGCGCTGCATTACATAGCAGTAGCATGACATCAAGTACTGCTCGCATGATGGTTGATACTGATGGCGTTGCAGGCGTACCATTTAATAATCAAAGCACAACGACAAACCTATTCGGTATTGGGGTATTAACTGACTTAACTAGTTATAACAATGTTGATGCTCGTATTGATGTTGATAAAATGGATTCAGATATTGAAACACACAAAGCCATTACTTCTGCCACATTAACTGAAGGCGCAATTGGCTACTATAAATTCCCTGTTCGCCAAGGTGAGCGCCTAATGGCCATCTTACAAACAGTCGATCAAAAACACCCACCATTTGGTGCCGAAATCACCAATAAAAACGGTGAAAATATGGGAATGGTGATGGAAGATGGTTTAGTTTATATCGCCGGTGTTAACCTTAATGAATCATTAAACGTGATCTGGGGTGGTAAAACCCAGTGTACGATTACAATCCCAGCTGCAATTAACGATCCACTAAAACATGAATTGTTATTATGTCAGGGATTTTAATGAATAAAATGAATTACTAGAGATAATTGTATGAACTCATTCAACACACTTAAAACGCTTTTTTGTGGCTCATTAATTGCACTTAGCATTGTGAGTACGACTCAAGCGGGCGTGTCATTAGATAGAACTCGCATTGTACTAATGGGCAACGAAAACTCAGCTAGCGTAAACCTAAAAAATACTAGCCCTGATATTCCTTTCTTAGCACAATCATGGGTTGAAAATGAACACGGACAAAAAATCGCTTCTCCTTTAGTCGCATTGCCACCTTTACAGCGTCTTGATGGTGATCAAAAAGGCGTGGTTAGAATTACCAAAACAGCAGAAATTGGTCTTTTGCCACAAGATAGAGAATCACTGTTTTATTTAAATGTGCGTGAAATTCCACCAGCACCAAAACAAGCTAACGTGTTGCAAATGGCAATGCAGTCTCGCATTAAATTATTCTACCGCCCAACAGCCATTATTCCTGAAAAGCCAGGCATGGTTTGGCAAGATCAATTAGTGTTTAAAAAACAAGGCAATCAATTTATTGCAGAAAATCCGACACCTTATTACATCACAATTATCGGGCTTTCTAATAAGTTGAATGGTGAGGATAGCGATAAGTTAACTACCTTCCCTGGTTTAATGGTTGCGCCTAAAGCATCACTGGAAATTCCAGTTAAAAGCAGTAACGTCAATCAATTTTACATGATGTATGTAAATGATTACGGCGGACATCCAGAATTAAAATTTGCTTGCCAACAAAATAGCTGTAAAGCAGCACCTAAAGAACAACAACCCAAATATTAATTAACTTGACGCCGGTAGGAATAAAATGAAATTAACAACAGCAAATTTTTATTTCAATACGCTAAAATTACTTTTTACTGGCGCAATGTTATGTACTCCAGTTGTGGCATCTGCTTATATTCATGGTGAAGTTCGCACTGTTGGAGGCCCTAATATTTTTAGAGTTGCATTAAATAACGCAACATTTCCTAATAACCGACCTGGCGAAACGGCCACAGTAAACTTTTCTTTGCCTGACAGATATTTAGCAACGGTTTATTGTCCTAAAGATCCTTTAGTTCCGAATTCTCGCACTTATTATATGGCAAATTCTGACCTACGCTATTTAGGCAATAATTACTATGAACTGAATGAATATGTCGATGTTCAGATCAAGTTTTCTATTTGGGGTCCTGAATCACTTCCTACTGTTCCTTTTATTGAAAAACCGAACAATCGAAATGGGCAACAAGGCTGCAGTGTCCCTGAATCACCAAAACCCAACATGTCATCAGGAAGTAGTGGTGTATTAGTCTTTCGCTTGAAAAAACCGATTATTAATGGGGTTTCATTAACAGGACAAGCTGTAGCTCAAATGTATGCACGTGTAGGTAATGGCTTATATCAAGAATATGGCCCTGAGCCAATTTCAAAATTAGTGATTAGTTCAGGAATATTAACCACGGAAGATAGATGTACATTTAATAATGGCTCTCCAATTACCTTTGATTTTGGCAATGTCGGTAATACCTCTGACTATTTAAATGGTCAAAACTACAAGATCACGCGCAATATTCCCATCAAGTGTGAAGGTGGTAGTTTTACTAACCCTAACAGTAGAATTATGTTCAAAATTCAAACTGGGAGCTCAGGTATCGCTAGTTTTAACCCTAATTATCTTGGCACAACAGGACCTGTAGATAGAACTAATTTAGGTATTGTTTTAAGAGACAAATCAGGAGCGATTGTGCCACCTAATCAATATTTTTCTGTCGGGAAACTGAATAATTTTAAAGGAAACTGGGAAGTCACAGCAGCTCCTATCGCAAAAACAGGTAGCAAAATTACAGAAGGTGAATTTTCAGCACATGCCACATTAGTTGCGGAGTTTATGTAATGGAAAACCCAATAACAAAATCTGCTATTTCTCTTTTATTATTACTTTCACCTTCCGCTTTTGCTGTGACCGAGCTTATTGGTGGTGATATGGAATTTAAAGGTGTTGTGGTTGCACATGGTTGTACTATTGTTGCTGGTGATGAAAATAAAGTAATTGATTTCAAACAGATATCAGCAAAAGATCTCTATACTTTTCAAAAAAGTGAACCTGTTGCTTTTAGTATTAGTTTAGAAAATTGCAGTCAGGATATTTATAAAAGCGTCACGATTACGTTAGATGGGAAAGAGCATCCTACAATGCCCGATCACCTTGCTGTTGTTGGCACAGGATCTGAAGATCCTAAAAGTATCGGGATTGTATTTACAGATGTTCAACGCAATGTTATTCAATTAAAAAAGCCGAGCTCAACTCGACTTCTTAATAATAAACGTATTCAGTTTAATTTTATGACATATGTTGAGGCATCACCCTCTGCACTGAAAAATCAAACATTGCTCACTGGCCCATTCCAAGCACAAGCAACGTATACCCTTAATTATCAGTAAACAGGTATTATTCTTTTATGGCTGGTTCAGTATTGATTATAACTGGACTGGTTTTTTGCTTTTTAAGTTGTTTCTTTTCAGCCCTTCTCATTTTAAAAAATTGGCTTAAAAGCTGTGAACACTCCTCACCTAATACACCTGATGTTATCTCAACTTTATGGTTCATTCCGGGGTGCTGTAAAATATCAATAAATGAACCAGCTGCACCTGTTTTTAAATCTGAGGCGCCATAAACTACGCGTTTTACCCGACTATGCACAATCGCTCCTGCACACATCACACAAGGTTCTAGGGTAATATAAAGAGTTGCATCGAGTAGACGATAATTTTGTAAATGCTTTCCCCCTTTGCGTAATGCCATAATTTCTGCATGTGCAGTGGGGTCGTTATCGATAATTGAATGATTCCATCCTTTAGCAATGATTTTATTATCAACGACTAATACTGCGCCCACTGGTATTTCACCGATTTCTTGTGCTTTTTGCGCTTGCTCAATCGCTTTATGCATCCAATAAATATCATCTTTAACTTTATTCACAAGGATATCTCTTCATGATCATATAGCGGGATATTGTACCCTGTTTTCTATTGATAACTAAAGAGATTGTCTTGAATTGTTTATGACAAAGATAGCAAGATGAAACTTTAGTTTACGCGCGCTTCTGTGGCTAATTTGATAGCTAAAGCCCCTAAGATTGTTGCCATAAACCAACGTTGAATGAGTGCCCAACGAGGCCTTTGCATAAAGAACCCTGCAATAGAGCCAGCGGCAATAACAATCAATGCATTTACTGCGATGCTAATAATAATTTGAATACTCCCTAACACTAATGATTGATTTAAAACGCTGCCATTTTGAATGCTAATAAATTGAGGCAACAGTGATAAATACATCAATGCAATCTTAGGATTCAATAGATTGGTAACAAACCCCATAACAAAGAGCTTTGTTGTATTACCTGAAAGCAATTTTTTGGGATGAAAGATAGAACGCCCACCAGGTTTAATAGATTGCCAAGCTATATAAAAAAGGTAAATCGCACCACAAATCTTCAACGCATCATAAGCATAAGGTACAGCCATAAAAATGGCCGTAATACCAAATGCCGCTAATAACATATAAAAAATATAGCCGACAGCCACACCGATTAGTGAAATAAATCCGGCTTTTTTCCCTTGAGAGATTGAACGTGAAATCAGGTAAATCATATTAGGACCTGGAGTTAATACTAATCCCAAAGATAAAAGCGCAAACGTCCACATATTAAACAGTGTTGGCATAGAATACCCCTTATGTTATTGCATTATTTAACATCAATAACAGAGTATTAGGTGTGCGGAATACCACAAAACATACTCTTTATAATTAATATTTACTCGCTTCTACCTAGGATTTTTGATTTTTATATATATTACTGATAAATTATCGTAGCTTATAAGCTACAAATATAGTTGTTGATTCGTAGCTTTTAAGCTACATTTTGCCAATGAAAACGATCAAACATTACTTAACAATAGATGGCAAAGACTTATATGCTGACTATTTCAAAAAAATACGCGATCCTGTTGCTAAAGCAAAAATTGCATCAAGAGTAAATAGAATGGCAAGTGAGCATTTTGGCGATCATAAACCTTGCCGTGATAGTGTTTGGGAATTACGAATTGATCAAGGAGCTGGATATCGGGTTTACTATAGTTTAATCGATGGCGAAATTATATTGCTACTTCTAGCTGGAGATAAGCGAACTCAGGATACTGATATTAATAAAGCTATCCTATGTCTAAAAGATTATTTGAAGAGGTAGATTATGCCAAATTCTCGTTTGCATGATGATGCAATGGTCGAAATTTTACGTGAAGACCCCGATTTTGCTAAAGCTTATTTACATCAAGCCTTCCTTGATATAGATGAAGATGGTGGGCAAGAAGCTTTTCTTATGGCATTACGCCATGTCGTAGAAGCCCGTGGAGGCATGGCAACCATTGCAAAAAAAGCAGGTGTTTCACGTGAAACACTTTACCGAACACTATCACCAACAGGTAACCCTACATTAAAAACACTACGCCATGTCATTAATGCTACTGGTTTTCATTTCTCCTCATTGGCAAGCGCTTAATATTTTATTTATATAATCTGATAAGCCATTTGAGTGATGTTACTTTAGGAAATGTCATATAAATGGTAATCTTACCCTCCCTTGCTTATCTCTCATCAAGCAAGAAGATTTGGGCGATATCCCCATTTGAATGATAAAACGCTATTTTATCGGATATAGCTACATAAAACTGATAGATGGTAACATATAAGTGCAAGATATAAGTTACTGAAATTTAATAATTTATATATTAAGTGACTGATATGGCTTTACTAATTACGAAGAAATGCATCAACTGTGATATGTGTGAACCCGAATGTCCTAATGATGCTATTTCAATGGGGGATGAAATTTATGAAATTAATCCTGATCTTTGCACTGAATGCGTAGGACATTACGATAAACCGACTTGCCAATCGGTTTGTCCGATTACTAACACGATCATCACTGATCCTACTCATACTGAATCTCAAGATGAATTATGGGAAAAATTTGTGTTGATCCACCATGCAGATAAGCTCTAAACCTTAGTCAATGATTTTGTGGGTGATAAATCTAAGAGAGCTATTTTTCTAAAATAACTGTCGCACAGGCATAACGCTGTTCATCAGCAAGTGTTACGTGAATAGAGTTTATCCCCGCTTTCTCTGCCATCTCTTTTGCAACCGCTAAAAAATGCAGTGTAGGTTTGCCTAACTCATCATTACGCACTTCAAAATGATTAAAAGCCAATCCTAAACGGATCCCTGTTCCTAATGCTTTTGCCGCCGCCTCTTTTACTGCAAACCGTTTAGCTAAAAAGCGTATTGGCTGTTTATGGGATTGATAGATTTCCCATTCGGTATCAGTAAGAATGCGACGAGCAAGGCGTTCACCAGAACGCCCTATAATATCTTCGATACGCGATATCTCGACGATATCCATACCTAAGCCAACAATAGCCATTAGCGACGCGCTTCTCGCATTAAGCGTTTCATTTCTTCAACCGCTGGTGCTAATCCACTAAATACGGCTCTACCAATAATTGCATGACCAATATTCAGTTCATAAAGTTCAGGTAATGCGGCAATACGTTGTACGTTGTGGTAATGCAAACCATGTCCCGCATTCACTTTTAAGCCTTTAGATGCGGCGTAAGTCACTGCATCACGAATACGGACAAACTCTTTTTCTTGAGCCATTTCATCTTCAGCGTCAGCATAAGCACCAGTGTGGATCTCAATAAAAGGTGCACCAACACGATCGGCTGCGTTAATTTGCTCATGGTCAGGGTCAATAAACAGAGAAACTTTGATACCCGCTAAAGATAAGCGTTTAATTGCATCAGCAACTTTTGCTTCATTGCCAACAACGTCTAAACCACCTTCCGTTGTCACTTCTTGGCGTTTTTCAGGTACTAAGCAGCAAAAATCAGGCTGAGTTTGACAAGCTATCTCAATCATCTCTTCAGTAACTGCCATTTCCAGATTTAATCTTGTCTGAACCGTTTGGCTTATCAACATTAAATCGCGATCAGTGATATGACGCCTATCTTCACGTAAATGGATAGTAATACCATCAGCACCAGCTTGTTCTGCAATAAAAGCCGCTTGAACAGGATCGGGATACGTTGTGCCTCGGGCATTACGAAGGGTGGCGATATGGTCAATATTAACGCCAAGTAGAATATCAGACATGCTCTTCTCCTGAAAAATAACGTTGCATTACCTTAGTTTACACATTCCATAGAGAAGAAAAAGACAATATTACTGTTCTGCCATCAATGCTCTTTTCTTTGGGGATTTTTTAATAGCAAATTGTCTAAAAAGTTCTCTACTTTTTAATGGTTTTCCGCCTAAATAGGGCTTCAATGCCATTCGAGTAAACCTTTTCGCCGCTTTTAATGTTTCAACAGTAGGAAATTCGCGACTGGCTAAGGATTTTAATTCAAATCCCGTAAAACTATTATGATCAACCACTAAACTCGCAATAAAACCTTTTTCTTCCCGATAACGATAGGTCATCGAATCTGAAACAGGCTCTCCACTTCCGGCACAATGCAGAAAATCTAATCCATAGCCAAGTTGTGTTAATAACGCAAGTTCAAAGCGTCTTAGTGCCGCTTCGGGTGTGGTATCGCTAGCAGCAAGAATTTGCAAACAGGAGAGGTATTCAAAAAAAAGTACACTATAAGACGTACCATTTTCTAAAACGCGAGACAATAACTCATTAAGATACAAGCCACTGTATAGTACAGAGCCTGTCAGTGGTAATGCTAAAGAGATAGGTTCAGCATCACGAAGTGTTTTAACTTCTCCTCGCCCACTCCAACGAATGAGCAAAGGAGTAAAAGGTTGAAGTGCCCCTTTTAAGGGTGAACGACGGCCTCGCGCACCTTTTGACAATATGCGTACTCGCCCTTCATTTTCAGTGAAAAAATCGAGTAATAAACTCGTTTCACTGTAAGGTCGAGCATGGATAACGAATGCACGTTGCCAGCCATCCACTTCAGTTACCTACTTTAAATCGTCCACATAGCCAAGGCTACGTAAAGCACGTTCATCATCAGCCCAGCCCGCTTTGACTTTCACCCAAAGTTCTAAGTGAACTTTGTTTTCAAATAAGTCTTCCATATCCATACGGGCTTCAGTACCAATTTTCTTGATTTTCGCACCTTTATTACCAATAACCATTTTCTTCTGGCCTTCACGTTCAACCAGAATTAATCCGTGGATATCATAGCCACCACGCTCATTGGTAACGAATTGCTCAATTTCAACAGTGACAGAATAAGGTAATTCTTCACCTAAAAAGCGCATCAATTTTTCACGAATAATTTCTGATGCCATAAAACGCTGAGAGCGATCAGTAATATAATCTTCAGGGAAATGATGAGTCGCTTCTGGTAAACATTTACGTACGATTTTCGCTATCGTATCTATATTCATGTCTTTTTCAGCACTAATTGGCACAACATCAAGAAAATCCATTTGTTGGCTTAAAAAGCCAATATGTGGAAGTAACTTGGTTTTATCAGTCACGTTATCCACTTTATTAATTGCTAATAAAACAGGGCAACGTAATGATTTTAATTTATTTAACACCATTTCGTCATCAGGCGTCCAATTGGTGCCTTCAACAACGAAAATAACCAATTCAACATCACCAATTGAACTGCTTGCTGCGCGATTCATTAGTCTGTTGATTGCTCGCTTTTCTTCGATATGCAAGCCCGGTGTATCCACATAAATCGCTTGGTAAGCACCATCTGTATCAATACCCATGATACGGTGACGCGTAGTTTGCGGTTTACGTGATGTAATAGAAACTTTCTGCCCCAGTAATTGGTTCAGTAGTGTTGATTTTCCCACATTTGGGCGACCGACTATCGCAATAAATCCGCAATAGGTTTGTTCTTCGCTCATTCAAGCTCCAGTTGTATTAATGCCTGTTCAGCAGCGGCCTGTTCAGCTTTACGACGGCTTGTACCCATCCCTTTGACAGGTTGTTCGATACCGCTTATCTGACAATGGATCGTAAACTCTTGATCATGGGCTTCGCCACGAACCTGTACCACAATATAAGAAGGTAATGGTAAATGACGGCCTTGCAGATACTCTTGCAAACGAGTTTTAGGATCTTTTTGCTTATCGCCTGGACTAATTTCAGCCAAACGATTCTCATACCAGTTTAAAATAATTTTTTCGATATTTTGAATATCACTATCGAGGAAAATTGCACCAATTAAAGCTTCCACCGTATCCGCTAAAATTGATTCGCGACGAAAGCCACCGCTTTTTAATTCCCCTGGGCCTAAACGTAGACATTCACCTAATTCAAATTCACGCGCTAATTCAGCGAGTGTATTTCCACGAACAAGTGTTGCTCTCATTCGGCTCATATCACCTTCATCAACACGAGGAAAGCGATGATAAAGTGCGTTAGCAATTACATAGCTTAGAATTGAATCACCTAAAAATTCTAAACGTTCATTATGTTTACTGCTGGCACTGCGATGCGTTAAAGCCTGTAGTAATAATTCATTTTGCGTAAAAGTATAGCCCAGTTTCTTTTGTAACTGGTTTATTAATAAAGTATTCATGTGCGATCAATTTCCATAACTTAATTTGAAGCACACGCAACAAATCTGTTTAAGACAACGAGAAATTATCGAGTTGGATAACAGAACTGTTGCGTTTGCACTGGCTCCTGTCAATAACAGGAGCCAATCATATTTAAAGAAGCGACACATTCTACACTTAGATAAGAAGGAATGCTGTCGCTATTTTGTTAATAATTACTTAATGCCACCGATACGGCTAAAACGAACGCCTGTTGGCCATTCATTCTCTACTTTTTCAAAGCTCATCCAAATTGTTGTCGCTTTACCTACTAAATTTTTCTCAGGAACAAAGCCCCAGAAGCGACTATCTGAACTACCGTCTCGATTATCACCCATCATAAAGTAATGACCTTCAGGAACAATCCACGTACCGACAGGTAATCCAGGTTGGATAAACTCAGGCATCGTCATATCACCAGGTATTGTCATAATACGGTGAGAGACTTTATCAATAGTTTCTACTCTTTCTTCTTCACGTAATTGAGTTGCTGTTGAAATAGGCTCCTCAATTGGAATAGATTTCATACCATTAATACGCTGACCACCCGGTACATTTTGTAATAATAACGTCCATTCACTTGGATAAGCAGTACCATAATTTACTGATATTTCCTCATTACAAATGGCTTTATCACAATTTGGATAGATATGAAGTTTTTTCGACACCATATCATAAACAATTTTATCGCCCGGTAATCCAATAACACGTTTAATAAAGTCAGTAGAAGGATCACGAGGATATTTAAATACAGCGATATCGCCTCGTTTAGGTTTCCCTGTATTAATTAACGTGGTTTGTGTAATTGGATCTTTTAATCCATAAGCAAACTTTTCAACCAAGATAAAATCACCAACCAACAAAGTTGGCATCATGGAGCGAGAAGGTATTTGAAACGGCTCATACACAAATGAACGCAGAACCAAAACAATAATCAAAACTGGGAATAAAGAGCCTAATGTCTCTGCCCAGCTTGGTTTATTAATTGATTTTGCTAACTCTTGCTGATCCTCGGTCCCTTGCGTCATCTCTTGAAGACGCTTTAGTTTTGCTTTTCGGGCTGGCTTGAGCTTAAAGCGCTCAATTCCCCAAAAAACTCCCGTTATTAGCGTTGCCAGCGTTAGGATCAAGGCAAACGTGTTAGCCATGTTTTCTCCTTAAATTATTTATCTTTACCAACATGAAGAATGGCTAAAAACGCTTCTTGTGGTAGCTCTACGTTACCAATTTGCTTCATACGTTTTTTACCATCTTTCTGTTTCTGTAACAGTTTTTTCTTACGGCTAACGTCACCGCCATAACATTTGGCTAATACGTTTTTACGTAACTGTTTAACAGTTGAACGAGCAATAATATGGTTACCAATTGCCGCTTGGATAGCGATATCAAACTGTTGGCGTGGAATAAATTCTTTCATTTTTTCCACCAGCTCACGACCACGATAAGGTGCATTATCGTTATGTGTAATCAATGCTAAAGCATCAACGCGATCACCATTAATCAAGACATCGACACGTACCATGTTAGAGCCTTGGAAACGAATAAAGTTATAGTCTAAAGAAGCATAACCGCGTGATGTTGATTTTAAACGGTCAAAGAAATCTAATACTACTTCAGCCATCGGAATTTCATAAGTTAATGAAACCTGATTACCATGATAGACCATATTGGTTTGAACGCCGCGTTTTTCGATACATAAAGTAATTACGTTACCTAAGTATTCTTGCGGTAATAACATATGACATTCAGCAATAGGTTCTCTGATTTCTTCGATATTATTCAGTGGTGGTAATTTAGACGGGCTATCCACTAACACAATATCACCGTTAGTCATTTCAACTTCATAAACTACGGTTGGAGCTGTTGTGATCAGGTCGAGGTCATATTCACGTTCTAAACGTTCTTGAATAATCTCCATATGAAGAAGACCCAAGAAACCACAACGGAAACCGAAACCTAACGCTGTTGAGCTTTCTGGCTCATAGAATAATGAAGCATCGTTCAGGCTTAATTTGCCTAATGCATCACGGAATGATTCATAGTCGTCAGAGCTAATTGGGAATAAACCTGCATAAACTTGTGGCTTAACTTTTTTAAAGCCAGGCAATGGCTTATCTGCTGGTTTTTGCGCTGCTGTTAAAGTATCCCCAACAGGTGCACCTAAAATATCTTTAATACCACAAACAACCCAGCCTACTTCACCACAATTAAGCGTGGTTGTATCAATTTGTTTTGGCGTAAAAATACCAATACGGTCAATGTTATAAACCTGTCCCGTACTCATTACCTTGATTTTATCGTTTTTGCTGACTTTACCGTTTTTAACACGGATCAGTGAAACAACACCAAGGTAATTATCAAACCAAGAGTCAATAATCAGTGCTTGTAATGGAGCGTCTGCATCACCTTCAGGTGCTGGAATTTCTTTAACAAGACGTTCGATAACTTCTTTAACACCAATACCTGTTTTTGCCGAGCAACGCACTGCATCTGTGGCATCGATGCCCACAATGTCTTCAATCTCTTCAGCAACACGCTCAGGCTCTGCTGCTGGTAAGTCTATTTTATTTAAAACAGGAACGACGGTGAGATCCATATCCATCGCGGTATAGCAGTTTGCTAATGTTTGCGCTTCAACCCCTTGCCCAGCATCTACGACCAATAACGCGCCTTCACACGCAGCGAGTGAACGAGATACTTCATAAGAGAAGTCAACGTGTCCTGGGGTATCGATAAAGTTAAGCTGATAAACTTCACCGTCATCAGCGGTGTAATTCAAGGTTACGCTTTGCGCTTTGATTGTAATACCACGTTCACGCTCAAGATCCATAGAATCAAGAACCTGCGCAGCCATTTCACGATCTGATAAGCCACCACAAATTTGAATAATTCGATCTGATAACGTCGATTTACCGTGGTCAATATGTGCGATAATGGAAAAGTTACGTATGTTTTTCATTCTGAAATTATTTTTCTCTATTGCTTTGCTCTATAAATCTGGCTTTGGCGTCATTCATGGACACAAAGCGAAAACTCTATATTGCAGGAGTTATTATTGATGACGCATTCTACACACTAGAGACATTATACTCAAAGAAACGTTCATCAAACACAAACATTTATGCTAAGACTTGCATTTATTTGTAATTTTTTGCGGGTAATTTCCAGATATAGAAACGTGTTAATTTAAGATAGATATTATTACAAAAGCAGCATGACAAGAATAATGGGGCTGATGCCCCATTATTTTTATCAACTCATTATTCTTGAAACTGAACTTTAAGTTCATGAGGAGGAAGCCCTATTTGCAATACAATAGGTTCAAAACCTTCATCTTTGCTCCACCAAGTCGCCACTTTTTTGGCAAATAAAAAACCAAGAGCCCCCCCCACAAGTCCACTGCAAAAAATAGCAAATTCACTCGAAAGCCAAAGGCTCGCAATGCCTGCGACAATAAATAAGCCAATAAGTGGCGTTAAATACACTAGCATTGCGGAAAGAAGTAGATTATTTTCAGGAATACCGACTTCCACTTTTTGCCCTTCAACTAAAGGTTGTGCAACGGGAAGTTCGAGTTGATGAACTGTCTCTGGCCCTATTTTATTTAATAAATAAGAGCCACACGCAGCGCGAGCTTGGCAACTACCACAGCCAGAAGAAGATCCGTAGCGTAATAACGCCCGTCCTTCATGCCAATGTATAACTGTTGCCCACTCTTTAACCATAACTTATACCCTTTTACTTTTTCGTAAATACAACACTATTAACTATTGCTTGTGCCGTAGGAAATGGTAGCTGACCAATAAAGGTAATTTCATTACCTTCTTTGTCATAGGTATAAATTGTATTACGACCATACCTCAACATTTTATCGCGTTCGGGCGAATTAACGTGTTGACCACTTTTATTAACATAAATAGAGAAGTCAAATAATCCATCACTAAATAAAATAGACTGACTAAACTCAGTCTCAGAAATTTGATGATTACTGCGTTTTACCTCTTTAAAACCTTCAGGCAATTGGCTAACCGACCAGTTATAAACCAAGGGCTTAGCTTTTGGTACAAGTAATAAAGGTGGCATATTGACGGTACGTAACGAATTAAGTTCTGCTCCGACTTCACTCCCTTCATTAACTGTAATCACTCGAAATTGTTCAATGATGTCATTATTCTTATCTAGTAGATCGACTCTTAAAGGTAGATATCTTTCTTCATCTATAAACAAGACATAATCATAACGGTCATTATTTTTTGATAGCACGCGAACAACTCGGCTTGGAATATCACCAATATGCGTTCTACCTGCATCAATAAAATTATAATAACCTGATAATTCATTGAAATCTTGGTAAATGATAGAAGGGATATAATCAACGATATGATCATTTCTTAAGCTGAAAGCATCTAAGCCCGGCTCAAAATAGCTGATCTCATCACCACGTTGAACTATTTCACGGCGAGTACTATCCATTTGCATTAATTGTGCAAGCGGTTTGCCATCGATAAGAGTGTGGCGGTAGCGAATAGGAACAATACCTTGAGAATTGATATTGATAAAAGATAATTCATAGGTAGAGCTTTGACTTGTCTGACCCATCTTTTGCAACAAAGCCTCGACACTACCTGTTTGAGGTTGCGCCAAGGCTTGTATCGGCATTGACAGGCTGCCCACCAGCAATAAGGTGGATAACCATGATTTTTTCATTACGACTATTTCATTCCCACACGTTATTTATACATTCACATCTATTACTGTGCAGCTACGGGTTGAGTTTCACCTTGAGCGCTAACTGGCGCTTCATTTTGTGGTGCATTATAAATGCGACGATCTAACTCATACTGTTGCAACATTAATCCAAGGCGCTGATTACGCTCTTGTAAACGTGTTTGCTGGTCTTTACCTAAAGTATCATTTTGAAGATTTAAGCTTACTGGTGAACCTGAACCCATAATAGGTTGAGTATTAAATACAGGTGTATCTACTTGGAAATCTTCAGAACCACTTTTTCCATTATATTGCTGAACACCAACAATAACAGCTAATGAAACACAAGCCGCGACACCGATTTGAGTTAACTGACTTGCCCAAGGACGTAACGTTTGTAAGAAAGAGTGCTGACGCCATTGTGATGGCGCAGGTTGCTGCTCTTGTTGTTGTTCAGGACTTATGCGAACAGGTTCATTCTCTAAAGCGAGCGCAACGCGACTTGCGATATCGAAGTGGACTACTTCACCTACATCACCACGCATTGTGTCACGAATTAAATGGTAGCGTTGCCATGTCTCTTTCATGGAGTCATCACGAGCAATTGTACCCATTAATTCTTTATCAAGAACTTCGCCATCCATAAATGCAGAAAGTTTTTCTTTTTGCATGTAAAAGTACCCTTCAGTCAATGATGGTTCACCCACAATTAAAACTCTTGTATTAATGGTTGAACCTTATTATCAATAGCTTCTCGCGCCCTAAAAATACGTGAACGTACTGTTCCGACAGGGCAATCCATAATGACCGCTATCTCTTCATAGCTTAGCCCGTCAAGTTCCCGAAGTGTAATAGCAACCCTTAAATCTTCAGGTAATGACTCTATGGTGTGAAAAACCACTCTCCGTAACTCTTCAGACAACATTAAATTCTCAGGGTTCGAAATTTCTTTTAGTGCATTGGGTGATTCGAAATTTTCAACATCACTCGCATCTAAATCATTCGAAGGCGGACGTCGCCCCTGTGCGACCAGATAATTTTTTGCTGTATTCACAGCAATGCGATAAAGCCATGTATAAAAAGCACTATCTCCACGGAAAGAACCGATGGCACGATAAGCTTTAATAAAGGCTTCTTGCGAAACATCTGGTACATCGCCCTGTGGTACATAACGGGAAATCAGGCTTGCTACCTTGTGTTGATAGCGGATAACCAGCAAATTAAAGGCTTTCTGGTCACCATTTTGTACCTTTTCAACCAACATTTGGTCCGTTAACTGCTCGCTCATTAGAGATGGACTCTCCCGAAGTCAAGCTTCGCACTATTTTTAAATGACTCCGTCATATTTACTCTCGTTATTCCTTCTCGTTTTTATGAGCTACAAGACTTAGAGCGCAAAAATAGTATGAAGTTCAATTCAATCATTATTTTAAGAGATGAATCACAAAAAAATCATCATGATGATCACCCAACCAAAATGCAATCTGCCAATAAAAAAACGATAACACAATGATATTATTTGAATATATACGATTACTTACAACAATATATATTATCTTAAACAAGATATTATTAAATATAGATTTAATAATATAAATAAAAGTCAGTCACCCAAGATTGGAACTTGTCGGTATAGTGCCCTTCATTATTACGAATAATAAGTTCATCTATACTACATGCAACACTGCCTTGATTTTGTCTTTGAAATGCTAACAAAACTCGATGATAAGGCTTATCTGCACTGTCTTTAATATTAACGCGTTTCGCAACATTCCACTCTTTTTTTTCTGCAATTTCAATAAATTGCTCACCAATAGAATAAGGTAATACAACACAGAACAAACCATCTTCGGTGATAAGTGATTGCGCACTATTCAGTAATCCCTCATGCGTTAAAGTTTTGGTATAACGCGCTTGCTCACGAACATCATTACGACAAGCAATTGCTGGCTCAAAATAAGGAGGATTACTAACAATCAAATCATACTTATTTTGCGTTTGCTCTGCATAATGATGAATATCACTATGATGGATATGAATAAATGAATGCCATTGTGACTCCTGAGCATTTTCCGTCGCTTGTAATGCGGCTTTCTCATCAAGTTCAATGCCATCAATACACTCAATTTTAGTCACTCGTTGAGCTAGCATTAATGCAATTAGTCCACTTCCTGTACCAATATCAAGTGCTCTTTTTACATTATCGATAGGCGCCCAAGCCCCTAATAAAACACCATCTGTACCCACTTTCATTTCACACTTATCATGAGCAACAAAAAATTGTTTAAATGTAAAACCACCTTTGCGTAATCCTGCTTTTTTCACTTTCTTTTGATTCATCTATTGGCTCTATTGATTTGTACAGCAATCTCTTTTTTATTGCTTATCAATCATGTCACGGAAAAAGAGATATATGATAAGATAACGTTTCTACAACCCCTATCTTAACATTAAACTATTTGTATACGATGCACGCTTATTTAGATTAAGCCTAAAAACAACGAATACCTTCGTCTATCGGTAATATATAATGTGATAGCGGTAAATCCTCTGGCTTTTAGCGGGGGATAATGTCAAAATCCGCGCCCTAAACAGAGGTATACAATGACAGCCACGACATTTTCCAGTCTTGAACTTGATGAAAGTTTATTGACCGCATTAGAAGAAAAAGGATATCAACGTCCTACAGCTATTCAAGCAGATGCAATTCCTGCTGCAATGGATGGACGCGATATTTTAGGCTCTGCGCCAACAGGCACAGGGAAAACTGCGGCCTTTTTGCTTCCGGCAATTCAACACTTGCTTGATTATCCACGTAAAAAATCAGGCCCGCCGCGTATTCTTATCCTGACACCAACACGCGAACTTGCTATGCAAGTTGCCGAGCAGGCAAAAGAATTATGTGCGCACACACATTTAGATATCGCCACAATCACGGGCGGTGTTGCTTATATGAATCACGCTGAAGTCTTCAGTGAGAACCAAGATATCGTTGTTGCGACAACAGGTCGTTTATTACAGTACATCAAAGAAGAAAACTTTGACTGCCGCGCAGTGGAAATGCTGATTTTAGATGAAGCAGACCGTATGTTAGATATGGGTTTCGCTAACGATATCGAAACTATTGCAGGCGAAACTCGCTGGCGCAAACAGACATTACTGTTCTCTGCAACACTGGAAGGTAATGCGGTTATTGATTTTGCACAGCGCATCCTCAACGAACCTGTTGAGCTTAATGCCGATCCTTCTCGCCGTGAACGTAAAAAAATTCAGCAGTTCTATTATCATGCTGATAATCTTGAACATAAAACAGCGTTACTTGCTGCATTACTTAAGCAAGACGATGTTAAAAAATCGATTGTCTTTGTTCGTAAAAGAGAGCGTGTAAGAGAGCTTGTCACTGCGTTAGAAAAACAAGGTATTAAATGCAGCTACCTTGAAGGTGAAATGGCGCAAACACAGCGTAACGATGCAATCAAACGTTTAGAATCAGGCAAAATGAATGTGCTTGTTGCCACAGACGTTGCTTCTCGTGGTCTTGATCTAGATGATATCACACACGTTTTCAACTTTGACTTACCTCGTACTGCGGATGTTTACTTGCATCGTATTGGTCGTACAGGACGTGCGGGCCGTAAAGGTATCGCAATTTCATTAGTTGAAGCTCATGATCACCCATTATTAGGGAAAATTGGCCGTTACGTTCAAGAGCCAATTAAATATCGTGTTGTTGCTGAACTACGTCCAGAAACCAAAGCACCAAGCCTGAAAGCAACATTCAAACCTTCTAAAAAAGTACTTGCTAAACGCAAAGCGAAAAAAGAAGAAGAGAAAAAAGCAGTTAAAGAAAAAGTGCGAACTCGCGATCGTAAAAATATTGGTAAACGTCGCAAAGCAGTTGCTGAACATACAGAAAAAAATGTTGCACCTACTGCACCAGTAAAAGAAACGAATACTAATAACGAATAATCTGTGCTCTTTCTGAACCTATAAAAAAACCGTAGCTATATAATATAGTTACGGTTTTTTATTTTTTTCTTTTGTATAGAAAAAAAGCCCGATATTTTCATATCGAGCTTATTATTAACTTATTACTTTAGTGAAAATTACAGACTTTCTGTGAAAGTACGAGTAATAACATCACGTTGTTGTTCTGGAGTCAGTGAGTTAAAACGCACAGCATAACCAGAAACACGAATAGTTAATTGAGGATATTTCTCAGGATTGTTAACAGCATCTTCCAGTGTTTCACGGCTTAATACGTTAACGTTAAGGTGTTGACCACCTTCTACACGAACAACCGGTTTAGATTCTACAGGCACTTCACGATATTCGATATTGCCTAACTCTTTACGGTTAATCACTTGGCCTTCTTCAAAACCTTTTTTAGCACAGATGCAACGAGCTTCGCCGTTTTCATCATCTAATAACCAGAAAGAGTGTAATAAATCGTCGTTATCAGCTTTAGTAATTTGGATACCAGTAATCATTTCGACCTCCAATTTGGGCACAAAATCAAATTCCAATCTCATATCAGAACTTGGGTATTTGGTCTAACCAATGTTTCTGTTTACTTATATACCAGTATAAATGGCGCCATTCTTTGATAAATATCAACAAAATTCATAAGCACTTTATCCAAGAGGGTGCAAAGTGTTGTTTTAAATCAATAATCATTCATCACTGATTTGCAATTTTTTTTGTAAATTTTCAAATAAAAGTTGATGGCTCAATTAATTTTTATTTTTAGCCCGTAATATTTTCATTCCCTTGATGAAATCGGTAAGCTTAGACACTATAAGATATCAACAAGGATTTTAGGTTATGACTACACCATTAACTTGGCATGATGTGATAGGCGCTGAAAAAGAAAAGCCTTACTTTCATCAAATTATGTTTCAAGTCGCACAACAAAGAGCCGCTGGTAAAATTGTTTATCCTCCTCAAGAAGATATTTTTAATGCTTTTCGTTTTACGCCTTTTGATAATGTGAATGTAGTTATTTTGGGGCAAGATCCTTATCACGGCCCTAATCAAGCACATGGACTCTCTTTTTCAGTACGACCAGGCGTGCCAGCACCACCTTCATTAGTCAATATGTATAAAGAACTAGAAAAAGAATACCCTGATTTTAAACGCCCTAACCACGGCTATTTAGAAAGCTGGGCAAAACAAGGTGTTTTATTACTTAATACCGTATTGACGGTAGAGAAAGGCCAAGCACATTCTCACGCTAACTATGGTTGGGAGATCTTTACTGACGCAGTAATCGAACAGATCAATCAGCGTAGAGATGGGGTTATTTTCTTACTTTGGGGCGCTCATGCTCAGAAAAAAGGACGTTTTATTGATACAAATAAACACGTTATTTTAAAAGCACCTCATCCATCCCCGCTTTCTGCTCATAGAGGCTTTTTAGGTTGTGGTCATTTTAAACAAGCCAACGATATTTTACAGCAGCAAGGCCGCAAACCAATCAATTGGCATCTTGATCCCATTGAATAAAATTCCCCTATAAAACATAAAACCGCACAATAACAAGAATATTGAATAATCTTCGTATTGTGCGGTTTACTTTATCTACATGTAATAACTCATGTGATAACGAATGTTTTAATCAATGTTATTTAGAAACGATAACCATAGCTGGGCGCAGTAAACGGCCGTTTAAGGTGTATCCTTTTTGCATAACATCAACAACATGATTAGAGTCATGTGCTGGGCTATCAATTAATGTCATCGCTTGGTGAACTTCAGGGTTAAATACCACATTTTTTTCTTCAACCACTTCAATGCCAAATTTATGAACAGCATCTAAGAATGATTTCAGCGTTAACTCTAACCCTTCAATCATAGGTTTTAGCGATTCATTTTCATGATCAGCCGCAGATAAAGCACGCTCTAAATTATCAAGTACAGGCAGTAACTCATTAGAAAATTTCTCAAGCGCAAATTTATGTGCTTTCTCAACATCTTGTTGAGTACGGCGACGAATGTTCTCAACTTCAGCTTGAGCGCGGATCATTGCTTCACGCTCTGTCTTTTGAGATTGCTCAAGTTGTTTTTCAAGAGAATCAACACGCGCTAATGCTTCCACTAATTCAGCTTGAGCATTAAAGTCCGCTTGTGCTTCTTCGGTCATTGTTGGCTCTTGAGACTCATTCATTGCAGATCCCATTCCTTCTTTTTCTTTTGAGGCTTGCTCTTCATGTACATTTTGTTCTTTACTACTCATGAACATCTCCGCGTAGTTTTGGTATTCATCTTCATATTTAGTTTATTATGGGGATCAATAAACGGGTTTCAAGGAATTGGCGCAAAACGAGGGTAAAAAAATGCCAGATAATACCGTAACAGAAGAAAAACACTTTAAATGCATTGGCATTGTCGGCCATCCCCGTCATCCTGAAGCAATTTCAACGCATGAAATGCTCTATCATTGGCTATTGGCTCAAGGTTATGACGTTATTATTGATACACAAGTTGCTCAAGAACTAAAACTAGAAAATGCACAAACAGGTGATTTAACACAAGTGGGCAAAGTTGCTGATCTTGTCATTGTTGTTGGTGGTGATGGCAATATGCTTGGCGCTGCGCGCGTTTTATCTCGCTATAACATTAAAGTAATTGGCGTTAACCGAGGTAATTTAGGTTTTCTTACCGATCTCGACCCTGATAATGCCTTACAGCAATTAACCAATGTGTTAGCTGGGCACTATCATGAAGAAAAGCGTTTTTTACTTGAAGCACGCGTCTATGCTGAAGGTCAAAGAAATCGCATTGGTACAGCAATCAATGAAGTCGTGCTTCATCCTGGCAAAGTTGCTCATATGATCGAGTTTGAAGTTTACATTGATGATCGTTTTGCTTTCTCTCAACGTTCTGATGGCTTAATTATCGCAACACCAACAGGATCAACGGCCTATTCACTCTCTGCCGGTGGTCCTATTTTAACACCCAATCTTGATGCTATTGCGCTTGTGCCTATGTTTCCACATACCTTGTCAGCACGCCCTTTGGTTATCAGCAGTGATAGCCAAATTCGCTTAAAATTCTCACAAACAAATATCGATTATGAAGTCAGTTGCGATAGCCAATTAGTGTTACCCATTAAAGAAGGTGATGAAGTTATTATTAAGAGAAGTCGTCAAAAACTCAATTTAGTTCATCCGACTGATTACAATTATTTTAATACGCTCAGCTCAAAATTAGGTTGGTCGAAAAAAATGTTTTAATTTTTGTGCCTCACTACTTTACTGTATAAAAAACCAGTTTATACTGTATGTAATTACAGATATGTTTTTATACACAGGAGAGGCACTATGCTGACTCAATTAACCATTAGTCATTTTGCCATAGTCCGTGAACTTGAAATCGATTTTTCTGGTGGCATGACCACCATTACAGGCGAAACTGGCGCAGGTAAGTCTATTGCAATTGATGCACTAGGTTTATGTTTAGGTAACCGTGGTGATGCCAATATGGTGCGCCCAGGTGCAACTAGAGCCGATTTATGTGCACGATTCTCACTCTCTGACACGCCATCAGCACAACGTTGGCTTGAAGAACATCATCTTGATGATCATAATGAATGCCTATTAAGAAGAACTATCTCTGCTGATGGGCGTTCTCGTGGTTTTATCAACGGCACTTCCGTACCACTTTCACAATTAAGAGAGCTTGGTTCTTTACTTATCCAGATCCATGGACAACATGCTCACCAACAACTTCTAGAGCCTCGCTATCAAAAACAACTGCTTGATATCTATGCCCATGAACCGGCTTTATTAAAAAGCATGAAGTCGGCTTATCAAACATGGCATCAAAGTTGCCAAACTTTAGCCGCTTTTCAACAACTCTCTTTAGAACGAGAAGCAAGACAGCAACTGGTTGATTACCATTTAAAAGAACTCAATGAATTTCAGCCAGTACAAGGCGAATACCCAGAATTAGATCAAGAATATAAACGTCTTTCTAACTGCGGGCAATTTTTGACTTTAAGCCAAAATAGCTTACAAATTTTAAGCGATAACGAAGAGCAAAATATTTTAAGTATGCTCAATGTGGCTAAACATGAAATTGCTGAACTGACCTCTATGGAAAGTCAGTTCAATTCACTATTAGAGATGCTGGAAGAAGCTACTATTCAAATCAGTGAGGTGAGTGATGAACTTCGTCATTATAGCGATCGCTTAGAGATGGATCCTAATCGCTTATTTGAAGTTGAAAAACGCATGTCTAAGTACATTAGTTTGTCACGTAAACATCGCGTTGCACCTGAAGAATTATACGATCTTCATCAGCAATTAATTGAAGAAAAAAATGCCCTACTTCGTCAAAATGATGATTGTGACGCTTTAATAGAACAAGTTAAAGCTGACCATTTAATTGCATTAGATGTCGCAAAACAGTTACATCAGGTTCGCCAGCAGTATGCGAATGAATTAAGCCAGCTTATCACCAACAGTATGCATCAATTATCAATGCCTCATGGCTATTTTACTGTTGATACTCATTTTGATGATAGCTCACTGCAAATCGATGGTGCCACAAAAGTTGAATTTAATGTCACTACAAACCCAGGACAACCGCATCAAGCCCTTTCTAAAGTTGCTTCTGGTGGTGAATTATCACGTATTGCACTTGCAATCCAAGTGATCACGGCGAAGAAAATGGATACGCCTGCTCTTATTTTCGATGAAGTTGATGTTGGTATCAGTGGTCCTACTGCTGCTATTGTGGGTAAATTATTACGCGAATTGGGTGAATCAACTCAAGTAATGTGTGTCACTCACTTACCTCAAGTCGCGGGTTGTGGTCATCAACACTATTTTGTCAATAAAGAGACAAATGGTGAAGAAACTGAAACAACCATGAAACTATTATCGAAAAAAGAACGTCTACAAGAGCTCGCTCGTTTATTAGCAGGTAGTGAAGTCACCAAAAATACCTTAGCAAATGCGAAAGATTTGTTGGCTGCATAACGATTAACAAACTTTTATTGATATTTAGGGTCATAGGCAGAGTGTGAAAGGTTTTCAATTGCTGCGTTGTCGATTATCATCGTCACTATGACCCTAAAAGGAATGTAATAACCATGCGTTTTAAACTGTTAAAAGTTGCCGCCTTATCTTTAGTCGTAATGACTTCAGGTTGCTCTATGTTCGAGAGACTGGTTTATCACCCAGATATCAATCAGGGAAATTATTTAACGCCAGCCGAAGTCGCAAAAGTTCAGCAAGGAATGACACAGCAGCAAGTTCAATTTGCCCTTGGTACGCCAATGCTAAAAGATCCTTTCGGAAGCCAGACTTGGTATTATGTTTTCCGTGAAGAGCCTGGTCATCAGAAAGTACGTCAAGAGACTCTTACCCTGACTTTTGATAGCAATGGCATACTGACTAAGATTGATAAACAAGGCAATATGCCTAACTTCTCAGCACCTGAAACAAAATCGTAATGCGATAACAGCGCTAAGAAAGCTTAGTTTTGTATAGATTGGCAAAAACGAATTGCACCCCATACGTTAGATTTGACGTTGGGGTGTGTTTTTATAAAGAGAAATTGCTTTATAACAGTGTTGTCTTGTATTGTGTCTGTCTGTAATCAAACGGCCTATCAATGCAATATATGATGCTCACCCCTATTGGGCAAAAAGCATAATATTAATCCGCTTTTTGTCGTGCTTTCTCAGCACGTTTACGACGCATTTCTTTAGGATCGGCAATTAAAGGTCGATAAATTTCAACTCTATCACCGTCTCGCACATTATCGCTTAACTTTGCTGGTCGACTATAAATACCCACTTTATTCTTAGTCAAATCAATATCATTACAAATCGTTAAGATATTTGAAGCAATAATGGCTTGTTCAACAGTATCCCCTAATGTTAGTTCCACAGGGATAAGGTACTGTTTGTCAGGTAACGCATAGGTTACCTCTACCCATATTTTAGTCACGATAGATCTCTTTCGCTCTGTGAGTAAACGCCTGCACCATATTGTTCGTTAAATCCTTAAAAATACGACCAAAGGCTAACTCAATTAATTTATTGGTAAACTCAAAGTCTAGCTGAAACTCTATCTTACACGCATTATCATCAAGTGCGGTAAACACCCATCCCCCAGTTAATTTACGAAAGGGACCATCAACAAGACGCATATCCACACGTTCATTTGTCTTTAAAAAATTATGGGTAGTAAATGTTTTACTGATCCCTGCTTTAGAGACATTTATTGATGCAATCATTTCTTCTGGTGTGCTTTTGATCAGTTTACTTCCAACGCATCCTGGTAGAAAATCAGGATAAGTAAGAACATCATTAACCAGTTTAAACATTTGCTCTGTACTAAAAGGGACAAGAGCAGATCGACTAATCTGAGGCATAGTTATTCCTGTACGACAACACTGCGCGGATCATATCATTGAACAGTGACTAATTAAAAATCTAATGGAATATAGCTTAAGTTTTATGCAATTGAAAAGAAAACAGTCGGTTAAATGATTTCTTTCTATTGCTCATACAGTATAATGTGGACATTATGACAAAGAAAAAATCACACAAACCTGGTTCTGCGACCATTGCGTTAAACAAACGTGCTCGCCATGAATATTTCATCGAAGATGAGATAGAAGCGGGCTTGGCGCTCCAAGGCTGGGAAGTTAAATCACTGCGAGCCGGTAAAGCAAACATCAGTGATAGCTATGTTATCATGCGTGATGGCGAAGCTTATCTTTTTGGTGCAACTATTACTCCTTTAAATGTTGCATCAAGCCATGTCGTTTGTGATCCGACACGTACCCGTAAACTATTATTAAAACAGCGTGAACTTGATAACCTTTATGGTCAAATCAACCGTGATGGTTATACCGTTGTTGCACTTTCTCTTTATTGGAAAAACGCTTGGTGCAAAATCAAAATTGGTGTTGCAAAAGGTAAAAAAGATCACGATAAACGTGAAACCATTAAAGATCGTGAGTGGAAATTAGACAAAGCACGTATTATGAAAAATGCTAACCGCTAAATTGCGTTAAGTACTAGCAATGACAAGTATTTTTCTGATATACTCGCTGTCAACAACTTGGGGCTGATTCTGGATTCGACGGGATTTGCGAAACCCAAGGTGCATGCCGAGGGGCGGTTGGCCTCGTAAAAAGCCGCAAAAAAGATAGTCGCAAACGACAATCAATATAAAGCACTAGCAGCTTAATAACCTGCTTTGAGCCCTCTCTCCCTAGCTTCCGCTCTTAAGACGGGGATAAAGAGAGGTCAAACCCAAAAGAGATCGCGTGGATGCCTAGCTTGGGGTTGAAGCGTTAAACTTAATCAAGCTAGCTTATTCATGGCGCGTCTGTCCGCAGTGGGTAAGTGAAATTAAAGATAGACTAAGCATGTAGTACCGAGGATGTAGAAATTTCGGACGCGGGTTCAACTCCCGCCAGCTCCACCAAATAAAACAAGGGGTTACGTGAAAACGTAGCCCCCTTAATTTTTAGAATGTCCACATTACGTCCACACAGAAAATCTTCACATCGATATCAGTTACTGTTTCATTTCCGTTCTAACAAATATTATTTAATTCTTCTTAAGTAATCTATTTTCTTTTGTTGGCAAATTGAAATATCATTTTTATACTTATAGCAAAAGACTTATTTAATTATTCAAAAATAAACTGAGGATAGGATAATGAGAAAAGTTATTATTATTAAATCAGATAGCACAACAGAAACCATGATGGTCGATAAAGAGATCACCGCACTGGCAATACCTGATATTACTTTAGTTCCTAAAGATATTAGAGTAAGACCTATTGAAGAATTTCTATATAAAGATAAATTGTATTTTTTCGTGCGTGATTGTGAGCTAGTCAGTGATGATAGAGTTTTATGTGTTATTTCTGGCATCGACTAAATTTTCTGAATCATTTCAATTTCAAAAATCTATAACTCACTGAAAAATAAATATTCTCTAAAATGCTCTCGCGTAAAATGTGGATCATCAATCCCACGTAAAGTATGAAATTTCTTTTACTATCAATGCATTAAGTTTTTATCGAGATCCTTTTTCTATCCCTCAAACTGAAATAACCTGAAATCTTTTACAATCATTTCAGTTTGACGCCTACGCAAAGAACCCAATCCCCGCGCGCCCTCACGATATGTTTTGTAAAAATTTCAAACTGAAATATTTTTTTGATCTAAATTGTGCAGGCGGGTGCGGATTAGTGCGTTTTACGTGGTGAATGATTTTATTTCGTGGGGATTATGCGCCCGCAGTCGCACGCTATCGATGCGATCCATTTTGAGCTATGCAGGGGATGTATTATGAGAATTGAACGCCTTAGAATGGCGTAGAGATGGGAATTTATAGGTACAAAAAAGCCAACTGGTAAGGTTGGCCTTTTACGATTTGATATTCTCATTCAACTAACATTAGTAATATAGACTAATCAGATAATAACTCAATCAAAGCTAATCGTTTTTTATATGATAGTTTATCTAAAACCCCTTTATTATCTCTTTCTATTTTATCTTTTAACTCAATGTAGTATGAGAAATTTAAATCATATTTTAAAGCATCTTGCTGACAAGCATGGCTATTACATATAGCGATTATTTCAGTGTGATGTCTATGATGCTGATGTATTTTTATTACTTCTAAGGGTTTATGGCAACAAGGGCAAGAAAGGGGAATATTCGTGGTTATATTTCGTTTTGATAATTGATACCCACCTGTTTTACGAATAGATGGTAATACCTCGTTTGTAACCCACTTTCTAAACCTGTGAGCAATAGAACCATTTTTAATGGCATCACGGCAACGTAGTATCAATGTATACATTCCAGACTCATTGATAATATTGACCTTCCCTTGACGCCCTAAGTTTAACTTAGACCGTTCGTCATCATCTAAAGATTTTAATGACATTGTAGGATTACTTAGATTTAGAGCACTACAAACATCTTCCGCTACAAACCACGGCATGTCTTTTATTGTTAGTGTTCTTATTGAAAATGATTCAAAAGCGAATGGTACAACAGAATATTTAGCCATTACTGACCCCTTGTATTTTTTTGAGATTTTGATGTCACCATAAAATGGTGTCAGGAGGCTCAAAACGGCTACAAGAGACCGCGGACTTATTTCCCTTTCGGGTGTTGTATTCGTCGCCCTCCCGACATTATTCGGGGTATGGTCGCGCAATGCGCCCACTAAATGATAGGCATAAAAAATCCAACACTGACGGGGTTGGTCTGACCGCTTGTATGAGGTTTTGAGTCCTCGTGAGTAAGACAATAATTAATAATGATTTAAAGGTCAACAAGATAATATAAAAAAGCCCGCAATCGCGGGCAAGGATGGTAACAATTTTATCACCCAATGACAGGTGAATACTTCTGCTTAAGTCCTGTTGATTTAGTGCCTGTGTTGCTAATGGCTGAGGCATTTAATGGACTGCCCGTGTTGTTATGAGTATGGTTTGCCGTGAGTGTAGCCAACTCATTCACCACATCTAGCGTATCTAACATGCACTGCATCACATTCAATTGTTCATTACCCAAATAAACAACGGGTGCCATGATTTTTTGCATCGCGCCTGCAATACTCGAACGCACTGCCCCGATTTTTTCCTCCAGTTTCTGACCAACATCAATCGTCATATTTTGCCCCACAGCAATAACTCTATTGGCTTGCGTCGCTTGGCTAAAGTCACCTTCAGCAATTTGCATAATGGCACCCGCCATTAACGTGCTTGTGCCAATGACTGTCGTTTTATCGGTAGCTTGTACAGTGGTTTCTCTGGCGATAACGGTGCGATTTTCCGTATTAGTTTTCACCTCACGATGCATCGACTCTTCAATGATTTTTTGGTCAGTTTGCCGATGCCATGTGCCGTCCTGCGTAACCCGTTGTGATACCTCTTGACGTTGCTGTTGCAGTTGTTCGCCTGGCTTAATATCGGGCAAGGTATTGCCATGACTTAACACTTGACGAATAAAGGGCTTATCTGCACGGCCATTTTCAAATGCAATTTCAACCATTGAACCCACAGGCGGATATTGAAACATCCCCGACTCATTGCCTGCCATCGGCAACGGTAACGGCACCGCGTGATAAACGGGTGCCACATCATTGCCGTCGGCATCAACCATTTGCACATCAACCGCATATTTTGGTCTGAATGGATCAGAAATATCCCCCGCGGTAGTATTTTCGGTGGGTGCTTCAACACGGGCAAATTTCGGCAAGTGCAATCCTGCCGAAAGCTCGGGGTAAGCATTATCAATGTGTTGCTGGGCTATGGTGCGGTTTTCGGCTCGCCCTGTAATCGCATCGGGGCTGATCCACGTTAACGTCATATTGTCGTTATCCAGCGCCACACGCTCTAAGCGTTTATCATTCACTTTCACACCAGGGCGTAAACTTTGCACCATCGGGATGGTCATTTGATTACCGGCACGTTGTTCAGAAGAAAACTGATTGTCTATTTCAATCTCTTTATCTTTCCAAAATGAATCATTCCAGCTTCCTACGAACACGTCACCGTCTGGCGTTTGATACCAAACATAATCGGGAATATTGAAGACTTTTCCCAGGCTATTTAATAATTGATAACCCGTACCGTTATGAGTGTAATGTGGAATAGGGGTATTCACATATTCGGCATCCGGTAACACAAAATGTAATCCGCTGTGCTCTTTTAGATAATCGGTGATCTGTTTTAAGGTGGGATGCTGAAAAGAGCATGGCCACATTCTGTCGAATACGCCAACCAATTCGCGCACGAACAATTTTTGAAAACCATTTTGTGACGGTTGCGAGCGCTCCACGTAACCCGTGAAATACCGTAATAGTAAATCCGTGTAGCCAATATCAAGACGCACCAATTTACCTGTGTAATCAGTATCGGTTTTAGCAGTAATAAATCCACGTCCACATTGGGATAATTCCAGCACCATTTTCACGTCAACAAGGTGCGTTTCATCACCCGATAAATAAAGTCGATTAATTGATTTCATTTAAATACCCCACCGAGTCCGTCGTTAATTGGTTTTAACACTTCTTTTTCAAACCGACTCAATTCCTGCTCTTGTTCTGGCGTTCCTTCGCCATTGGCTTTTGGCTTATCACTCATACTTTGTATTTTGGCTTTAACTTGCCCTGCTGAACGACTTTCGCGTTTTTCGGGCACCGATAAATGCTCACGTAAGGTAAAGGTGACTTGCCAGGCTTGTTTACCGTCCATCTTTGACGCATCAATGCCGTTAGTGAATGTGCCAAGACGAAAATTAATCGCGCTAGCCATGCGGTTGGCGACACGGTAGCGTTTTAGTAGTCCGTTCTCTTTGGCTTCTGCCAAGGCAAATAAACGGGTTAGCGTTTTTTCTTCGGTGAAAGGAATCGTGCCCGTGATGCGTAGCTCTTTGGGTTTAATCCCCTGCTCACTGTTTACCGTGCTTGATGACTGCCCCGACTGGTCTTTGTCTTGATACATCATCGAGGGTGTGACGGTCAGGTTTTTTAATAAGATAGCTTCACCATCCAGCGCCAACGTAATGATTTGACTGACTTGAGGTGTGTTATTTTCGTTGAGTGGTGTCTGTGTCATGCATCATTCCTTTGATTGCATCATTTACTTGTTTACAAAGAGGTTATGTTTTTGACTCTCAAAAAACTTGGAAATCAGTTATTCTGTCCAGTAATTTTTTTGAGTTGTTCTTAAGCTATGAAAAGTATGATGGAACGAGTAGAACAGTTTTTGGGCGAACAATTTCAAAGATAGGAATAGGTAAATCTATACTATTTGGCAATCCACCAAATAGATTTAGAGCTTTTAAATTAAAACCACTAGATGAGGCAAGATTAATATTCGCAACGAATGTACTAAATAATGTTAATTACAATTGGAATTAAAAACTCACTATATGGGATTTATTATTGCATAGCATATATTATAAATCCCATTGGAACAGCGCATTAAATATCATAATCCATTGCTAAATATGCTCCAACAAGTGATGGTAAACAATATAAAGCAGCGATTCTTTCTCCTAGCTGCCAATTAAAAATAAATAAGCCAGCTAACACGACGATACCAATATAGAACAATATTTTACCTACTCTTTCTTTGTTACTTGGTGCTATTAGTTTTCCTACAGAAACAAACGTAGCCCCCATCACCACAGAAGTAGCCAGCTCTATATAGAAAGGTAATGGTTCTTCCCCCCTGTAATTAAAAAAACCTATATTTGTTAGAACTCTCAACAGTACAGGCAAAGCTATAGCTGATACAAAAGCTATAGGAAGGAGCCCTACCCATCTAAAAAAATTATTCATTTAGTGACATCTCCATATAAAAGCTATAATTATCAATCCTCTGATTTATTTTCATCAGGAACGCCATAACACCTAACAAAACTTCCTGATACAGCCGCTGAAATTGGGTCGGCATCCGCAATACAGCTTTGCCCTTTATCATTTGTATAGCTAATGCACCCGCTTAACATTATGGCGACAATAGTTAATAGTAACGGTTTCATGTAAAACTCCTTATAAATTATTACACTCATACAATACTACGTTATTCGTAGTATCCAGAGCAAGCTAAAACTACGATTCTCGTAACTCCATATTACTGAGAGTTATTATGAATCCTATTGAAAATCACAAAGATATCTTTTGCAGACGCTTAAAAGAAGCCAGATTAGCTGCTGGGTTATCACAAAAGAACTTAGGTATCGCAGCGGGAATCGACGAGTTTGTAGCTAGTACACGTATCAATCGTTATGAAAAAGGTGTTCATGAGGTAGATATTGGCACGGCTCAAAAGTTAGCTGATGTGCTAGATATCCCGTTAGCTTATTTTTATGCTCAAGATGACCAGTTAGCTTGTCTGATTAAATGTTTTCACAAACTGCCAAGAGCACTACAAGAAGAACTCATATTAAAAATAAAATAGTAATACAACCTTAATTTAATTAGATAGCGCCATCTATATAGCGATTCTGTTAAAATTTCAGTGTTCCTCCCCCCTCTCCTCTCTCGGATTGACTTTGCTGGTTTTCGCTTTTCATTTAGTAGCTGTAAAGAGTTTTTAACAACGAAACAGTGCAAAAGATCATATTGGGGCGATGATTCATCACTCAAAAAATTATCTTCCTTATACCACATCGTATATTGAATTCTCATTTAGCATAGGAATATCTATAGTTTATAATCCTTAATTAAATAAGTGATAAATAGTGTTTAAAAAACATATGATTAAATAAAATTCTTATCATCTAATTTCGCTATTTTACTCTTTTTATTTTTTACTAATATACCGCCATAGCTAATCCGAGATCCGTTGCAATAGCCCCCTCATCTGTTAAGATATGGTGGAATTTCCGCATAACCCAATGATTGATAATAGGTAAAAAATGTCCACACTTAAACCCGCCATCTTCTCTTTCTTTTCTGGCTCTGGATTCTTAGACCTTGGCTTTGAAAATTCTGGCTACGAAGTGGTTTTTGTGAATGAATATCACCCGCCATTTATGGATGCTTACAAACACTCTCGAAAGGTTATGAACAAAGCTATACCTCGCTTTGGCTATGCTGAAAAGAGTATCGAGACAATCGATCATAAACACTTGAAAGATTCAATTAAAACTCTAAAAAAAGAACACAGACTTGTCGGTTTCATTGGAGGACCTCCTTGCCCAGACTTTTCAGTTGCAGGTAAGAATAAAGGGCGCGATGGAGAAAACGGTAAGCTATCTCAAAGCTATATAAATATTATTGTAGAGATGAAACCTGATTTCTTCTTATTTGAGAACGTCAAGGGGTTATATCGCACACTTAAACACCGAGAATTTTTTGAGCATCTAAAAGAACAGTTGGTAACTGCTGGTTATAACCTACATGAAAAATTAATAAATTCAATTGAATATAGTGCACCACAAGATCGAGAGCGCATCATTTTGCTCGGTTTCAAAAGTAAAGAATTATCTAAGAACTTTATCTGGAGCGGTAGAACTTACCCAGATCGTAGTGCTTTTGAATATAAATGGCCGACAACTAATGAATTTGCCGAAAATTCAATATTGGATATACCCAAGCATCTTCCTGAAGAGCTAACAGTTGATTACTGGTTTACTAAAAATGATGTTTCTGCACATGTAAATTCAAAACATGTATTCACTCCCAGAGCAGGATTAACTCGCTTCAAAACTGTTGAAGAAGGTGACGACAGTAAAAAATCTTACAAGCGCCTCCATCGTTGGAGGTATTCCCCAACGGCAGCTTATGGTAATAATGAAGTACACTTACATCCATATAAACCGCGCAGAATAACGGTTGCAGAAGCACTTGCTATTCAATCTCTACCAAAAGAATTTGAACTACCTAGTTATATGACCCTTTCAAACATGTTCAAAACTGTTGGTAATGGTGTCCCTTATCTTGCCGCATTAGGAATAGCAGCATCTATATTAGAGCATTTAGGAATAAAAGATGAATTTAACAGCAATGAATCTGGTGAATGCAATAGCGAACCTACCCAAAAACAGGCAATTTGATTATGTAAATGGCAGAAATGCTGGCAAAATAGTTATCGACTCGATTACTCAACCAGAAGGTCCTATTCGTATAAAACGTTTCAACCCAACAAAGGGAGAAACGTTAAAAGCCGCTCGAACAGAAAGTATATCTAGTCAAATGATTTGGCGTCTAGCAAATGCGATTCAAGAGGATTCCCCGATCAATTTAGATCGAGTATTTGGTGCAAGCTATAATACCCGTTCCGTTATTGAAAGTTTACTTGCTCATACTCCTCTATTTTACTGGTGTAAACTTGACCGTTTAGAAGTTATTAATACTAAACAAACAATCACTAAAGGTCACAAACATCTTATCTATTTACCTAATTCACCACATGAAAACGGAATTCTTTCTGAATATAAAACTAATATTGTTATTTCGGAGATGAAAACTGAAGTTATTTACCAAAGTGTTGATTTAGATACCATCCGCGCAGTTGATGGGTTATCGATTGAAGAAAAAAGAAGACATGCGCAGATCCAAATAGCATTAGTAAAAATTGGTAACTACTTAGGCTATAGAACATGGGTTGCAGCAAATGATCGAGGGCTTAAGTATAACGGAAAAGCTATTGCGCAAATGGATGGTGTAATCGATAGCCTTTCCAATGAAAAGGTCTTAAGTTCATACAGTGAAGCTATCAATGGCGCAAAATTAATAGACTGTATATGGTTCAGAAATGGTAAGTTAATGCCAGCAGTAATGGAAATTGAACACAGTACTGGAATAATAAGTGGCTTAACTCGTATGAAAAATTTTTGTGATTATGCCCCCCGCTTACAAGATATCAGATGGACAATTGTTGCTCCTGATGAATATCGAGCAAAAGTTATTGAATTTGCAAATAGACCACAATTTCGCGAGTTAGATGCAAAATTTTTTCCTTACTCGGCAGTAGAAGAATTATATTCTCTTTGTGAACGCCGTAAGCCAAAAGGAATTACAGATCAGTTTCTTGATTCATTTATGGAAAATTGTGTAACTCACTAACCACTAATTTAAGAATCATGCCGAGTTAATCTCGGCTATTTTAATCTTCATGATAAAAAATAGCTCCTTTTAACTTGAGCTGATTACATATGATATTTTTTCATTTTATATCACAATAATCGCCAACAAAAAATCATCATATCTTATTGATTCTACTTCTGTATGTAGCCAGCTGTTATCAGTAGATTACTCTTATGCAAATGCAAAAGCCCAAGAAACAACAAAAACAATATAGAATCAGCCCCTCATTGATGAAGAAGCCCATAACCTGATGAATTATTATTACTAAATCTAAGTTAAATTTATAAGGCGCAACAGCGTTTATATTTCTTACCACTACCGCATGAACATGGTTCATTTCTTCCAATTTTATTTCGTTTTATTTGCGGTTTTTCACCAAACGAAAACGTTTTTGCATCTTTTATATGATTACTCGACGAAATAGGTTTTAAACTAGCCGTTAGTCTGTCCATTCTATCCGATTGTTTCCACTTACTTTCATGATATGAAGCAAATCGGAGTTTACCTTTAGTTGGACTAATACAGCATCCTACCCAATTCTCTGCTTGGGTTGTATATTTTCTTTTTTCACAATGTGCAACCAGTTTGTTATAGGCCGTATCATTATCATCTTCATTGCAGTGAATAGTTAAACCCGTTTTTTCCTTTAGCAAGGGAAGAGTTATATCATGGTGTTGATTATCTATTTTAAACTGAGCAATCATCTTTGAAATCGCGTCATTGAGTAGATCTATACTTTCACCATCCAATGATAAAAGGTGTAATCCTAGTTTCTGAAGACAAAAATCTGCTGAAAACTCAATATCATTGATAATATCACCAACAAAACCTTTTTTGTGAGAAGTTATAAACCCCTCAGGTGTTTTCTCTCCATCGTAACCATCCCTTCTGGCTAACATTGCTAATTCAAGATCTGTAGATATATCATCATCAAGCATAACTAATGTCGATTCTTCCCCAAAATATAAGTTTTGCATGATGTAAGCTGAAAGAATTACTAGCTCATGATTAGAAAGAATTGAATCACCATAGTCACTCCGTTTAACAAGATAGTCTAAGACTCGTAAAGGTGATGGCAGCATTTCGGTAATCATATCTATTAAAAACACATCCATTACATAAGGATGTTTTATTACATTAGTCGTTTGATATTGAAGAAAATGTCGAGCTTGAGCAGCAAGAGCAGGAAAATAGTCTGATACTATACAAATAGGTAATATCGTCTTGAAATTAGATTGAATTTTAACTTCATTGCCAAATTCATTTTTAAAAATACACCCTTCTTTTTGTAGTAGTTGGCTACATAAATAAGCTTGATCATAGGCATCTTGAATTGCTTTTTTAAAATCTCCTTCTAATTGTTTACTATTACCCTTACGAGCCTCGATAGTGAGTTTTTTAGACTTAGCTTGTACGACTATCGCAAAAACGCCGAATGTGACCAAAACATCAATTTCACCTGCTTTATTTTTACCATCGAAAATATCAATATTGGTTAAAACATTATCGTCACCAAACACTAGAGCTAAGCGTTCAGCTGTAAAGTTTTCTGTAAAAGCACCTCGATGCTTACTTGCTATAACCTTATATGTTCTGTCTTCGTTAAACCAAAAAAATGGGCTTTCATAAAGTGCCTCCCATAAGCTGTAACCTTGAAAACTGACGAATGCCCCCTCTACAGTTTTTATTATTGGAAACGCATTTTTATGATTAAAATCATCCACAGATTTAAAACAGCTCATTCCGTCTTCGGGCTTAGCTGATAACGCCGCAATCACAGCCTCTACAACCTTTTCATTTAAACTACTTTGTGCCACGACTTCAGAAATAGTAAACATGAACATAGGCAAATGATATGGCAATGGCAGGAACTTTACTGAAGATACTAATTGATTGGCTTTCTCTAGTTGAATTTGTTCTATGGCCGAAATAACTTCAGCTGCTTGAGAAACGTTAAAGCCTTTATTTGCTTCAATCCAACCATCATCAAGAGAATAGCGACGTTTGGCTAAGTCCCTATATTGATGCTTGAAAACTCCATCCCCGCCATAAAAGATAGCTTCTCGCATAAAATAATTTTTATCGCTACTTGGAATTACTTCTCGAATAAATTCACTAAAACTAGGGATGTCATTACTATTTTTAGGATCAAATTTTTTCAACAATAGAGCACTGTCTAATGGCGGGCAAAAACTATAATGTAGCTCTTCAAAAAGTTGCCAGACACGATCTGCTATTTTTTTTAATTCTTCTAATTCTAATTGCCTATTATTAAATCCACTTTTACACGCTAAACCAATAAGTGTTGAAAGCTCAGTTCTGGATAAACGCGTCCGATCAAATGCTTGTGCAAATGATTCCTTATCCAATTTTTCACCTGAAAAGTGAATAAAGGTATCTTTCCAACAGAAAAATGCTACAACTTCCCAAAAACCTTCTACACAACTAAGTTTCTCTAGTTCATCAAAAATTTCTTGCTCGGTTCTCATAATATTCACTATTATTCAAGATTGTTTATACTCAACTTAACACACTCTAAGTTGCATCAACTAGCAACAAATCTTGCTTCGCGACTTAACTATTGATTATCCCATAATAAAGTTAGTCATGTAGTTAGTGATAATAATTTACTATCTCTATTAATAATGTCATACGATTAATAGCTAGATTGTATGTTGTATTTTTCTAAAAAATTTTAACCCACTTCTTTCCTATTTACCCAAGGTATTAGCTAGGTACTCAAAAGTCACTAGTCCAGACCCTACCCCCTATGTGAAATTTTATTACTACATTAAATGTGACACTAAAATTACTCTTGTCATAAAGTGTGACTCAAAAAAGTAATCTAACATATTGATATTAAATAGCATAACGTGAGTGACACTTGTGACGCATATTTTTATTTAATACATTATTTTTATTTGCATGCTTCTTGGGTTGCTAAATACTTAGATATAACCACATCTATTACTCCAGCTTAATGGCACTCATCAATTACTCAATTTAATAAATATTCATTAAATACAGATAAATACACAACCAATTCAGACTCCGCCAGCTTGGGTCAGTGATAGGACAACGGTTTCAAAAACAAGAAGTTAGCGAAATCATCAAGACTACACACTGACAACAAAAGGACTATAAATGACACGCAAATGACACGCGGATCATTTAAAGTATAGAAAAGCTCACTTAGGTGGGCTTTTTTAGTTTCAATGACCAAGCAAATACATTCTTCCTCTT
This sequence comes from Proteus sp. LHD240705, assembly GCF_047921555.1. Taxonomy (NCBI): domain Bacteria; kingdom Pseudomonadati; phylum Pseudomonadota; class Gammaproteobacteria; order Enterobacterales; family Morganellaceae; genus Proteus; species Proteus sp. LHD240705. The sequence goes on from NZ_JBLRMI010000004.1 coordinate 341,482, forward strand.
CAACTTTTATAGCATATTCATCATAAATTATTGCTAAACCCTAGCCGCATACATATAAGTTTTACAATTTTTTCTTAAGAATGAAAATACAAAAACGAGTGAATCTACTGACATAAAAAATTTCTGGAATAAAATTAGTTACTTACTCTTTTACATAAAAGCTATTTAATAACAATGTTATGAATCTCTAAAATCTATTATTACAAGGTCATTTTTAGTAAAAACTATCATATTTAATTAGCTCTATTAATCCTATATATGACTGGTTTAAAATAATACAAAATACCTATTCTAAAGAGTTTAAGAGGATCATAATGAAAATACTCTTAATTGAAGATCACGAAAAAACAGCCAATTGGGTTAAAAAAGGGCTAGAAGAAGCTGGATATACTATTGATATTACGAATGATGGTCGTGATGGCCTCTATTTAGCATTAGAAAATGATTACAAATTGATTATTCTTGATATCATGCTTCCCGGAATGAACGGTTGGAATATTTTAAAAATATTACGCACATCAAAGTCAGTCCCTGTGATTTGTTTAACAGCAAGGGATGCTATAGATGACCGAGTTAAAGGATTAGAATTAGGTGCAAACGATTATTTAGTAAAACCTTTCTCATTTTCAGAATTATTGGCAAGGGTCAAAAATCAATTAAGAGTTCAAAAAAATATTTCAACAATTATTGAAATTGCTGACTTAAAAATCAATTTATCTCGTCATGAAGTGGAGCGTAATAATATACAGATCCCAATGACTCGCCAAGAATATTCTTTATTACTTTTTTTTGCTTTACATATTAATGAAATATTACCAAGGACATTAATTGCAAGCGAGATTTGGGGAATTAACTTTGATAGTGATACTAATATTGTAGATGTTGCTATCCGTCGTTTACGAAAAAAAATTGATGATGGATTTGAAATCAAATTAATCGAAACGGTTAGAGGAATGGGATATAGGTTAAATGGAGTCAATAATGAAAACAAAATCACTGAGATTTAAAATTATCTTTTTATTTATCATATTGATGATTGCAAATGCAGGTTTTATGTCTTTAACGCTTTATCAATCGCTTAAAAATGAATTAATATCTCGTGATAATAACTTACTTGTAAATCGTGCAGACCAATTAGTAAAGTTAATTAATAGTGGAATTGATATCAAAACATTACCTATCTATTTTCAACGTATGATGGATATGCAACAAGATATTATTTATATTACGGATGCTAATAATAAAATTTTAGTTGATACTAATTCAGATATTTTATTTGCAGATCATCTAAAAACCACTGATACAAAGAATATAGATTTAAACATGATTACCTCCTGGGAAACAGAATCAGGTATTCCTGTTTCGGCTATTAACTTTACAATAGAATCACCAATAGGTGTGCTAAATGTAGTGATTGCCAAAGCATCCTTTGTGCGCATCAGTATGCTAAGCGAATATTTAAGTAAAATATTGATTATCTCATTAGCTTCTATTTTATTTATGGGAATATTAAGTTTTTGGTTAATTAAACATGGATTGAGGGATATCCGTTTTCTTAGCCAAATTACGGCTAAAACAGACATACATACTCTTAGCCAAACCATAAATATCTCACAACTTCCCAATGAACTGAAAAGTTTAGGTGACTCATTAAATATAATGAGAAAAAGGTTAAAAAATGATTTTGTAAAGCTAACTCAATTAGCCGATGACTTGGCTCATGAACTCAGAACCCCCATTAACGCTATAAAAGTTCAAAATGAAATTATGTTACAACGCTCTCGTAGCGTAGAAGAATATGAATCAATTATTATTAGTAATATTGAAGAACTGGATAAACTTGCAAAAATAATTGAAAATATTTTATTTATCGCTCGTGCTGAAAATAAAAATATCATTTTAAATAGAGAAAGCTTGGATTTATCGGATCTAATTGATGAAATTTATAACCTATTTTCATTTTATGCAGAAGAAAAACAGATTACCTTATTAAAAGAGCCTACAACATTAACAGTTAGTGCAGATCACTTACTTTTTACTCGCATATTAATGAACCTCATATCAAATGCAATTAAATATTCTCCCGCTAATACACAAGTCGTCACTCAATGTAAAAAAGAAAAAAATCAGTTACTGATTTGTATCAGTAATATTGGTGATGAATTGAATCAACATGAACAAATATTTACTCGTTTTTGGCGTGGTGATAATGCAAGAACAACAGATGGAAATGGCTTAGGCTTATCAATTGTGCAAGCGATTATGACATTACATGAGGGTAAAGTCAGTTACGAGCGTATTGGAAAACATAATGTATTTATTTTAACCTTTCCATGCTAATTACGCGATATGACAAAATTGTCATCTTTTTGTCAGCTTTTTTATAAAACATCTCTGCATAATTAATTTATCAATCAAATATCTTCTTAATTATGTAGAGGTAACATCATGAAAAAAAACAGGAAAAATAACCTATCAGAAATTACACCTGAATCTGTTTTTATGATGAAACGACGTAATTTACTAAAATTATTAGGCATCGGCGCTGCTGGAATAGCGGTTTCATCCACTGTAAAAGCCGATTTATTTTCATGGCTTACTGAAGATAACAAACCAACAACACCAAAATCATCCCGTAAAGAATTACAATTTATTCAACCTGAAGAATATCAATCTTCATTACAATTAACTCATGAAGATAAGGTAATTGGATATAACAATTTCTATGAATTTGGCCTTAATAAATCCGATCCTGCTAAGTATGCACACACAATGAAAACAGAAGAATGGACATTAACTATTGATGGTGAAGTTAATCGCCCACTTACTTTAAACTTAGACGATATTAATCATAAATTTCAATTAGAAGAACGTATCTATCGTATGCGTTGTGTTGAAGCATGGTCGATGGTCATTCCCTGGGTCGGTTTTCCATTAGCGAGCTTACTTTCTTTGGTTGAGCCCAATAGTCGTGCAAAATATGTTGCCTTTGAAACGCGTTATGCACCACAGGAGATGCGCGGACAAGATAGTCGCTTCATTGGCGGCGGTTTACAATACCCGTATGTCGAGGGATTAAGACTCGATGAAGCGATGAATCCACTCACATTATTGGCGACAGGGGTATATGGAAAATCCTTGCCAAACCAAAATGGTGCACCTATTCGCCTTGTTGTTCCGTGGAAATATGGATTTAAGGGGATCAAATCCATTGTCAAAATTCGTTTAACTGAGTCAATCCCACCAACAACGTGGAATCTTTCAGCACCGCATGAATATGGTTTTTATGCAAATGTTAATCCAGATGTTAGCCATCCTCGTTGGTCACAAGCAACAGAACGCTTTATAGGCACAGGTGGATTAGGTCAAGTTACAAGACAACCAACATTATTGTTCAATGGCTATGGCGACCAAGTCGCACATTTATATAAAGATTTAGATTTGCGGAGAAATTTTTAATGCAACCAATATATGGAATAAAAGTTAAGTTATTAAAAACCATATTCCATCTTATTGGTTTATTGGCTTTCACTTGGCTTATTTATACAATTTATACGCAAAATTTCAGCGCAGATCCTTCAAAAGATATTCAGCATTTTACTGGAATTACAACGTTACGTTTATTAATTATATTAGCTCTGATCCCTATGGTTGCCTTTTACTTAAAATTAAACACATTATTTCAAGTAAGAAAACTATTAGGATTATGGTGTTTTTTTTGGGCTAATTTACATTTAGCAAGTTATCTGCTACTTGAAATAGGTTGGGGAAATATTACTTTCTTTTTTAGCGAAGTTTTTTCCCATATTTATCTTATTATAGGCGCTTTATGTTGGATAATTTTATTATTGATGGCTATAAGTTCATTTGATTGGTTAAAAAATAAATTTAATCAAGAATGGAAAAGAATACATAATCTGTTTTATCCACTCTTATTATTAGTCTGTATTCATTATTTTTTATCATTAAAATCGCCAACACCAGAGCCTATTATTTATCTAATTATTATTGGATTAACTTACCTTTTTCGCTTTTGGCAACAGAAAAAAAACAAATCAACTAATATATAAAATAGCCTACCCACCAATTTAATTCTAATATTATATAAATGATCTTGTTAAAGCCTCATTTAAGAGGCTTTAACAAATTGTAATAAACTAAATAGTTGCCTATCAATTCAGTATTAGAAATACAATGATATATCCATAGAAAAATTACGCCCAGGAGCAGTAAAACGTTGTAAACCAAGACGATCACGATCTATTTGATTTGTTGTACCAAATTCTGGCAGACTTCTTAATGCATCCCAAGTACTATATTTTCTATTAAATAAATTAAAAACCCCAGCACGTAATACAATATTTTTATTTACATTATAGTAAGCTGTTGTGTCAAATATAGTATAAGAATCACTAAGATATGGCCATTCACGACCATTCCGTATTGCTTGATTACCTTCTTTTCGTGCTGAATAAGTCATAAATATCCCTGCACCATATTTTTTATCCGCATTATCATAAGATAAGGAAGAAACCCATTTAAAAGGTTGTACAGAAAGTAATGAATCTCCAGAAGCATCTTTTCCGCGTGTATAATTAAATGTATTACGCAATATATATGTATTATCTAAGCCGAATATTTTAGAAAGCCGAATTTCATTCGTTAGCTCAAAACCATAAACGTATGCTGAGGCAACATTACTATATTGAAGATGATTTTGTGGTAATGTTGGCTTATTCCAATAACTATCGCCCATATTAGGATCATACCACGGATTAGGAACTTGTTTTTCGCTCTGCTTAAGATCAATAAAGTTATTGTATTTAGTATAATATACATTTACTTTATTAAATAATTTATCATTATTATAACTTAATGATATTTCATTACTTAATCCTTTTTCTTGCTTTAAATTAGGGTTAGGCTCTAAGCGATTACGAGCATCATTACCTCCATAATCAAAATAAAGCTCTTGAGCTGTTGGAATACGAAAACCCTGCCCAATTTTATATTGGAAAGTATAATTTGGTGTTATGTTATAACTGGTTGATAATGCCAAAGATAAAGCCTGATAATGATTATCAGTGAGATCGCTATCTTTCGCTAAAGATAATTTAGCATTATCTGTATGATGAGAAACATTATCATATCTACTGCCTAAAACTACATTTAATTTGTCATCAAACATTTTTATTTCATCAACAAAAGCAATACTAATATCTTGAGTATATACAGGTCTGATGATGCTATAATTAGATTGATAAGGAACTTTAGGCTTTCCTAGATATTTAGTATCTATATTTTTATTGTTAAGTGTTTTTGTAGAATATGAAGTTCGTAGTGCTAATGAGTGCGTTGTATTAAATAAAGATAATGGCATTAATACTATTTCATTATTAATAAACCTACCATATTGAATGATATTCCTACTATTTTCTTCAAAAATATCATAATAATGACCATTATAATGTTCATCAAACGTAGAGCTAAATGCTTTTTGTTCTATTTTTTGCCAATTAAAGCTTGTCGTCATACTGTCAATATATCTTTCTGGAGTCCACGTATCAGAGAGTGTATATCTAATTCTTTTTGATAAATCATCACCAGTACGATAATAGGAAGAAAATAAGTACCAAGATTTTTCATCTGTATATGTTTTACCCTCACTGTATTCAAAAGTAGCACCTATTTTATGGTTTTGAATACCTAATAGATTAATTTTTGATAGTAAAGAATGACGCGTTTTTTCTTGAGGATCTGGTGTTCCCCTAGCAGAACCGAATATATCATTTTCATGTTTATAATTATTAGTTTCATGCCCATTACGATAAACATATAAGAGCATCCCTTCTACATCTTGTTGGGAAGTTGCAATACCTATCGTTTGCATTTTTTCATTATTTTTAGAAGTATAAACACTACGAGAAACAAATCCCCAATTACCTTCACTAATCAAATCAGCAGGATCTTTAGTAACGTATTTTACAGCCCCTCCTAATGCTCCACTACCTGAAAATATAGAATCAGCACCCTTAGATATAATTACAGACTTTAAATGTTCTGTTTCGATATCATTCATACTTCCATTAAAATAACCATAACCTTTATAAATGGTATTATCGAAGGTTTCTGCTTGAGGGATATCATCAACCTGTATAGCAACACGATCTTTATCAACACCTCTTATTGCATATCCATTATTACCAAAACGTCCTTCGGATGAGACACCGACACCAGGAAGATGGCGAACAATATCTTCCATGCTAAATATTAAATTTTTTTCCAATTGTTCTGAATTTAATGTTTTTTCATTAATTTTTTCTTCTTTTTTTTCAATCACATAAAGAACATCTTCAGATATAGCTTTATTATTAAAAAAAACTATCGAGGTAACAACTAGATAGAGTAACGTTTTTTTCATAAACACTCCTTAATTAATGTATTGAATGATAATTATAATCATTATCATTCAATTCAATAAAAGGAATTGTAATACAATTGAAAATTTAGTTGTTTTATCTAATTAATAACAAATTAATTATATTTATGTTTACATATATTAATTTAAATGCATTCTTTAAGAATAAAAAAGCACAAAATCATAAGTTGCAGTCTTAACCTCAATTGCCTCTTCCATACCTTTAATAATTAAATCAGCTAATTCACTCCAACTCATATGGCGTAGCCATTATATATCGCCATTACTTTTAACTATCTGTTTATGTTGTTTTATGAAAATCACTGGTAAGCCTATTACAAACGTCAAGATATGTCTGATAAACGGGCTTATCATCGAACAACTCTCTATCACCATCATTGAAACCATCAATCTCATTACTTGCGAAAAGGAGAGAACTGGTAATCAACAATATATACCCCCATAGACCCTGTTTTTACTGTTACCCATACTGTTCCTTGGTTTTCGATTTTGAATTGCTAATACAAAGTAATTTCCACCGTTCTGTAGAAATTTCTTTTATCCATATACCGTAGTCACATCGGCCAAATTGGTTAGTGCTAAAGCCCGGTGATGTGATCTCATATTCAGTTTGAATATCAAAATACCCACAATGATATTTCTTTATGGCAGAAAAATAGGTACTGCAAAGGTAATGTAACGACATCTAAAGCTAATGTCACAGGAAGTAATACTCGGGCAATTTTTTCCCCAAACGAGTTTAATTTAGTATGATTAATTTAACACAACTCACCAAACTAGATTTACGTTGGAACAACTTCACCAAAGAACCATCAATAATAAAAAAATTAAGAAATAATGGATGTATTGTTTTTATATAAAAATTAACTAATTAATTATATATCTATTCTCGACTATAAAAATAATTTTCCAGTGCTTCTTCCTATTTTAGGATAGATACACTGGATTTATTTTATAGCTAGGATCAAATCGGATTTCAATTTTAAATAAGTTTTCGAAATTAAAAATCTTTTATTTTCTCTAAAGAGTAATAATCTTCGTGCCTATCATTGTCGCTTTTCCACCTACTCTCACTCGACTAATCGTATTTTCTGTTGAATCAATAATAACGTGAATAAGAGAGGAACATTGCATTGCACGCCCTTGCTCTAATAAAAAATGTGTTTGATGAGGGAAAACATGCTTAACAAGATAGCAGCCTAAAGCGCCACTAGAACTCCCTGTCGCAGATTCTTCATTGATGCCATATAAAGGTGCAAAATTACGGCAATGAGCAGTAATTTCTTTATCTTGACTAAGTTCAAAAACATGAAAACCGATAGTATTAAATTCACGGCTTAAGTTTGCAATCGCTTCAAAATTAGGTTTTAGCGTATCTAATTTCCCAAATTGTACAGGGATCAAAATATCAGGTAGTCCCGTTGAAAATATCTCAATGGGTAAGCCTGTTTCTGAAATAGTTTCGCAATTTATTCCCAGTGCTGCAGCCACTGCATCGATATTTGGAGCTTGACGTGAAACAGGTAGTGTTTGCTCCATAACGATATTTTCAGCATTAATTGCGACACTTAGAATACCTGCTTTCGTTTTTTGTGTGTAATGACCAGAAGCCAATAAGTTGAGTGAAGATAAAGTGAAAAATACCGCTAATGTCGCATGACCGCAAAAATCGACCTCACCTTCAGGAGTGAAAAAATCAACCTTAAAATCCGTCTCTTCACCTTGATAAACAAAAGCTGTTTCAGAAAATCCGACTTCTTTAGCGATGGTAATTTTCTGTTCATCACTTAATTTAGGAGGATTAAGTACCACGCCAGCAGGATTGCCACCTTTATTATTTCGAGTAAATGAGTTTATAAGGTGTACTTTGATCTCGTGCTCTACTGAGCGTATAGCTTCATTTTGCATATATTTCCCGCATTGCTTCGAATAGCATTAAATCTGTGTGTAAAAATAGAGTGTTATAAAATACGCATTAATTAGGGCAAACTTCTGACACGCCATCTAGCCCTTGTTGTCTTTGTTCAAATACGACGTTTTTTTTATCCCCTTCTCGGATAATTTTTAAGATATAAATACTATCAAAATCACTACTTTTCCATTTAGGAATTAATTTAGGATCGCCTCCCTCTTGTTTCATAATATCTCGCGCAACCTTGGTTAAATTATCATGCTCCCAGGCAATAAAAATAACCGAGTTTTCATACTGTCGACTTAACAGTTCCTCTCGTAATGCTTTTATCTCTTTAGCGTGATATTGAAGATGAATAGGCAATGAGGTTTTAATAGCGATAGGTGAAATCGTTTGGAGTGAACGCAATGAATTCCCTAACTTACTCTGTTTAGGTGCCGCGGCGAATAATGCATCAGGTTTGCCAAATTGATTTATAAGCACATCGGGTAGGGCTAATGCTCTATTTAACCCTTTACAGGTCAGTTGCCCACTATCATTATCAGGTTTTTCACCATGTCTTATAAAAACCAGTGTTTGATCGGAATACGCCATATGACTAAATCCTAGAATAAATACGCTCAAAAATATAAATACACTGCGCATACAGCGTTACCTTTAAGTCAATTGAGTATAAGAAATATGGGAAATTAAAACACATCTAATATTAACCATAAACTCACTGAGTTTAAGTCACTCAGTCTATCATAGCCAAAAGTGTTTCAGCGGTGAGCAAATCTTAGATAGCGCATATTTAGCCACTTTTATACTCTATTGACCTTTATTCTACCTTCTAAACGCCTCAAAACTAATTAACAAATATTAAAATCAATCAAACAATTGTTAACAAAAAATAAAGGATTTTTTTAATTTTTCATTACTTTACACCCAATTTTATAAAGCTAAATGAAACTTAAATACTCAGTACATTTAGATAAAAAATGGAAGAGATCTCTTTTTAATAGAAAAAATAATGTATTAAAAATCAATACAAGCCTTTTTATCTCCCTCTATTTAGTTTAATGACTAAAGTTCTTCCTCTGCTTACCGATACTGTTTGTTCTTAAATAAGTTACCAATACTTATTAATTATTATTTATCCAGGGTTAAGCATGTTCTTTAAAAACTTTAAAATTCGTACAAAGTTAACCATCGCATTTACAACTTTTGTGATGCTAATTATGTTGGGTTCCAGTTTCGCATTAATGGGTTTAAATAGTGCGAATCAAGATATTCATGATGTCGTTGATGATATCTATCCAGCCACAGTCAGAGCCAACTTACTGATTAATAATTTCAATGAATTTATTATATTTCAGCAACTTACTATGCTTGATGAGCAAGGAAGTTTAGCGGCTGAGCAAGAGAGCAAAAAAGCAGAGATCACCGCTAAAGTTGCGCAATTACTGAAAGAATTAGACGAAACCACACACGATGCTGAATCAAAAAAAATCTTAGCTGAGGTTTATGAGATCCGTCAGCAATATATAAACTCTCAAAACTTTGTGGTGAAGGCATTTAATGAAAATAACAAACACGCCGCTGTCAATGAACTGATCACAAAAACTTCCGCTATTCAGTTAAAGTATCGCGATAAAATATTAGAGTTTATCAAATTACAAGACAAAAAAATGGAAGAGGCAGGTGACGCTGTTGAACGTGATTTTATTGAGAAAAGGATCTTTTTAGTCTTATTAACCCTCATCAGTATTATTGTGGGTAGTATTTTAGGATGGTTTATTACTAAAGGCATTACTCTTCCATTAGAGAAAGCAATAAATTTTGCTAAAGCGATTGCCAATGGTGATTTAACACAAGAAGTGAATATTGATTATCATGATGAAGCAGGAATATTATTACAAGCCCTTGCTGAAATGAAAACGCACCTATTAGAAGTTGTGCAAAATGTACAAAACAGCGCTGAAAATATTTCGTCAGCAGCAGAGCAAATTACAGCTGGTAGCCAAAATTTAGCAGCAAGAACAGAAGAACAAGCAACATCAGTAGAAGAAACGGCAAGCTCAATGGAGCAAATGACATCAACTGTTAAAAACACCGCAGATCATACTCATGATGCGATTAATGTTGCTGAAAAAACTGAAATCGCCGTACATCATAATGGCGAAATAATGCTTCAGCTAACTGAAAAAATGAGAGCCATTAATAGCTCATCATCTCAAATGACAGATATTATTAACTTAATTAATGCCATTGCATTCCAAACTAATATTCTTGCACTAAATGCCGCTGTTGAAGCCGCTAGAGCGGGTGAACATGGTAAAGGTTTTGCAGTTGTTGCTGGTGAAGTCAGACTACTGGCACAAAAAAGTGCAGACTCCGCTAATGATATACGCACTCTTATCGATAATTCATCAACTCAAACACAAGAAGGAATGGAATTAGTTGAACAAGCTGGCTCACAAATCCAAAAAATGATCGCTGATGTCGAAGAGATCAGTGCGCTATTGCGTGAAATTGGGCAGGCAAGTAATGAACAAAGTGATGGTATATCGCAAATCAATAACGCTATAAGTCAGCTTGATTCAACAACTCAACAGAATGCGGGATTAGTTGAGGAATCGGTAGCTGCTGCAAGTTCACTTAATGAACAAGCACTTAATCTGAATAAATTAGTGAATTACTTTCAGATTAAAAGTATCTAATATTTAGTTGAATAAGTTTATTGAAAAAATAAAGGTCACTAGTCTTCTATCATAGTGACCTTTAAACGTGTTTTATGTATGTTCCAAACGGCTATACGAATAAATAAACTCAACCAAAGACGTGAGTTAAATGTGCTTTATATTCAGCAATATCATTCTCAACCGTTGGCTCTTTAATAACATCATTGACCATAAAAGTCGGTAATTGAGATAATCCTAAAAATTGTTGTGACTTGTGGAAAGCGAAATAAACACCATCAACACCTCTGCCATCAAAAAAATTACCAAATTCATTAAAGGCTTCAACAGGCGCATTCCACGTTACAGAGATCATGTATTTCTTACCTTGTAACAGCCCCCCTGTACCGTATTGCTTTTTAGGATCACGACGCGTACGCCCATCGTTCTCATATAACTTGCCATGACCAAATGTATACACATCATCCATATATTTTTTTACTTTCCACGGCATCATCATCCACCAGCCAGGCATTTGATAAATAATGGTGTCTGCCCATAGAAATTTCTCGATTTCGTCGTCAATATCATAGCCATCTTCTATTTGGGTTTCTTTAACGCTATGACCTAATGTAACTAAATGCTCAGCAGCAACATCATGTAGTGTACGGTTTAATTGACCAGCAGAATGACCGAAGCTTTGACCACCATTAATCAATAAAATATTCATGCCAACTCCTAAATTTTCTCTTGCGATACGTTTAATAGAGTTAATTTAACAGGAAATAAAAAAATTCGCACGCAACACTAAAATCTATAAAAAATTAAAATTCAGGATTATTTTCTTAATATTAAATATTATCAAAGATAATTAAGAATAAAAAACTAAAATAGACCACTTTTACGATTGGGTATATTAATAATAGAGATTATTGCTTTTTAGGCAAAAGTCTATTGTTGCTCAGGCTATTTTGTTAAACCGTTGGCTGTTATAACATTAATAAGAATATCTTCTAATCTGATAGGATCGTCTTACTATCACACTAAGATAAACTGTAAGAAATTAAGGACATTAGTGCGCTAAAAGTTACAGCTTTAATGTGTCAGATAAATATTGAGTTAAACTATCAATAAAAACGCGGATACGTTGGCTCACCACGCGATCACTATAATAAACAGCATGAAAAGGTAATGGTATAGATTGTAATTTATCGCTAAATAGCTCAACTAGTTTGCCTTCTTGAATATCTTTATTCACCATAAAATCAGATAAACAAGCAATCCCTTCACCACTCACGCATAATTGCCTTAATGTTTCGCCACTGTTTGAAGATATCCCTTCTGTTACCGTAATTAATGCATTTTTTTCGATTTCTAAAGGCCATGTATTTAATGAAACTGGCTCAGTAAATGTTAAACAAGTATGTTCGCTCAATGCTTGCGCTGTTGTCGGAATTCCTTTTCGCTCTATATATTTTGGCGAAGCAATAATTTTACGATAGCTATTAAATAAAGGGCGAGCACGTAAACTTGAGTCTGTTAAATGGCCAACTCGTATGGCCACATCCACTTTACGCTCAATTAAATTCACAAAAGTTTCTGATGAGACTAATGACAAAATAATATCAGGGTATTGTTGGCGAAAAATAGAAATAAAAGGGATCAACAAATGTAATACAACAGGAGTTGCCGCATCGATACGCAGTAAACCTTTAGGTGAATTTTGTGTGCCATATAACTCATTTTCAGCGGCTTGCATTTCCTGCAAAATAACTTTCATTCGCTGAAAATAAAGTTCACCTTCTACGGTAAGATCAATTTGGCGGGTCGTTCTATTCAGTAAATTAACACCTAATTTATCTTCTAATTTCTTCACTGTTCGGCTGACGGCTGAATTAGCCAGATTCAGTTTATCAGCTGCTTTTGTAAAGCTTTTATGTTCAACAACTTCAACGAATACTCTCGCTTCTTCTGACGTTGCTTTCATACAATAAGTCCCAGTGCTATTAGGTAGTATATTGGGATTTAAGGATACGGACATTTTTTTATTATTGCAATTAAGTTAATAATCAGGGGAGAATAGTGAGTTATTGTAAATAGTGTGAATGGTATAAATAAGCGTTACTACTTAAAAAATAAGCAGATATACATAATGTACATCTGCTTAAATCATGGTTTAAACATAAAATTTTTATTTAAAATAATAAGACACATTAACGGAGGGTAAATAAAATCAGGCTAATTTTTCAATAAATTTGATATCTAATAATTCAATTTTATCTTTTAGGTTTTCAACAAACGCTTTCATATGTGCTGTTTCATTGTGTTTATCGATAGCGCTCTGGTTTTCCCATATTTCAAAGAAAATAAAGGTTCTTGGTTGAGTGGTATCCTTATGAAGTTCATACTGGATACATCCTTCATCTTTATGGCTTGGTTTTATCATTGCTTTGCAAGCAGATAACACTTCATTTTCATGATTTTCTTTTGCCACAATTGTGGCAATTAATCTGACATTATTCATATGAAATCCTATATTCCAACATAAGTGTAAATGACAAATAAATAACAACCTGAAATTACTCTAGCATAATTCTTTATTTCATTATTTACATTTAGGCAAAAATAAGTTGCTGAGATTGTTATTGTCATAATGATTATTATTTTTATTAAAAAGCAATTCAATAATATAAACACCACAATCATTATTGCCATTAAAGCAATAGTCTATTGTTTTTTTCATTATTTATTGCATTTTTTTACTTCATTACACTAGCACCCTATTAAATTTCAAATTTATTATTCACCTTATTAGGATGCGCTATGAAAACCTTTCTCCCTTTATTAGCTCTGGCTACTGGGGCATTTGCAATAGGAGCCTCTGAATTTACACCAATGGGATTACTACCTAATATTGCTTCAGGGCTAGATATCTCGATCACAACAGCAGGTGGCCTCATTACAGGTTATGCTGTCGGTGTTATGGTTGGCGCTCCTATTATGACATTGGGCTTAGGTCGATTAACAAAACGACATGCTTTAATTTTCCTATTATTGCTCTTTATTGCAGGCAATTTATTCGCCTCACAATCTGATAGCTATTGGGGATTAATGGTTGCAAGGCTAATAACGAGTCTTAATCATGGTGCTTTTTTTGGTATTGGATCAGTAGTAGCCGCAAGTCTTGTTGAAAAACATAAACAAGCTGCTGCCGTTGCCGCTATGTTTATGGGATTAACTCTTTCAAACTTGATCGGTGTTCCTTTTATTACTTGGATTGGTCAAGTTTATGGCTGGCGTTTAGCCTTTGTTCTTATTTCTGGATTAGGTGTTGTGACACTGATGGGTTTATTAATGCTGCTCCCTACGATCCCTAAAGGAAACAAGCCTAATATCAAGTATGAATTAAAAGTACTCACTCGTTTACCTGTTGTGTTAGCACTACTGACTACCGTATTTGGCGCCTCTGCTCTTTTTGCTCTTTATACATACATCGCCCCTTTCCTTATTAATATTGTTCATATCAGCGAAAGCGATGTCGCAATGCTACTTGTTGTGATTGGATTAGGATTTACCGTAGGTAATTACTTAGGGGGTAAGTTATCGGCAAAAGGAATTGATAGAACATTAGTGATGTTTTTTATATTACTGATTTTATCAATGATCCTTTTACCCTTAGTTTCAAATCATTTGTTCTTAACGATTATCACTCTTTTTATTTGGAGTGTGGCGAGCTTCGCCCTTGTTCCACCACTGCAAATAAAAACAATGCAGATAGCCCATGATGCGCCGGGTTTAGTTTCATCAGTAAATATCGGTGCATTTAATTTAGGCAACGCTATTGGAGCCGTTATTGGCGGAGTTGCTTTAAAATACAGTTACAACATTGTCCCTTTAAGTGCGGCCTTAGTTGGGATCATTGGTTTATTACTGGTTTTTGCTCAATATAAAGTGAAAAGAGAACCACAAAGAAGCTTGGCTTAGTCTTTAACGCCCTATTCATACTCACTAAAAAATGAACCTAGTTCACACTTTGGTTCTTTTTTTTCATGTGTAACAACGTCGACAATAAAATGTAAACAATTTTACCAATATCAGACAAACTGTTTGTTTTTGCCAACTTATTTCAACGTTTATGGATGGCGTCAAATGTTAAATCCTAAAACATCGCTAACATAATCGCTGATTTCCATTATCAAAACAGAGCTATTTAATGATGAAAATAATCTTTTCACTATTAATACTCCCATAATAATCTCAGGATAATGTCACTTATTGTGAGATAAGCTTATAGAGCTAAAACAGGCAGCAACACATTTACACACTAAAGAAAATATTCCGTTAGAGATTATTACGTAGCTGAATCGAAAATAATTATCTGTAAACTCACTTTTCAATCACCTTTTTTACTTTGAATATTTGTATGACAATTATCTAGATGAAATTAATATTTCACCTAAAAATGAGACTATTACTTCAAAAATATTTCATATCTTATCTTTGTTCTATAACAGTCAACTTAAACACTTTTAAAAAGGTAAGAAATCCCCTTAAATAAATATTTTCCTATTATTAAATAGAATTTATTTCACGTTTTCTTATTTATAAAGAATAAAAAAAATAGACTTTTTACTTTTATCAATACGATCAAGATCACTTCAATCATATCTTTAATTGAGGAACATTAGGAAGAACCATTCTCATTTATTATTTACTTTTCTTATCATGGTTCCATTATCCCACTGATTTGTATTACAATTAAATATAGTTTGAAAGCGAGTAATTGTGCGCCTCTGGATACAAAAAGAAGTTAATCATTGATGAGAAAATCATATTAAAGTCCATTTAAACAGTTAATATAATAATATTAATTTTGTATAATTAAAATTATTATATTAAGAATAAATAAAAACAAATCAATGATAACAATTTATTTTCACACTAGATAAAAATAGATATAAATTAGAAATAAAAAAATAAATATATTTTAATAAATAAAAAACACGTAAAGAATAGGCAAGAAATAAAAAAAACAAAATAAAGAAAACACTAAACATTAAAACAAGATAGAAAAAACAAAATAAAATAAAATATTAAAAATACAAAGTAAAATATTATTGATAATGAAATAAAGTATTATAAAAATAAAAAAACGATAATTTAAATTATTAAGACAACAAAATTTATAACAATAAAATATCGAAATAAAAAATTTTTAGTTTATTTGTTAATAAAATAGGTAAAAAAGTAATTCATTAATTTAATTTATGTTTATTTTGGGGGTTGATGGTCTTTTTTTACCCTAAAAATGGCATTTTAGACTTCAATTTATCTTTTTATTACATAGCTAAAACCATCAATATCGTTCTTTTTTTCATCAAAAACCAATTTTACAACAACATTAGCAATGCAATTACATTGATGAGCGTCAAAAAACACGACAATTAACAAGCAAATAATGAGAAAAAAGGAATTTTTTTATATTTGTCACACAATTGATTTTATTCTATTACATATCAATAAATATTCCCTACAATAGCCAACTAATCTAACCTGACAATTTCCTAAGTGATGATATCTTTCATTGTTTAGGTTAGTAACTATCTTTTTTTATTTATGATTTATCGTTTCAGCAAAGTAGAGCATTAATAAAACCTAGTACCCTACACAATTATATAATGACCAACTTATAGGTTTGCCAACGCAGTTATAAACGATAACAATTGCAAACTTAAGGATAAAAATAATCATGTCAGACTATCTATCATTCTTATTAGGCATTGTGCCTTTAGCGGTTTTGATTTTTATGATTTTAAAAATGAAATCAGCCGTTCACCATGCCGTGCTTGTATCTTTAGTGATAACTGTTGCACTTGCTATTTTCCATTGGAACAACACCATTCAATTTGCTTCAGTCTCTGTCCTTTATGGCGCAGTTAAAGGATTGTGGCCAATCATCATCGTTATTCTTGCTGCCATTTATAGCTATAACTTAATGCTAAAAACAGGTGGCATGGATGTCCTTAAAGATGTACTGGCTGGCATAAGTGATGATAAGCGAGTGCAAGTTCTGCTTATCTCATGGTGTTTTGGTGGCTTTCTTGAAGCTGTTGCGGGTTATGGTACTGCGGTTGCCATTCCTATCGGTATTTTAATTGCACTTGGATTTGATCCTTTTAAAGCAGCAGTTGCCTCTTTAGTTGCCAATACAGTTCCTACTGCTTTTGGTGCAGTCGGTATTCCAGTTTCAATTTTGGCGCAAAATACTGGGCTTGATGTATTAGTACTGAGTAAAACGATTATTATTCAGTTGGGATTATTTAATATCGTATTGCCTTTTGTCATCGTTGCCATTGCTGGTGGCGGAATTAAAGCGATTAAAGGTGTCGGATTTATTACCTTAATGTGTGGTATCAGTACACTGATCCCTCAATATATCGTTGCAGCTAATTTAGGTGCTGAATTACCAGCGTTTGCAGGTAGCTTAGTCAGCTTAATTGTGGTTATTTTCCTTGCTAAACGCATGAAAAATAGTGGTGATAAACAGAAAAATGTCAAAAAACATACTGGCAAAGAGTTGTTAGTAGCAAGTTCTATTTATCTGTTTACTTTTATATTTATTTTAGCGTGTTCACCTTTATTCCCTACGCTCCAAAGCATGGCGAGTGCGATTTCCACAAAGATCCCATTTGTATTAAGTGAAACACAAACGGAATATCAAACCATTGCTTGGTTAAGTACACCGGGGGTATTAATTATTCTCGCCAGCTTTGTGGGGGGAACCATTCAAGGCGCAAGTGTTTCAACACTTATCTCTGTTCTGGTTAAAACGACTATCCAACTGAAAAACTCAATTATTGCCATCACAGCAATCGTAGCGATGGCAACTGTCATGGATTTCAGTGGCATGATTGGCAGTATCGCTGAAACCTTAGTCGATTTCACAGGTGCAGGATTTATCTTTATTGCCCCAGTGATCGGTGCGTTAGGAACGTTCGTAACAGGTAGTGACACCAACTCTAACGTACTGTTTGGTAAGTTACAAACCAGTGCAGCCGCTAAACTTAATATTGACCCATTCATTCTGGCCGCTGCCAATACCTCTGGTGCAACGGGCGGTAAAATGATTTCACCTCAAAGTATCGCCATTGCTGTTTCAGCGACAAAAATGGATGGACAAAGCAGTGCCATTATGCGTGAAACCTTAAAATACTGTATTGCCTACATTGTTATTCTTGGGGCGAAGATCGGTATTATTTATCATCTAATGAACTAATTAATAAGGAGAAGTGAGCGTGTTTATTCCATTCACTTCTCCTCTTATAACGAAGCAATAAAAGAATTTTATCTTTAGTAAAAATAATAACATCTGAGCGATGTTTTGGAGTTCGATTAATGAAAGTTAATTTTTATGCGACCTGTCTTGGTGATGTGCTGAAAGCAGATTCAGCCCGAGACACCGTCTTGTTACTTGAAAAATTAGGCTGCGAAGTCTTATTTCAGGAACGCCAAGGTTGCTGTGGTCAGCCTGCGCTTAATAGCGGTTATGTTAATAACGCAAAACCCGCCATGAAATCGTTAATTGAAACATTGGAAGTGAACGACTATCCCATTATTTCACCCGCAGGCTCCTGTACTTATGCCATTAAAGGTTACCCAACTTATCTTGCTGATGAACCACAATGGGCATTACGGGCACAAGGTGTTGCCGATCGCCTTATTGATTTAACCAGCTTTATTGTTAACACCCTTGGTGTTGTCGATGTTGGGGCTCGTCTGCCAGGTAAAGCGGTTTATCACCCATCTTGCAGTTTAACCAGAAAATTAGGTGTCGTAAGTGAGCCTTTAACGCTGTTAAAACATGTTGAAGGTCTTGAAATGTTACCTTTTGCAAACTCAGAAACCTGCTGTGGCTTTGGGGGAACTTTCTCCGTGAAGATGTCTGAAATTTCAGGCGAAATGGTGACTGAAAAAGTCAAACATATTATGGATGTGAGTCCTGATTATGTCATTGGTGCCGATACAAGCTGCTTAATCAACATTCAAGGTCGTTTAAGTCGTGAAAAACGTCCTGTAAAAGTGTTGCATATTGCACAAGTTTTAATGAGCCAATAAGGGAGCCTGCTTATGTCTATCAAAACCAGTGATATAGATTTCAGACCTCGTCTAGAACATGAAATGAAAGACACAATCATGCGTAATGCGGTTGTTATGGCGCAAGAACGCATTGGGGCTAACCGTCAAATCATGGTGAAGGAGCTAGGTAATTGGGAAGAGTGGCGTGATCGCGCTGAACAAATCCGTAACCATGTTCTTGAAAACTTAGATGCTTATCTCTATCAATTATCCGAAAAAGTGACTGAAAACGGAGGCCATGTTTATTTTGCTAAAACAGCAGAAGATGCCTCTCGTTATATTTGTGAAGTTGCCAAAAAGAAAAATGCGAAGAAGATTGTAAAATCTAAATCGATGGTCACCGAAGAAATTGGGATGAATAAAGCCTTACAAAATGAAGGCATTGAAATCATCGAAACTGACCTTGGTGAATATATTCTTCAGTTAGATAATGATCCACCGTCTCATATCGTGGTTCCAGCGATCCACAAAGATCGTTATCAAATTCGCAAAGTCTTAAATGAAAAACTCAATTATGAAGGCAGTGAAACGCCAGAAGATATGACGCTTTTCATTAGACAACGTATAAGACAAGATTTCCTTTCTGCTGATATTGGTATCACTGGCTGTAACTTTGCCGTGGCTGAAACAGGTACTGTCTGTTTAGTCACCAATGAAGGTAATGCAAGAATGACCACAACACTACCTAAAACCCATATAGCGGTTATGGGTATGGAACGTGTGGCTCCTACCTTTGAAGAAGTTGATCCGTTGATAACCATGTTATGTCGTAGTGCCGTTGGCTCACGTTTAACCAGTTATAACACTTGGGTGACAGGTCCACGTGAAGCAGGCAATGTTGATGGCCCTGAAGAGTTCCATTTAGTAATTGTCGATAATGGTCGTTCTGAAATTTTAGGCTCACAATTTAAAGATATTTTACGTTGTATTCGTTGTGGTGCTTGCCTAAATACATGCCCTGCTTATCGTAATATTGGTGGTCATGCTTATGGATCAATTTATCCTGGTCCAATTGGTGCGGTAATTTCACCATTATTAGGGGGTTATAAAGATTTCCACGATCTCCCTTATGCATGTTCGCTATGTAACGCTTGTAATGTAGTTTGCCCAGTCAAAATTCCTTTAGCACAACTGATTTTAAAACATCGCCGTGTGATGGCAGAAACAGGCCTTACACCAAAAGCAGAACGTCGAGTGACAGGTATGTTTAACTACCTCAATTCACACCCTGCCCTTTGGAAAGTGGGTATGAATGTCGGTGCAAAAATGGCGGGATTAATGATCAAAAATGGTTCTACACCAATCAAAATTAGTGTTCTTAATGATTGGATGGAATCACGTGATCTCCCTAAACCAGATGGTTATAGCTTCCGTAGTTGGTTTAAACGCCATAAAGCAGAAGGAAAAAAATAATATGTTAAACGAACAAAATCGTAATGAATTTCTGCAAACTATTGCTGAAAAATTAGGACGTCCTATTGCGCATAAGCCACAGCCGCAGCCTACACCAGTGAATGATTTGGCGAAAACACGCTTAACTAATTTAACTCAAGATGAACTGTGCAAAGAGTTTACGGACTTTGCACAGACTCAAATGGTGAAATGTGTTGTTAGCAAACCGAATGAAGTTATTAATAGCCTAATTGAGCTATGTGAAAGTTATGATTGTAAAGGCTCGGTGGTAATAAGTGGTGATGAGCGTTTAGATGCACTTGGCATCACAAAAGCGGTTAGCGAAAAATACGAAACTTATATTTGGGATCCTACACTTGGGCGTGAAAATATTGTTCATGCTGAACGCTCTCAAATCGGAATTGTTTTTGCTGAAGCGGGATTAACGGAATCTGGTGGAATTGTTTTATTTTCGTCTCCAGAGAAAGGACGTGCCGTGAGTTTATTACCTGAAACCTCAATTGTGATCCTACGTAAAAGCGATATTTTGCCTCGTGTGGCTCAAATTGCTGAGCGTTTACATAAGATGGCTCAAGAAGGTGTGAGAATGCCGTCTTGTATCAATTTAATTGGTGGTGCAAGTTCCACTGCTGACATTGAATTGATTAAAGTATGGGGGGTTCATGGCCCTGTTCATGCAGCTTATCTTATTATTGAAGATTGCTAATTCAAGATAAAATAACGTTAAAACGATAACAAAATAGCTAACAGTCAGAGTCGATCATCGACGCCTAAATCAAACCCAAAAGATAAGTTAATGGCTTTTGGGTTTTTCTCTATTATTTACCAATTAATTATTTAATAAAACTTTTGCTCTCCATTGATTTAATTTTATTTCACATGCGAGTAAAACATCTCCTGCCCCAGAACCGCCCATTAATAATGCGGATTGTCGTTGACATTCAGCGCTTCTAAATTGAATAAAATGCTGCTGAGAACTGGCTAATGCATCAATGGCACTTTTCGCTGCAACAGAATCAGTATCTTCAAGATCACTCTTACTTTTGTCATAAATGACATTCATTTGCTGTTCTGTCAGTTTTAACTCATCCAATAAACAAGCTTGCACAGCGGTTCTTGGCTCGTTTGCGGTCACTTCATAACATTTCGCTAAAGGATCGTATTTACCTTGTGCTGAAGAAAAAAAGCTCACTGTAAGTAAACTACAAGAGATCAGAAATAAACTTATCTTCACGCGAATTCCTTATAGATATTTATAATAAAATTTATGTTTAACATAATGTATAAAATAACTAATATCATATCTATTAGTGCGAATAGCTTCATTTTAGGACATATCGCATCTTACTTGATAAATTTAAATTTCAATCGATTAATAATAAGAAAATATTATTTAACACAATATCAATAGATTGAAATTCAGCCAATAATTTTAAAAATAGCCATTTACTACTTTAACTTTGCATTTAATTGATAAAATAACAAACTTTCTTATATCGAAAAAAGTCTGCCATTTTAGTTTTCACTATTTTTTTTCTTAGCATAGCAATAGAAAACCCTCTTTTTTTGCAGTAATCTCATACTATTCTTATTGGCAATTTTTGCCTAAAAACGACCAGTGGTACCACTAATATGTTCTACAAATTTACCCCTATTATTCTTCTTATAATTTCCAACGTTTTTATGACATTTGCTTGGTATGGACATCTAAAATATGGCAATAAACCCCTTATTGTTGTCATTATTTTAAGCTGGTTGATTGCATTTGTTGAATACTGCTTTGCTGTACCCGCAAATCGCATTGGTCATAATTATTACAGTGCAGCAGAATTAAAAACCATACAAGAAGTGATCACATTAACTATTTTCGCTATTTTTTCTGTCACTTACTTGGGAGAAAATTTTACATTAAATCATTTTATTGGTTTTCTTTTAATTGGTGCAGGTGCTTTATTTATTTTTAAAGGCCCTTTTTAGAAAAACCGATTAGTAGATATCATTAGCTCATTTTTACAGCATGTTATCTACGCTTATTTTGTTATCGCCTTATCAAAACTGATAAGGCTTTTTTTATTCGAAATCTCATTTTCTGATTACTTTTAATACTATTTATAGTGTGATTTTTACGGAGGATTAAATAACATCATCACTTACCATTAAGTTATATAGTCTACTCAGATTTTTTTTCCAAAATAATAGTCTGTTTTGTAATAAAAATATTCTATATATAGAAACATTTCTCTTGAAAAATATTTTTCATTCGGCGCATAATGATTGCTCTAAGAGAAGCATCGTTTCTCTGTCTTTTTTTGCCTCTCTTAAACTACCGCACCCTTAAAACGTGCGTTTTGTCACTTTAACGTCAGATAAAATGGTATCTGGTATGAGCAAACATTCTAACGATTTTATTTATATGCAGGATAATCCCTGTATGCATTGTGGTGCTTGTTGCGCCTATTTTAGAGTTTCGTTCTATTGGGCTGAAATGGTAAGTGGTGGCGGTGTGGTTCCAGATGAATTAACAGAACCATTAACGCCTTTTCTCTCTTGCATGAAAGGAACAAATTCTAAAAAACCACGCTGTGACAAACTGATTGGTGAAGTTGGAGAGTGTGTAAGCTGTTCTATCTACGAACAACGTCCTTCTCCTTGTCGTGAGTTTCAACAATCTTGGGTAAATGGCATTCCTAATGAAGCTTGTGATCGTGCGAGAGCGGCTTATGGTTTACCGCCATTAACTCATATCACCTTACCTCACAGCGCGTAAGACATCAGAGGGGTTAAGCCCCTCCTGATTATTTAGTAATACCCAACACGCTTTTTTATAAAAAATAAAATAACAGTGCAAAAAATTGTTATTAAATAATACGTTAGTTTGACTTTATTTTTAAATAACCTAGTATATAAGGTAATGAATTAATAACGTGTGTTTAGCGAGGTTTTTTATTTAAAAATAGCGATATATTTGGAGGGTATTATGATCAGTAGCTCTTTTTTTATCCTTTTCCTTTCTTTTATCTGTTCTACTGCTGTCGTTAGTATGTTACTCGGTGGCTTAGAGGAATGATTATGAATATTTCTGATGAAAATATTCTTCCCCAGAAATAATGCCCATACTTTACATAAAATCAGTATGGGCATTATTTTACTTGTCGTTTAAATTCTAGATTTATTTTTCCTGTTATTATTTTTATTCTATTTTTTATAAAAAACCAGATACCCAAACTTTCCTCGTTTATCTATTTAGTAAGTAAAATGCCCCGTTATTTTCCATGAAAATAAGACATCCTCTGCGACTTGTCCAAACCCAATATTATGCATAACTAGATAGCGTTGGTTATCCCCGCTTTTCTTATTTACTACAATTCCAATATGAGGCCGCCCATTATCTAAACGCCAGCTAACAATATCGCCTGGCACATAATCTTCGGCATTTTTTGTAATCGGTTTTACTTTTCCTTTTCGTGTGAAAAAGACCTCTAAATTGGGAACTCTACGGTGATCAATATTCGTATCGGGTTTATTCAATCCCCACATTCGTTTACTTGGGTAAGCAGAAAAATTTGCTTTAATATCTTCATGTAATAATTTTTGTAAATCGATATCAATCCCACGATAACTACGAATAATCACATCACTACAGACTCCTTTATAAGCAGGCACGTCCCCCATTGGGTAGTCTATTTTACGATAATCAGAGTCGTAAAATACGGCTCTTGGTAAGTTAGCCGCATACTCCACCAGCTTTTTATTTTGTTCTGAAGTTAGCGCTTGTGCACTTGAAAAGGGAGTAATGAGTAAGAGTAAAACAGTAATTCCCATTATTTTCACTGTATGTTCTCCATGAAAAAGTTAAATCCATTATTTAAGAAAGAAATAACATTATCTGTTTATACTGATAAAGCACAGCATAAAAATATCAGGGAAGTCTTAATTCGTTTTTAGAGCCGTTTTTAGAGTAGAGATAAAAAAACCGAGCCACCTTTAGGGTAAGCTCGGCTGATAAATAAGGGAAAAAAATAAGAAAGAGAAAAAGTAAGAGAATACAGTTTAGTTCAACACAATATGACTTTTACGGCGTAAACTTGCAAACAGCATGTAAACTGCCGTCACTAATAACACCACAAAGAAGAAATTCATAATGCCGTTATTGGCTTGCGCCATAAACATTCCCGCCCCTAAAGGCCCAATAGCGGAGCCAATGCTATAACTTAATAGCATCACTTGTGTAATAGCGACAATGTAACTCGCGTTCACATGATCGCATGCCAATGTAATAGCGATAGGATAAAGTGCAAAAGAAGACATTCCCAATAGCGCTAGTGCAATAATAAGCACCATATAATCGCTAGAAAGATAAGTCAGTCCCATGGCAAAAACGCCCACTAAACACATCATCGCTAATAACAGTGTCTTGCTGATCATCACAGACAATTTGCTAATAATAGGCTGGATCACCATTCCGCCTAAAATAATTGCTGCCATCAACACACCTATTTGGTCTGTTGTAAATTGCCCTTGATTTAAAGCCAATGGCATCATGCCATAAATACTACCCATCACAACGCCAGATACCATACAGCCCACTAAAGCGGCTTTATTTAATCGGCTCATCTGCTTGAGTGATAAACTTTTATGAGAGTGCCCTTGTGGTTGCCCTTGTTTAAAAAGTAGAGGCGGTAATACGGCAATGAGTAATAAAACTAATATCGCCATAAACGGGATAGCGCCTTGCGTACCAATTGCACCAATCGCCAATTGTCCTAATGTTGTGCCGCCATAAAGCGAGGTCATATAAAAACCTAAGCGTTTAGCTCGCTCTTTAGGATTATCGCCAATTAATAACCATGACTCGACAACAACAAATATACCTGCAACCGCCATACCACCAATAAAACGGAAAACCATCCATGCTGATAAATAAGGCATTAAAGGCAACACACCGACAGTCACTGCCAACAATAATAAAAATACAACGAAAGAAAGACTGTGACCTATTCTTGCAATAATAGGTTCTATCATGACTGAACCTATTAATAATCCAATAAAATAAATACTTGCTAACCAACTGGCATAGAGCGTATCCATTCCAAAACTGCTCATAGACAGTGGAATTAAACTCATTAAATAGCCTGACGCGATAGCAAATACCGTTAACCCAGCCACAGGTACTAATGTACTGTCGCCTTTGCGTACCAAAGTAGTGTTCTGTTTCACTACCCTCGTCTCCACAGTCAAAACGGTTGATGATGCGCTGTTTTCTCGATGCCTGATAGAGGCGGTTCTTTTATCTAGGAAAGATAAAAGAAACAAAGGTGAAAACAGTGGATGGCGTTCCTAAATTCAGGAGACGCGAATATAGCGTTTAAATGATGATAAATAAAATTATAAAATCTAATGTCAGAAAACAATTTTATTTATATCAATCATGATTATCGTCTTTTTCCACCAAAAAGAAATAGCGCTAATCTAATATTTATTTTTATTAAATGATAAGTATTTTTTATTAAGAAGACTATGAGTAAATACGTGCTAAATAAAATAAAAATAATAAACATTCATTACTATCCTATCGTTACTCGATAGGATAGCTAAAAATGAAGAGATACTTTTGTTTATTCCACACTTTTCTCTAAAGCAATTTTAATGGCATCAGGAATTGAACCACCGTGACCTTTGCCCTCAAACAGATAAAACTCACACTGTTTTCCCGCTTCCGATAAATATTGACATAACTGACGTTGCGTTAACCAGCTACTACGCTTTTGATAATTTTTCTGTTGTTCTTCACTTAATTGGCTTAAATCTGGTTTTTCTTCTTTTTCCCCCAAGGTTATTGCAATAGAAATATCATTAGGAATAGCTTGCCATTGCTCTTGTTTCACCCATTCGCCTTTTCCCCACCATAATGATGGGCTTGCTGCGATATAACGTTGAAATGTTTCTGGATGATTGAATAAAACATAGAGGGTAAACACGCCACCAAAGGAGTGACCAAACAAAGATTGCTGAGTGATCGAAACGTGTTCTTTAGCGAGTTGCTCTAACGCATAAGGCCTTACTTGCGTTAAGAAGAATTGATAAAAATTTTCTGCATTTCCACCTCGGCTAAATGCCTCTCCTTTTACACTCGGCGTGTAGTCATGCGTTCTCTCTGTAATAAAATAAGCTTTATCCCCCACATACCCCACACTGATAATCGCAGGCAACGGTTTGTTTTTCTGCTTTATGGCTTCGTTTATCATCAACGGAAACTGGGCATTTCCATCAACACTATAAATTAGCGTTGTCTTAGTGGCGTTTTTAGGAATAGCAAGAAAGAGGCGATATTGTTTTCCTTCATATGCCACTTCTTTATTTGTAATTTGATAATAAGAGTGAGCCTGAGACTCAATTTCAGGAACTTCTTGGTTAGGTCTAGCTTGAGCCACCGCAGATAACATAATCATTCCACATAACATTAGTATTCGCATAAATCAGATACTCTGTCGGTAATTTAAAAAGTGAGCCATTAAGATGAAAATAATAGAGAGGCATAAAAAAATAAACCCCATACTTAACGGGGTTTATTTAAATTTGGGCTCGATTAGAAGCTATATTTAATATTTGCCCAATAACGACGACCTTCATCGACAACCCAGTTGCCGCCTTTATCATTTACAGCAGGACCTGTTTCATCTGTAATATTTAATACTGCAAAATTAAACATCGTGTTTTTATTAAAGTTGTAGGTCATTCCTAAATCAAAGGTTGTGTACCCACTACGATAACGTGCCCCAGTGTAACCATTACGTTGTGCCGCCCAAACTTGCTTACCAGTATAAGCGGTATTGGCATAAAAACTGGTTGCTTCGTCAAACTGCCAATCAACTCGTGCATTGGCGCTGTGTTTTGGTGTTAAATCTAATGGATAGCCTTTTAAGGATTCACCTGATGCTAATTTTTCATCATCACTTTTACGTTCTGAATCGATATAGGTGTAGTTTGCATTGACATGCCAACTTTCCGTAATTGGGAAACCAACCGCGGTTTCAATCCCTTTAATATTCGCTTTACCGACATTATCGTATTGATACAGTTTTAAACCCGTAATTGGGTCTATTTCGCCTGTGTCGTAGTTAGTTAGCTTATCTTTAAAATCAGTATTAAAGAACGTCACACTTGCAGTAACACCATCTCCATTATCATAGCCAATACCAATTTCTTGGCTAACAGACGTTTCAGGTTTTAAATCACGATTACCGTACATAATCGCGCGACCTTTCTCTGTTGAAGTGCCATATTCTGGGCTAATTTCACGTAAGCTTGGTGCTTTAAAGGCTTTAGCTACACCACCTTTTAAGGTGAATTCATCCGTTAAATGATAAACGGCGTACGCTCTTGGGCTCCAGTGATTACCGTAATATTCGTGATCATCAAGACGCACACCGCCAGTTAATGCGAGGTTGTCTGTTACGCTATATTCATCTTCAAGGAATAACGCTTTTTGATCTGCGGTAATGGTGGATTGTTTAATACCAGAGCCAGTGGATGATTCATCTTTTAAACGTGAATATTGATATTGACCACCAAAAGTCATCACGTTATCAGGCAAGAATGCAGTAAATTTCGCATCAAAAACAGTATTGGTAATTTCAGGGCGGCGATCTTCATAATACTTCTCGCGCTCTTTTGTCACCTTATCAATCATTTCTGTTTTGGTGATGCGTTTAGTCTGTTCTTGATAAACACTTAATTCTGAATGCAGAATATCAAACTGATTTTTATAGGTTAATGCCCAGTGATTACGGTCATTATTGGTTTCCAGCATTTTATTTTCATCCGCTTTTCCACCACGGATAGTAAATTCACTCATGGATTTACCTGGTGTCGTTGTACGTTGTAACGTATTGCGACCCGCTTCTAATAAAATGGTTTGATTATCAGTCGGTGTGAAAGCCAATTTTGCCGTAATATTTTTATTGTCATTACGACCTTGGCCATAAGTGATTTTATCTTCAGCACGTAAATAGCTACTGCCATAAAGCTGTAAGCCTAATTTATCTTCAATTAAAGGTCCTGAAAGATAAAAATCACCATTAATGGAATCGCCTGCATCACGGTTATGTTGCAATGTACCGCCAAGTGCAACAGAGCCATGCCACTCTTTTGTTACTGGCTTCGTGATGATATTGATAACACCACCCATTGCATCGGAACCATACAGAGATGACATTGGTCCACGAATAACTTCTATGCGTTCAATCGCATCTGCTGGTGGAATAAAACCACCTTCATAACCACCACTCCCATTAGGGCGCGACTCACGGCTATTTTGGCGACGACCATCAACAAGAATAAGTGTGTATTCACCAGGCAAACCACGCATGGTGATTTCTTGTTTATTAGCATTACCATTAATGCTAACACCTTCAACACCTTTTACGGCGTCAGCTAAATCATGAACGGGCTTTTTAGCGAGTTGTTCTTTGCTGATCACGGTGATACTTGCTGGTGCATCTGTAATTTGTTGAGCAAACCCTGATGCTGATACTACAAGTTTTTCTTCTTTGTTTTCTTGTGCATACAGCGGATAAGAGGCAGATAAAATACAGGCTGTTAAAACACCCATTTTAAAGTTCATAGCAGTTCCCTGAATTAATAACGGTTATAGTAATGAGAATGATTAATATTATCTTAATCAAATATTCATGAGAATGATTTTCTTTTCATATTTAGTGTTTTTTTTTAATCTGCATCAAAGCAAATTAGTGCTATTCCGATTAAGTACAGAAATAGCGGATCTTGAGCACAAAAAAAGCAGATGGCATAACCATCTGCTTTGTATCGTTTTGTAGGGTATTTTTAGATTTAGAAAATTAACAAATTACACTCTTGCTATTACCAGAATACGGCGTAAAGCACACACAAAATGACCATAATGGCGTAAGAAGCAATATTGAATCCGCTTTGTGTTTTAAAGGTTTTATCTGTTAATGCAATCGCCCCTACACTGTCATCAGTTTTAGTCGAGGTTAAACTCACTAAACCAATCACAACAGTAGTAAACATAAAGGTGTACATCATTTGATCAAGGAATGGCATACCTAATGGCATTAATTTTAGAAATAATGCAAACGGTATAGATAAAACCACACCAATGATTGCGCCTTTTGCATTCGTTTTTTTCCAGAACAAACCTAACAGGAATACCGCTAAAATTCCTGGGCTGACTAAGCCTGTATATTCTTGAATATATTGGAATGCCTGATCGATACCACCTAATAATGGTGCAATAAAGCAAGCAATAATTAAAGCAACAACTGCACTAATACGACCCACGTTCACTAAACGGGTTTCAGAAGCTTTTGGCTCAATATACTCTTTATAGATATCCATCGTGAAAATAGTCGCAATAGAGTTAAGCATAGATGCCAAAGATGAAACTATTGCAGCGGCAAGTGCAGCAAAAACAACACCTTTTGCACCTACTGGTAAGAACTGAGTTAACCAAGGATAAGCTTTATCTGCTTGTGATAACGTTGGAATATGCTGTTGTGCCATTGTACCTAAACCTGCCATTAATTCAGGGTTAGTCGTAATAACAAATGCAGCAATACCCGGCACAACCACAAGAACAGGCACTATCAGTTTTAAGAATGCAGCAAACACTAACCCTTTTTGTGCTTCATTAATGGATTTAGCTGCTAAAGCACGCTGAATAATGTATTGGTTAAAGCCCCAATAATAAAGATTAGCCACCCATAAGCCACCAATCAGCACCGCGATACCCGGCAAGTTCATAAACTGCGGATTATCTTTTTCTAAGATCATTTTAAAGTGATCAGGTGCGGCTTGTGTCATTTTGCTCAAACCTTCCATAATCCCGCCATCTCCACCGATATAGCTGACTGCTAATACAGTGGTAAATAAGCCACCAAGGATAAGGAAAAATACTTGTACCACGTCTGTCCACGCAACAGCAGAGAGTCCGCCATAGAGTGAATAGACAACAGCAAATAATGCTAAACCAATAATGGCATACATCATTGGTACACCAAGGATGGTTTCTAATGCCAATGAACCTAAATATAGTACCGATGTTAAGTTAACAAAGATAAATAATGCCAGCCAGAATACGGCAAGAATGGTTTTTAAGTTACGGCTTTTAAAACGATTCTCGACAAATTCTGGAATGGTATAAATACCTTTTTCGATAAAAACAGGTAAAAAGTATTTAGCAACAATAATTAATGTCAGTGCAGCCATCCATTCATAAGAAGCGATAGCAAGACCAATGGAAAAACCAGAACCAGACATACCAATGAATTGTTCTGCTGAAATATTAGCAGCAATAAGCGAAGAACCAATTGCCCACCAAGGAAGGGTTTTACCTGCTAAGAAATAGTCCTTTGTTCCTTTTTTCTCACCATCCTTTGAACGAGAAACCCATAATCCTAGACTAATAATGATGACGACATAGAGGGCAAAAATTGCATAGTCTATTGTGCTTAACCCAACACCTTCTGTATGCATAATATTTTCCTTTCAGACCCATAGAGAGAATAGGATTTTAATGTAAACGTTTTCACAATCTTTTTCCGTTACTCTGTTCACAAATTTATCGCTTATGTTACGTAAATGGATCATAAAACAGGAAAACGAACAATTAGCATAACGAGCAAAGCAAAATTTAAGCTTAAAATACGATGATAGTTTTATTTTATAAATTTCAGATATTAAAATAATCGTTGAAAAAACCCTACAAATGATAACGATTACACAAATTAATTAAGTATGACCTCTTAATGTAAAAACCATTAAGAGGATCGATTAAATTAAAAAGCAAATGAGGTAATTAAGAGAGGTGACTAAGATTAAAAACGGAATTACGTTGAACTAATGTTGGCGAAAAAATACGTTGTTTTTGTTCAAGCACTTCACCTTTAGAAAGCCTGATAGCGAGTGTTGCGGCTTGTTCTGCCATCATTTGTACGGGATAACGCACCGTGGTTAAACGAGGGTGAATATAGCGTGCAATTAATACGTCATCAAAGCCAATAACTGAGATTTTTTCAGGCACAGGGATTTCATTTTCATCAAGAACAGATAAAGCCCCAGCGGCCATAAAATCGTTGTAAGTCACTACGGCTGTAAAATCGATAGATTTCGTTAGTAGATGCATCATTGCTTTTTCACCGCCTTCACCTTCAGGCTCACCATACTCAATATAGCTTTCTGGCAATGAGATATTATTAGCATCTAAAGCAGCTTTATAACCAGCAAGACGCTGAGTTGTATCTTCAATATGATGAGTAGATGAAATATATGCGATTTTAGTATGACCTTGGCGAATAAGATGCTCTGTTGCCATCCATGCCCCTTTATAATTATCTAAAGCGACACAACGTTCGGCAATTTCAGGAATAAAACGGTTAATCAATACCATGCTTTTAACTTCTTGAGCATAAGCCAGCAACTCTTCATCAGAGAGTGCTTTTGAATGGATCACCAGACCATCACAGCGACTATTAATCAATAACTCGATAGATTGTCGCTCATCTTGAGCATCATGATAACCATTACAGACCAAGATGTGTTTCCCTGATTGTCTTGCAACGTTATCAACCGCTTTAACGAGTGTACCAAAAAAGGGATCAGAAACGTCATGCACTAAAACACCCAAAGTTTGCGTACTTTGGCTAACCAAAGCCCTTGCTGCTGCATTAGGTCGATAGCCTAGCTTTTGCATCGCAGCATTAACGGTTTCAATAGATGTCTGACTTGCTTTCGGCGAGTTATTAATGACTCTAGATACAGTCGCGACAGAAACACCCGCTTCTTTCGCTACATCTTTGATAGTCGCCATATCCACCCCTTATGGATCACCTTTATTCATGGTTAAGAAATAACGAACCGTTAATCTACAAACAAAGAAAAAAGAGAGTAATAGAATTTAAGTGGCTTGATTATCAGCGAAGAAGGGAAATTTAAAAAGTAAAAAGATCAAATAAATAGTGAAAAGGAAAGCGTTTACACTTTCCTTTTGTTGTTACGAATAAAACTTATAGATTGTTTGGCTATTCCACGAAGTATTTGCAGGTAAAATACCTTGGTTTTCATGCCATTCTGGATGATTAGGACCATCTGGGAAATATTGTGTTTCTAATGCCAACCCTGAGTAATTGCCGTAATGACGACTCTTTCCTCTTGTTCCTACCAGAAAGTTACCTGTATAGAACTGCACAGAAGGCATGGTTGTAAAAACATCCATTTTAAGTTCGCCTTCAGGAGCAATCACCGTCGCAACAGGGGTTTTATCATCAATCGCTTTCTTATCTAAAATAAACGCATGATCGTAACCATTTGCGGCTTTTTGGCACTCACCTGCCATAAAATCAAGGCCAACACGCTTTAATTTACGAAAATCAAACCCTGTCCCTATGACGCTTGCAAACTCACCTGTAGGAATATTGCCTTTACCATTTTTTAAATAATGAGTCGCACAGATTTTTAAATCATGCTCAAGTGCAGTGCGCGCAGTATGTTCACCCGCAAGATTGAAATAAGCATGATTAGTTAAACTTAATGGTGTCGTTTTATCACTCATCGCCTGATAATCAATACACACTTCATTATTATCTGTCAGTGTATAGGTCACGCTTACTTTTACAGTGCCGGGAAAACCTTGGTCACCATCATTTGAAATTAGTGAAAAAGTGACAGATTGAGAAGATTGCGCGGTGATCCCCCAGCGAAGATGGCTAAAGTTTTGCTTACCACCA
This sequence comes from Proteus sp. LHD240705, assembly GCF_047921555.1. Classification (NCBI taxonomy): domain Bacteria; kingdom Pseudomonadati; phylum Pseudomonadota; class Gammaproteobacteria; order Enterobacterales; family Morganellaceae; genus Proteus; species Proteus sp. LHD240705. Next base: position 374,806 of record NZ_JBLRMI010000004.1, read on the forward strand.
TGTAAGGTATTTTTACCTTCATTCGCGCTAATTTTATATTCTTGCCCCTCTAATACAAACTTTGCCCCGGCAATGCGATTAGCAAAACGCCCAACCGTTGCACCTAAATATGCAGTTTGTTGTTTATGGGCATTCATATCCGCCGAGCCTAATAACACATCTCGACGATATCCATTAACTGGTACAATACAGGTTAACCAAGTCGCACCAATATCCATTAAAGAGATAGACATACCAAAACGATTTTTAAGCACTACTATTTGCGCAGGTTTTCCATCTGATGCGGGTTGTGCTGTCATTTGTTCAGGTTCAAGAAAACGAAGCTCATTAGTCGCCATTATTTTGCCTCCGAATAGCCCGCTCCTTGGCTTGCAGAGCAGACATAGATAGTTTCTTTTAATCCCGTTTTAGCTTCGTATTGCGCCTTAACAGAGTCAATGACTTTATCAACTAAATCTGGTGTCACTAATGCTACGACACAACCGCCAAATCCACCACCAGTCATTCTTACACCACCACGATCACCAATCACCGATTTAACAATTTCAACCAATGAATCAACCTCCTTGACTGTAATTTCAAAATCATCACGCATTGAGTGATGTGATTGCATCATCAGTTGACTTAATGTTGTTAAATCCCCTTCACGCAAGGCGTCAGCCGCTTCTAATGTACGGCTATTTTCAGTAATAACATGGCGTGCCCGACGATAAACCACGTCGCTCATTAATGCTTTTTTTGCAAGTAGATCCTCTAATGTGGCATCTCTTAATGCAGTCACATTTAAAATCTGAGCGGCTTCTTCACACTGTTGGCGACGAGTATTGTACTCACTATCAACTAACCCACGCTTTTTATTAGTATTGATAATCATCACAACCATATTTTCGGGCATTGTCACTGCCGACGTTTCTAATGAACGACAATCAATTAATAGTGCATGATTCTCTTCACCACAAGCCGAAATAAGCTGATCCATAATGCCGCAGTTACAACCAACAAATTGGTTTTCTGCTTTTTGACCATTTAATGCAATCTCTTTTTGGCTAATAGGTAATTGATAAAGTGTTTTAAGCGTTTGACCAATGGCGACTTCTAACGCAGCAGAAGAACTTAACCCTGCGCCTTGAGGGACATTTCCGGATATCGCAATATCCATACCATGAAAAGAATAGTTATCTTGTTGTAGAAAATGAATAACACCCCGAACGTAGTTAGCCCACATTTTATTAGGTAAAAACTCAATGGTATTATCGAGGCTAAATTCATCAACTTCATTTTGGTAATCAACAGCAATGACACGAATAATATTATCTTCTCGTTTTGCTGCGGCAACGACCATTTGATAGTTAATTGCACAAGGTAAAACAAACCCATCATTATAATCAGTGTGTTCGCCAATAAGATTTACCCTACCAGGCGCTTGAATAAAATGTGTAGGTGCGTAACCAAAAATAGATGAAAATGAACGAGTCACATTATTAATAAGTGCCTGCATAATAAATCCTTAGCTTAAAATTAAGTAATATATTCTAAATCATTTGAGTTGCAGGTAGGCGGCAAGCAAAGATATCCCAATGAGAATACTCATGTATGTGATTCGGGTAGCTGAGCGTAGCCAATACCTCTGCAACTTGAAGGATGAGGAGTATAAAAAACCCACCACATCATTATGTAAATAATAAGATGCTTGATTTAATTTATTTCGTGCGCAAAAAGCAGATTAATTAAAATACCTTGCTATATTGCATGGCCATTAACGTTGCTCTTTATAATGAATGTCACTTACTTGACGTAAATTATTCGCGGCTTGTTCTGGCGTTAGATCTCTTTGCGATTCTGCCAGCATTTCATATCCCACCATAAATTTACGCACAGTGGCTGAACGTAATAATGGCGGATAATAAAGCGCATGTAATTGCCAATGATCGATATTTCTATCATCTTTAAAAGAAGGCGCAAAATGCCATCCCATTGAATAAGGGAAAGAACAGTGGAATAAATTATCATAACGACTTGTTAATTTTTTCATTGCAATAGCAAGATCATCTCGCTGAGCACTATTTAATTCACTCATTCTTCGAATATGCGCTTTAGGTAATAACATCGTTTCATAAGGCCAAGAAGCCCAATAAGGTACTACCGCCAGCCAATGCTCAGTTTCAACTACGGTACGACTTGCATCTTTACATTCAGCATCGACATAATCGATTAATAGATTGCGCCCGTATTTTTCAAAATAAGCTTTTAATTGCGCATCTTTTCGCGCTAATTCATTAGGTAAAAAATCACTCGCCCAAATTTGCCCATGAGGATGAGGTTGAGAACATCCCATCGTTTCGCCTTTATTCTCAAATACTTGAACCCAAAGATATTCTTTGCTGAGTTCTTCTATTTGATTATCCCAAGTATCAACGATTTTACGTAAGCTACTGACGGATAATTCAGGAATAGTTTTTCCATGATCAGGTGAGAAACAGACAACTCGACTAATTCCTCTTACTGCTTGAGTTTGAAATAAAGGATTTGATGAAGGCTCAATATGATATTCGTCTTGCAACAACGCAGAATGGTCATTATTAAAGACATACGTTCCTGTGTAATCTGGATTTTTATCGCCAGAGACACGGGTGTTATTTGGACACAAATAACAGTGAGGATCATAAGAGGGAAGTGTCGCAATCTGAGGCTTTTCATCTTTGCCATTCCAAGGTCGTTTCGCTCTATGTGGTGAAACTAAAATCCACTGGCCAGTTAGCGGATTATAACGACGATGAGGATGTTCAACAGGATCAAAAATCAGTTTCGACATAGCCTTCTCTCTTATTTATTCAAGATTATCTGAATACTTTACGTCTTATTTCAGATAACCATTTGGGTTTTGTAACTGCCAACGCCAAGCATCCGCAGCCATATCATCAATTGAACGAATGGCTTTCCAGTGTAAATCTTTCTCTGCTTTTGCAGGGCTTGACCAACATTCTGCAATATCACCAGGACGACGAGCTTGTAATTGATAAGGAATAGGTTTACCGCTAGCTTTACGAAATGCTTCAATCATTTCAATCACGCTAGTACCGTTACCTGTTCCCAAATTATAAATATGTAAGCCCGCTTTTTTACCTAATGCATTTAATGCTGCGATATGACCATCTGCCAGATCCATAACATGGATATAATCACGAACACCGGTACCGTCTTTTGTTGAGTAATCATCGCCAAAAACAGCCACTTGTTCACGACGACCAATTGCCACTTGAGCAATATAAGGGGTTAAGTTATTTGGAATACCTTTAGGATCTTCCCCCATCGTACCTGATGGATGCGCCCCTACTGGGTTAAAATAACGCAACAAACTAATAGACCAACTTTCATCAGCAATAAATAAGTCAGATAAAATGCGCTCAACCATATATTTACTGGTGCCATAAGGGTTAGTCGTGCCCCCTACTGGCGAATCTTCAGTGATAGGAACCGCTTGCGGATCACCATAAACAGTTGCAGATGAGCTAAAAATAATGCTTTTTACGCCCGCATCACGCATACAACGTACGAGCACCAATGTGCCATTAACATTGTTGTCATAATATTCAATTGGCTTCTGGACGGATTCACCAACCGCTTTTAATCCCGCGAAATGAATAACAGACTGAATAGAATGCTTAGCAAAAATTGATGCTAATAGCTGCTCATCACGAATATCACCGTTATAAAACAGAGGGCGTTTACCTGTTAGGGCTTCAACACGATTAAGTACTTCTTCATTCGCATTGCTAAGATTATCGTAAATAATCGGTGTCATGCCTGCTTCAATCATTTGTACGCAAGTATGACTACCGATATATCCCATACCACCTGTCACTAATATTTCCACATTCACCTCTTTTGATTCAAAGGAAAAGCGCAAGACGGTTTCTGTTCACTGACACAGAGTTTAGCAAGATCAACAAAATCATTTCGTGATCAAACCGACATTTAGTGTAAACGTTTACACTCTTTTTGTGCGCTTTAAATTTTTATACAACATCCTAATTTAGAATTGTATTACAGTAATTCAATAGAATAAGTAACACTATATCTCGCCTTAACACTAAAAATAACACACATTAAAAGTAAACGATTACATCTCATTTAATGCGCTAATTATATGATAAAACTGACATTCAATGGGTTTTATCATACCTTATTAACTTCCTCGCTAATATGTTTAAGCGTAGTAAGAACACTCTCAATAATTCTACGAAAAGTGAGCCTACACTACATCTACTTGAGTAAATGCTATAAACATCTTATTAAATAGATATTCTAATGATTAAATAGATATTCTAAATAATTCAAGGCACAGCTAGGCGACAAGTAAATGAGTCGCTAGGAGCATACATTAGTATGTGACTAGTGCGAATGAACGCAGTCAACAACGCTGTGGTTTGAAGTATGTGACTAATGCGAGTGAACCAAGTCAACAACGCTGTGGTTTGAAGTATGACGAGTATATAAGGAAAATATAATGAAACCGATTGTCGTGCTATATCAAGATCTTCCTGAAAAACTGTACAAAAAATTAGCTGATTTTGCTGATATCAAACAATTTAAAACGCTCTCTTTAGACTCTAATGACTTTCGTTCAGCACTTGCCAATGCCTCTGGATTACTAGGTGCTGGTGGCAACATCGATGAAAATTTTATTAACCAAGCACCTCATTTAAAAGCCGTTTCAACGGTTTCTGTTGGCTATGACAATGTTGACGTTAATGCACTCACTAAACGTAATATTAAACTAATGCATACTCCAACCGTATTAACAGACACCGTCGCAGATACCATGATGGGATTAGTACTTGCCGTAGCAAGACGCATTCCTGAACTTGCTGATAATATTAAACAAGGCTTATGGATTAAAGGTATCACACCTGATTGGTATGGTACTGATGTTCATCATAAAACCATGGGTATTATTGGAATGGGGCGAATAGGAAAAGCTTTAGCACAGCGCGCACACTTTGGTTTTAATATGAATATTCTTTATCACTCACGTACAGAATATACAGAAGTAAATGATAAATTTACTGCAAAGCATTGCACTTTAGAGACCTTATTACAGCAATCTGATTTCGTCTGTATCACGTTACCATTAACACCAGAAACGCATCATTTAATGGGACAGAAACAATTTTCGATGATGAAACCTGACGCTTATTTAATTAATGCAGGGCGCGGAGCTGTGGTGGACGAATTGGCACTAATCCATGCATTAGAACAAAAAGAGATCGCAGGTGCTGGACTTGATGTTTTTGAAAAAGAACCTCTATCTTCATCTTCACCTTTATTAACGATGAAGAATGTCGTTGCTGTTCCACATATAGGCTCTGCAACAAAAGAGACTCGCTATGCGATGGCTGAATGCGCAGTAGATAATCTGATTGCGGCGCTAAGTGATCACGTAAAAGAAAACTGCGTCAATTTCTAAAATAGTAAATAGCGTTTTTTTAGATACAAAAAAAGGTAATGAAAATCTATCATTACCTTTTTTATTAGATGTGCAAATCAGTTTAAGCAGGATCAACGTGAGCCATCACACTCAAGATCTGTTTATTTTGCAAAACCTTATTACGTGCATTAACAACAATCTCGTGACTTTCATTAACGGTGAGATCACCTTTAATTTCAAGATGTACATCTACGAGTAAATAATCACCTGAACGACGCGTCTTTAAATCATGAACGCCTTGCACGCCTGGTGTTGAAACCAGCATCTGTTTAATCTCTTCCAGCGTCTCTTTATCAGCCCCTCTGTCCATTAAATCCTGTAGAGCTTGATAAGTAAAACGCCATCCCATACGACCGACAAATAATCCGACAATTAATGCTGCTAATGGGTCAAAAAATTTAAATCCAGCCAAACTTCCGATAATACCAATTGCAACAACTAATGAAGAAGCTGCATCAGAACGCGCATGCCAAGCATTTGCGACTAACATATTTGAGTCCACTTTTTTTGCAACAGCAAGCATATAGCGAAATAATCCTTCTTTAGCAGCTAATGCAAGTAAAGCCACATATAAAGCAACACTATGAACTTCAGGAATAGTAGAGGGATCTAAAATTTTATGAATGGCAGAAAACACCATTCCTAAACCAACAATTAATAAAATCGTCCCAAGAATAAGTGATGCCGCATTTTCATAACGAAAATGCCCATAAGGATGATCAGCATCAGGTTGTTTCTGACTACCTTTATTGGCAATTAAAACAACAAAGTCAGCAATAAGATCAGAGAGTGAGTGAATGCCATCGGCAATTAAACCTTGAGAGTGTGAAAAAAAGCCCACTGTAATTTGCCAAATGGATAAAATGATATTGACAAAAACACTCACTAACGTGCTTTTCTTAGCTGCCTTAAATTTTTCAGACTGCTTATTATCAGCCCGATCCAACTCAATATCATCAATGTGATTATGTGTCATAATAATAATCTTATTTGGTTTTAAATAGCCTACTCTATTGCCATAAATAAATAGAGTTCCATAGGTTATTTCAGGTTCCATAACTCATTGGTGAGGATAAAGGACGACTCTGAATAACAATCCAGTTTAGGGACTAAGATTGCTGTCCAGACATCATATTGAGATGTCATTGTCTATTAATATGCCATATTTAAATCTTTCTGTCTCTTATTTTTATCAATAAAATCTTATAGATACAGAACAATAATATAATTGATAATCATTCTTTTATGCATTTTCTATTTTTAATGAGAAAAAGAGAAATTTATTTTTAACATGACATTATTAATTGCTTCCCTGTCAACGAGTTAAGGTATATAACTTATTTTCATTATATTGTTAATATTATTTCAGCCTGTTTTTAATTTTTAATGCTTAATAATGTAAAGTAGTAAATAATCATTCTCACTCTTATTTAAAACACAGATCACAGCTATTTTTTACTATTAGGCGATAATGGTAAATATTTTAAACTAACGCTAAGTGAGGTTTGTAATGTATAAGAAAATCCTAGTTCCCATTGATATTTTAGAAGATGAACTTTCTCAGGAACTAATCGCTCACATTGAACAAATAGCAAAGGTGGGTAAACCTGAGATCCACTTCCTCACCGTTATTCCTAATGCTGAACTTTTCTTTGGTATCGAGTTTGCTGCTATTCCTGAAAAATTCAAAGACTCGTCAGAACGTACTCGTCTTGCTTTTGTTGCACTACAAGACATGATTAAAGATGCAAAAATTCCTGATGAGCAAATTATATGTAATGTTGGTGTTGGTAACGCAAAAGATGAAATTTTAGAATATGCCCGCCACATTGATGCTGATTTAATTGCGATTGCGTCACATAGACCTAATGTTTCCTCTTATTTATTAGGCTCAACAGCATCATCAATTGTACGCCATGCCAAAATGTCAGTTTTAGTTATACGCTAATATTTAGCTTAAATAACAACAAAGCCCTTTATCTCAACAACAAAGGGCTTTTTAGCAAATGATGGTTTATTTTAAATCAGGTTGACTGTTATTTTTTAACTGAATCTTGAGTAGTCTCAGCCGCTGACCAAATACGATATTTCACATCAACATCTTTTGGTGCATAAACAACGATAGGTAATTTGCTGTTATAGCGGATAAAGGCATCTGATCCTATATTTGCCTGTACAAAGGCATCTTTTTTCGTATTGTCAGCACATCCCATCATTGTTGACATTGGACCATTTAAATCGCCAACAACATAATAGCTATAACCCCAACCTTCTAAATTCTTTTCATCTAAATCCGCACCAAACCACTGATGGTTGCAATCTACTTTAAGTTCTTTACCAATAATTAATTCAACTTGGTAATTGCTTTCATTATCTTTTTTCTCTAATTCGATAACATGACGAACTTGATTTTCTTGAGCCTTAGGATAAGGTGCAACTTTATCTAAACTGTCAGTAGCTTGTGCACACGCAGATAAAGACATTGCTGCTACTAAAGATAATATTACTTTGTTCATCACTCTCTCCATTTTTACAGCGAACACTTCGCCGTTAACAAAATTAGTCAGATGTTTTTATTGCTCATTATCTGAATACTAATATTTTTAGTGATTGAATGCTAACATCTTAGTAAATAGTACTATGAGTGGATAATTCTGAATGTTTTAAAAAGAAAAATCACGTTTTTTCATGAAATGTAAATTTGTGATACATCACCGTGCAGATAAGCTATCTATGATTATACTGAAATAGAGACCCAATTTCTTTTCATAGGAGGTTATATGTTCTCAGATCAACAAGCCCTTGTTTCTCAATTAAGAAATAGTGATCACCGCTTTGAAGCTCTCTACGATAAACATCATCGACTCGATCAAGAAATTGCTAAATTAGAAGGCCCTAACGGAGCTGGCTATAACGATGAAGTTGCCAAACTAAAAAAAGAAAAGCTTCATCTTAAAGATGAAATGCAAAAAATACTTCAACGAAGTGAAAAATAAGGCTCTTTTTAAGCGATGATAATCTGTCATCGCTTTTTATGATTAAAAACAAAGATACTACCCCATAAAGATGCATAATTAATGTATCTTTTATTTTTTAGGGGCTCAATATGTCATCAATACATGGTCATGAAGTTTTGCAAATGATCCTTTCTTCAGAGACTGCATTTACTAAAACATCGCTAATTGATGCTATCCATAAACAATTCGGCAATGACTCACGTTTTCATACTTGTTCAGCTGAAAATATGACAGCGACTGAATTAGTTGATTTCTTAGAAAGGAAAGGTAAATTTATTCCAGCAGAAGGTGGATTTACAACGAGTGAAAATAAGATTTGTCATCATTGATAGATATACAGTTTTAAAGCTCGATTGCCAGTGATTTCCTTTTCTATGTCATTGGCTTTTTATATAAACAAATAAAAAGCCAATTCGTTCTGACAATCGTAATTACTTTATTTACTACATTTTATTCATCGTCTGTTTGCAACCAGCCATCATCTTCCCAAACACTTTGAATAAGTTCCATTATGTGTTCATGCTTAGTTTCATCTTTTATGCCTGTAACTTGAATCGAATTCATGCTACTAAAGGCGATACGAAACTGCATATCTGGATATTCTGGAATGATCTTTTTTCTCAGTTCGTGTTCTAAGAGCGGAAATAATGAGTCGGTTATCTTAGATTGTTTATTAAATAAAATTTCCACACGCATTGGTTTCACCATTTAAAGGCAAATAAACTGTATATAAATACAGTAGTATATTCTAAGAAAAAAGAAAAGTCTTTTTAGTAAAATTTTTATTATTACGCATTAAATAATATTTTAGCGTCTCTATCTGCTTAATGATAAGATGCATAATAAATGCAACATACAGCTAAGAGAGAAAGGTATGTCAGGAAAAAGAATAAATCGTGAAAAAAAAACCATTCAAAAAATGGTTCACCTTTATGCTCATTCACATCCTGAAGCTGACTCAGATTATTATCAACAATTAATCAATTATTCCTATAACCGATTAGATAAATGTCGTTATGGTGAAGATAAACCCGCTTGTAAACAATGCCCTATTCATTGTTACCAACCAGCAAAACGAGAAACGATGAAACAAATCATGCGTTGGGCTGGTCCACGAATGTTAATTTATCATCCAATCTTAGCAATACGCCATCTTATTGACGATAAAAAACCTGTTCCTCCACTTCCTGAAAAAAAACGCACTATTCGTTCGACTGAAAAGTAAAGTCGGATTTCTTCAAGCGGTATAAAACATGCTCAGCGAGAGGATGGGTTTTATCTAATGCTGGATGAAAGAAATTATCAGACTGATGCATACCTAGTTTTTGCATTACACCTTGAGATGGAAGGTTTGAAACTGCGGTAAAAGCAACAACTTCCTCTAACTCCAAAGTCTCAAAAGCAAATTTAAATACAGCTAAAGCCGCTTCATAAGTATAACCTTTTCGCCAAAACTTTTTCGCAATACGCCAACCAATCTCTATGCAGGGATTAAATGGCAAAGGCGCGGCTGGAATATTTAATCCAACAAAACCAATAAACTCTTGAGTCTCTTTTAATTCAACTGCCCACATTCCCCATCCATTTTGTTGAACAAATTTTTCACGGATAACCTCAACCATATTATCACTTTCTAATTGAGATAAAGTGCAAGGAAAATAGCGCATCACTTCAGGTGAAGAGTTGATTTCAGAAAAAAATGGCGCTTTATCACTCTCACGCCATTCTCTTAGGTGTAGTCTGGGAGTATCTAAATTCATCGTTATTCTCTGTTTATATAAAATTAAGACAATAGCGATAAAATAGGATAAACAACGAACAATGAAAAGAAAAATGGTACTTTATTTTTTGTTTTCTTTTAGTTGGTTTTCTACTGGAGCAACAACTTTATCTTTATTTGCATTAGCGCTTTCTTTTATTGAAACAACGCGTTGTTGAGCAACTGATTTTGCTTGATGTTCAACTTGCTCTGATTGCCCAGTAAATATACCGCCACGCTTAATAGACATACTGCCACAACGGCTCGTACCACGTAATTCACCATGCTCTAAGATATCTAGGTTATTAGCAGCACAAATTCCTTTTACAAAACCGTCAATAATAATATCTGGTGCTGTTAATTCGCCTTCAACTTGCCCCGCATGCATAACACGAATAACGCCATCTTTGACATTAATATTACCAGCTACTTTCCCCCAAATTTGGATATCGCCTTCAACATTAATATCGCCTTGGAATACCGTTCCTTTTGCAATAATCGTGTATAGTTTTTGCTCTGGCATCGGTTTTTTCTCTTCTGTTATTACTGGTGCAACAGGCTCTGCTGCTTTTGGTGTTTCAGTTTTACGACTAAACATAGCGGCTTTTTTTAACCTCAACGTCATATAATAAATAATAATGCTAAAAATTAGGATTAGAATAATCAAAAATTCGCCTGCCATCTGATAACGCCAAAAAGCAATTAAGGCAAGAGTCCAAATTATCCATATCCCGCTGAATATAATATTTCGCAGTGTTCGCTTATTCTCCATAATTAGCTATATCCTTACCTCCCTGACAATAAATACACTTATGCATTCACCATTCTAATAAACAGATGGCAAGCATAATGCCAGCAATAAGCCTATTATTACCTTTTAGTTTTTTGATTTGTTCCTTAGGCTAAAAAATATTTAATTAAACACAAAGATTATCTATTTTAATCACCAAACTTTAATGTAAATAAATTATGAGTAGCAAACACTTATCTAGACAAATATTTCGCATTAAAAATTAACATTTTATACTTATATTCTTTTTTATAAAAATATTGTTCAAAAATATTTATTTTAAAACCGCAGAACAATCTAATTTTTCAAAAATAAAAATATGAGACATCAGTCACAGTAAAAATAGAAATGAAAAATCACCAAGAAAAAATTAGATTTAAATGTGAGATTTGTGTTTATTTTTTGTTAAAACTAATCTTTATTTATCTATTTTTATAACTTATGTTAATATAACAGGGAAAACTAGTTTTCTTTTTTAGTTTTAACTTTCATTTTATGAACTTTATCTTTTCAAATAAAACACAACAATAAAATAACAAAACAACCACAATAAAAAAACAATGATTATACCTATCTTTTAAATGCATCTATTATTTATTTACACTGTAAAGAAAACTAAGTAAGAATAACTCCATGTTATATATAAACTTTAACACTTGAAAAAATAAGTGTAAATTATTGATTACACAAATGCACTTACCATTCTTTATGGTCTCAAATAAAAATTTTTTCTTATTTAATTTTCTTTTGCAATTTATACCAAACCCCATTAAATTAACAAAATGACTTATCTTAAATTAGCAAAACAAAATGCAGTGTCTAATATCTAAAAAAAAACATCATCAAATTAAAGAAAATAGTCTCCTTTTTATTTTTAATAGCACTCAATAATAAAGAAGTGTTTTTATAAATGTACTTATATTTATCATTATAAAAATACAGTGATACTCATATAATAATTTTTGGGCGAATTATGAATACAATGCAATGTGACAAAAATAATCAAAACAATTGTGCGATTCAAAAAAAATCTTTTTTCTATCCACAATATCAAATACTAGAAAATGAACAAAAAGCTCTCTTCCTTATTCGGAAAAATGCACTTATTTTGCAAAACTGTACGGATACAATCACAGCAAACCAAGATCAAGTTCTTTTTTTACAACAGGGCAATTACACATTAAAAACACAAGGCGCCGATCCTGTAGAGATTATTGCGATACCCCTTTCAGATGATTTCTTAAGAGATTTCATGTCAAAATACAACGATATTTTGTGTAATATAGAAAGGGATGAAGAATTTTCTAGTGCCTTTATTTGTTTTCAAAACTCTCCTCTTATTCACTTTTGTAGCAATGGTTTTGAATATCTCACCGCCCAATCCTGCCCTGAAGCGTTCACACGGTTACGAATTGAAGAGCTTTTAATTCTGTTACTGTCAACGGAACAAGGTTCAGATTTAATGGCATTATTGCGTCAACTCAGTCATCGCCAAGTTGATCGCTTGAAAATATTTATGGAAAAAAACCATTTAAAAAGTTGGAAGCTAAAACAATTTGCCCGTGAATTTGGTATGGGGTTAACAACATTTAAAGAGCTTTTTAACCACGTCTATGGCACATCACCAAGAACATGGATCTGCGAAAGAAGAATTATTTACGCACATCAACTATTGCTGACTACTGAAATGAGTATTGTTGATATTTCAATGGAGTCAGGCTTTTCAAGCCAATCTTACTTTACACAAAGTTACCATCGTCGTTTTAATATGACACCAAGTAAAGCGAGAAACATCAGATTAAAATTATAAAAAATCCGACCGAATATCATAATATCTAAAAGTCATTCATAGTTAGAATACTTGAAATTTATTCTTATGAGTGAGTTCTATATCGTGATCAAAGAAAATAAACATACCCCACAAGCCCATTATTATGACTATTTAGCTTTACTAAAAAAAATGATGGCAACCAGTGATAAAAAAACTGTAGATGATTTGTTTGATCTACAGTTTTCTTTGCAGTCTAATAAAAACGGCGACACTGAATGTGATGTTAATGCACATCAGATAAAAATATTATCTCGAGTATTATGTCGTGAAAGCTTAGACAATTTATTGCAATCCACTTGGTTTTTACGAAAAAAATACTGTTTTGTTGATATCACTAAAGAAGAAATTCGTGATGTTGTTGGCTTAGCAAGTTCATTTCATACGCAACAAGCAAATTCTACGTTAACCCCAATGGATTGGGATAAATCATTGAGAGCTACTGTCAATATCAATGAACATATGCGCTTAATTCAAGCTGTTATAAAGCCTCTATTTATTTGGTGGGTTCAGCATCTTGCCCCTCAACTATTCACACTTTATAAAACTAAAAGAGAGCTAGAGTCTCAAATTAAGCAGTGTGAAAATATTAAGTCATTCGAAAGAAAACAGCTATCAAATACAAGTGATTCTTTTTTATCTTTAGATGACATTAATATCAAACTAAATTCAGATAAAGTCCGACTCATTGTGATTAATGATCTACTACAAAAAGATATTAAGTTACTTTTAGAGAATTGGAAAAATGAACCAGTATTTAATTTTGAAATAAATAACACACTAGATTACATCCAAGGTGTAACACCACGTTCAGAATTGATAAAACCGCTATGGAAGATTTTAAACAGTATTCCAAAAAATCCTGAAAATTGTCAAAATTTAAAAATTTGGTTATTAGAAAGAGATCTTTGCTTAAAGAACGATGAATTTTTATGGCGATAATAAAATTTCAGCTCTTCTCTAAATAAAAAGAGAAGAGCTGATGTTAACTTTTAATTATTCTATTTAATATCTAAGATCTCAATTGTAACGATAGACATGGACTCTGGAGGCACTTGCCCTGGAACACCATTTTTCCCATAACCACCACCTGGTTTTATATAAATTTTAGCTTTACCATTGATACCTGCTTTGGCAATAAAGGTATTCAATGGTAGTGGTAATTGGCGATAAGGTAAAATAAGAGGCTTAGCTTTATCATAATTAAGCGTCACAGTACCATCCATTAGCTCTTCATGCATAGTAAATACAACTGTTTTGCCCGCAATTGATGTAACGGGTTTACCCTGTTTTAAAATTTTAAAATAGGTATTGTCGTCATATTGTACGTAATTCTGTTTTTGGATCTCAGATAAAATGGATTTATTACGCTGGGCATTATCTTTTCCAATAATCGAATAAGCATAAGCAAGTTGTCCTGCAATCATTTGCCCTTCGCCCGCCATTTTCTCAAGCTGCTCTTTTAGCGTTTTATTTTCTTTTAAAATATTACTAGTATCTGTATTAACTTTCGCTAATTCAGCATCTTTTGCTTTAATTTGCTCATTTAATTTAGCAATAGATTCTGTTTGCTGTTGCTTTAATGTACTAATTTGCTGTGTACTTTCTGTATTTTGTTTTTCTAATTGTACTTTCGCTTCAGCTAATTGAGCGCTCAATTTATCTGTCGTATTTTGCTTTTCAGAGAGTTGTTTTTCTAGCAATGCTAACGTTTTCTCACTTTCTGTTTTGCTCGTGGTGACTTGAGCTAATGCGATATTATTCTCTTTAAATTGTGTATCTAATGTTTGATATTTATTCGATAGCTCACTTTGCGCTTTCTCTAACTTAGCTATCAGATTATTTTTATCAGTAATTAAACTATCAACGGCTTTTTCACCCGCAGATAAGCTCTTTTTCAGATCAGCTAATTCAGTTATTTTATTATCTAACTGTAATTTTAATTCTGGAATTGCTTTTAGTTTTTCATCTGCCTGCTCTTTTTGTTGCTGGACAGCTAAAAGCGTTTTATTAAGTTGAGTTTGTTCCTGATTATTTTTTTCAACCTGTGTTTGTAATTGTGCTATTTCTTTACGTTGTTCCTCAACAAGTTTGCTATTAGCATCTTGTTGCTTTTCTGCTTCTGCCACTTTTAATGCAAGTTCTTTAGATAAATCTTCACGTTCTGACGTGATCTTCAATAATGTGCTTTGTAATTTATCTATCTCTTTTTTCGCAGAGTCATCTTTTAGCAAAAGTTGAGCCTGTGCAAATTGAGTCTGCACATCTTCTTTCTCTTTCTTTATTGTTGCTAATTGATTTTGTACATCTGTGAGTTGTTTCGTTAATTTATCTTGCTCAGTCGTTATTGTTGATAACGAATTTTCTAATGTTGCTATCTCTTTATTTTTTGCTGCTTCTAAATTAGCTAATTCTTGTTCTTTTTGCTCATTGTTACTATTTAGCAATTGCTGAGATTCGACATACTGAGCTTGTATAGCTTCTTTTTCTTGTTCAATTTTAGCGAGTAGTGTCTGCTTTTCATTTAATTGGCTAATTAACTTCTCTTGCTCTAATTTTATGCTTTCAAGTGAACTTTGTAATTTATCAATCTCTTTTTTGGCGCTATCATCTTTTAACAGAGCCTGAGCCTGTTGATACTGAGATTCTAATTGCTCTTTGTCTTGCTCAAGCTGAGTATATTTCGCCTCTAAGCTTTTAAGTATCCCTGCTTGTTTTTCAAAATCTTGTTGCTGTTTTGCTAATTCTGTATTTTTTACTGTTGTAGCCTGTAATACGTTCTCTTTTTCAGCTAATTGCTTAACTAATAAGTCACGCTCTTTTTTTATTGTTTCCAAATCACTTTGTAGCTTGGAAACAGCTTGTTTTAACGTGTCATCAGTAAGTAAGTTATTCGCCGTAGCTAATTTTTCTTCTGTTTCAGCCAGCGTCAATTCGAGTTGTTTAATTTGGTTATTGGCATTTTGAAGTTTTTCCAAATGCTCTTTTGTTATAGCTGCCTGTTCAGTGTATTTTTGATACAACGTTTGGTATTTATTTCTCGTATCAGCTAAACGATTTAATAGCTCTTTATTAAAAAGAGGTTGTTTATGATCGAGTACAGAGCGATTGAACTGATATGCAAAGTGAAAAGGGATGGCCGTAACAGAATAAAATGTTCCTGGAATAATATCTAACAAGAAGTTGTCATTACGTTGAGGCCTTGTATAACTCTCTTTTGAATAAAGAGCTAACGGGTTATAAACCGTTACATTATTTCGGTAGCTATAACGATTAAGATCCTCTGGTGTAAATTGTGGTTTAATCGGAACAAATGAAAGCAACGGCGTTAAATAACGAGTGTAATCACTCTTTAATTTTGAATAACTGGCGGGTAACACAGGGCAATTTTCTGCCAGCGTGATATCAGGAGTCTTAACAGGTTCGACTGCCTGATTATCTATTTTAGCTGGCGTAGAAGGTTTAACTCGTTGCTCTGGTTTTGTTTGTTGAGTCGCTGTTGTGGTGCGGTTTACTCCACGATTAGCCTGACCAGCTCTCGTTGACGATGAAATTGTAGCAGATGTTTTAGGCTCAATTTTAATTGGCTCTTGCGTTTCAAAATAACGGTCAAAATCTTCAATAACAGAATTAAACTCATTATTGGCAAACGATAGTGTTGGAAACAGCATAAAAGCGAGACAAACACTCTGCTTTAATTTCATAGTAATTATTCACCTAATTTTTTTAATGTCGAATTAACTGACATAATCGACAAATAGCGAACTTTTGCACATAAAACTTCTGTTTTTGATTCAATACTCATTTTCAATAAATCTAAGCTATCTTTACTTGCTGTACCTTGAACACTACGGTACATCGCATTGATTTCGCTAATTTCTTTAAATGAACTCATCATGGATTGATAGTCAGATGGAGAAAAAGTTTTCAAAGAATCAAGTTGTTTAATGCAAGCACTTTGTGGTGCTAGCCCCAATTTTCTTGCATCTACGCCACTATCAGCAGGCTCTGCTGCAGGTGCCATAGAAAGCGGTTGTGCAACAGCCACTGGTTGAGTAGTTGCTACAGGCTGTGTGGTTTGTGTTGGCGCTGGCGTTTCAATTGGACGAGTGTGATCAGTCCACGCACACCCAGATAGGGCGAGGACGCTGGTTGCCATAAATACAGCGAGGACATTCTTTTTATTTTGTAATAAGGACATCATTTTTCCTTAATTCCGATCAGACTTAAATAAGAGCATATGAGTTGTCGCATTTTAAGCCATTTTATTATAATTTTCTATTACCTACTGTATACTAAATAAATAGGCTAACACCCTTGGTTGCAATGAGTGTTCCTATCATTTCATTTATTTTTTCTTAAAACACTACTTACATCACACTAAATACATCAAATATTGAATATCGGATTTATTTAGTAAAAATGTTGTCATATAAACTGATCGTTTTTTATATTGATGGAATAATACCAGATAATAATAAAAATAATAATACTAATTTTATCATTTATTTACGTAATTTACGTGTAAAAAATACCCTTATATTTTGTTGCTGTTTTTTAATACCGAGATAAAATCAAAAAATGAATATCTAATATCGGTATTGATATTCATTTTATCCTTCCAAATAGGAGAACTAAGATGAGTCATTTTAAAATTGGTATCGTTGTCGGTAGTTTAAGAAAAGATTCGTTTAATAGACAAACAGCACATGCTTTAATTAAGTTATTTCCTCAAGAATTTACCTGTCAGTTTATCGATATTAGTGCTCTTCCTCTCTATAACCAAGATGATGACAGTCATACCCCTTCTTCTGTTATCGATTTCAAACAACAAATAAAAGCGTGCCAAGGTATCATCTTTGTCACACCAGAATATAACCGCTCAATACCTGGTGTACTTAAAAATGCGATTGACCAAGCTTCTCGCCCTTATGGAACGAATGCTTGGAATGAAATTCCAGCCGGTATTATTGGTGTTTCAATTGGTAATATTAGTACGGCAATAGCTCAACAGCATTTACGTAATTCATTAGCCTTCTTAAATATGCCGACGCTAAATCAACCTGAATGTTATCTAAAATGGTATGACGGAATGGTTGAGAATGGGCAGTTTTCAGAGAAAACAGCAACTTTTATGCAAAACTGGGTTGATGCCTACGTGGCTTTTGTGAAGCAAAATAATCAATAATCAAATAGACTAAAAAGAGCTTTATGTGAAAAACATAAGCTCTTTTTTTGAACATCAAAGTTAATTTAATTTATTTGGTTATAATATCTCTACTGACAAATAAAAGTTTTAACATTTTATAGATAAAAAGTGATAATAATCTTGCTCACTTCAACATTTAATAACAAAAGACAAAAATAGATTATCTTTAAGAGATATACTTTATTATTACAATTAAAAACTGTTTGTTATATAACCAAAAATAAAGTGATTTAAATAGAATCGGGCTTGAGATCAAATTTAATCATTTATCTTATTCGTTCTAAAGTCAGAAAATATCAATAGACTTCAATCTACTACCACATATAAAACTTAAAATTTGATAATTATTTTTAATAATTTATATTAGGTAAGAACGTTAGCCATAATGTGCGATACATATCTAAATAATATGCTTCTATAATTGTGATAAACAAAAAAATTATCTATATTATTCATCCATTAAATACTGGCAGGTAAGTCATGGATAAAAATTTAAAAGAAATTGAATGTGAAATCGCTGCTCTAAAAATTGTTATCAAATCTTTACTTTCCACGCTAAATGATAAACAACGAAGAGATATGTTGGGCAATATATCTATAGTGCTTGAGGATACATCTAACAAATACCCTCAGCTTAATGAAGTTATTAACTTAACTGAGCAATATGTGAAAAAGCTTATTCAAACCTAATGAAAACGATATTTTCTATTGCTATTAAATTTATCCCCTAATTCTTATAGGGTACTAATAGTATCCTATTGATTATTTTGTATAGGATATACTGTGATTTTTCTTTCATTCACACAACGCTAAGTTAAATTTACTGAGTGTCTATTTCCTACATCTCAAATATCCTCACAGTTACTGTTCTAACGAAAAATGCGATAAAGTTGTATATTCTTTTATCAATTTAATTTTTTCTTGGATTTAAATAAACAATTAATTAATATAAAAATAATTTATCACACAGCAATAAATTGTCGTTCTTTTGAGGATCTTATGGAAAAAAAAGTTGTCAATATAGAGTATGAAATTGCAGCAGTAAAAGTAGTTCTAAAAGCCTTGTTATTGACTTTGACAGATAAACAAAAAGAAATAGTGATCCACGATATAAATAAGACCATCAATGATGCTTATATCGATCATCCTCAATACCAAAATATTATAAGCAAGACCGAACAGTATATAAAAAAAATACTCTAAACATTAAAGCTACATTCTTCATCGCCCTCTCTATTATTATTTATATTAGAGAGGATTTATATCTATATCTTTAAAAATCAAATCGATTTAAACTTTAACATAATCACTGATTGATTATGAAAGTTGAAATAAAAAGTACTTTTTAATTGATTGAGTATAAACGAAATAATATTATTATTTATGGCTCACTTAATTTGAATAATGATTTTCTGTTCCTTATGAAAAAAATTATAAACCATTACTGTTTCAATACTCGAACAATGATTAAGTTAAACTTATTTCTAATTTTAAATAAAAGCACGAATAATAAGAATTTAAACTTTAGATTTATTATGTTTATGCGTCTAAAGAGTAAAAACTTACCACCTTAGACACACTTTATGAATATTCTCTATATCAACGATGAGCAAGATTGAATTTTTGTACCGATAACTGTAATTCTTCGGTTTGTCTTTCTAATGAAATAGCTGCCGCTGAAACTTGTTCAACTAAAGAAGCATTCTGTTGTGTTACACCATCCATTTGAGTAATAGCTACACTCACTTGACCAATACCTTTACTTTGCTCTTCAGATGCAATAGTGATTTCTTTCATTATTGACGTTACCTGCTTAACTCCCATCAAAATGTCTTCCATCGTGTTTTCCATATCACTCACTAATTTTGCACCTTTTTTTACACGCGCAGTGGAATCAGCAATAAGGACTTCAATCTCTTTAGCTGCTTTGGCACTATCTCCTGCTAAATTACGCACTTCATTAGCGACAACCATAAATCCTCGACCATGAGCCCCTGCTCTTGCCGCTTCCACTGACGCATTTAAGGCGAGTATATTTGTTTGAAACGCAATGTTGTTAATGACATTGATGATATCTGCAATCTTACTTGAACTATTAGATATCCCGTCCATTGTTGTCACAACAGATTCAGCTAATTCATTGCCTTTTTCAACAGTCACTGATGCAACTTCAGCCAACTCTCTCGCTTGATAAGCGTGTTCCATATTCTGGTTAACGGCAGCTGTTATCTCTTCCATACTTGCTGCTGTTTGCTCTAATGCTGTTGCTTGCTCTTCTGTACGAGAAGCTAAATCGTTATTCCCTTTGGCTATTTCAGATGCGCCACGATAAATACTATCACTTCCCATTCGGATCGTACTTACCGCTTCATGCAAACTATTTTGCATATCATTTAATAACGGTATTAATCGCCCAGCACAGTTATTACCAAAAGGTTCTAGTGACTGACTCAGATCACCTTCTGTAATTTTCACAAAATGTTGGCGAATATTTTCGAGTGGTTTTTGTAACATAGCGACTAAATAACGATCAGTGAGGAGCAGAATAATTCCTCCTAAAATGACACTAATAATAATAACAATTTGTGTCACCTCAATAAGGTTATCCACTTCTTCAATCGTACTATCAATTTTTATATTTGCGGCATTATTAAAGTTTTCACTTACATTACCTAATTCGCGACTCAACGCAGGTGTTACATTTTTTGCATGATGTACATATTGCTCGATAGTGCCATTGAGCGCTAATTCCATCTGCTTTTTTACGCCTTGTTCAAAAAGTGCTTGCCATACGTCCATTAGTTCTTTTGATACTTTTTCATCCATCGGCCCTGGAGAAACAGATTTCATATACGTGATCTGTTTTTCCATATTTTCCATCGCCAATTGTACTTGTGTAAAATCGACGTCTTTGCCTTCTGCTTTTTCCTCAACGAGACGATTTAATCGAGAAGTGAATCGAAAATACTGATCATTTCCCTGACTGAGTGCAGCCATTTGTTTTATTATTTGATTATCAGATTGATTACCTTTGGATATTTGCTCTAGCGCCCATGCGCTATAAAGACTGACACCGCCAAATAGCACACATAAAGTCCCCAGTATGACTAACATCATCAGACGAATAGTAATGTTACGAAGTTTCCGCATCGAATTTCTCAACTAACAAGATAAAGTAAGCCCAATAGGGCGTAATGTACTTTTATCGACACTTTTTCAATTTATTTTAATTTTTTACTAAAGTTTTTTATAAATTGGTTTTTTATTTTCTATACATAAAAAGAGTTAGATGAAGGAAGCAAAAATGTTACTTATCTATCATTTTTTATAATTTGACATGAGAATAACAAATTCATTTAAAATCAACAAACTATAAAATTAGTGACTTGAAAAACAAATAAGAAGTATTAAAGAGATAAAAGGATAATTGAAGGGGAAAATAAGGTTTGGAATATTCTTAAATTAGCTAAAAGTAGAGCAAGGATAGAATGACGCAATTAACTTTCAATCAACGTAAACAAATCAATAAACATAATTGGGTGATCTGCACTCTTATTTTCTTCAGTATCAAGCAATTCCATTCCCTTTTTAGAATAAAATTCCATAGCACTTTTTTTAGCATCTGTTATCAAAAACCTACATCCAACCATAGGACGAATATCATCCAGTGACATTAACAATGCATATTCAAAAAGCATTGAACCAATTCCTGAAGTCCGATTATTAGAATCAACAGCTAAACGTGCGATTTTAACAGCTGGTAAAAATTCATATGAACTAGCACGAACACAATCACCTAAATCATATTCTTTAAGGTTAACCTGACTACAAGTTAATGTAATGTAGCCTAGTATTTTAAAAGGAAAAGTGTCGATAGGCTTATTTTTGTCTTCTCGCATATTGTCATCAGCTACAATATATGTTTGAGCGATACAACCATCTTGGAATAATAAGGCATCTTTTTGAATGAAAGATTTTAGCGGTTGATATTCTTTTGAACCACCACTAAAATTTTTATGTTTATGATATTGATTTAAAGGAAGGATGATTAGGTTAGGTTAGGTTAGGTTAGGTTAGGTTAGGTTAGGTTAGGTTAGGTTAGGTTAGG
>NZ_JBLRMI010000005.1:0-273190 GCF_047921555.1 Proteus sp. LHD240705
AGTCAGTTCGCTTAGCGCCCTGTGCCGTGACAACGAGGACGCATTATAGGGAGTTTTCTGAGGCTGGCAATAGTTTTTTTAAAAAAAATGTTCGTTTGTTGGTAAATTAAACGAAGTGCCTATTTTTTGTGGCTTTTTAGCCATTTTGGCAAGTCTGCAAGGCTATCGAGAACAAAATCTGCACACTGTTGTGCCTCTTCAGTTATCTCTTTTCCAGTGCGAACAAGAATTTTATGACCCACTCCCGCAGTTTTTGCTGCCAACATATCTTCTTTTTTATCGCCAACCATATAAGAAGAAGCCATATCGATGTTTAATTGTGCTTTTGCATCCATAAACATACCTGAGGCTGGTTTGCGACAATCACATTCTTTCTTATATTCTTCTACAGTGGCATCAGGATGATGAGGACAATAATAGATACCATCTAAATCAACACCTCTATCTGCCAAAGACCAATCCATCCACTCTGTTAGGTGTAAAAATTGATCTTCACTATAGTAGCCACGCCCAATGCCCGATTGATTAGTCACTAGTACCAAGGCATATCCCATAGCTTTTAATTCAGCCATTGCCTCAATCACGCCATCGATAAATTCAAAGTTATCAATTTCAGACACATAACCATGGTCTATATTAATAGTTCCATCGCGATCTAAGAAAATCGCAGAAATCCCCTTGCTCACAGCATTACTCCATTTAGATATTTTTATTAGTATCGCATGTTTTTTCTTATATAGAGAATGATATCCACGGCTTTCTTTCTTTATTAGTCTTCAACTCTTTTTTATTGACTTAGCCGTCTAGACGCCTTAACATCTATTTTAACTCGGGCAGAATAGTCTTTATGTCCCATATCTACTTATATAAAGAAAAACATGATTAAACTGACGAATATAAACAAAGTATTTAAGCAGGGAGAGCGTTCTATACAAGCGCTATCAAATATTAACCTGCATGTGCCACAAGGGCAGATTTTTGGTGTTATCGGATCGTCAGGTGCGGGTAAAAGTACACTTATACGTTGTGTGAATATGTTAGAAAAACCCACTTCAGGTGAAGTGCTTGTTGATGGGCGTGATCTCACAAAGTTATCTGATAAAGAATTAACGAAAGCACGTCGTGGTATTGGCATGATTTTCCAACATTTCAACTTACTGTCTTCACGTACCGTATTTGATAATGTGGCACTGCCATTAGAACTTGATAACACACCTCGCGCTGAGATTAATAAGCGTGTTAATGAATTACTTGAATTAGTTGGTTTATCAGATAAGAAAGAGTATTACCCAGCAAACTTATCTGGTGGACAAAAGCAACGTGTTGCAATAGCTCGCGCATTAGCAAATTCACCCAACGTTTTGTTGTGTGATGAAGCCACCAGCGCACTTGATCCAGCAACAACACGTTCTATTTTAGAATTGCTGAAAGACATTAACCGTCGTTTAGGTCTCACCATTTTATTAATCACTCATGAAATGGACGTTGTAAAACGCATTTGTGATCAAGTCGCAGTAATAAGTGGTGGTGAATTAGTTGAAAGTGATGCAGTGAGTGAAGTTTTCTCTCATCCAAAAACACCTGTTTCTCAGGCTTTTATCCAATCAACACTACAATTGGATATTCCTGAAGATTACAAAGAACGTATGAAGCCAGAGTGGGAAGAAGGTTTGTTCCCATTATTGAAACTTGAATTTAACGGTCAATCCGTTGATGCACCATTGATGTCCATCGTTGCTCGTCGTTTTGACGCAGATATTAATATCTTAAGTTCACAAATGGACTATGCCGGTGGTGTGAAGTTTGGCGTGATGTTAGCTGAGCTACACGGTAAGAATGGTAATACTGAAAAGTCGATTGCGTTTTTAGAAGAGCATCATGTGAAAGTAGAGGTTCTCGGTTATGTCTGAAGGAATGGTTTATTTATTAATTAGTGGGATCTGGGAAACCTTAGTCATGACCTTCGTTTCAGGCTTCTTTGGTTTTGTCATCGGGCTACCACTTGGTGTTTTACTTTATGTCACTCGTCCTGAACAAATTATGGCAAATCCACCTGCCTATCGTGTTATCTCAGCACTTGTGAATATTTTTAGGGCTATCCCTTTTATTATCTTACTAGTATGGATGATCCCTTTTACTCGCTTGATTGTAGGAACATCTATTGGCTTGCAAGCAGCCATCGTGCCATTAACTGTTGCCGCAGCACCTTTTATTGCTCGTATGGTCGAAAATACGCTATTGGAAATCCCACAAGGATTAATTGAAGCATCTCGTTCTATGGGTGCAACACCAATGCAAATTATTAAGAAAATTTTATTACCAGAATCTTTACCAGGCTTGATTAATGCTGCAACCATTACACTAATTACATTAGTGGGTTACTCAGCGATGGGTGGTGCTGTTGGTGCAGGTGGTTTAGGTCAAATTGGCTATCAATATGGTTACGTTGGCTATAATGCAACTGTAATGAATATTGTGATTGTTCTACTCGTTATTCTTGTTTTTATCATTCAGTTTTTCGGCGATCGCTTAGTGAAGCTGACAACACATAAATAATTAGATTGAAGGTTTCAATTATTAAATCGAAACCTTTTAATTAACAGATCAAATAAGGGTAAATGTATGTCATTGAAATTTAAATCGCTCGCAGTCGTAAGTGCTTTAGTTGGCGCATTAGTATTAGCTGGTTGTGGTGAAAAAGAAAAAGATCCAAACCATATTCGTGTTGGTGTTATTTCTGGCTCTGAACAACAAGTTGCAGAAGTAGCAAAACAAGTTGCTAAAGATAAATATGGTCTTGATGTAGAACTCGTTACTTTCAATGACTTCGTAATGCCTAATGAATCATTAAGTCGTGGTGATATCGATCTTAATGCATTCCAACACAAGCCTTATTTGGATCAACAAATTAAAGATCGTAATTTCAAGATTACTGCAGTAGGAAATACGTTTATTTACCCTATCGCGGGTTACTCTAAAAAAATTACTGATTTAGCTGATTTACCTGATGGCGCTCAAGTGGCTATCCCTAACGATCCAACTAACTTAGGTCGTTCACTGCTGTTATTAGAAAAAGTGGGATTAATTAAATTAAAAGATGGTGTAGGCTTATTACCGACTTCTTTAGATATTATTGAAAATCCTAAAAATCTAAAATTAGTAGAATTAGAAGCACCTCAATTACCACGTTCATTAGATGATCAAAAAATCTATTTGGCGGTAATCAATACCACTTATGCAAGCCAAGTAAACTTAACACCAGCAAAAGACGGTATTTTTGTTGAAGACAAAGAATCTCCATATGTAAATATCATTGTTGCTCGCGAAGATAATAAAGACAGTGAGAATGTGAAGAAATTTATTCAAGCTTACCAAACTGATGAAGTTGATAGTGCTGCAAATAAAATCTTTAACGGCGGTGCTGTAAAAGGCTGGTAATACGTTAAAATTTAACTTAATTATAAAAAAGGCGGACATTTGTTCGCCTTTCTCTTTTTTACTTGGCTAATTTGCATTAAATTAGTGCCGTTTAATTTTTGTATAGACAATAATAAAGAGGATATAACCCATGCACATGCGCTTGCTACTTCTTGGCATCATGGCGCTGTTTATGACAGGCTGTTCAATGCAAAAATCATCTGATGTTGATCAGTCTAAATTTACGGATATGCGTTTAAATAAACCAGGACAACCACAAAAACCGAGGTCACAAACTTTACCTTCAGTGCGCATTGTTGAAAAAACAGAAGACCTTTTAGGTGCACCTTTTAAAGATCTCGGTATTGTCGCTGGCGAGTCTTGTCGTCAAACATTACAAGACCCACCAGCAAGTTTACCTATTGCTAAAAAAAGAATGGCAACAAAAGCGGCTTACAAAAATGCGAATGCCGTTTTATTGCATGAATGCCAAATTGTCACAGGCTTAGGTTGCTATCAATCCGCCATTTGTGAAGGCACAGCCCTACTCATTACAAAATGAACACCTACCAAATGAATCCTATAGGGTATATTTCAAGCCCTTATAAAGAAAAATTTGCCGTTCCACGCCAGCCTGGATTAGTCCAGGATGGCGGCGGTCAACTTATTCTACATACCCCTTATAATCACCCCGATGCAGTCAGAGGTTTAGAACAATTTAGCCACCTTTGGTTACTGTTTGTTTTTCACCAAACAGCACAACAAGGTTGGCATCCTTTGGTTCGCCCACCGAGATTGGGTGGAAACGCAAAGATTGGCGTTTTCGCCACCCGTTCAACCTTTCGTCCTAATCCAATTGGTATGTCGTTAGTTGAATTAAAAAAAGTAAATGCCGAAAATCAGTCTGTTATTTTAGAATTAGGCAGTCTAGATTTAGTGGATGGCACTCCTATTCTTGATATCAAACCTTATTTACCGTTTGCAGAATCTCGTCCAAATGCGATTGCAGGGTTTGCACAAGAAGCCCCTAATAACGAAATGCCAGTTTTCTTTTCACAGATTGCATCCGAACAACTGCAACACTATGCAAGTGAATACCCTCATCTTTCACGCTTTATTACCCAAGTATTACAGCAAGATCCTCGTCCTGCTTATAAAAAGGGAGAACAAAGTGATAGAATTTATGCGGTACACTTACTCGAATTCAATGTTCGCTGGCAAGTCAATGGACAACAGACACTTGTTCTTAGTGTAGAACCGCGGTAACTTGCTATTATCTTCATTGATATTGCTATCATGAATAATCTAATCTGAGAGTCATTCTCATGTCTTTAGACAAATCAGATTGAAAAAAATGCTTTGCCCCTTTTGGCAGACCTAAGTCACTGGTAGACTAGAGCGTGTTGACCTTTGATGGTCGATTTTTATTCGAATTAAAAGCATTTTAGGCAAGGAGAGGGGCTCGCCGCCTAGTGAACTAGGCTAGCACCTCTCAACGCAGAATAAAATGAGTGAAACGTCTTTTAATCGAACCCGTAGGGCTGTTTTTATTTTTAAGTGGTCATTGTTAATATCAATCAATGCCCAAACCCAAAATGTTGAATATGTTGCTTGTTTTATAAATTTCTTTTGCTGTAAAAATAAGCAGCAAAGATCAACACGCTCTAGAGTCTTTCTCTAATTATATTGATATAGACTGGCGTGACAGTCAGCCTAAGTATTTTTGTTCTAATGGAACCTAATAATGCGTACTAGCCACTATTTGCTCTCTACTTTAAAAGAGACACCTGCTGATGCAGAAATTGTCAGCCATCAACTTATGCTTCGCGCAGGCATGATCCGTAAACTCGCTTCTGGTCTTTATGATTGGATGCCGACAGGGGTTCGTGTTCTAAGAAAAATTGAAAAAATTGTTCGTGAAGAGATGGACAACGCAGGATCTCTTGAGATTTCAATGCCCGTTGTTCAACCCGCTGACTTATGGCTAGAAAGTGGTCGTTGGGAACAGTATGGCCCTGAATTACTGCGTTTTTCAGATAGAGGTGAGCGCCCATTCGTTTTAGGCCCAACTCATGAAGAAGTTGTTACTGATATTGTTCGTAATGAAATTACCTCTTACAAACAACTTCCACTGAACTTATATCAAATTCAAACTAAATTCCGCGACGAAGTACGCCCTCGTTTTGGTGTTATGCGTTCTCGTGAATTTATCATGAAAGATGCTTACTCTTTCCATATCTCTCAAGAGTCTTTACAAGAGACTTACGACAGAATGTATGAAGCTTACAGCAAAATTTTCTCACGTATTGGTTTAGATTTCCGTCCAGTACTTGCAGATACAGGCTCTATCGGTGGCAATGCCTCTCATGAATTCCAAGTTTTAGCAGACAGCGGTGAAGATGACATCGTCTTCTCAACTGGCTCTGACTATGCAGCCAATATCGAATTAGCAGAAGCAGTAATGCCTGCAACTCCACGAGCTGCTGCAACTGAAGAATTACGTTTAGTGGATACACCAAACGCTAAAACAATTGCTGAATTAGTTGAACAATTCAATCTACCAATTGAAAAAACAGTTAAGACACTGATTGTTCATGGTACAAAAGAGAGTGGTCACCCATTAGTTGCATTATTAGTCCGTGGCGATCACGAACTTAATGAAGTTAAAGCAGAAAAATGCGCTATCGTTGCAGCACCTTTAACTTTCGCTACTGAAGCTGAGATTCGCCAAGCTGTAAATGCAGGTCCAGGTTCATTAGGCCCAGTTAATCTGCCACTACCTGTTATTATGGATCGTTCTGTTTCTGTGATGAGTGATTTCGGTGCAGGTGCAAACGTTGATGGTAAACACTATTTTGGTATCAACTGGGAGCGTGACCTACCTGTTGCTGAAATTGCAGACATCCGTAATGTTGTTGAAGGCGATCCAAGCCCTGACGGTAAAGGAACATTACTAATCAAACGTGGTATTGAAGTTGGTCATATCTTCCAACTTGGCACAAAATATTCAAAAGCATTAAAAGCAACCGTACAAAACGAAGAAGGTCATAACCAAATCGTTACTATGGGCTGCTATGGTATCGGTGTAACTCGTATTGTTGCTGCCGCTATTGAACAAAATCATGATGCTCGCGGTATTATTTGGCCAGATGCGATTGCACCATTCCAAGTTGCTATTTTACCAATGAATATGCATCGTTCTTATCGTGTTAAAGAAGTCGCTGACAAACTTTATGACGAATTACGTGCTCAAGGTATTGATGTTCTGTTTGATGATCGTAAAGAACGTCCGGGTGTAATGTTTGCTGATATGGAACTTATCGGTATTCCACACACGATCGTGATTGGTGATCGTAACCTCGATAACAATCAAATCGAATATAAAGCACGTCGTAGTGATGATAAATCACTAGTCAATGTTGATGATGTTGTTGCCTTTATCAAAGAGCAACTCGCTTAATCATTAAGCCTCTTGACGATAAGAGGCTTCATTGAGCAACAAAAAACCCGCAAAAGCGGGTTTTTTATTAGGAATAGAATAACTAAAACTTAGCTTCTGCTACCACGATGATTTCCACAAGAACCATGACGATTAAAACGAGGTTTTTCATCTGCAACAACTAAAGCTCGGTCATATTGACCGTCTTCCATTGAAGGACGAATACTGTAATAACCATTTACTTCGAGGTAAACAGGTGTTCCACCCTCAACACCCGTTGAGAAATAGCCTTTTTCCAATTCAATACCACTGGCTGCGTAAACACGCCCTGATTGGCAATCTTTAAACGTACCGGCATCAGCAAAATAAGTGAACTCGCCGGCAAGCTGTTTAGGTTGAACCTTAGCTAAAGTATAATTTAGCTCTGAATTAATAACGTTGCCATCAATATCAAGCATGACTAATTTATCTTCGCGAGGTAAATAATAGCTCTTCTCACCATAACTATTAGTCAATGTCAGCTTATCTTTACCTAATACCCATGTTCCTGATTCAAAGAAACTACGTTTATCATCAGGTGAACCTTGATAGCTTTGCTCCATAACATAAGAGCCATCTTGATTAACAAGAATTGTCGTGTCGATGCCAGAGCAATCGGCACAAGGCAGAATACTGTTGTAAGTTTGGTCTACAATTTTTCCATCAAGTGATAAGCCAATATTATTTTGGCAACCTGACAGTATAAATAACCCAGCAGCAACGGCTGCAAATAAAAATTTTTTCCCCATCATCGACTCCCTACATTCTGGGTACTTTTTAATAAATCATTCTCTATATGATTCTAACATTTTTTAAAATAAAAGGGGGCAATAAAACAAGCTTTAAGATAAATGCACCTATAATTGTTAATTATTTCTCAAATCACTTCGAATAAAGAACTATTTCAGAAAATTATTATAATAACTATTGTGCTCACATCGAATAACAGCATAATGATTTTATTCTGAATTATTCACTGGCGGCAACACCGCCACGAAAGAGTGGTGAGGGAATATGTCAACAAATACAGAATATCAACCAATTAACTGTGATGATTATGAGTATCTGGAGTTAGCATGCCAGCGTGGTTTAGCGCTCCATATTGAACTGCATGATGGTGAGCTTATTGAAGGTGTTGCGGATGACCTTTTCTTAAGCAAGAAAGTTGAATACCTAAAAGTCAAAACGTCTGAAGGCTCTAAAGATTTACGACTGGATGTTATTGCCAGCTTTTCTAATCCCGAACTTGGGACAATTGTTATAAAATCGGAATAACCGAATAAAGAACAACCGCCAACTGGCGGTTGTTCATTCATGAGCCTTTCGCCACTCAATAGTAATAGCGTGTTCTGATGTTGCTTTTCCCTCAAAAGTAACAAATGTGTCAATAGCTGCAATTAACGTATCATTATAATAAATCAAAGGGATCCGGGTTCTACGCCAAGGTGCAACTTCAAGCTCTTGCCAAATCTTTTTACTATGTCGAGCATGCTCTCGCCCTACAATACGTAAAGATGCTTGTGTTAAACCAAAACGCACAGTGACTTTTTCATCACTCGAAGGCTTTCTGACAGTGTTTTTTCCAGTTTCGGCTACGAGTGATAGAGCACCTAATCCATTAGGTAAACATAAAGGCTCATTGAGCGACCACTCAATAGCAGGCTCAGCAGGCTCAGCAGGCTCTTTAATGATTGGAACTAGATAAAGGCGCTGTTTATAACGTCTGACTTCATCTTGATAAAATTGTAATCTAGGTTCAGCATCCGCTTTGGCTAAAGCCACTTCTTGCCATAGTCGTAATATTTGTTGTCTTGAAGGCATGGTTTTATTGTGTTTAGCAAACCAGCGCCTCAGTAAAGCATTGCGCTTTATAACACTACAATGGGCAAGTTGATTAATATCTAAGCTGTGTTCACTGTCCATTAAACTATTAAGTTCAGAATCTAATAGTTCGTCTAGTAGTGCTTCTTGTTCACCACACAATGCAGCACTTCTAGTTACCGCTTGTGAAAAATGAGGCCAACGTTGAGCTAGTAAGGGCATAACACGCAATCGTAAAAAATTGCGATCATAACGATCATCTTGATTACTATCGTCTTCTATCCAAATTAATCGTTGCTCTGTCGCATAGGACTCGATTTGCCCACGAGTAATATTAAGTAATGGTCGAAGTAAATAACCATTCTCAAACACCATCTTGGCAGGCATTGAAGACAATCCAGCAGGGCCACTGCCTCGCTTTAAAGCCAGTAAAAAAGTTTCAGCTTGATCATCTTGGTGTTGAGCAGTCACTAATACTTGTTGTGGCTGTAAATATCGGCGAAAAGCTTGATAACGCGCCTCTCTTGCACCATTCTCAAGACCGCCTTCTTTAGGGTCTACATTCACTTTTTCACTGATAAAATCGACACGCCATTGCTGACAATATTGTTTACAGTGGGCAAGCCAATCATCTGCTTTGATATTTAATCCATGATGAATATAGATAGCTGTTAATTCTAAAGGTAACTGGAATTCATCACGCAAACGAACAAGCCCATGCAATAAAACTGTTGAATCTACCCCACCACTAAAACCCACCAAAATTTTAGTGTAAGGATCAATCTGTTGTTTGATTTCTTCAAGAAGTGAACAGTTTTCCAGTTCCATAGCATTATCATTTATCTGTGAATTCAGATGATTATGTTAAGCTTTTCTACCTGATTTTGCACGAATACAAAGCATTCCTGCAATTAATACCATATCCAAGGATCTTGAATGGCTCATAGAAAGAGCCAAAAGAAAGCAGAATATTGATTATTCTGCCTTTGAACAAAAGCTATTTATGCTGTAAAACCACCATCGACCAAATAAGAGGCTCCAGTGACAAACGAAGCTGCGTCACTAGCCAAAAATGCTACAACATTAGCCACTTCTTCTGGCTTACCAAGACGACCAATCGGGTGCAATGTCGCCAACTTTTGCTTATCTAGTTCACGCCCTTCTAATAAAGGTGTATCAATATAACCTGGACAAACCGCATTAATACGAATACCTTTGCTTGCATAATCAATAGCAAGTGTTTGTGTCAGTAATTTAACACCACCTTTTGATGCACAATAGGCAGGAAACTCGTGTTGACCAACAAAAGAGCAAATCGAGCTACAATTAACAATTGCACCTGATAGTTTGTTTTTCAGCCAATATTGAATAGCTGTACGATTAATCAGAAAGAGCCCATTAAGATTAACGTCTAATACTCCTTTCCATTTTTCATATTCTAATTTATCTGCGATGTTATCAGTTAAAATACCAGCATTAGCAAAGATGAAATCCAGTCGCCCATATTTATTTACTACATAATCAATAAGTTGTTCGTTCTCTTTTTCACTTTTCACATCCATTTGTATAAATTCACCCGAAAGCCCTTTTTCTTTTAGGTATTTTTCTGCTTTTTGCCCTCGGGTTAAATTACTGCCAGTGATAACAACAGATGCGCCTAAAGATAGAAACTTTTCCGCAGAAGCTAATCCAATCCCGCTATTACCACCTGTAATTATCCCAACCTTACCATTAAACGATATCATCGCTTTTTCCTCACAAAAGAAGTAAATGACCCTATAAAATAATAGATAGGGTTGATTATTCTTTTAGTAAAAAAGTGAATTAATATTGTTTTTGAGACCAACTTAACACATTGATATATAATGCATTATAGTGAATATAACCTCATTTTATTATCTCAATGAGGATAGTTTTTAGAGACAAAAACACCCCAAAGTTGGTGTCCAACTTTTGGGGTGCAGTTCATATCAACATGAGGTTTTCTTTTACTTTTTGAATAACGTGGCGCTATCAGCAGTAACCGTATTCCATTAAACGTTGGTAGCGACGGTTTGTTAGCTCTTCTGATTCAAATGCATCTAACTCGTCTAAATCAGCTTTGATTTGTGCTTTTAAAGACGCTGCAATTTCATCATAGTGACGATGTGCGCCACCTAAAGGCTCAGGAATAACTGTATCAATCAGCTTAAGCTCTTTTAAACGATTTGCAGTGATACCCATCGCTTCTGCGGCTAATGGTGCTTTATCAGCACTTTTCCAAAGGATAGATGCACAACCTTCTGGTGAAATAACAGAATAGGTGCTGTATTGCAGCATATTCACTTTATCACCAACACCAATGGCCAGTGCACCACCAGAACCACCTTCGCCAATAACAGTACAGATGATTGGCACGCCAAAGCGTGACATTTCACGTAAGTTACGTGCAATCGCTTCTGATTGACCGCGCTCTTCAGCACCAACACCAGGATAAGCACCTGGAGTATCAATAAAAGTGATAATAGGAAGATTAAAACGTTGCGCCATTTCCATTAAACGAAGCGCTTTGCGATAGCCTTCTGGCGCTGGCATACCAAAGTTACGGCGGATTTTCTCTTTCGTTTCACGCCCTTTTTGGTGCCCAATAACCATCACTGGACGACCATCTAAACGAGCGATACCACCAACAATGGCTTTATCATCAGCATAAGCACGGTCGCCTGCTAATTCTTGGAAGTCAGTAAAGATACGATGAATATAATCCAGTGTGTAAGGTCTTAATGGATGACGTGCAAGTTGTGCTACTTGCCATGCACCAAGATCAGAAAAAATCTTACGCGTTAGCTCTAGGCTTTTTTCTCTTAAGCGTGAAACTTCTTCATCGATATTAATATCAATTTTTTCATCATGTTGGCTAACTGCGGTTAGCGAATCAATTTTCGCTTCTAACTCGGCAATTGGCTGTTCAAAATCCAGAAAATTAAGACTCATAACATTCCTATTTTAGTCAAATTCTAATTCTACCTGCTCATTACCCAGCAGAGTTCGCAGATCCGTTAAAAGCATATCTGTTGGCGTTACACGCCAAGTCGCACCAAATCGTAAACGTGCGCAGGCATCATGCTTTTCAAAATAAAGATGAACCGGTATCGTGCCTGAACGATGAGGTTCTAAAACACCGCGAAGACGATTTAATAATTGCTCATTAATTTGCCTGTCTGATAATGAGATAGCAAGTCCTCGTGCATATTTTTCACGGGCTTCGTTGATATCCATAAGTTCGCGGACTGTCATTTTAAGCCCACCATTGAAATCATCAAAGCTGACCTGCCCAGTAGCAATTAAAATCTTGTCTTGTTCTAATAAATGTTGGTATTTATCCAATGCATCAGAAAATAACATAATTTCTAAGCGACCTGAACGATCATCTAAGGTACAAACGCCGATCCGATTTCCGCGTTTCGTTGTAAATACTTTAGAAGCAAGTACTAAGCCTGCTACCTTCACCATTTGACCACGAGGTGTTGGTACTAAATCTTTTAGACGCGTTCCTGCCGCATATCGTTCAATTTCTTTTAAATAACGTGTGATCGGATGACCTGTTAAATATAAACCTAACGTCTCTCGCTCACCTTCTAAAACGACTTGGTCTGGCCATTTAGGTATATTGGCATAAGAACGCTCAACTTGTTCAGGCGCTTCAGCTAACACACCAAACATATCCGATTGGCCTATTGCTTCAGCCTTGGCATGTTGGTCTGCGGCTTTTAATGCATCTTCTAATGAAGACATTAAAGCAGCACGATGAGGTCCCAGCTTATCGAATGCGCCTGACATTATCAGTTTTTCCATCACTCGGCGATTCAATTTTTTGGTTTCTGTTCTAGCACAGAGATCAAAAATATCTTTAAAGTGACCGCCTTGCTGACGCGCCTCTACAATTGCTTCAATTGGCCCTTCACCCACACCTTTAATAGCACCAATACCATAAACGATTTCGCCTTCATCATTTACGTGGAAATGATAAAGACCACTATTAATATCAGGAGGAAGAACCTTTAAGCCCATTCTCCAACATTCATCAACCAATCCCACCACTTTTTCAGTGTTATCCATATCAGCCGTCATTACAGCAGCCATAAATTCAGCTGGATAGTGGGCTTTTAGCCACAATGTTTGATAAGAAACTAATGCATACGCTGCTGAGTGTGATTTGTTAAATCCATAACCGGCGAATTTCTCCACCAAGTCAAAGATCCTCATGGCAAGCTCACCATCGACACCGTTTTTAATAGCACCCTCTTCAAAAACAGAGCGTTGCTTTGCCATTTCTTCAGGTTTTTTCTTACCCATTGCGCGTCGTAACATATCCGCGCCACCTAGCGTATATCCCGCAAGAACCTGTGCAATTTGCATAACTTGTTCTTGGTATAGGATAACACCATAGGTTGGTTCTAGAACGGGCTGTAAGCTTTCATGTTGCCACTTAACATCAGGATATGAGATCTCTTCAACACCGTGTTTACGGTCAATAAAGTTATCTACCATGCCTGATTGCAATGGCCCCGGACGAAATAGGGCAACAAGTGCAATCATATCTTCAAAACAGTCAGGACGTAGGCGTTTGATGAGATCTTTCATACCACGAGATTCCAACTGGAATACCGCGGTCGTTTCTGAACGCTGCAACATGTCAAAACTGCGCTGATCCGTTAATGGGATCGCCGAAATATCAACAGGTTCGAGAGATTTTTTAGCTCGTCGGGCATTAATCATCTCTAATGCCCAGTTAATGATGGTTAGTGTTCTTAAACCTAAGAAGTCGAATTTAACAAGACCCGCGTATTCAACGTCGTTCTTATCAAATTGTGTAACGGGGTTATTTCCCTCAGCATCACAATAAAGTGGCGCAAAATCGGTGATTTTCGTTGGTGAAATAACGACACCACCCGCGTGTTTACCTGCATTACGCGTCACACCTTCTAATTTACGAGCCATATCAATAAGAGATTTAACCTCTTCGTCGGCTTCATAAATTTCTGGTAATTGAGGCTCGGCTGCAAACGCTTTTTCCAGCGTCATACCTGGATCAGGAGGAACGAGTTTTGAAATTCTATCAACAAAACCGTAAGGGTGTCCTAAAACACGGCCAACATCGCGAATAACGGCTTTCGCCGCCATCGTACCAAATGTAATGATCTGAGATACCGCATCTCGACCATACATTTCAGCAACGTGGTCGATAACTCTATCGCGTTTTTCCATACAGAAATCGACGTCAAAGTCTGGCATCGATACACGTTCTGGGTTAAGAAAACGTTCGAAAAGTAAGTCGAATTCAAGAGGATCAAGGTCAGTGATTTTGAGTGAGTAAGCGACTAATGAACCAGCACCAGAACCACGCCCTGGTCCTACAGGAACACCGTTATCTTTAGACCACTGAATAAATTCCATCACGATCAGGAAGTAACCAGGGAATCCCATCTGGTTAATCACTTGCAGCTCAATATCAAGACGCTCATCATATTCAGGGCGTCTTTTTTGTCGCTCTTCAGGATCGGGAAATAAAAAGGCTAAGCGTTCTTCTAAACCTTCTTTCGATTTTTTGACGAGGAAATCTTCTGTGCTCATATCCCCTGTTGGGAATTGTGGAAGAAAGTATTCCCCTAAGCGGATCGTGACATTACAGCGTTTAGCGATTTCAACACTGTTTTCTAATGCTTCAGGTATATCAGCAAATAATTCACACATTTCTTCTTCTGTGCGCATATATTGCTGAGGACTATAATTCTTAGGACGTTTGGGATCAGATAACGTAAAACCGTCATGAATTGCGACACGAATTTCATGTGCGTCAAAATCATCACTGTCGAGAAAACAGACATCATTGGTTGCAACGACGGGCAGACCTTTTTCAGAAGCCAGTGCTACTGCTTCATGAAGATAAGTTTCCTCATCAGTACGGCCTGTACGAATAAGCTCTAGATAATAACTATCGGGAAAATGAGTTTGATAATATTCAAGGCACTGATCAACTAAAGCGCGATTTCCGCGAAGTAGGAACTTACCCACATCCCCCATTCTACCGCCAGAAAGCAACAAGAGCCCTTCTTTGTAGGTTGTTAACCACTCTTGTTTAATCGTCGGTCCAACAGCACCATAACCGTGTTTGTAAGCTTCTGAAATCAATAAAGTGAGGTTTTGGTAGCCTACATTATTACGGGCAAGAATAGTAAGATGAGCATATTCATCACCTAATAATTCTGTTTCAAGGTAAACATCAGCACCAATGATAGGTTTAATGCCAGCACCATGTGCAGCACCATAAAATTTCACTAACCCACATAAGTTAGTGAAATCAGTAATCGCAAAAGCAGGCATTCCCAGCGAAGCCACTTTCTTCACAAGAGGCCCTGTTTTTGCCAATCCATCGATCATTGAATAATCGCTGTGTACCCTAAGATGGATAAAACGAGGATCTGCCATAGTGTTTAATTACTCTGTGGATTACTTTAAATTTAAAGCACGTTTTACAGGCGCAAAACTTTTTCGATGATAGGGTGTTGCCCCTAATAAGGCTAGTTTTTCCATATGGAAAACAGTTGGATACCCTTTATGTTTAGCAAAACCATAATCAGGGTAAAGCTTATCTAACTCTTCCATTTCTCTATCACGAGTCACTTTAGCAAGAATAGAAGCTGCACTAATTTCTTGAACTAAACTATCACCTTTTATAACCGCTTGAGAGGCCATTGGTAATTTAGGGCAACGATTACCATCAATTAAGACCATATCAGGTGTTATTGATAAACCCGCAACAGCACGTTCCATTGCTTTCATGGTTGCCCAAAGAATATTTAATTCATCAATTTCTTCTGGCTCTGCACGGCCTATCGCCCAGCATAATGCTTTTTCTTTTATTTCGTCATAAAGAGCATTACGCTTTTTTTCTGTTAGCTTTTTGGAGTCTGTTAATCCTTCAATTGGATTTGCTGGATCAAGAATAACAGCAGCGGTAACTACTGCACCGACTAATGGGCCTCGACCAACCTCATCAACTCCAGCAATAAGATTTGCTTTTGGATATACAAATTCCATTATTTTTCTACCAATTCTAATACTGCATTTGCTGCTTGCTCATCCGCATTACAACGAATGTCACTATGTAGCTGTAAAAATATCTCTTTTAATTGACGTACTTTTTCTTCATCGGTTAAAAGAGGTAAAAGTTGTTGTGCTAACGCTGAGGGTTCGCACTCTTCTTGCAATAATTCTTTGATAATTTCTCGGCCAGCTAACAAATTAGGTAACGAGACATAAGGCGTTTTAACTAACCTTTTTGCTAACCAGAAAGTAAATGGTTTCATGCGATAGCCAACAACCATCGGGCATTTCGTTAACATGCATTCTAATGCAGCTGTGCCTGATGCTAACAATGTTGCATCGCTCGCTGTCATTGCTTCTCTTGCTTGCCCATCAAGAAGTTGTATTTCAAGTTCTGGTGCCACATTTTGATGTATCTGTTCAAATTGGGCTCGTCGATTAGCATTAACTAATGGCACAACAATATGAAGAGCGGGGATTTGCTGTTTTAGTAACTGTGCTGTTTTTATAAAATCAGCACTTAGCATTTCAACTTCAGCATGACGACTACCAGGAAGCAGTGCTAGACAAGGGATTTCTTCAGATATCCCTAGATGTTCACGAGCAGCCTTTTTATCTGGATTTAAGGCTATGGCATCAGCCATTGTATGACCAATAAAACGACAAGGAACCTGATACTTATCATAAAACGCTTTTTCAAAAGGCAGAAAAGCTAAGACGAGATCTGTCGCTTTACCAATTTTGAAAACACGTTTTTGACGCCAAGCCCACACAGATGGACTGACATAGTGAATAGTTTTGATCCCTTTTTGCTTTAAACGACCTTCAAGAGTGATATTAAAATCAGGTGCGTCAATCCCCACGAAAACATCTGGTTTTAATTCTGAGAATCGTTGAGTGAGATCTTTTCTGATCTTTAATAAGCGAGGTAATCGTTCGAGAACTTCAACGATCCCCATGACGGCAAGCTCTTCCATCTCATACCAAGCTTCACAACCTTCAGCTTGCATAAGAGGTCCAGCAACGCCGACAAAGCGAACATTGGGATGCATTTGTTTTAGAGCGCGGATTAATCCCGCGCCCAAGATATCACCGGACGTTTCACCAGCAACTAAGCCGATAACTAACGGACACTGAGTAGTAGATAATTGGCCTGACAAGGTCATATCCTAATTAGCGAATGATACCGCGGTTAGATTTTGCTGAGTTCTCCAGAAAATCACTGAACAGTTTGACATGCGGATTATTATTATCAGCAACCAATTGTCCAATTTCTTCACGCGCTTCTTCCAGTGTTTTACCATTACGGTAAAGTACTTTGTAAGCATTACGAATTGCATGAAGATCTTCTTTAGCAAAACCTCTGCGCTTTAATCCTTCAATATTCAGCCCATAAGGCGTCGCGTGGTTTCCTTGTGCAATAACAAAAGGAGGAACGTCTTGTGCCACGCCTGAACATCCACCGACCATCACATGAGAGCCAATTTGGCAAAACTGATGAACGGCGCTCATACCACCGATAATCACAAAATCACCTAAAGTGACGTGACCACCCAGTGTGCCGTTATTTGCAATAATACAACGATCACCAATGATACAATCATGTGCGACGTGGGTATTAATCATCAGTAGATTATCGTTACCAATTTTTGTGATATTGCCACCTTGGGTTGTTCCACGGTGGATAGTCACACTTTCACGAATAAGGTTTCGATCACCAATAATGACTTGCGTTGGTTCACCACGATATTTCAGATCCTGATTAACTTCACCGATAGAAGTGAATTGATAAATCTGATTATCTCGGCCAATGCGTGTGTGCCCATTGATAACAACATGAGATTTGATGTCAGTACCTTCACCAATCTCAACGTTAGCACCAATGACACAAAAAGGGCCAATGCGAACATTAGCACCGATTACCGCACCCTCTTCAATAATTGAGGAAGGGTGAATTACTGCGGATTTATCTATCATAGGCTAGACCTCACGGCGGCGAGCACACATCATTTCAGCTTCGCAAGCAATTTCCCCATCAACTTTAGCGACGCCTTTAAAGCGAGCAACACCACGACGTTCTTTAATGAATTCTACCTCTAGGATCATTTGATCCCCAGGTAAGACAGGACGTTTAAAGCGAGCACCGTCAATAGCAGCAAAATAGTAGAGTTCACCAGGTTCCAGCTTTCCTACGCTTTTGAATGCTAAAATACCCGTTGCCTGTGCCATGGCTTCGAGGATCAGTACGCCCGGAAAAATTGGTTTTCCTGGAAAGTGACCTTGAAAGAAAGGCTCATTAAAAGATACATTTTTTACTGCTCTTAGAAATTTCTTTTCTTCAAAATCAAGGACACGATCAACCAATAAGAATGGGTAACGGTGTGGAAGTAAATCTAAAATTTCTTCGATTTGCAGAGTATGATTCTCACTCATTGCAATACTCTTCCTGTCTAATAAAACTGAGTCTAATTAATAATGACACGACCTGCTGTGACTCAAAAAGTGAGTTAACCCGCAGGTCGCAAAATGGGTAACATTCGTCAATGACGTATATTGTTACTTGTCGCTACTTTCTACTTGACGTTCAAGCGACTTGAGCCTTTTTTGCATTTCATCAATTCGCAACACAAGAGCTGCGGTTTTACGCCATGCTTTATTCGATTGCAGCGGAATTCCTGAAGAATAAACACCCGGTTCAGTGATAGGACGCATTACCATTCCCATACCTGTTACCGTGACTTTATCACAGATTTCCATGTGACCATTGATAACACTTGCTCCACCAATCATACAATAGCGGCCTATTTTCAGGCTGCCCGCCATGATGACACCACCAGCAACTGCGGTATTATCACCAATAATAACGTTATGTGCGATTTGGCACTGGTTATCAATGATAACACCATTACCGATAACTGTGTTATCTAATGCGCCTCGGTCGATTGTAGTACATGCACCGATTTCAACGCGATCACCAATCACTACTGAACCTAATTGTGGAATTTTGATCCAATTACCACGTTCATTAGCATAACCAAAACCATCTGAACCAATCACAGTACCTGACTGAACCAAACAATCTTTACCAATGATAACTTCATGATAAATAGATACATTTGCCCATAAACGGCTATTATCGCCAATATGTGCTTTTTTACCCACAAAACAACCGGCACCAATCACAACATTATCACCAAGGATAACATCAGATTCGATAACGGCATTTGCACCCACTGATACATTTTTTCCTAACTTAGCGTCAGGAGAAATAACAGCACTTGGATGGATATCCTGTGCTGGCTGCGGTGTTGTATCCATTATCTGTGCCATTTGAGCATAGGCAAGATACGGGTTTTTCACCACAAGTGCGGCAACGGGACAAAACGGAAGATCAGCTTCTGTTAATACAACAGCAGCAGCCTGACATTCACTTAATTTTTCACGATAGCGACTATCGGAAAGAAATGTAATTTGTTCGCTATTTGCTAGGCTCATTGAAGCAAGACCGGCGATAGTGATATCACCATCGCCGTGTAACTGTGCATTCAACTGCTGAGCAAGATCAGCTAATCGAATTGAAAACATCTATTATTTAACCTGTTTTTGAACCTGAGCAGTAATATCTTTACCATCTGCGAAATAAGGTACAGTGTTAGCATCAAGGATCACATCATAGCCTTCTTTCTTCGCTACTGCATCAACAGCGTCTAATACACGTTTCATGATTTTGTTACGTTCTTCAGCTTGACGACGGCTAAAGTCTTGCTCAAAAGCTTGTGCTTTTTGTGCATATGCTTCACGTTTAGCAACCAGATCTTTCTCTGTATTTGCACGTTGTGTTGCATTCATAGTTGGCGCGTCTTTTTGATATTTCTCAACAGCTGTCTGTAATGCTTTACCTAAGTTCTGCAATTCAGTGTCACGTGATTTGAATTCATTTTCCAATTGTTTCTCTACCGCATCACGGTTAGGAATTTGTTGGAGAACTTGACCGATGTTCACAACACCTACTTTATCTGCGGCTTGAACACCTGCTGACATGGTCAATGCCATTCCTAGGGCAGCGGCACATAACAATTTTTTCACGATTAAACTCCTTAAAACCAAAAATAATTTTTTGTCAGAAATCGGATGCCTTTTTCAGCATTGTGAATCAGGCATCAACTTTACTTACATCGCTACCACGTTCTACCAATATTAAACTGGAATTGCTCTGATTTATCGCCTTCGTAATCTTTTATTGGCTTAGCATAAGAGAATACTAACGGACCTAAAGGAGATAACCATTGTAACGCAACACCGGTTGAAACACGTATATCACTTGCACGGCTATAATCAGGCATACCTGCTGTCCAAGCTGAGTTAGTGCTACTCCACTTAGTATCCCACACCGTACCTGCATCAACAAACAGAGAGGTTCTGACTGAAGATGAGTATTTATCATCTACAAATGGCGTTGGAGTGATCAGCTCAAAACTTGCCACAGCCATTGCGTTACCACCGATAGCATCGCTAGATGGCTCACCTGGTTTTGGCTTACCATTTGCGTCAAGGTAAACCGCTTTAGGCCCGATATTATTTGAACGGAAACCACGAACTGTCCCCGAACCACCTGCA
Organism: Proteus sp. LHD240705; assembly: GCF_047921555.1. NCBI lineage: Bacteria > Pseudomonadati > Pseudomonadota > Gammaproteobacteria > Enterobacterales > Morganellaceae > Proteus > Proteus sp. LHD240705. Next base: position 20,420 of record NZ_JBLRMI010000005.1, read on the forward strand.
TAGAAGTTTTCATAGAATGGTAATTCTTTACCACCTAAACCATCACCGTAGCCTAAACGACCTTTAAGTAAGGTTACCCAAGACTCTTTCTCATTAATTGGGTAATAGTACATACCGTCCCAAGTGACTTTATAGTACTTGTTGTCAGAGCCCGGTACAGTCACACGTCCACTTAAGTTACTTCTCGCACCTGATGTTGGGAAGAAACCTTTGTTTAAGTTATTAAATGTCCAACCCATACTGACAGTATAGTCATCAGCATTAAACGATTCACGTTTATCAAAGCCTGGATTTTCACCCATACTTTCTAGGTAACGCCACATTGCAACCTGCGGTTCCATACGTGACAGACCATTATGAGTATAGCCTAAGCCAAGACGTGCTGAGTTATATTCATTAATTGGGAAGCCTAATGTACCATCTACACCATAAGATTTATTGGTATAACCAGATAAATCAGCATCATTAGCGCGGAAATCATTATAGAAAATTCGACCGCCTAAACTCACACCATTAACGGTAAAGTATGGGTCAGTCACAGATAATTCTGCGTAAGTTGAGTAATCATTTTTACTCGCGTTAATAGCAACTGCGTTACCTGTACCTAACCAGTTATCTTGAGTAACACCTACTTGGAAGCTCACGCCACTTTCAGTACCGAAACCGACACCAAAGTTAAGAGAGCCTGTGTTACGCTCTTTGACACGATAAACGATATCAACCTGATCAGGAGAACCTGGAATACGCTGAGTTTCTGTTTCAACCGTTTCGAAATAACCTAAACGATTTAAACGCTCTTTACCTTGTTCAACTAAATCGCTACCTAACCATGCACCTTCCATTTGACGCATTTCACGACGTAAAACAGAGTCTTTAGTGATGTCATTACCAGCGAAACGGACTTGACGAACATAGAAACGGTTTCCTGCATCTACGTTTACATGCAGTTTGACGGTTTTATTTTCATCATTAATTTCAGGGTTTGTCATAACGCGAGGATAAGCATATCCATAACGACCTAACAGATTTTTAATATCATTTTCTGTTTTAGTGACTTGCGCGCCATTATAAAGAGAGCCGGGTGCAATTTCGATAAGCTCTTCAATTTGTTTAGTGTAGCCCGCAGTATTACCATTGACTTCAGTATTTTCTACTGTGTATTTATCACCTTCTTTCAGGTTAATGGTAATGTAAATTCCCTTTTTGTCTGGCGTTAAACTGACATTCGTCGATTCAATATCAAAACGTGCATAACCACGATCAAGATAGAAGCTTCTTAATGTTTCTAAGTCACCAGCCAGTTTTTGCTTCTGATATTTTTCATCAGCCGCTAAGTTCCACCAAGGAACATCATCACGTAATTGGAAACGGTTAACGAGCTCAGCAGTAGAAAATGCTTTATTACCAACAATGTTGATTTGCTGAATAGTTGCTGAAACACCCTCTGCAAACACGAGTTTTAAGTCAACACGATTACGAGGAAGAGGTGTAACAACCACTTTTACAGTTGCATTATATTTACCAACACTATAATAGAAATCTTCAAGCCCTTTCTCGATATTCGCTAGCATTGTGCGGTCAAGTGTTTCACCGATACGAATGTTAGAAGCATCAAGATTCTGTTTTAGCATCTCTTCCTTGATTGCTTTGTTACCAGAAAAAGTAATGCTGGCAATAGTTGGACGCTCTTTTACTTGAACAATCAGTGTATTTCCGTCACGCAGGACACGAACATCATCAAAGTTTCCTGTCGCAAATAATGAACGGATAGTTCGGCTGATATCATCATTACCGACCGAGTCTCCAACTCGGACAGGCATGTTCAGTAATGCTGCACCAACGGCGACGCGTTGAAGACCTTCAAATTGAATGTCCTGAACTACGAATCCGTCTGAACCGTATGCAGTGGCGCTGCCCAGCAGCAGCGACGCTATAAGCAACTTTTTCATCGCCATCGTTGTTTTGTGTTTTCCTAACCGGTCCCTGCTTACCAATTATAAGCGAGAGAAATCATTGAAAAGTGCAAGTCCCATTAAAAGCATCAGTGCCATAATACCAATACGATAACAGAAATCTTGTACACGCTCAGATACCGGCCCTCCCTTTATCTTCTCGATAACCAGGAAAAGCAGGTGCCCGCCATCTAGGACAGGCAGGGGAAACAAGTTAATGATCCCCAAATTGACACTGATAAGCGCCATAAACATCAAATAATAAACAAAACCAGAATCAGCAGACATTCCTGCGCCTTTCGCGATAGAAACAGGTCCACTAAGGTTAGTTAATTTGACGTCACCAACCACTAACTTGCCAATCATTTTGACAGTTAAACCCATCAACTGCCATGTTTTATCAGATGCTTCATAGAGCGCTGAAAATGGGTTGTATTGCTGCATTATCAAATATTGCTCATCAGGAGGTAATATTTGCAATTGCGCACCAACTTGCCCTACTTCAGTACCATCTTTCAGTGCAACAGCTGTCGGCGTAATATTCAACATCAACGACGAGCCGTTACGTTCAACAAGAAGCTCCAAGACTTTATTTGGACTTTGTCGAACAAAATAAGTAAATGGATGCCATGTATCAATTGGCTGACCGTCAACTTTAACGATACGATCCCCTGCCTGTAAACCCGCTTTTTCAGCAGCGGAGCCTTCCGTAACTTCAATAATCTTTGAGTCTAACCTTGCGCCAACAGGCATTATCCCTAGGGACAAGATAGGATCTTGTTTTTCAGGATCAAAATTCCATTGTTGTAAATTCAGTATATTCTCACTCTCAGAAAGAGAATTTAGATCTGAAACAACGAATGAAACCTCTTTGGCACCAATTTGACTAACTAACGCTAAACGAACTGCATTCTGATCAGGCGTTTCGATACCTGCAACGGATTTTAGTTCCATTCCAGGCGTTAATTTTGCTTGTTCTGCGATAGAATTCGGACGAATGTCTGCAATTATAGGTTTTAATGCAGGAACACCTATCATAAAAACTATCCAATAGGCGACAATCGCTAACAAAAAGTTGGCAATAGGTCCTGCGGCAACAACCGCAGCACGCTGACCAACTGTTTTATTATTAAATGCAAGATGACGGCGCTCAGGTGCAACCTCAGCGACTCTTTCATCTAACATTTTTACATAGCCACCCAAAGGTATCCATGCGATAACAAATTCAGTGCCATGTTTATCTATTTTGCGCCAAATTGCTTTTCCAAAACCAATAGAAAAACGCTCGACATAAATACCACAGCGCCTAGCTACCCAAAAATGTCCAAACTCATGTACCGTAATTAAAATACCTAAAACGATAATAAATGCGGCAAGATTCCACAGGATACCCATTACTTACCTTTATAGTTTAAAGCCAGAAGAAATCAGAAAGACCAATCCTGCAAAGACTGGGATAGCCGCAGTCAAACTATCAATTCTATCAAGCACACCACCATGTCCCGGTATCAATTGGCTACTGTCTTTAATGCCTGCAACACGTTTAAACATGCTTTCTGCTAGATCACCAAATACCGATACTATGACGACAACGCCAGATATTAATAACAAGTTATTGGGTACTTCAGTCACAGGTGCAAAATAAGTAAATAACCACGATGCAACACCTGCCGTAATCAACCCACCAACTAACCCTTCGAGGGTTTTACCTGGGGATACTTTAGGCGCCATTTTATGTTTTCCAATTAAACGTCCGAAAGCATAAGCTCCAGAGTCAGCAGCCCAAACTAATAACATGACATACAGTAACCACCATGCGCCTGTATAAGTGTCAGTGTTATAACCCAGCATACGCAGCGCCATCATGCCACAATAAAAAGGAACAATCGTCAATATACCGAACAATAGCTTAATAAAAACTGAATTTTTCCACATATTGGCTGAATTAGGATAACTTACAACTAATAAAATTGCTGCTACCCACCAAATTAAACCCGCCCACAAACCATTTTTTATCATTGGAGTGTCTAGTAGGTGGTCAAAATTAGGTAAAGAAAACTGCATAACGAGTAACAATGCAGCAAAACCGATCCCTGTTGCAATACGTTTGCCTTGAGAATGCCAGCCAATAAATTGTGCCCATTCCCAACCCGCTAAGCCTGATATTGCGATAATCACTAATCCAAAACCTGCTGGAGGAAGTAGAAATAGTGCAGCAATAACAATAGGGATTAAAATTAATGCGGTGATGACACGATACTTAAGCAAGTTATCCTCCCAGATTTATAGTATCTGTTTCTGATGTAGTACCACCGAAACGTCTTTCCCGTTTAGCAAAAGCATCTAATGCATTCTGAAAAACTTGTTCATCAAAATCAGGCCATAAAACCTGTGTAAAATAAAGCTCAGCATAAGCAATCTGCCAAATAAGAAAATTACTTATACGATGCTCACCACCTGTACGAATAACAAGATCGACTTCAGGCTGATTATGCAAGCAAAGATGTGAAGATATTGCATTTTCATTAATATCTTCGAGACTAATTTCCCCTTTTGCGAGGGATGTCGCTAATTGTTTTACGCTTTGAGTAATATCCCACCGACCGCCATAATTAGCCGCAATATTTAAATTAAGCCCTGTATTATTCGCAGTGAGTGCCTCAGAACTTTTAATTCGGTCCTGTAAACGACGGCTAAAACGGCTAATATCACCAATAACCGTTAATTTAACATTATGTTTATGCAGGCTCTTCACTTCGTTATCTAAAGCGAAAACGAATAACTCCATGAGAGAACTCACTTCCTGCTCTGGTCTATTCCAGTTTTCGCTACTAAATGCATATAACGTTAGCGATTCAATTTTGTGTTTTACGGAAAAGCTAACTGCATCCCGAACTGCTTTAATTCCCGCGCGATGCCCCGTTACTCGGAGCTTCCCTTGCTTTTTTGCCCAGCGTCCATTGCCATCCATAATGATAGCAACATGCTTTGGTTTTGATGCGGATGAATCATCACTGGATAAGTTCACTCAATTTAACCCTTTGCTAATCTGATACTGATACAGACAGTCCTCTTCGGATAACCTATGCACAAAAAAAAACCGTGTCACCCACGGCCTTTGGCAAAGCCCCAAAGTTGCTAAAGCGATAGCCTTAGTAATGAACTGTTAATTTTCATTATTGTCTTTAGTGATTCGGCAACTATACCATTAGCCAGAAAGACGAACAAACACCCTATATTAAATATAATCACCATTATACAAATTGGGTGATTATCTGATGAGTTTCTAATCTTGCTAATTTATCAATTTCTAGGACATCATTAATACTTTGAGGCTCTGATAGGTCAAAATGTTCAACAACTTTGCGATTAATTTTAGCAATATCAGTAAATTTCACTTTTTCGTGTAAAAATGCATCAACAACCACTTCATTAGCCGCATTTAACACTGTTGTTGCCGCTTGCCCACGTTTTGACGCTTCAATAGCAAGTGCTAAACAAGGGTAACGTTGATAATCTGGGCGAATAAACTCTAGAGATTGAATCTCAAAGAAATCTAATGCTTTTGCACCAGATTGAGTACGATGAGGATAAGCCATTGAGTACGCAATTGGTGTTCTCATATCGGGCTCACCAATTTGAGCGATAATACTGCCATCTCGATAGCGAACCATTGAATGAATGACAGATTGTGGATGAATAATAACTTCCATTTCTTCTTCAGAAGCATTAAAGAAGTAACGAGCTTCAATATACTCAAGCCCTTTATTCATCATCGTTGCAGAATCAACCGAAATTTTACGCCCCATAGACCAATTTGGATGCGCACACGCTTGATCTGGCGTCATTACATCCAGCTCTTCTAATGGCGTATAGCGAAATGGCCCACCAGAGCCTGTTAACAAAATGCTTGTCACACCTTCATTCGCTAAAGACGCATGACCTAGATTTTCTTGGATTGCTTTAGGTAAGCTTTGATAAATTGCATTATGTTCGCTATCAATGGGTAAAATTGTCGCACCATATTTAGCAACCGCATCAAAGAAAAGACGCCCACTCGTTATCAGTGATTCTTTATTCGCTAACAGAATTCTTTTGCCTTTTTCAATGGCTGCAAGTGTCGGTTTTAATCCTGCAACACCAGTTATAGCAGACATGACCTGATCAGCTTCATCAAGAGCTGCAATTTCATTGATCGCATGAGAGCCAGATAGAATTTCTGTTTTACAAGATGTATTAGCGAGTAACTGTTTAAGTTGATTTGCACTTTTTTCATCAGACATCACAGCGTATTTAGGCTGGAAAGCAAGGCACTGCTGTGCCATCTTGTCTGCATTTTTACCTGCGGCTAGAGCAAGGACCTGATACTCATCAGGATTATTTTCAATTACGGAAAGAGTGCTAGTTCCGATAGATCCTGTTGAGCCTAATATAGTTATTTGTTTCATTTATTAATCAATCAGTATGTCTACAACGTTTTAATTAAAGAGAATTATATCAGTATGGCAAGGTAAATGAGGATTAAAGATGAAAACTTTAATAAATAATGTGACAAAAGAAGGTATTAAGCACGAATTTTCAAATAAATAATTAAAAATAATGCCGCTAAAGAGCGGCATTATCGAAAAAAGATATAAAAATTAGAATTCCATTAACTCTGCTTCTTTCAGAGCTAATGCATCATCAATTTTTTTAATGAACATGTCAGTTAACTTCTGAATGTCATCTTGTGAACGGCGTTCATCATCTTCGCTGATTTCTTTATCTTTCAGTAATGCTTTTATTTTATCGTTAGCATCACGACGGATATTACGAACAGAAACGCGACCTTGTTCTGCATCACCACGAACAACTTTGATTAAGTCTTTACGACGTTCTTCAGTTAACGGAGGCAGTGGAACACGGATAATGGTGCCAGCAGATGAAGGATTTAAACCTAAATCTGATGCCATAATCGCTTTTTCAACAGCTGGTGCTAAAGTACGGTCGAATACAGTGATTGCCAGTGTACGGCCATCTTCTGCGACAACGTTAGCAACTTGGTTTAATGGCGTTGGCGCTCCGTAGTATTCAACTACAATGCCATCTAAAAGGCTAGGAGATGCACGACCAGTACGAACTTTATTAATCTGGCTTTTTAGTGCTTCAACGCTTTTATCCATGCGTTCTTGAGCATCTTTTTTGATTTCATTAATCACGTTATAAACCCTTGGGAACTGGTTATCTTCCAGTCGATATGAAATCATATCGACATAAATGAATTGGCGTACTCTAGATGTTAGCGCCAAATTATACCGTTGTCTCTGTGTATTAAGCGTGAGAAATCAAAGTTCCTTCACTTTCACCCATTACAACCCGACGTAATGCACCCGGTTTATTCATATTGAATACGCGGATAGGTAAATTATGATCTCGGGCTAATGTGAATGCAGCAAGATCCATGACTTTCAATTCACGTTCTAATACATCCTGATAAGTCAGTGTTTCATAAAGTACTGCATCAGGATCTTTGGTTGGATCGGCAGAATAAACGCCGTCCACTTTCGTTGCTTTTAATACAACGTCAGCTTCAATTTCAATACCGCGTAAACACGCAGCTGAATCGGTAGTAAAGAATGGGTTACCTGTACCAGCCGAGAAAATAACGACTCGACCGTGGCGTAATAAGCTAATTGCTTCTGCCCAACTGTAGTTATCGCAGACACCATTCAGTGGAAATGCAGACATAAGGCGTGCGTTTACATAAGCACGGTGCAATGAATCACGCATTGCTAAACCATTCATTACTGTCGCGAGCATTCCCATGTGGTCACCCACAACACGGTTCATACCTGCCGCAGCAAGACCCGCGCCACGGAACAAGTTACCACCGCCAATTACGACACCGACTTGTATACCTAATTCAACGAGTTCTTTGATTTCCTGAGCCATGCGATCAAGTACGCTCGCATCGATACCGAAACCTTCTGCGCCTTGCAGGGCTTCGCCACTCAGCTTTAATAAAATTCGCTGATATACAGGTTTTGCATTGGTAGCCATGGTGTTCTGTCCTAAGCAGATTAGTTAATTGGAGGTTTTAGATAGCTTCTCTTTTTAACAAAAAAAAGCAAACAGCCAGTGGAGATTACAACAAAATAGAACCGCCATTAGGCGGTTCTGTTAACGCTAAGCGTTATTATTTGCTCATTGCAGCAACTTCAGCTGCGAAATCAGCTTCAACTTTCTCAATACCTTCACCAACTTCGAAACGAACGAAGTTGATAACATCAGCATTGTTTTCTTTCAGCAGTTCGCCAACAGTTTTGCTTGGATCCATTACGAAATGCTGACCAGTCAGAGAAATCTCACCGGTGAATTTATTCATGCGACCGATAACCATTTTTTCTGCGATTTCGCGTGGTTTACCTGATTGCATTGCAATATCCATCTGAATTTGGTGCTCATGTTCAACAACATCAGCAGGAACATCTTCAGGACGAACATATTCTGGTTTGCTTGCAGCAACGTGCATAGCAATGTGTTTGATCAGTTCTTCGTTAGCGCCTTTAGCTGAAACTAGAACACCGATGCGAGCACCGTGTAGGTAAGTACCTAATTCGTCAGCTTCTAATACAGCAACACGACGAATGTTGATGTTTTCACCGATTTTAGCAACTAATGCAGTACGTGCTTCTTCGAATTTAGCTTTCAGAGCATCGATATCATCAGTTTTGTCTGCTAATACAGCAGCCATAACTTCTTTACCGAAAGCGATGAAACCAGCATCTTTAGCAACGAAGTCTGTTTCACAGTTCAGCTCAACCAGCGCACCGAATTTACCATCAGCAGCAACTTCTGCAAGGATGATACCTTCAGCAGCAACACGGCCTGCTTTTTTAGCAGCTTTAGCTTGACCTGATTTACGCATGTTGTCGATTGCTAATTCGATATCACCATTAGCTTCAACTAGCGCTTTTTTACATTCCATCATGCCTGCGCCAGTACGTTCACGCAGTTCTTTTACCAATGCAGCGGTAATTCCAGACATTTGTTTCTTCCTCGACTTTTCTATGGACTAGCCATAGATGTTCTCATAGCAGATGTGTAAAGGGGGCCTATTGAGGCCCCCTAACCAATATATAGCAATACCTGGTTAAATAAGGGCTCTTACGAGCATGCCTTATTATTCAGCTTCGACTAAGCCTTCTTCAGCCTGAACAGCCAGATCTTGAGAACGACCTTCACGAACAGCTGTAGCTGCGGCGGTCAGATATAATTTAACCGCACGGATTGCATCGTCATTACCAGGGATAATGAAGTCGATACCATCTGGATCAGAGTTAGTATCAACGATAGCAAATACTGGAATACCCAGGTTGTTTGCTTCTTTGATAGCAATGTGTTCGTGTTCAGCATCGATAACAAACAGAGCGTCAGGTAAACCGCCCATGTCTTTGATACCACCCAGGCTGTTTTCTAACTTACCAAGTTCACGAGAACGCATTAACGCTTCTTTCTTGGTCAGTTTGTCAAAAGTACCGTCCTGAGATTGTGATTCTAAATCTTTCAGGCGTTTGATTGACTGACGAACAGTTTTCCAGTTAGTCAGCATACCGCCTAACCAGCGGTGGTTTACATAAAACTGGTCACAGCTTTCTGCTGCTTCTTTAACAGCTTCAACGGCAGAGCGCTTAGTACCAACAAACAGGATTTTGCCTTTACGAGAAGCAATTTTGTTCAGTTCAACCAGAGCTTCATTGAACATTGGAACAGTTTTTTCCAAGTTAATGATATGAACTTTGTTACGCGCACCAAAGATGAATGGTTTCATTTTTGGATTCCAGTAACGAGTTTGGTGACCGAAGTGAACACCGGCTTGCAGCATATCGCGCATTGAAACAGTTGCCATTTTAGACCTCTATAAATTTAAATTTGGGGTTATTTCGTCCACAAATCCCATACGACCGACTCATCAGCTGTAAAGGTTTGGCCTTTACATAAGAGCACCCCGGCGTTATGTGCCGATTTGTGTGTGTAATTAACACAATTGAATGTTTCAGATTTACGGCTATTACTCACAGTGTGATGCAATAACAGAACTCCGGCGCGCTTTATACCATAAATAACCTCAAGAAACCACTATTACTTGCGTTTGCCACGGGCTTATTTGACATAAAAACACATCATTTGAACAAAGAAAAAAGCGAGACTAACGCAATGATGAGAAATATTGCCCTAATATCAATTTGCTAGAAAAACACCAAATAGAAAAGCGCAATATGTAAAGACAATCAGATTAAGAAGGCGTAATGTTCGTCATTATTCTCGATATCAGACAGATTGCACATATCCTCTTTATTGGCACACCTACTTTCTGCTGATATTATAAATGGTAATCAGAATTATTTCTCATCATCATTCATTTAACCTGCAATACAAAATATGAATACAACAAAGTGTGTTATCTAATTCGTATTGTGGCTTTTAATCTAGACGAAGAACTCAAATGGCTATTGTAATCAAGACAGAAGAAGATATTCAAAAAATGCGCGTCGCAGGTCGTCTTGCGGCAGAAGTTCTTGAAATTATCGCACCGTTCGTAAAACCTGGCGTAAACACCGCTGAATTAGACCGTATTTGTCATGAACATATTGTTAACGCACAACAGGCTATTCCTGCTTGTCTTAACTATCATGGTTTCCCTAAATCAGTCTGTATTTCGGTTAACGATGTTATTTGCCACGGTATTCCTAGCGAAGAGAAAATCCTTAAAGATGGTGATATCGTTAATATTGATGTCACTGTCATTAAAGATGGTTTTCATGGCGATACTTCAAAAATGTTTATCGTAGGTAAACCAACAATACAAGGTGAACGTTTATGTCGTATCACCCAAGAAAGCCTCTACCTTGCCATTAAAATGGTTAAACCAGGTATTCGCTTACGTGAACTTGGCAAAGCAATTCAAAAATTTGTTGAAGGTCATGACTATTCTGTTGTTCGCGAATATTGTGGTCATGGTATTGGTGAAGGGTTCCATGAAGAACCTCAAGTTCTACACTACGATGCAGATGATAGCGGTGTTGTGTTACAAAAAGGCATGGCATTCACCATTGAACCAATGGTAAACACAGGTGATTACCGTATTCGTACAATGAAAGATGGCTGGACTGTTAAAACTAAAGACAGAGGTTGGTCAGCACAATACGAACATACGTTAGTCGTTACCGATAATGGCTGTGAAATCATGACATTACGCAAAGAAGAAGAACCGTTTATTTCTGCGGTATTAGTCAACGAATAAGATTCTTTTTTAGCTAAAAATGTAAAAGCGACATATTTTTTCGAGATGTGTCGCTTTTTTTATTTTATTTGCTATGAAACAGCAGAATTACTAGTCAGGTTATCGTTTTAACATTAGTCTTAATGTCATAAGCAAACATTGAGAAAGAAGACGAACAATGACTCATAAAAACGCATTTCAAACTCCGCCCCCTTCCCTTTTTTTGCTGACAGAAAATACACAAAATTGTGCTGAACTTAAGCAATCAATCGAACAATTTCAGTCTTGGTTAACAGAGGCTTTTCACCATGATGTTGATGTCGCTTTATTACTTCAAGCTCGTAGCCATTTCATTGATCAACTATTAACACAATTATGGCGCTATACACAATTATCCGATTATCCAGACCTTAGTATCATTGCGGTCGGTGGTTATGGCAGGCAAGAGTTACATCCACTTTCTGATATTGACCTTCTCTTTTTAAGTGAGACACCTTTATCACCAGAAGCAGAAGATAAAGTCAGCAAACTCATTACATTACTGTGGGATGTACGCCTTGAAATTGGTGCCAGTGTTAGAACAATGGAAGAATGTCTTTTAGAAGGTCTTTCAGACTTAACGGTTGCAACAAACTTACTAGAAGCACGTCTTATTTGTGGGAATAATTCACTTTATCAGCAATTAATTAACCATATTTTTAGCCAAGGATTTTGGCCATCACCTGATTTTTTTGCTGCAAAAGTTGAAGAACAAAAACAGAGACATCAACGATACCATAGCACTAGTTATAATCTAGAGCCTGATATCAAAAGCAGCCCTGGTGGACTGCGCGATATCCACACTCTAATTTGGGTAGCACATCGCCATTTTGGTGCTGCTTCAGTTTCTGAAATGGTCAACTTTGGCTTTTTAACGCCAGCGGAAGGACAAGAGCTACTAGAGTGCCAATACACACTATGGAAAATTCGCTTTGCTCTCCATCTTGTACTTTCTCGCTATGACAATCGTCTATTGTTTGATAGACAACTCAATGTTGCTCAACTTTTAAATTATGAAGGCGAAGGCAATCAGCCCGTTGAAAAAATGATGAAGGATTATTATCGCGTAACTCGTCGTGTCAGTGAGTTAAATGATATGTTACTTCAATTATTTGATGAAGCCATTCTTGCTCTGCAACCTAATGTAAAACCGCGACCTTTAGATAATGAATTTCAACTAAGAGGCTCATTAATTGATGTCGTTGATGACAGTTGCTTCCTTGATGATCCTATCGCTATTATGCGCCTCTTTTTACGTATGGCTGAGCATAAAGAGATCACAGGAATTTATTCAACAACACTCCGCCATTTACGTTACGCTCGTCGGCATCTAGTACAGCCGTTATGTGAGTACCCACTCGCACGTCAAGTTTTTATGCAGATCTTGCGCCATCCTCGTGCAGTTTCTGGTGCTTTCGTTCCCATGCACAAACATAGTGTATTAGCGGCTTACTTCCCACAATGGAATAATATTGTGGGTCAAATGCAGTTTGATTTATTCCATGCCTATACCGTTGATGAACATACAATTCGTGTTTTACAAAAACTGGAAAGTTTTGATTCTTATGAAAACCACGAGCAACATCCGCTTTGTGTTGATATTTATCCCAAACTTCCTCAACTTGAATTATTACGTTTAGCTGCACTTTTTCATGATATTGCCAAAGGTCGCCATGGTGATCACTCCGTATTAGGAGCCCAAGATGTTGTTCATTTTGCTCAACAACATGGTTTAAATCAAAGAGAATCGGCATTAGTTGAATGGCTTGTTAGTCATCACTTACTTATGTCTGTTACAGCACAGCGACGTGATATTCAAGATCCTGACATTATTTTTCAGTTTGCATCAGAAGTAAAAAATGAAAGTCGATTACGTTATCTTTTGTGCTTAACGGTTGCGGATATCTGTGCAACTAATAGTAGCCTATGGAATAGCTGGAAACAGAGCCTATTACGTGAACTTTTTTTATCAACAGAAAATCAGCTACGCCAAGGTATGCACTCTATTCCCGATTTACGTGAACGTATTCGCCATCATCGTTTGCAAGCACTAACTATTTTACGAATGAAACAGGTTGATGAAGATAAATTGCAGGCAATTTGGGGACGTTGCCATGCCGACTATTTTTTACGACATACACCAGAACAAATTGCATGGCATGCGCTTGCATTAATTGAGCATAATAGCGCTGAACCTATGGTGCTAATCAGCCAACAAACTGAGCATGGTGGTACTGAAATCTTTATTTGGTGTGCTGATAGACCATCCCTTTTTGCATCTGTTGCAGGTGAATTGGATAGACGCAATTTAAGTATCCATAACGCTCAAATTTTTACTAACCGCGATAACATGGCTATGGATACTTTTATTGTGTTAGAGCCTAATGGTAAACCTCTGGCAATTGATAGATATAATGCAATCCGCAACGCTCTTATCCAAGTTGTATCCGCCCCTTATAACGCCAATGCAAAAACACGCTCATTACCCGCCAAATTACGCCATTTTGACGTTCCGACAAAAATTAACTTTATCGCTTCTAACCATAATAAGCGCACCTATATGGAACTATTTGCACGAGATCGTCCAGGATTATTAGCAATTATTGGTAAAGTGTTTGCTGATCTTTCACTTTCATTACATGGTGCCAGAATAACCACAATAGGCGAACGTGTTGAGGACTTCTTCGTATTAACCGATAGCGAAAATAAGGCATTAAACCAAAAAATGAAGGATGAAGTCGTAGAAAGGTTGACAAAAGCCCTAGTTTCAAAGGATAAAATATAGAAACCCACGACAATACATATAGGAAATACTATTAATGCAAGCATTACAATCTATTATTGATAACGTCTTCGAACATCGTGCTGATATCACTCCAAACAACGTTGAGCCTCATATTCGTGATGCTATTAATAGCGTTATTGCACTGCTAGACAGCGGGAAACTGCGTGTCGCGGAAAAAATTGATGGTCAGTGGGTGACTCATCAATGGTTGAAAAAAGCGGTTTTGCTCTCTTTTCGTATTAATCACAATCAAGTGATAGATGGCAATGAAAGTCGCTATTTTGACAAAGTGCCTATGAAATTTGCTGATTATGATCAAGCACGTTTTGAAAAAGAAGGTTTTCGTGTTGTTCCTCCCGCAGCAGTTAGACAAGGGGCTTACATCGCTCGCAACACTGTTTTAATGCCATCTTATGTCAACATTGGTGCTTACGTTGATGAAGGTAGCATGGTTGATACATGGGCAACAGTAGGTTCATGTGCTCAAATCGGGAAAAATGTTCATCTTTCTGGTGGCGTTGGTATTGGTGGTGTTTTAGAGCCACTACAAGCAAACCCAACCATTATTGAAGATAACTGCTTTATTGGCGCGCGTTCTGAAATTGTTGAAGGCGTTATTGTCGAAGAAGGCGCGGTTATTTCAATGGGCGTTTATATTGGTCAAAGTACCAAAATTTATGACAGAGAAACAGGCGAAGTTCATTACGGTCGAGTCCCTGCTGGCTCTGTTGTTGTTTCTGGTAATTTACCGTCCAAAGATGGAAGTTACAGCCTTTACTGCGCCGTAATTGTGAAAAAAGTTGATGCTAAAACGCGTGGAAAAGTAGGCATTAATGAATTGTTAAGAACTATCGACTAATATAAGAACAGCGGATAGAATTAATTCTGTTCGCTATTCTTTCACTCATCTTTCTATCAGGTGCCAATATATGTACGATAATTTAAAAAATTTAGGGATCCCGCATCCTGAAGATATTGACCGCTATACTCTACGCCAAGAAGCTAACAACGATATTTTAAAAATCTATTTTCGCAAAGATAAAGGTGAATTCTTTGCAAAAAGCGTAAAATTTAAATATCCACGCCAACGTAAAACAATTTCTGATGGTCAATCAGGACAAGGTTTTAAAGAAGTTAATGAAATCAATACTAACTTACGTTATGTTATTGAAGAATTAGATCAAATTTGCCAACAAGACCAAGTAGAAGTCGATTTAAAACATAAAATTCTGGACGACTTGCGTCATCTTGAGCACGTTGTAGCAAATAAAATTGCTGAAATCGAAGCCGATTTAGAAAAACTGACTCGTCGTTAATAACAAGGCATTTTAACTGTTATGTATGTCAGTTTTATAGAAAAACACCGCTTAGTTACTGTATAAAATAGAAACAAGCGGTGTTTTAAAATACTGAATATGGCTCATTATTTTATTAACCAATTAAATATCAGATTATTTTCTACTTAATTTAATAGGCCAACCCAGTTTTCAAGCCAATCTATTGCAAATACTTCTGGCTCCGCGACATCCATACCGTCTATTTTTAATATTTCACCGATACGCTTTGATTGGTGCTCTTGCAGTAATTCATCAAATTGCATCCCTGCACCACAAAAATAGTCATAACTACTATCGCCTAAGGCAATCAAGCCATAATTTAGGTTTGGTTGATAACCTACATTATCACGTAGTTCATGAAATAGAGGAGCTATGGTATCAGGTAAATCACCTTGCCCAGTACTTGACGTTATCACAAGTACTGTTGAATATTTTTCCCAATCTGCAAGTGTGCCTTCTTCGTAAACATTAGCTTGATGATTATGCTCAAGTAAAATACGCTGTGCCTCTTCAGCAACTGCTAATGCATTACCGTAAACAGTCCCTACAAAAATACCGATTTTAGCCATAATATTTAGCCCACTTAATACTGTTTGATAACTAATAAACTAAGCATCAAACATATAATATTGTCAATTTATTCTCAATGAGAATAAATTCAGTCATCCTTTTTAAAAAGAGACTGAATGAAATTATTACACTTACTCTTTTCTCCATATAAATAACCTAATAAACTTTCAGGGTAATTTATTTTAGATAACCTTGATGTAACCATTAAACTAATATCATTGATAGTAAAATATTCATTTTTTTCTTTATAACTATTAAGATAAGATGATATCTTATTAATTTCACTCTTATAATTAATTAATAGACTCAAAGATTCATTATGTTTTTTAGGAAAGAAGAACTTATACACTTTAGACAAAAAACCCGTCTCCTTTCTTTTTATAAAACCATCTAATAATGATAAGCATTCATTTGTTTTTGTTGTGATTTCATTAATCGAACAGCAAGAGCTATTTTTGATTGCTATATTAGAAACTTTATTTTTTATTTTATTTTCATAATTATTATAAGCATTAGAGAAAGATGCCAGAGATTTTAATTCAATCGCTAAGGAATCCGTATTGGATTCAATTTTTTTTATCATTTCTGATAATTTATCAATATCATTTTTTTCTAAAGATTTTTCTCTAAACTTTTTAACGAAATCTTGATGAAATACATTAAGTAATTTACAGTTTTTATTACATTCATTATAAACATCCGAATGTTTTTTTATAGATTGTTCTTCGTCTTTTTCATTAATAACTTTATTAATATCCTCAAGCGTTTCATCACCATCCTTAATAAAGCCAAAGGTATTATTAGCATTATTAAGACTTGCAAATTTATAATATTTATTTATTACATCATATAATTTATTGATATTTTCATTAAGAAAATTAAATGATATTTCAAATTTAGTAAGCGCAGATTCAATTTTTTCTTTATTTAATGTATTATTAACATGAGTCTCAATATTATTGTCATCTTTATTTTCTATTTTAACTTGATTATTAGCAGCTTCTACATTACCTAACTTAACAAGTATATGTTCTTTCTTACCTATTATAAAAGGTAGGTTACACCCGGGATTTAACTCTATTGTTTTGTTTTTTATCTCTTGAATTAACTTGCTAATAGATTTTTTCTCAAATCCACCCCAAAAACCCTTCTCAAAAAATAAATTAATAGCTGGATTATTATCTTTATTAAGAATTTTATCTTTCAGAGAAGAAGAACCTGTTTCACTAATTATAGTCTCAATAAACTTTTTTACAGAATCTAATGAGTTAAGGTTTATAACTGTAAGACAATTAATATTTTTTTTATCTAAAAAAACACCACCGCATTTATTATTAGCCTCATTAATTTTATCTAAATGATGAATATTACCCTCTATATATTTATTAATTACATCAGTTAATTCACTTTTTATTTCAGTGAAAAAATTCTTATCAACATAAACGTTACTAATTTTATGTTTTAAAATAAAAAAACTATTTTTAGGTAATGAATTTAAACAATTAGCTATTTTTTCCGATAGTAAAAATACCACATTCTCTCTTTTATCATTTGCAGGTAAAAATTTTGCTAACTTATCGAAATATATTTTCATTATTATTACTCATATTCAATTATAATATTACAACCATAATATTATTGAATAGCAGATAATAATTTCAAAAAAGAGTTTAATTCATATGCGCTATGATATAAAAAAACACGCCCAATAATAAATTTAAGCGTGTTATTTTAATTAAAGACTATTATTTATCACTTACCAGAATCCAAAGACCGAATATATTCATCCATTTCAGTTTTTAGATTATCTGACTTAGGACCAAAAATCGCTTGAATACCCGAGCCAACAACCACAACACCTGCAGCACCTAGTCTTTTCAACTCATCACGATCGACTTTTTCAATCTCTTTAACGCCAATACGTAAACGAGTAATACAAGCATCTAAACTACTGATATTGTCTTTGCCACCAAACGCAGCGACTAAAGATTGTCCCATAGCACTTTTATCCGCTTGTTTCGCGTTTTTATCTTCTACTTCTCGGCCTGGAGTTTTCAGGTTTAATTTCACGATTAAGAAACGGAAAATAGAGTAATAAGTTATTGCATAGAGTATGCCAATAATTGGGAATAGATACAGTTTACTGCTATTACCACTCAATACGATAAAATCAATTAGGCCATGAGAGAAACTGGTTCCATCACGCATACCTAACAAGATACAAATAACGAATGCTAAGCCCGCTAAAATAGCGTGAATAACGTAAAGAATAGGTGCGACGAACATAAATGAGAATTCGATAGGTTCTGTGATCCCTGTTAAGAAGGCAGTTAATGCCGCAGAAATCATGATACCACCGACTTTTACACGGTTCTCTGGACGTGCTGAATGCCATATCGCAATCGCGGCAGCAGGTAAACCAAACATCTTAAATAAAAAGCCACCTGACAACATACCCGCAGTTGGATCACCTGCCATATAGCGAGGAATATCACCGTGGAATACTTGCCCTGCACTATTTACGTATTCACCCACTTGCATTTGGAATGGCACGTTCCAGATATGGTGTAAACCAAATGGTACTAATGCACGCTCTACAACACCATAAATACCAAAAGCGACAGCAGGGTTTTGATACGCAGCCCATTCAGAAAAACGTTGAATTGCTGTACCAATAGGAGGCCAAATAAAGGCTAAGATAATCCCAACAAAAATAGCGATTAAACCTGAAATAATAGGAACAAAACGCTTACCAGCAAAGAAGCCTAAATACTCAGGTAATTTGATGCGATAAAAACGATTAAACATAGAAGCGGCAATAATACCAGCGATGATCCCCCCTAATACTCCTGTATCAGTAAGGTGCTGAGCCTCAATTTCTGCTGGTGTTAAACCTAAAACCCAAGGAGCAACCACAATCATGGTTTTAGACATAATGCCATACGCCACAACAGAGGCCAGTGCTGATACCCCATCATTATTGGTAAAACCTAACGCAACACCAATGGCAAAAATAAGTGGCATATTAGAGAAAACCGAACCACCAGCCTCTGCCATAACTTGAGAAACAGAAGAAGGGATCCATGAAAGATCAGCGGAACCAACCCCTAATAAAATACCGGCAATAGGTAGTACAGATACCGGTAACATCAAGGACTTTCCGATTTTTTGTAAAACAACAAATAGGTTTTTAAACATCAAGCAGACTCCCGGAATGTGGGTTTTTATATGTTGTAAGTTTTTATTTGTTTAAAGTAGTGTGGGTTTTATTTCATAAACTTATCTAATGATAAGCCTTATTTATTTTACATCATAAAATAAATCGCTTAATGAATACATGATAGCTGTCACGTTTCAAACATGTGATCAGATCAATTAATAGAATTATATATTTTACAAATAGTTAAAATAGATTATAAATTTGCGCAAACCATTAAGACTTAAGTAAAAAAGCCTTAATAGTCACACAAAGAAAGTAATATTTGAAATTAAGAAAGGAATTAAAAATGATGAGCTAAATCTTCACCATACTGCTCTAATTCAGGTCTTAATCCACGCCAACCAAATTGATTAATAAGGTGTTGCCAAGGCAGATCCCATTTAGCTGTTAAGTTAAGTGGTTGCAATGTGATTGGATGAATTAAGTTTAGATGGCTTGCATGTAACATCAAGCGATGAGATTGAAAATGATTTACAACACCACGGTTTTGACGTAAATCACCATGAGCAGTATCACCAATAATTGGGTGTCGAATATGAGACATATGGCGACGTAATTGGTGCTTGCGTCCCGTTTCAGGACGTAGCTCTAATAAACTAAATCGAGATGTAGGATAGCGCCCAATCGCAACCTCTTTTTCAACAATACCTAATGGCTGACAGTGCGTCACGCAATCTTGAATTTGTGGAGGTTGAGTTGCAAATTTGTCTGCAATTTTGTCGAGCTCCTCGACTAAAGGGCTATCAATAACAGACGCCTCTTCAACGTATCCTCGAACAACAGCGTGATAAATTTTTTCTGTTTTATGTTGTTCAAAAGATTGAGATAGCGCTCTAGCAACATCAGAAGAAAGTGCCATTAATAGAACACCTGATGTAGGCCTATCTAAACGATGAACAGGGAAAACATGTTGCCCTATTTGATCTCTTAGGGTCTGCATCACAAACACTGTTTCATGTCTATCTAACCAACTGCGGTGAACAAGCCAACCCGCAGGTTTATTCACCGCAACAAGATGTTCATCTTGATAAATAATATCTAGCATTATCGACCTTATGATTTAAACATTGCGTCAAGTTCACGCAAATGATTGAGTAAATCAGTAACATCTCGACTCTTATCTTCTTTAAATGCTTCTTCGTAATAAGGTGCGATTGCGAATTTATTAGGTAATGGCATCTCGTTTTCAATCATCGATGACAATCGCGGAATTAATACCCACTGCAACCATTCATGAGCACTCATTGTATCAATACAGAAAGGCTCAACACTTTCAAATGCTTGTTCAGTAGGAGATTCTAATTGCCATAGCTCAATGTTCTTCATCTCTTCTTCAATCAAGAGCAATTTTGCTAAAATGCGTTGTTCTGGTGTCATCATTTATCCCTTATATAAAACTTACGAATAAGGATAACATTGGGATGGAATAGCAGAAAACAAATAAAAAAATAAAAGGAGCCGAAACTCCTTTTAGACAAGAAAAATAGTTGTCTGTACAACACATGCATCCAAGCAAGACCGTTTTTATCTATCCCTGTGATTAAGTCCGTATCCACATTAATGGAAATATCCTATTTCCTGTGTCCTTGATTACTCTACATTTTATCGGTCACCAAACAGTCCCTTATTTGGTGAACGTAGAATGCCAATAATTGATTAGTTAAACAACCCACAAAACAAAAGCAATTAAAGAGCCATAACTATAAATAAAAACAATAAGTTAATAACTTATTGTTCTATTTAAATAAACCGATTATATTTTTATCAGTGACGTTTTTTGATAAAAAAACACACGCTTTTTTGTAAGACATATCTCACAAGAAAAAAGGTTTATAGACTACGTCACTCATTATATACAGCGACTAATTCTGATAGAAAGAGAGATAAATTTTCAGCTAAAACTTCTCTTTTCTGTTTGCCGAAAGTTTCAAGAATGACTTCCCCCGAAACATTACACACAGAAATTATTTCATTTTCTGAATCTGTGGTGCCGATAAACAATGTTGGTGTAAGTTTTAAACGCTTTTGAGTCACCAAATGACCAATAATGTTTTCTTGTAAGCGAATAAAATCCTCTTCACTCCACACTTGGATCAAGCTGAAATCTATCTCTCTAAAACGAACCTGCATATCTCCAGCATACTGAGTGGTAAAGTAATTGTGCAATTCAGGACGAATAATAATCCCCATTGCTTTTTCAACTTTTTCTAGTTTATCTGTTCCTACAAAAGGTTGCGGTAACCAGTAAACAACTTCATCGCCTGTTCTTGATATACAAATAGAAGGAACACCATAAAGATCTTCACTTGCAGGAGGTAAGCCTGATTTTTCTTGCCATAAATCAACATACTTTTGTGTAAAGGCTTTTAGTTCGGAGGAGATGTTTTCAGTCATGATTATCTGTTTTATCTATTTAAATAAGAATTTCCTTTATGTTACCTGATTATGTCACTAATTCAGAGCATCAAAAATAAAGCATTCATATACTATTGATGTTTCAATAGTATAATTAACCTTCTTTTATTTTCAGCTAAAGTTAGGATGTAAATTATGTCTTTATATCAAGGTGATAAATCTCTTGAAGCATTATCTCTGGGCAAAGAGACTCAATATCATGATCAATATGATGCCGGATTATTGCAAGGTGTACCACGTAGCCTAAATCGAGATTCACTCTCTTTAACTGCTGAAAATTTACCTTTTCATGGTGGTGATATTTGGACCATGTATGAGCTCTCATGGCTTAATAGCAAAGGCTTACCACAAGTTGCTATTGGTCATGTTGAATTAGATGCAACCACTGAAAATCTTATTGAATCTAAAAGTTTTAAATTATATCTCAATAGTTTTAATCAAACTCGTTTTGAAAGTTGGGATATCGTCGAAAAAACCTTACTTAAAGATTTAACGACTTGTGCTAAAGGCAAAGTTAATCTAACCATTTATCCACTTTCGCATTTTACATCACAACCTATTGTTGATTTTGCTGGAGAGTGTATTGATGAACAAGATATTGAAATTGATAATTATCAGTTTGATGCGCAATGGTTAAACGAATCGACAACCGATACACTAGTTGAAGAAACCCTTGTCAGCCATCTGTTAAAATCAAATTGCCTTATTACTAATCAACCAGATTGGGGCTCAGTTGCTATTCAATATAAGGGTAAAAAGATTGATCGTGAAAAACTACTACGCTATTTAGTTTCATTTAGACAACACAATGAATTTCATGAACAGTGTGTTGAGCGAATTTTCCACGATATCATGCAATTATGTGCGCCAGAAACATTAACTATTTATGCAAGATATACACGACGCGGTGGATTAGATATCAATCCTTGGCGTAGTAATTGTGAGTTTGTTCCAGAAATTAGTCGATTAGCCAGACAATAACGGAATAATGCCTGTATGTTAATATGATCTGTGTTATACCAAGATCAGTTGCACTTCAGTTTGTTATTTCAGGAGAAAAAGGAGTCCTACGTGATAACTCATGTCAGCCCATTAGGTTCCATGGATCTGCTTTCACAGCTAGAAGTTGATATGCTAAAGAGAACCGCAAGCAGTGATCTTTATCAGCTGTTTCGCAATTGTTCTCTCGCTGTTCTCAACTCTGGTAGCCTTACTGATAGTAGTAAAGAACTGTTATCTAAATACCAAGATTTTGATATTAACGTACTGCGCCGTGAACGTGGCGTAAAACTAGAGTTAGTCAATCCTCCTGAAGACGCTTTTGTTGACGGAAAAATTATTCGCTCATTACAAGCTAACTTATTTGCAGTGCTTCGTGACATACTGTTTGTTCACGGACAAATCACAACAGCAAAACGTGATCTTCACCTGAACTTAGAAAATAGTACTCACATCACTAATACCATTTTCTCGATTTTGCGTAATGCACGAGCTCTTCATATTGATGAAGATCCTAATATGATCGTTTGCTGGGGTGGTCACTCAATCAATGAAACTGAATACCTTTACGGCAGAAAAGTAGGTAACGAATTAGGGCTACGTGAGCTTAATATCTGTACGGGTTGTGGTCCCGGAGCAATGGAAGCACCAATGAAAGGTGCTGCTGTGGGTCATGCTCAACAACGTTATAGAAATAGCCGTTTTATTGGTATGACAGAACCGTCAATCATTGCGGCAGAGCCACCAAATCCATTAGTTAACGAACTGATTATTATGCCAGATATTGAAAAACGTCTGGAATCTTTCGTACGAATTGGACATGGTATTATTATTTTCCCAGGCGGTGTAGGAACAGCAGAAGAATTGCTGTATCTGCTTGGTATTCTTATGTCTCCAGAAAACCAAGACCAAGTATTACCACTAATTTTAACTGGTCCTAAAGAAAGTGCAGACTACTTTAATGTATTAGATGACTTTATCGCCAATACATTAGGCGACGAAGCTCGTCGTCATTACCAAATCATTATTGATGATGCACCTGAAGTAGCTCGTATCATGAAAAAATATATGCCATTGGTAAAAGATAATCGTCGTAGCACAGGTGATGCTTATAGCTTTAACTGGTCAATGAAGATCAATGCTGATTTACAACATCCTTTTGAACCAACCCATGAAAACATGGCATCACTTAATCTAAGCACAAATCAATCACCAGAAAAATTAGCCGCTGACTTACGTCGTGCTTTCTCGGGTATTGTCGCGGGTAACGTAAAAGAAGTGGGTATGAAAGCGATTGAAGCTCATGGCCCTTATAAAATTCATGGTGATAGTGAAATTATGCGTCGCATGGATATTTTATTAGCAGGCTTTGTTGAGCAACACCGTATGAAACTTCCCGGTGGTACAGCTTACCAACCGTGTTACGAGATTATCAGCTAATTTATTATGATACATTTGCTGATTATTGATGCTTTAAACCTGATCCGCCGCATTCATGCGGCATCAGGTTCTTCCTGCCTTACAGTGTGCGAACAAAGTGTCAATCAACTACTTGGCCACACACAACCTACTCATGCCGTAGCAGTTTTTGACGAAGACGACAGAGACGGTAGCTGGCGACATAAACTGTTACCCGATTATAAAGCGGGTCGCACACCAATGCCTGATGACTTGCGACAACAATTACCTGAAATTAAAGCAATGTTACTTAATTTAGGAATACAGAGCTGGCACTCAGGTGGTGATGAAGCTGATGACGTTGCCGCAACATTGGCAACTAAAGTGGCAAGTGCAGGTTTTCGAGTCACGATTATTTCAACGGATAAAGGCTATTGCCAGTTGCTTTCGCCCTCTGTTCGTATACGCGATTATTTTCAACGACGCTGGTTAGATTTAGAATTTATTAGAGCTGAGTTTGGTGTCGAGCCATCTCAACTTACCGACTATTGGGGATTAACAGGCGTAAGTAGCAGTAAGGTTGCAGGCGTTCCTGGTATTGGGCCTAAAAGTGCTACCGAACTTTTACAAATTCACCCAGATCTAGAATCACTCTATCTGCATATTGATGATGTTCCGACTAAATGGAAAAACAAACTTATTCCCCATAAAGAGTCTGCATTTATCAGTCGGAAAATCACGACATTACGTACTGATATTCAATTAAACGGTAATCTACAACAGTTACGGTTAAAATAGCTCAGTTCTTAGTTATTAAAACTCAACGAGCAAATATATCTTTGAATAACTCGCTTCCATTAAAAAAGGCTAAGTTTCTATTTATAAACTTAGCCTTTTATTGCCATCAACAAATCGATGTGCTTTGAACAGTTTTAGAACTCACGATCTGGTCGATAAGCAGCCCAAATATTTTGAATATGAACCGTTATCTCTTCTCTATCATGATAAAGGTGCTTAGCTTGGATCTTAACGTTGATCCCTTTTTCCGCTAACTCTGACTTTATTTTTTCAAGGATATGAGAGACTTCCTCATAGCGCTTTTTCATTGGCAGTTTTAGATTAAAGATAGCTTCGCGACACCATTCATTAGCAATCCAAGTTGTCATTAATGCAGCAACTTTAGCTGGTTTTTCAACCATATCACAAACAAGCCATGTGATATTTTTAGTTGTAGGTTCAAATTTAAAACCATCAACTTGGTGATGACGAACTTGTCCTGTATCCATCAAAGATTGTGCCATTGGGCCATTATCAACAGCATGTACCATCATACTGCGTTTCACTAATTGATATGTCCAACCGCCGGGGCATGCTCCTAAATCAACCGCTTTCATTCCACTTGCTAAACGCTCTTCCCACTCCTCATAAGGAATGAAAATATGAAATGCTTCTTCAAGTTTTAATGTCGAACGACTTGGTGCATCTGATGGGAATTTTAATCGAGGAATACCCATATAAAATGCGGAATTATTAAAACTATAAGAGTAGCCAACATAACAACATCCCGGTGCAATAAAAAACACATGGATAATAGGGCGGCTAAAATTCTCTACTTTCAGCAAAATTTTCTCATTACGTAAATGATTACGTAATGGCACCGTAAATTTACGGCAGAATTTTAATAATTCTTTGCTTTCGTTAGTATCTGCAACTTCAACTCGAAGTTCACCCGCTTTTTCGACAGCACCTTTTAACATTCCAACAATCGGTGTGATTCTATCTTCTGGCGGTAAATCTTTAAGTAATTCACCTGTTACAAACATCTGACGAGCAAAAATTAATTCACGGAAACTCACTTCACGCGCGATCTTGTCTGCTTCACCTTCTTGGTAGCATTCAAAGATCACATAACCGCTTCCCTCTTTAACACGAGGAAAGCCATAAACGCCGATTTGACCTGCTTTATCCGTAATCTCAGCCGCGCACTCTTTTTCAAAACCTTGGCGACAATATAATGCAACTTTATTCATGGCGAGACGCCGGTGCCCTTAGACGCAAAGCGCCAATAAAAATTAAAGCCCAACCAATAAGAAAACTAAATCCACCAATTGGCGTAAAATAAGATAACAACCTAACTTGTGTTAGCGCCATACAATAAAGGCTACCACTGAAAAGTAGAATACCAACACCAAAGAAAATACCTGCCCAATAAAACCATAAAATGGTTTTACGCATTAACATTGCCGCGATCCCGACAAGTAATAAGGTATGGACGATTTGGTAGCGCATCGCTAACTGAATGTATTCCCAATGTTGTGGCGATAAATGCGGTGCAAGTTTATGAGTTGCAAATGCACCAAAAGCAACATAAAAGAAGCCACTAATCGCGGAAAACATAAGCAATGTACGACTATTCACTGTTTATTCCTTCCTATCTAGAAGATATTTGCCAATCGCAATATTAAGATGATGTCAGTAAACCCAGCTTTTCTTGCTCATTCGCTGCTTGAGATAAAATCCATTGGCGAAAAGCCGCAATTTTACCTAATTCAGCCTGGCTATCTTGGCAAACTAAATAAAATGCATTTTTACTAACAAGGACATCTGGAAAAGGTCTTACTAATCGACCTGATTCTATTTCACTACGTGCCATTACATTATTAACTAATGCAACGCCTTGTCCATGTACAGCGGCCTGTATCACCATTGAACTATGGCTAAAAATAGGCCCTTGTTGCACATTTATCTGATTTTGTATCTCTAATTGACGTACATAAGCTTGCCAATCTCGACGAGATGTATCATGTAGCAATGTATGATAAATCAGATCGGATGGGGTTTTTAGTGGTTTTTCACCTGTAAGTAAAGATGGTGCACAAACAGGGATCAAATATTCCGCATAAAGGCGGTCTGTACGTAAACCAGTCCAATTTCCTCGACCATAAAAAATAGCTACATCAACATCATCAGCCAGCTTATCTTCTTCTCTATCAACAGCCTGAATTCGCACATCAATTCCCGGATAAGCTTGATTAAATCCAGATAGCCGTGGTACTAACCATTGAATAGCAAAACTTGGAGAAAGGCTAACAGTAAGTGCGCCTTTCGCGCTTCGAGCTAATAATTTGCGAGTTGCCTCGTTAATTGATGAAAAGATTTCCTTAATATCGAGGTAATAACTCTGCCCTTCTTCGGTTAATAAAAGAGAGCGGTTGCGTCTTCTAAATAATTTTAGCCCAAGGAATTCTTCTAATGTTTTAATTTGGTGGCTCACTGCTGCTTGTGTCACAAATAATTCTTCAGCGGCTTTAGTAAAACTTAAATGACGTGCCGCTGAATCAAAAACCCTAAGCGCATTTAATGGCGGTAAACGTTTAGACATATTCGGTTCTTAAACCCCTATTTTGGCTATTAGTAGATCCTAACTTTCATCATTAGTTTTTTTTATGCGAAGCATTATAAATTGTCCCTTGATGATTAGCCAGTAAATACCTATAGTAAGCGCACTTCCTAAGCCGGAACGAAAAGTTGTGTAGTAGTAATACTGCGAAACTTTTGGCTTTGTGGTTGTGATGTTGTGTTTGCAAGTTGTCTGGAAATTCCAGACTTAGTAGCTGATGCTACTGTTTTTTTTCACTTCCTGTACATTTACCCTGTCTGTCCATAGTGATTTTATAGTGCACCGCCAAGGCGGTGCTTTTTTTATTCCCTATTTTTCTCTACTTTTGAATGACTCACACATACCGTTTTGATGTTTTCATCCATTTTTTATAATGAATTTATCATCTTTATTCTAAAAAAACTCACTACAAATTATCCCCAATAAATTAAAACAAGAAAAAATAGGATCTTAATCTGATCTCAGTGATTTTTTATTGAGTGAACTTTCATCATCTTAATCGTGTTATTATGAGCGCAATGACTTATAACAAACGGGTGCCTTTAGGTTTCCGTTATAAATAAATATAATTAACCGTATAATCTATACGCCCTATTTTTAACGACAAATCACGAAAATTTATTCGTCTACCAATACAGCCTAACTATGAACGTATTTTCACCTGATTTATTTCGACAACAATTTCCTGCTCTTAAAGAAAAAACTATTTATCTCGATAGTGCAGCAACTGCATTAAAGCCTCTCGCCATGATAGAAGCCTCAGATGCGTTTTATCGCCATAATTTTGCGACGGTTCACCGTAGCCAATATCAGCATGCTAAAGAGACAACGCAACAATATGAGGCGACACGTCAACAAGTTGCCGAATTAATCAATAGTGCTGATAGTGATACGATTATTTGGACAAAAGGCACCACAGAATCACTCAACTTTATTGCTCAAGGTTATTTTCGTCCACGCTTACAAGCAGGTGATGAAATAATTGTTAGTGAGCAAGAACACCATGCAAACCTTATTCCTTGGTTGATACTAGCGGAACAAACAGGCGCTCGAGTGATCCGTTGGGCTATTGAGGAGCATTTTTTACCTTCAATTAATAGCTTAAATGCTTTAATCAATAAGCGGACACGAATTGTTGCTGTTAGCCAAATGTCGAATGTGACAGGTGCTCAAATCGCATTAGATAAAGTGTCTCAATGCGTTCATCAATATGATAATTGCTTACTGGTTGTCGATGGAGCGCAAGGTATTGCGCATCACCCAACAGATGTCACAGCATTTGATATCGATTTCTATGTTTTTTCTGCTCATAAACTTTATGGCCCTAATGGGTTAGGTATTTGTTATGGTAAACGAAAACATTTAGAAGACATGGCACCTTGGCATGGTGGTGGAAAGATGCTCACTAACGCAACATTTGATGGTTTTACTCCCGCGCCTATTCCTCAGCGTTTTGAAGCTGGAACGCCTAATGTTGTGGGTGTTATTGCATTTTCAGCCACATTAGCCTGGTTAGAAAAACAAGATATGCATCATGCTAACCAATATGCTCTTGAGCTTGCAGAAGAAGCAGAGAGGCGTCTGAGTGAGCTAAATGGGTTTATCAGTTACCGAGCCACCAACTCATCGATTGTTTCTTTCAATTTCGAAGGTGTTCATCATAGTGATTTAGCAACATTAATCACAGAGAAAGGTATTGCATTACGCACAGGGCAACACTGCGCACAACCTCTTATTGATTCATTAAATATTTCAGGCTGTTTACGCATTTCTTTTATGCCTTATAATCAACTTTCTGATATTGATGCCTTTATTGACGCTGTTATTTTTGCGTTAACACTCTTAAAAGACGAATAATTATCATGACCAACATTACAACACAGCATCCTTTTGGCAATGAAATCACCCTAGATATCTTGCTTAATGATTTTCAAAAATCAAAAGCATGGGAAGATAAATATCGCCAATTAATTCAACTTTCTCGTAAATTACCTGCATTACCTGATGAATTAAAAACAACAGAAAAAGAAATCAAAGGATGTGAGAACAGAGTGTGGCTAGGCGTTGAATTAAATAATGACGGCAAATACCATGTTTATGGTGATAGCGATGGTCGTATTGTAAAAGGCTTACTGGCTATTATTTTAGTCGCTGTTGAAAATAAAACGGCACAAGAAATAGCTGATATCGATATGTTAGCGATTTTTGAACAATTAGGATTGGCTAATCAAATTAGCCAATCTCGCACTGACGGAGTGAATGCAATTATCGCGCGATTGAAATCACTCACATCCCAGCATTAAGTTTTATACTCTAAATAATTCAAGATGTAGCTAGGCGAAAAGTGAATGAGTCGCTAGGAGCATACATCAGTATGTGACTAGTGTGAATGAACGCCGTCAACAACGCTACAACTTGAAGTATGACGAGCACGTTGCGCCTTTGCTAGCATCTTCTTCAAAGCATGAGACACCGCAATAAAACCAAACGATGCCGTTACCATCGTTACAGCACCAAAACCGGCTGAACAATCCATACGTTTCACACCATCCGCCGTACTTTTTGCCGCACAAACCGTACCATCGCCTTGTGGATAAACGAGTTGTTCTGTTGAGAAAACACAATCAATCCCTAATTTTCCCTTACTATTTTTTACGACATTAAAATCAGATTTCAAACGCTCTCTTAATTTAGCGGCTAACGGATCTTGAATTGTTTTTGCTAAATCCACCACTTGGATTTGTGTTGGATCGATTTGTCCACCAGCACCACCCGTTGTGATCACCGGAATTTTATAACGGCGACAATAAGCTAATAATGCAGCCTTTGGTCTTACACTATCAATTGCATCAATAACATAATCAAAGTCGTTATTCATCATTTCAGCGACATTATCAACCGTGACAAAATCATCAATACTAGTCACTTTGCATTCTGGATTAATTTCTAAAATACGCTGTTTCATCACATCGCATTTAGGCTGACCCACGCTTTCTTTTAACGCATGTATTTGACGATTAGTGTTAGTCACACACACATCATCCATATCAATTAAGGTGATGGCACCAATACCACTACGTGCTAATGCTTCAGCAGCCCAACTGCCAACTCCACCTATACCCACGACACAGATATGAGCCTGAGCAAAATAAGACAACGCGTTTTGCCCATAGAGTCGCCCTATTCCAGAAAAGCGTTGTAAATATGAATCTGATAATGAATTTTGCATAATGCGATAACAACCTAAATAACAGAAATAATCATGGCTCTTAATATCCATAGCCATGTCGTTTGCATAATTTTACCGTTAATAACGAACAGATAAATAGCAAATCGTTTTTATGACGAAGGATTTAATGAGTTAAGTTGTGATTTTTTTAATACCCAAACACGCCCATAATGATTATAAAAACCTGCCATATGACCCGCATCTTTACCAATTCCATGATAAATATCGAAATGATGCCCTTTAATTGCCCCACCTACATCTAATGCCACCATTAAACGCATTTGATATTCGCCTGTAAAATTACCGGTATTATCAAGTACAGGAATTTCAGCAAGCAACACAGTTCCGGCAGGAATAATACTTCTGTCAGAAGCCACAGAGGCAAGTGCAACAAGTGGGATAGCACTAGCGCCTCTAACCGGTGTAAAAGGCTCTGGTTTGAAAAAAACAAATGAAGGGTTTTCTTCTAATAATTTTCTCACTTCGGTATCACTATGTTTATCTGCCCACTCTCTGATAGCCAGCATAGACATATCTTTTCTTTCTACTTCGCCATTATCAATAAGCACTTTACCAATACTACGGTAAGGGTGTCCGTTTTTCCCTGCATAACCAAAGAACGTTAAAGGTTTACCATCACCAAAATCAACATAACCACTTCCCTGAACTTCCATCATAAAATTATCCATAATGGAGTTACTGTAAGCTGCAATTAAAGATTGGCTTAATGCACCATTATAAATAGCAGCACGAGACGGCAACTTTGAACGGCTATTAGCTGGCATTTTATAAAGAGGGTATTGGAATTCACCTTGTTGCGTTAAACGGGCTTCAAGAACAGGTGTGTAATATCCAGTAAATTGAACATTACCGTACTTATCAACCCCTTCCATTTGAAATGCAGAAAGATTGAATTGGCGTAATTGGCGAGTATCAGCACCAGATCGTAACCAGTTTTCTACCGCTTGATAAGTTTCTTTATTGCTATTGTATAAACGGGATGATGTTTGGTTTATCTGGCTTACTTGTTGTAAGTAATCAGGGCCATTAATGGGTGTACCTTGTGTATTTGGCGAACTTACCTCAATGAGATCTTGCTTAAGCTTTCCATCTTTATACTGTTGCCCTTGCTCTGTTGGACGATGACATCCAGTCAAGGCAAGCGCTAACATACCTAAAATTAACGATTTTCGCCAAGTAACCATTTTTTTCCCGCTTAATAACTAAATTTGAGTACTGATTTTGAATGAGAAAGATACCAAAGCCAAATCAATAAAGATAATGAATATACATGTTGTACCTGCATTCTATTATCACCCAATCAATATGACTTTTAAACATCAAGTATATACTCTCTAAATAACTTGAAGTATGACGAGTATAACTGCCTAAATTTGCATCTTGATGTGTTATTTCTGACCGTTTTTAAAAGAAAACTGTAAAAATTTCATAAAAAACTTGCAACTCGGCAGATCCTGAGTATAGTGCCCCTCTGTGGAGACGCGGGGTGGAGCAGCTTGGTAGCTCGTCGGGCTCATAACCCGAAGGTCGTCAGTTCAAATCTGGCCCCCGCAACCAATTCACAAAGCAGTAAGTTATAGTATCAGTCGCGGGATGGAGCAGCATGGTAGCTCGTCGGGCTCATAACCCGAAGGTCGTTGGTTCAAATCCAGCTCCCGCAACCAATTCTATAAACAACAATTCAGTCGCGGGATGGAGCAGCATGGTAGCTCGTCGGGCTCATAACCCGAAGGTCGTTGGTTCAAATCCAGCTCCCGCAACCAATTCTTTTCAATGTTATTCCTCATTTTTACCATCTCTTTTGATTTATTAATTCAAATCTATTACCCAACTTATTTATACATTTATTCTGATCATTCTCTTTTATTTTAATAAGATTATTGTGTTGAAAAACAATAAGACATTCCAATAGAAAGCAGATGATATTCACTTTCTACTGGAATATGAAAAGAAGGTATAAAAAGAATTTAACTACGATCAGCTAACGTTAATTCACCGCCATTAGCAAAATAAGCTTTGATACCTTTGAAAATAGATTCTGCAATCTGTTGCTGGAATTTTGCTGTTTTCAGCTTTTTCTCTTCTTCGATATTACTGATAAAGGCCGTTTCAACCAGAATTGACGGAATTTCTGGCGCTTTTAATACCGCAAACCCAGCCTGATCGACTTTATTTTTATGCAATTTATTAATCCCCCCCATCAGCTTAAGCACTTCACTACCAAATTTCAGACTGTCGTTGATAGTGGCTGTTTGCACAAGATCAAGCATTGCATGGTCAACGTAACGGTCACCACTTTTACTCACCCCACCAATTAAGTCAGACTCATTTTGTGTTTGAGCAAGATAACGCGCTGTATTACTGGTTGCGCCGGTTTTTGATAATGCAAAAACAGATGAACCTCTTGCAGAGCGGTTTGTAAATGCATCAGCATGGATAGAGACAAATAAATCTGCCTGCATTTTTCGCGCTTTAGCAACACGTACAGTCAATGGAATAAAGACATCTTCATTACGTGTCATATACGCCTTCATTTTGGCATCTTTATCAATAAGCGTTCTTAAGCGACGAGCAATTTGTAAAACCACATCTTTTTCACGAGTTTTATATTTGCCGATTGCTCCCGGATCTTCTCCACCATGACCAGGATCGATCATGATAATAATCGGCCTATCACGCCCCGCTCTGCCAGGTTTACGTGTGTCTGTTTGTGCGGGTACAGCTTGTTGTAAATCACCGTCGTTATATTCACGCAATAGTGCTAATAGTGGATCATCTTCAGTATCAGCCCCATGACTTGGGTAGAAATCTAGCACTAAACGGTTTTTAAATTCAGCCACAGGTTTAAGCGTAAACATTTGTGGTTGTACAGGCGTTTTTACTTCAAATACCAGTCGCACTGTTTTAGGTGTATTTTGACCAACCCGAATAAGTTTTAAATACGGATCGCTAGTCTGAACTTGATTAGCAACACCTTTCAATACGCTATTAAGTTGAATACCTTCTAAATCCACCACAATACGTTCAGGGTTTGACAATGCAAACTGACGATATTTCAGTGGTGTACTGGATTCTATAGTCACGCGAGTATAAGTCGAGGCAGGCCAAACCCTCACAGCAACAATAGATGCTGTGGCTGCAAGACCAACAGGACTAATACTTAACAATAATAACGCGCCAATTCCTTTAACAAGACGACGACGAGTTTGATTGTGCTCAGAATGACTCATGAAAATATTCCAAAAAAACGATTAACGTCAATAAACTCTAAAAAGAGATAAAAAAAGTTAAGAACGAAAAACTTTACCCAATCCACACTTCACTGTCACTTAAAAACAGCACAATTACTCACTTTTACACGAATATTCTGCCTTCAGGGAAAACAATAAGATAGGATTTTACTTGCCATTCCTCTCCAAAAAGAATAAAAATACATTAAATTCGAATAAAAATTCACTTGAGAGGGTTTTATGAAAGAGCGTAGCACCGAATTGGTCGATGGATTTCGCCACTCGGTTCCGTATATTAATGCACATAGAGGCAAAACATTTGTCATTATGCTAGGTGGCGAAGCCATTGCTCACGAAAACTTCCCATCTATCATTAATGATATTGGGTTGTTACACAGCCTAGGCATTCGTTTAGTGGTTGTTTATGGTGCTCGCCCACAAATTGATACTGCTCTTGAAATACAAAAAGTATCTCCGATTTATCATAAATATACGCGCATCACAGATAGCAAAACCTTAGAAATCGTTAAACAAGCTGCGGGTACATTGCAACTTGATATTACGGCTCGCCTATCAATGAGTTTAAGCAATACGCCATTACAAGGTGCGCATATTAATGTTGTTAGTGGTAACTTTGTTATCGCACAGCCATTAGGGGTTGATGATGGCGTTGATTATTGTCATAGCGGAAAAATTCGTCGTATCGATGAAGAAGCTATTCATCGCCAGTTAGACAGTAATGCTATTGTATTAATTGGCCCAGTTGCAGTGTCTGTTACTGGTGAAAGCTTTAATCTCACCTCAGAAGAAGTGGCAACACAGCTTGCGATAAAACTTAAAGCACAAAAGCTGATTGGTTTTTGCTCATTCCAAGGTGTTACCGATGAAGAAGGTCACATTGTTTCTGAACTGCTGCCTAATCAAGCTGAAGATAAAATTCGAGAGCTACAAACAGAAGGCGATTATCACTCAGGCACAGTAAGATTCTTACGGGGAGCTGTTAAAGCCTGTCGTCGTGGTGTAGAGCGTAGCCACTTATTAAGTTATCAATCTGATGGTGCGCTTATTCAAGAATTATTCTCTCGTGATGGTATTGGTACTCAAATCGTCATGGAGAGTGCAGAGAAAGTTCGTAGAGCAAATATTAATGATATTGGTGGCATACTCGAACTTATTCGCCCATTAGAACAGCAAGGTATTTTAGTCAGACGTTCAAGAGAACAATTGGAAATTGAAATTGATCAATTCACTATTATTGAACGCGATAATATGACTATCGCATGCGCAGCGCTCTACCCTTATCCATCAGAAAAAATTGGTGAAATGGCCTGTGTTGCAGTGCATCCTGATTATCGTAGCTCTTGTCGTGGTGAGGTTTTACTACAGCGCATTTCAGCGCATGCTAAGCAATTGGGGTTAGAAAAGCTATTTGTTCTAACAACTCGTAGCATACACTGGTTTCAAGAAAAAGGATTTGAACCCGCTGAAATTGATAAATTACCCATTGAAAAACAAGCACTCTATAATTACCAACGCCGTTCTAAAATTTTAATTTTAGACTTACATAAAGAGTAATTACCAAGCACAAAAAAGACAGGTATCCCTCTCAATGCCTGTCTTTTATTATTTTCCATTATTAACTAACCGCTAATAACGTAATTTATCAATTAATCCACTTCGACGTTGAATACGCGTTTGTATTGCCATTTTCACCATAGACTCTGAAGCATAAAGAGAAAGCTTCTGTTTAGCGCGTGTTAATGCGGTATACAACAATTCTCGACTAACAACAGGTGAAAATTTATCGGGAAGAACTAATGCTGTATGGGTAAATTCCGAACCTTGTGATTTATGCACCGTCATTACATACGCAGTTTCATGTTGTGGTAATCGGCTAGGTTGGATCGCTTTCAATTTTCCATCTGGTAGTTGGAAAAATGCTTTCATTTCACCTTCATCGTTATTGAGCATAATGCCAATATCACCATTAAACAGACCTAACGTACTGTCATTTCGTTGGATCATAATTGGGCGACCAATATAATCACTTTGATAACTGTTTGTAGGACGACGGATCAATCGCTGGCGATGCAATAACATTTCAATTCTGTCATTTAAACCACTCACACCAAAAGGACCTTCTCTTCGTGCGCACAATAAACGGTATTGGTTAAATGCATTAAGAATAATATCAGGTGATGCTTTTTGAGAAACTAAAGTGAGATACTCTCGATAAGCATTAACAGCATCTTGTATCATCAGTAAATAACTTTCTTTTGACTCTAAAGCAATAAAGCTCACATCTTGAGGCTCTAATGCTATTTCAAGCTGTTGTGGGCTAACCTCTGCTTTTTTCAACAACGCAATAGCAATTTTGGTTTGTCCTTTATTAACCGCCAAAGCAAGTTGTCCTATCCCTGAATCTTCACCAAAACGGTAGCTTTTACGTAATAGACACAGAGAATCACTGACAACAGACACTGGAGTTTGAGAAACAGGAATAATATCAGTAGATTTAACCAATTCACCTTGAGTTAAGTGATTAATCTGATCAAATCTTTTTTGACTAAAACCATCTTCAGAAAAACGGCAAATATCACCTAATACAGCCCCTGCCTCAACAGAAGCAAGTTGGTCTTTATCACCTAAGAAAATGACGTGACATTTTGATGGAAGTGCATCAATCAAGCGTGCCATCATGGGTAAATCAACCATTGAGGCTTCATCAACAACTAAAATATCAAGCTGTAATGGATTATCTTTGTGGTAACGCACTTGCTGACTTTCAGGCTGAGCCCCTAATAAACGATGAATAGTCTGTGCCTGCTTTGGCATCCACTTATTTTCTTCTTCGCTTAAATTAAGTTGCGCCAAAGCCTTACCTAAAGATTCCGTTAATCTCGCAGCGGCTTTTCCAGTTGGCGCCGCTAATTGAATAATGGGCTTCTCATTTGATGTGAGCATCACAAAAGCCGCTAAAATTTTAGCAACTGTCGTGGTTTTCCCCGTTCCTGGCCCCCCTGAAATAATAGAAATGGGGCTTGTGATAGCAACACTGGCAGCTACTTTTTGCCAATTTGTTTCTTGGCTTTCTTTCGTTGCTGGAAAAAGCTGGTTAAGTACCTTAATTAATTCATTTTCATCAATATCAACAATGCAGTGCTCTTGCCTAAAAAATTGCGCTACTTTCTCTTCATAGCTCCACATTCTTTGTAGATAAAGAAGTCCATTATCTAAAATAATGGGGAAAGGAGAATCATCGTTACTTTGACTAACGCAATGACAATGAGTCAACTCTTCTACTATTTTTTTAGCAGAAGGCTTACCCATTTTTTGCCAAATTTCTTGTGCAAACTCTTTTTGTCTACCATCAAACAGTTGATCTTTTTGAATAATACTCAATGGTAAACAAACATGCCCCGCTCCAGTTTGAGCACTCAAATAAGCAAATACAAATAGTAAAATAGGGTTTTCATCTTCAACCAGCATTTGTGCAAATCGGAGATCTAAAGGTCGTAATAAGTTTTGTGTAATCGCTTGTTCTAATAGTTTGATCATTTTTATTTCTCACCGACTACATCGGATTTGCTACTTTTACCTGTAAATAATGAATCCAACGCCAAAACAAAAGCTTCATCAGGCAAATAAGCGTAAACCCCATTTCCGGGATGTTCTTTATCTATACCCCGTAAAAAAAGATAATAAATACCACCAAAATGAGTTCGATAATCATAATCAGGAATACGTTGCTGTAAAAAACGATGTAACGCTAAGGTATAGAGTTGATATTGCAAGTCGTAGCGATGATCCATCATTGCATTCATCATCGCTTCTTGTGTGTAATCCTCACTCGATCCACCTAACCAATTCGATTTATAATCCACAACATAGTATTTACCTTCCCAAGAAAAAACTAAATCAATAAAGCCTTTGAGCATCCCTTCTACTTGTTGAAATTGCAAAGCAGGACAACGTTTTGATAGAGGATCAAACTGACTTATTAATTGAGTCAATTGAGCTGATGATACTTCTTTCTCAATAGGTAAATAGAATTGTAATTCATCAAGTTGTTGTGATTTTGGGATATCAGCAAGACATAATCCTTGAGAATTAAGAGGCGTATGAAACAGCGTTTCCATCCATGTAACTAAAAGAGGAGCCCACTTTTCATCAAAGCCTTGAGCTGTCAATTGTCCTTGTATCCACAGTTCATCAATAGGCTGCGAAAAATCCAACACTTCAAGCAAACTATGTAAGAATGTTCCTGCTACTGCACCACGAGGGAAATGATGAATAGAATTTTCATCAACCTCTCCTTGTTGCTTCTCACCTTTAGCATCTGTATCAAGTCCTGGTGCGATAGATTGCACCAAAGCCTCAATATCACCCAAATCAAAATGATAATTACGATTTGAATGCTGATAGGTTAATCCTGAATAACTCGTTATACGCCAATTATCATGGATCTGACGTTTAAATATAGCGGCCTCAAGTTTTGTTTCTGCCATTAATTGAAGCTGATAGCGATGTACTGATATGTTATCAAGCGTTGTTACACTGATATTATCATCTAATAAAGCGTGAATTGATTGATGTAATAATTCACTATCGCCTTCTTCACCTTGCTGTAATAAATACCCTAAAGCATTTTTATGCAGATCAGTAAGCCCTGATTTACGTTTAGTCCCTTTAACAAGAGGAGCAACACCAACATAACAGCAGAATTTAGATCGTGTTAATGCCACATAAAGTAAGCGTAAATCTTCAGCTAAGCGCTCTTCATCTGCTAAACGTAAGCTTTCAGGCCGGCTAAAAATATCTAATTTCGCGTGAAATTTTTCTCTGTCATGATAAAGCGCCCCTTTTTGTTCTTGGTAATTACAAGCAAAAGGTAAGCAAACAATAGGATATTCAAGGCCTTTAGATTTATGAATAGTACAAATTCGCACAAGATTTCGGTCGCTTTCCAAGCGCATTTGTTGACTTTCAGATTGCGCATCAGGATGAGAAATCTGTTGTGCTAACCAACGAATAAGAGCGTGTTCACTATCAAGTTGTAATGATGTTTCTTGTAATAATTCACCAATATGCATGATATCTGTAAGCCGGCGCTCACCATCAATACTTGCGAGTAAATTTTCCGCAATTTGATTATCCATCATGATTTTACGCAACATTGGTAAAACACCACGCTTTTGCCATAATGCATAATAATCAGCAAATTTTTCTACATAATTATTCCAGCGATGTTCATCATGATTTAGGCTATCAATTTGCTTCGCGCTAAAACCAAATAATCGGCTGGCTAAAGAGGCTCTTAAAACACGCTCTTTCTCTGGTGTTACAACCGCTTGTAGTAACCAAAGTAGATCTTTCGCTTCATTGGTTTCAAATACACTTTCACGATTGGATAAGAATACGGATTGTATTGAAAGTAAATTCAGTGCATCACGGATCAGTATCGCTTCTCTACGGCTACGCACCAATACCATAATATCAGCAGACGTAACCGCTCTTCTTGCACCTTGCTCAATCAGCCAAGCCTGTTGCTGATCCCCTGCTGATAACCAATCACGAATTTGTGCGGCACATTGCGCTGCCATGATTTGCTCATAATTTCCCGTAGAAACACTTTCGCCTTCAGCAAGCCAAAAATTAAAAGGCGAAATCGGCTCATCATGGTAAATAAAGACCATGTCTTGGTTTTTTTCAGCCGAACTTACTTCAATAAAAGGAATATGTTCAAATAAAAATGGGGCCTTGGAACGCATAAAAAGCTTGTTAACTGCATTCACCATACCCGGCGCAGAGCGCCAGTTAGTATTTAATGTGTAGTGATGAGATGTCTGCTTTCGTGCTTGAATATAAGTAAAAATATCCGCACCACGGAAAGCATAAATTGCCTGTTTAGGATCACCAATAAACAGCAAACCACTATTTTCATGCTCACCATAAATGGCATCAAAAATACGATATTGTTGAGGATCGGTGTCTTGGAATTCATCGATCATTGCAACTGGATAACGTTCACGAATAGCTTGCGCTAAAGCCTCGCCACTTTCACGTTTTAACGCTCTGTCTAGACGTGTTAATAAATCATCAAATCCCATTTCACCACGACGCATCTTTTCATTTTCAATACCTTGGCGTATTTCAGGGATGGCGTTGGCAAGAATAACATCTCGCAGAGTTAGGCTCTGCTTTGTTAATCGTTCAATTTCAACAAAAAGAATATGCTCTGGTGCTGGGCCTTTCGTTGCCTTTTCATTCAGCATTTCTTGAGAAAAACGAACCAAACAATCAGGTAATTGATAGCTTTTCGTTTCTAATGTTGATGCCCACAGAGTAATTTCTTCAATCCATTTAGGTAAGAAACGACTGCTATAACTACGTTTATCAACACCTGAAGCGGTTATCCATGCTTCAACTTCATGATGATGTTCATGCCAACGAGTTTTTACCTTGTTAATTGCTTCAATAACCGCTTGATGACGCTCTTTGACTGATTCATTTTCACTGTCTAATGCCACACCTTCGATTTCAGGCATTTCACCTTGTAAATAAGGCTGTATTTCATAAAGTAGCTGTTCAGGGCCAGACCAAATCTGGCTTACTGCATTAGCAACATCATAAGAAAGTGGATAACAATGACGGCGCCAAAAGTCAGCACATACCCGTTTTTTAAGCTCATATTCATCTTGGATCAAGACTTGTTCAAACAAGACTCCTGATTCAAATGCATTGTTTGCCAACATACGCTGGCAAAAGCCATGAATAGTATAAATAGCCGCTTCATCCATTTGTCGTTCTGCTTCTAACAACCACTGTGCAGCCAGCTCTTTATTCGGGATTTGTTTAAGTAATTCGTGGTAAGCGTTATCACTACTTTCAACATCATGACGGATACAGGCAAGTCTTAGTTCATGGATATTTTTACGAATACGGGCTCGTAATTCATCTGTCGCCGCATCCGTAAATGTCACAACTAAAATCTCTTCAACACTGAGAGGGCGGTAGAATGCAGACTCTCCGCCTAATCCAAGAAGCAACCGTAAATACAACAACCCTATTGTATAAGTTTTCCCTGTTCCTGCTGACGCCT
Organism: Proteus sp. LHD240705; assembly: GCF_047921555.1. NCBI lineage: Bacteria > Pseudomonadati > Pseudomonadota > Gammaproteobacteria > Enterobacterales > Morganellaceae > Proteus > Proteus sp. LHD240705. Next base: position 61,379 of record NZ_JBLRMI010000005.1, read on the forward strand.
CGATGAGGCGTCTTTGGTACAGAGGGAGTGTATACGGGTTTAATGGCTGTGCCTGTATCACTTCACTCACTCTTTAATTTCCTCAATAGGTAAGGTTTTTTGTAATTCACTTACCGTAGCATAACGTTTCCATTGTTTATTTTCGGCGTAATCAGCATCTTTGCCATCTTTACCAATAATTTGAGAAACAAAAATAAATCCGTTTGGTTTTATAATTGCTTTTTCATAAAACTCAATAGCTTGTTTTAACGTTACTTTATTAAGCTCAGCTAAGAATTTTTCACGTCCATCATATTTTAAGTTATTACGATGGAAGTCATTTCGATAAAGAGAAACTTCTTCATAGAATGTTTGAGGTGGCTGTTTAACTTCGGTAATAATCGCTTGTTTATACTGATTAAAATCAGCCTCTTTCATTTTTTTCAAACGCTCGTAAGCTTGTTGATAAAATGCGTTATAGCGCTCATTTAAATAGACAGGCGGTTTTGCATTACTTTGCAGTAAAAAGCCAATACCTGATTGCTCACCCATAGTAGCTTGATAAGCAAATACAGCATAACCAAGTTGCTCTTCTGTTCTTAATTGATCATAGAACCAAGGTTTGATAATAGACGATAACACTGAAGAAATTGCCTGACCTTCAAGGCGGCTATAACCCGTTGGGATATAAAGCTCACCTAATGCGTTATCTGTGCTCTTCGATTTATTTTGGAATTCAACTGCATTTAATTTATTGAATACTAATGTTTCACCGATCCAATATTCTGTGCCTTGATTACCTAATAATTCGTGTGCAGATTTAGCAATATTGCGGCTTTGCTCTGGCGTTAAGTTACCAATAATCAGCGCTTGAAGTGCCGCGTTTTTAATGACTTCACGGCGATTATCAATAATATCTTGCAGTGTAATTGACTCTAATGCTTTGAGTTTGTCAGCTTCTTCATAGTACGGGATCGTATTTAATCGACGAGCTGGTAGCATAGCTGCTTCAAATGCTTTTAAGTTATGGGTCACTTCAAGTTGTTCACGATACCAAGATTTTGCTTGATCTAGCTCTTCTTGAGTTGACTCAAAATTCATATAGCTTTTCAGTGTCGCATTAACAAGTTCTGGTAAATGTTGCGTATAACCATTCATTGAAAAATCAATACCTTGTCCTGATGTAGATGAGATATTCATTCCCGCAACAGAAGCTTGGTAAGATAATTCACTTAATGCTAGACCTGCAAGATAGTCTGTTAAAGTTTGTGTCACTTGTTGCTTAACAGTGATATCCGATTTTTTATTCACCAAACTTAATGTCACACTCGCTTTCGGTTCATCAGAAAAATAGTGTGATGGCATATAGAACAGACGAGCACTTTTATCCTGCCACAACAATTGTGGTTTGATGATTTTACTGTCCGCATCAATCAGTGAAAGATTATCAGGGATGTAAGGGTTAAGTGCTGGCAATGATAATGAAATATCATCTGATAATGTTTGCCATGTTTTTAATTGCTTATCTGTGATTTTATCAACCTGATAAGGCGCGTTAACAAAGTAAGCTTGTTTGTTAGAAGGTTCATTAGGACTTATTACCCAAATACGAGCCTTCTCTGGTGTCAGTGAATCAAGACGTGAAAGGATAGCTGAAGGCTCATAATTATCAGCGATATAGTCTGCATTAAGGATATTTTTGACTGGATAACGCAGCATCATATCCGAAATGCCTTCTATGTAATTCATATCTCTTACAATAGAGCCATAACGGAATGAGAGATCCAATACATTCGCAATTTCATCAAAGTAACGCTGACTGATACCTTCTGTTTGAATTAAACGAATGTACGAAAAGATAGCGGAAATCACTTTGTCTTTTTGCGCTAACCCTTTATCGGTTAACGAAACATAAATGGTAAACGAGCCTTGGTTACGATCAATATAGGGCTCTGAGAACGCACTAATATTTTCGGCTAAACCTTGGTCTTGTAACCATGTTGCTAAAGTGCCTGAACTACGATTACCAATTAAATAGCCAATGTATTCGTCCGTTTTACTGCGAAAATCAGCAACGTTGTTATCTATACCAAACTCAATTTGTAAAGTCTTTTGCGGTTGAGCCGGTACTAAGTGGATCATTAACCCTTTTTCTTTATCCGTCATAGCAGGTACAGTGGTGACAGGCACATCTGCCTTTTTATTCGGGATACGAGCGAAAGTGTCTGCGGCTAATTTAGATAATTCATCAAGTGACTTATTACTGTAAATTACCCCATTCATTAAGTTGCCAGAATAGTGCGTTTGATAAAATTTAATTAATTCATCTTGTAATTTACTGTTTGGCTTATCACTCAGCGTTTCTAAATTTCCGCCCATAAAACGGGAACTTGGATGAGCAGGGTTTAAGGTTTCTGCCCTGACTTGCCAAAAACGCATACCATCGCGCGCGCGCGCCATAGTTAATTCTGCATTAACAGCATTACGTTCACGATCTGCATTTTTAGGATCAAGTAAAGGTTCAGCTAAAGCATCAGCAAGTCGATCAACCGCTTCATTAATGGCACTATTTTCCACTTCTAAATAGAATGCAGTACGATAAGTCGTTGTACTCGCATTATGAGAGCCACCATTCTTTTGTAAGAACTCAGACATGCTGCCTGATTGAGGATATTTCACCGATCCCATTAACACCATATGTTCTAAATAGTGCGCAAGACCTTGCTGACTATCAGGATCTTCTAATGCGCCAACAGGTAGCGCAACTGCCGTTAATGATTTAACTGCTTTTTCATCAGAAACCAGTAATACTGTCATTTCATTAGGTAGTTTAATCGCTTGATATTGCCGTGGATCGCTCTCACTTTTTTCAATGCTATCAGGCAATACTTGCCAGAGTGGATCAGCGGCAAAGCTGTTGATACTCACTAGCATCAATAGCAACATGATCCATAGTTGCGAGCAGTACTTTCTCATCTGATATGAGCTCCCTTATTTTTTCAGAAATGGAATTATTGGTTTAAATATTGTTAATGCCGTCTGTTTGACCGTTTGTAAAAAAGGCTCGTCTAATTGAGAGAAAGCACGCTGAACATACATATCACTCATTTCACCATCTCGATTATAGCTATCCGTTAAATGTTGCATCAGTACTAATTCTGCTTTCTCAAGTGTCTCTTCATCATCAAGTAAAAACTCTTGTGATTTTTTATCATAGCAAGCTTGTAACCAAGCCCAGCCACTTTTCGCAAATAGCGCTAATGGGCTGTTTAACCCTTGTTTATAGTCACTGATTAACTTGTCTAACGTTGAATAGGCAAATTCAGGATCAACTGGTAATAAACACCATTGAGTCTCTTTTCTGCCGTAAAACCGACTCTCACCCGTTCCCTGTTTCAAACAATAAACTAGGTGCTCAATCCACAGCTGCAATAAGTCATTAGCGGTTAAGCTGGCAGGTCGCCAACGTAATAAACCATCAGCTTGTACCTCATTTAAACGACCAATCAATGGCATTGCACTAAAGCTTTGCTCTAATGTGACAGAATGTGTAGCTAATCGTTCACTTCTTATCTTTTCAGCTAAAGGAAGTAACTCTTCTATTTGCTGCTCCCAATAAATTTGACCAAATGCACTTGCAGGAAGTTGACCTGCTGCTTTGATACGCTCAAACAAAGCTTCTGTTGAAGTTTGATCAATCAATGCTTTTAATAACCATTGATTCAATAGATAACGTTGAAGAGCATTTATCACAAATGGCTCTTCTTCGGGTAATTCTGTTTCTTCAATAACAAAGTTTATTTTTAATCTTTGTTGGAAGAATGCACGAATAGGATGACGATAAAAACGTGCAAGCGCATCAACAGAGACTTGATCTATTGTGTCATCATCGTTTAGTGGCTCGGTAAAAGTTTGATGAACCATTCCCTGCCCACTGGCAGCAGGCAGCCATTCAGAGGCATAAGAACGAAAGAAAGCGCCTATTTGGAAATTTTCTTGAGCAAAAGGAACACGGCTATGTTGTGTTAATAGATGCTGATTTATACGAGCCGCACTGTCATCGACATTGAGTTCATCATCCTCCGGTAAACGGAAATTTTGCCCAATATAATCTTGTAACTCTTTGATTAAAACTGATGGATTGCATTCTCGATCGTCACGTATCGATTTTCCGATATAGCTGATATAAAGGTATTTTTCAGCTGAGCTAAGCGCTTCAAGGAATAAATAGCGGTCATCATCACGACGTTTTCTATCACCACGACGGCGTTTTTCCGCCATTAAATCAAATCCTAACGGCTGAATATTACGAGGATAAATACCATCGTTCATACCTAATAAACACACTGCTTTAAAGGGAATGGAGCGCATAGGCATTAGTGTACAGAAATTAATGCTGCCAGCTAAAAAACGCTGACTAATTTTTTCATCATCGAACCGTACTGTTAATTCATCCCGAATAAGGACTAGCGGAATTTCATTTTGATATTGCGCTTTCAATCCATTTTCAATCACTTTTTGCCATTGTTGGATAATAAGCACTAAAACTAATTCCGTTTCCTCATCAGACTCAAAAAAGGCATCAACTAATTGTTGTCCAACTTCTAGCCATGATTCTAATGAACGAGTTTCACTTAAACGTGTACGCCAATCACTTAATGTATAAAGAAAATCAGCGAGATGCCCTGCAAGCTCCGCAACTAATCCACTGGATTCATCATAAGGAAGCACACCTTTCCAAGGACCATTTTCACTTTCCATCGCATAACCAAGCAACATGCGCAGTAAGCCAAACTCCCATGTATTTTTGCCCGTGATTGGCAATAAGAATGAAGCCACATTCTCATCATCTAATCCCCAGCGTATGCCTGACTCATCAACCCAACGACGTAGTAGTTTTAGTTCATTTTCAAAAATAGAAAAATGCCCTGCTAAAGCAGGGACTTCAAGCAGTGCCAACACTTGTTCAGCGGTAAAACGACTTTGAGGAAGTTCTAGCAACGTAATAAAAGCCTGTAATACAGGGTGCGCTTGACGCGCTTTTCTATCTGAAATAGCAAAAGGAAGATAACGTTCTGAAGGTGCATTACCAAACACTGCTTGAATATAAGGTGTATAGCTATCGATATCCGCAACCATCACAATAATATCGCGCGGTAACAATTCAGGATCTTGTTCTAATAAATACAGTAATTGGTCTTGCAGTACTTCGACTTCGCGCTGTGGGCTATGGCTTGCATGGAAAGTCAGTGAGTGATCATCTGGTGAAATCACTCGTTTATTTTCACTACACTCATAAGTTTCAAGTGTTGTACCTAATTGCGAAAAATCTTCTAAATCAAGAATATCTGCTTGTAATTGATGAAGTAAATTATCTCTTGGGATCTCAACAAACGCATCTAACACATCGGTATATTCAAGTTCAGAGAGGAAATAAAGATTATCTTTACCTAGTTTTCCCCATGATGCTAATAGCGGATTACCGATGTTTTGCTCGCCCTCATCATTAAATAACGAAGAAGCATTTTTTTCATCTTTAAACCAAGGCGATTCATGCAATTGCTTATAATGGCGTGGCTTTCTGCTATTAAGACGAGAGAGAAATTTAGGATCTTGAATATCTCCCCAATAGTAACGGCAAGGATTAGTAAAGAGTAAATAGATCTCAGTATGACGCCCTATCGCTTGTAATGCCTGCAAATAAACTTGAGGTAGAGCCGAAATCCCACAAATAAAAATACGAGGTGGAAAACAGTGTTGAAGCTCCCCTTCTTTTGCATTATTTAAAGTCGAAATAAATTGCTGATAAAGGTTAGAACGGTGCCATTGAGGCTGATTAAGATCTTTTGTGTATTGCTGTAATGCTACCCACAATATTTTTTGCCAGCGTTGATTTTCACTCAACCCTTCGATTAACTCATCATTTTCCCACGAAGCTAACCAATCTGAACGATAAACTAAATATTGGTCAAATAAGTCAGCTACACGTCCTGCTAACTGGTGAAGTTTACGTTTATCTTCATCATCATCAAGGTAATGCAGTAAGGGTTTAAATTCTTCATTAGGCAAAAATTCAGGAAGTAATGCCATTAATTTCCATGTCATCGCATCTTTAGAAAAAGCGCTTTCTTTAGGTATACCTGATAATACCCGAGTAAACATTTCCCAAATAAAGGTTGCTGGTAATGGATAACGGATATTAGCAGCAATACCCAAGCTTTCGGCAAGCTGGATTTGCAACCATTGAGACATTCCAGGGCTTTGTACAAGGATCACTTCTTGTTCAAAAGGAGAAGAAAGTGGCCTGGTCTGCATAAAGTGCACCATAAGTGACTTTAGTAATGACAACTGATTTGAGTGATATATATGAAACATCAGATCCTCATCTTATTAATAGCATGACCAGTAATACAGCCTTATTTCGGGTAATACATTATTGGCAACATAACCTTCTATTTGCTGACAACCTTCAGACTGTAAAAGTGAGCGTGTCATTATTTTGGGGTTAGATGCGAAATAATCAGGTGATTTATCAGACATTTGTTCAAATAAAACAAAAAGTTCCTGCCCTGACTGCTGAATTTGAATTAGCTGCTGAAAATCAGCTTTTAATGATTGACTATACGCTATAATAGCGACAAAACTAATATTAAAAAACAGCAATATAAACATTGTATTAAGTAATATAGAGCCACTTTCTGATTTATTTTGAATATTATCTATAACACACACTCCTTATGCACTAATGGGCAATAATCTAGCCATCCGCTTGGATGAATAGTTATTGTTCTATTTTTATCCTTTAAGATACTAACCCATTGGTAATGATATATTTTATAACCTTTTAAGCTTTCTGCTTGTCCTTGAAGTAAGCCCTTATCTAGAGAGAGCAAAAGTAGGCAGCTTTTTATTTTAGGATTTGCATGAAAAGTATGACATTGCCATTTATTTAATCGAGTTGATGAAAGATCCCAATTAAGTGCAATCCCCCACTGCAATGCAGATTCAGCAAATAAAAAAGCCTGTCGTGCTTGTAACTCTTGCATCACTATTTGTTGAGACTGCCTGTAATGATAAGCAAAGTTTCCAAGTACAGATAAACTCATCACAACAAAACCCATTACCATCAATAAACTTGCAAACCCCTGTTCATCTTTTCTATATGTAAAATCGGTATTCATAACAAGGTCACATTCCTTAAACGCATGATATTTTGATAATGCGACTTCACTTTATGATTTTGTTTTAAATGAAATTTTAAAGAAACTGAAAGATAAAAAAGAGACATCCCTTTTATTAAATGGGGCTTTGAATAAGAACGCAAAGTAAATTCAGTCACCTCAATTTCATTACTCTCAAAAAAACGTTGCCATCCTGAAGAGGCGCAATCTTTGACTCCTCTTCGTTGTTCTAGTTGTCCATTTTTAAGACGGTATCCAAAATAATCACTCTCTTTTGAAGAAGGCGGTTCCCATTTGCCATTGCTGTTTATGTCGTAAGCAAAAATAACGCAGGAGTTTTTCTCTTGAAGGGGGTATTGTCCTATCTTTAAAGAAGACTCAGCCAAGCCGTTTGGCTTCAACGTATTAACACAACTGTCATAACAATACCCTGTGCGTCTTAATTGTGCTTCTAACACCAATAACCGTTCTCTTAAAAAAATATCTAACTGGTATTGTTGGTAAGAATAGATCAGTGTGTTCATTATTTGAGGATAAGCCCGACTGATACATAGAAATAAAACCCCACTTATCGCGATAGCAAAAAGGCATTCCATCAACATCATGCCAGACGAAAATGAAATTCCAGATCGTTTCAACATGATGGAAATGCCTTCATGCTCTGACTACATGCTCTTATTCTGCCTAATGATGAAATAATAATTTTCACTTCGCCTTCTACACTGTGAAGAACAAAGCTCATGGGTTTTAACGTTTGACGAATTCCACCAAACGTAAAGTTTGAAACTGTTGATTGCTTAAGTTGAATGCCTGAAGCTAATTGAAAAATATCTTGTTGCTCTGATAAATGGCGAGAATGAAGAGGAGTCGCAATTATTTTATTATTTGGTGATAACAAAAGCGTAATTTTAATTCTTACATTAAATAATAGAGCTTGTTGTTGCTGATAAGAAAGAAAAGCAATGGTTTCACGCACGCTATGCAGTAACTGACGCTGGTAAGTAAAATGCTGATAAGCAGGAATTGATAAATAGCTTAAAATAGAAACTATCATCATCACAACCAATATTTCAAGTAAGCTTATACCAAATTCGCCCTCTTGCTGATGTGCCCTACTTAGGCTTATATCCATGTTATTGTTCATTTATTTCTCCTTTTAACCTACTGCGAGAATGCAGACAAAACATTTAAAGGTAAATAAAGGAAAGTGTTTTTTTCGAACAACAACGCAATAACCGTATTTTCAGAATAAATACAAAATAAGGGTAAAAATGAAAAAAGCCCCTGTTTATTGCTAAACAGAGGCCTTTAAAGCAAGGAATAAACTAAACTGTAAATGGATATTTTATTGCTTCATGGCATTGATAACCTTCAACAGTAAAATCATCCGTTGTTACCCAAGTTTCAATATCTTCCAACGTTTTGATTTTTGGATTGATATGTAATGTTGGTAACGGTAATGGCTCTCTTTTTAACTGCACATCACGCATTAGAGGTAATTGATTTTCATAGATATGTGCATTGATTATCTTATGAAATGCTTTACCCGGCTTATGCCCTGTAATTTGAGCCACCAGCGCCAATAAAACAAAGCACTGAATTTGGTTGAAATTCAAACCTAGCGGCACATCACAACTGCGCTGATAAGAGGTTAAATAAAGCGTATCACCCACAAGTGAAAAGGTATGCGTATGCATACAAGGGCGTAAACAACCCAGTTCCGTTTCACCCGGATTATAGAACGTTACGATTTCACCACGATCATCGATACCTTTAGTCAGGTCATCTACCACTTTACGTAATTGATCAAAATGAGAACCATCAGGGCGTTGCCATTGACGTCCTTGAACGCCATAAACACGCCCCATATCGTCTTCGCCTTTGCGATGAGGGTTATTTAACCATGCACCATTTTCATTTGCATTGGCATTCCATGTATTGCAACCAATTTCACGAAATTGAGCGGCATTGTCATAGCCACGTAAATACCCTAACAGTTCTGCAATGGCCGCTTTATAAAAACTTTTTCGTGTTGTTATCAGCGGAAATTGGTTATTCGCAACATCATATTCCAGATCGGCATTAATCACCGTTAAACAACGGGTTCCTGTCCGTTTATTATCAATCCATTGCCCTTCATCGATAATGCGTTGACACAATGCCAGATACTGCTTCATGTTGTCTCTCTTGTTAATTAGCTAATAATAAAAAATTTATCTCACACTATTTGTGAGCAGATGTTGGGTTTTGTGCCGTTTTTTTATCTTGACGATAAGCCCATACCATAAAAATAATACCCAACAGAATCATTGGAATTGAAAGTATTTGCCCCATACTCACACCACCAAATAATCCTAGTTGTGCGTCTGGTTGACGGAAGAATTCAACAATAATACGGAATGCGCCATAACCAATCAGGAATAGACCCGACACACTTCCGACAGGACGACTTTTACGCACAAAAATATTCAGAATAATAAATAACACCACGCCTTCTAACAGCATTTCATAAAGCTGAGAGGGATGACGAGGTAAAACACCATATTCTTGAATAATAGGCAGTAACGTTGTTGGATCTTGAGCAACAAGCTGGAGATCCGCAGAACGCGAGGTTGGGAATAAGAACGCCCAAGGCGTATCTAATGTGACACGTCCCCATAATTCGCCATTGATAAAGTTACCAATACGGCCTAGCCCTAATCCAAATGGAATTAACGGTGCAACAAAGTCTGCCACTTGGAAAAATTTACGTTTAGTGCGTTTAGCAAACCAAATCATGGCACAAATGACCCCAATTAAACCGCCATGGAACGACATTCCGCCATCCCACACTTTAAAGAGGTAAAGAGGATCATTTAAAAAGACAGGTAGGTTATAAAATAAAACATAACCTAAACGACCACCGATAAATACACCCACAAAGCCGACATAAAGTAATGTTTCAACTTCATTTTTATTCCAACCACTATTCGGTTTTGCAGCTCGGCGATTTGCAAGCCATAAGGCAAAGACAAACCCAACTAAATACATCATACCGTACCAGTGTAGTGACACAGGCCCGATAGAGAACATAACGGGATCAATCTCTGGAAATTTAAGGTAGCTTATACTCATTATTCCCTACTTCACTTAATCAATAATTTCTGTGCTGGTTATTTATTACCAACACAGAAAAGGCTTATACGAAGGTCTGCTAGATACCTCCGCGAATTAATCCACCTAATCCTTGCCGTTCCATAAATTCAGAAGACAATTTTTTGATTTCTGTTGTGGTTTCAGCTTGCAACACCTGTTGCATAAAAGGCTGTAACATCACAGGATCAAGATGGCGCAATAAGTATTTTACCCTAGGTAAACTACGACCACTCATGCTTAACTGCCTAAAACCGAGCCCTATTAACAGCAATGCCCCTATTGGCGTACCTGCCATTTCACCACAAACACTCACTGGCAACTGATAATATTGGCATTGTGTTGCAATCAAATTCAGTGAACGCAATAACGCAGGATGCAAATTATCATAGAGTGATGCTACATGGGTATTATTACGATCGACAGCAAGTAAATACTGAGTCAAATCGTTTGTTCCAACAGAGATAAAATCAACCCGATTGGCTAATTGTGACAGCATAAACACCAACGAAGGAACTTCAAGCATGATGCCTAACGGTGGTGGAACACACTCACACTTTATTTCTCGACTAACTTCATCACATGCTCGTAGCAGCAATGTTCTTGCTTCGTCGATTTCATCAAGACTTGTCACCATCGGCAACAATATTTTCAAATTTTTAAATTCGAGATTTGCTTTTAGCATTGCACGTAGCTGAATAAGGAAGATTTCAGGTTGATCGAGCAATATTCTTATTCCTCTCCAACCTAAGCAGGGATTTTCCTCATTAATTGGCATATAAGGAAGTTGCTTATCAGCACCAATGTCTAAAGCGCGCAATACAACGGGTTTATCTGGAAAAAAAGAGAGAATTTCACGATAACGGTTTTTTTGTTCATCTTCAGAGGGAAAACCACTTTGCAACATAAAAGGAATTTCGGTGCGATATAAACCCACACCATCTATTCCCACACTAATGCGTTGCTCATATTTTATATTTAATCCCGCATTCAATTGAACGCTAACTGCTTCACCGTTTTTTAAAACCGCTTGCTGTTCAAGTTGATCTTCTGCGATTTGGCTTAATACGCTCTCTTCATCAATAATTTGTTTATATTCTTGAGTAATAAAAGGCTCTGGCTCAATAAATATTTCACCACGATAACCATCAAGAATAAGCATGCGATTATGTAACAGCTCAGGTTGAATATCTGCTCCCATAATCGCAGGTATTCCCATCGCTCTAACAAGAATGGCAGAATGTGAGTGAGTTGCGCCATCTCGAACAATGACACCAGCAAGTTGTTGCTCTGGTAACTCCGCCAATAAACTGGCACTTAATTCATCAGCGACCAAAATAAAACGCTCTGGCCAAATATTGGTTGAGCTTAGATCATCATCTAAATGAAATAATAAACGCTGTCCTAATGCTTTAAGATCAGAGGCTCTTTCTCGCATATAACCGTCTTTCAGGCTGGAAAATTGTGCTGATACTTTCTCAACCACCACTTTAACTGCCCATTCTGCGACATAACCTTGTGTGATTATCGCGGTCATTTTATGTTTAAGCTGTGGATCATTAAGTAAATGCGAGTAGAGATCAAAAATGGCCGCACTCTCTTTTTGTGCATTCGCCATAAAACGCTTACTAAAACGGCGACATTCTGCTGTCGCATCTTCTAAAGCAACAGTGAGTCGATTTAGCTCTGCTTTTATATCAAGTGCACTGGCTTTAAATACATTTTCAAGGATTGGCTGAGCGACTTCTTGCCAGCCATATGCCATCACCACCCCCGTCGAAACCGAAAGTGCTTTAATACGGCTTTGACGATATTGTCCAAAAAGCCCTTTAGTTTGTACTTGCGATAACGTTGCACCTAATTGTGTCGCCAGTGTCACCATAAAAGATTCTTCGCTTTCATTAAATAAGCGACGCTCTTTTTGCTGAACGACTAATACACCAAGGAGTTGACGACGATAGACAATAGGTACACCGAGAAAAGCACGGAGATCATCTTCTTTAACTTGAGGAAGGTATTTAAAGCTAGGATGCTCGCGAATATCAGCGAGGTTGATGAGCTCTGAAAGACGCCCCACTTCACCAACAACGCCTTCATCAAATGAGAGGCTAACGGCTCTCCCTCTAGGTTTTTTTAACCCTTTGGTCGCCATAAGATAAAAACAACTACGTTGTTTATCGGCAAGATAAATAGAACACACATCCGTGTGCATTGCCTGACACGTTTCCTTGACTAAGAGTTCAAGAGCTTCTGGAAGCCCCGCTGCCATAGCCACTTTTTCTACAATTTCTCGCAAACGTGTCAGCATAGTGTTATCTAATACCTTTTACGCCGATATCCATACGATGGACGAGGTAAAGACACTTGTTCTTGCAACGGCATGACTACGGGTGCGAACTCTTTCATTACACGTCGATAAACATCGCGTTTAAAAGAGACGACTTGTCTAACAGGATACCAGTAACTCACCCAACGCCAGCCATCAAATTCTGGCGTTTTGCTTTGTTGAACATTAATGTCTTTATCATTACTTGTTAACTGCAAGAGGAACCAACGCTGTTTTTGTCCAATACAAACAGGTTTTGTGTCCCAACGCACCAAACGCTTCGGTAACTTGTAACGTAACCAGTTACGTGTGGAGGCAAGAATTTTAACATCCTTGCGACTTAACCCAACTTCTTCGAACAACTCTCGGTACATTGCCTGCTCTGGCGATTCTCCAGGATTAATTCCCCCTTGAGGAAACTGCCATGAATGTTGCCCATAGCGACGAGCCCAAAGCACTTGCCCTTGCCGATTACAAATTACAATCCCTACATTCGGGCGGTAGCCATCATCATCGATCACTAGACTACCTCAATAACCAAATTTGAAAGATAACTCATTGTTTCATACTACCCACAAACGGTAAACCTCTATCAACAGACTTTGCACGACGCGCGTATTTATCTACAATGGGAAAGTCTCAACGGGGTGCCTTTTTAGGCTGAGAAAAACTCGTGGAACCTGATCCAGCTAATACTGGCGTAGGGATTTGAGTCAGGATGTTGCAATATTCATTGATTTGCCATCCTCACTCCTCAGATCCTACCTGACTTTTACTGAGGAACTAAACGTGTTAACTAAATCGCTTCGCTTTACTTTCCTTCTGGGCGCACTGGGCATTATGAGCACTTTTTCAACTCAAGCCTTAGCACAAAAACCCACACTGACTGTTTACACTTATGATTCATTTACCGCAGATTGGGGGCCAGGGCCTGCAATAAAAAAAGCGTTTGAACAACAATGTGATTGCGAATTAAAACTTGTTGCCCTTTCTGATGGTGTTTCTCTGCTTAATCGCTTACGTATGGAAGGTGATAAGAGTAAGGCTGATATTATTTTGGGTTTGGATAACAATCTGATCCACGCAGCAAAAGAAACGGGACTTTTCGCACCAAGTCATATCGATACATCAAAACTCACCCTACCTGAAAAATGGGCTGATGATACCTTTGTGCCTTATGACTACGGTTATTTTGCTTTTATCTATGATAAAAACCGCATTGCTAATCCGCCAAAAAGTATGGCTGAACTGCTAAATAGCAAAGAAAAGTGGAAGATTTTGTATCAAGATCCTCGCACCAGCACACCGGGTTTGGGTTTAATGCTATGGATGCAGTCACTTTATCCTGAAAATACGGCCTCTGAATGGAAAAAATTGTCAGAGAAAACGCTGACAGTGACTAAAGGTTGGAGTGAGTCTTATGGCTTATTCTTAAAAGGTGAAGGTGATTTTGTGCTTAGTTACACATCATCTCCGGGTTATCACATTTTAGCGGATAAAAAAGATAACTATGCAGCGGCAATTTTCGATGAAGGACATTACTTACAAGTCGAAGTCGCGGCAAAATTGAAATCGAGCAAACAACCTGAATTAGCGCAACAATTTATGCAATTTATGCTCACCCCTGCTTTCCAAGAAACTATTCCTACAACCAATTGGATGTATCCTGTTATTGATATGCCATTACCTGACGTCTATTCCGTGATGCCTAAACCCGAAAAATCATTGCAATTCGATGCAGATGTTGTCGCAAAAGAGCGCCAAACATGGACTCGTAATTGGCAATCTGCGGTTAGCCGCTAATGGGAAGATGGCTTATCCCGGGGCTATGTGCCTCGGGTTTACTGCTTATTGTGGCGTTATTGTCATTTGGCGCATTGTGGTTTAACGCACCAAGTGGTGAGCTGACCTCAATTTTTGCTGATGAATATTTATGGCATGTTGTCCGCTTTACTTTTTGGCAAGCCTTTTTATCTGCGCTGTTTTCGATATTACCTGCTATTTGGCTCGCCAAAGCACTCTATCGACGCCAATTTAAAGGACGAACACTGTTTTTACGCCTATGTGCCATGAGTCTTGTGTTACCTGTTCTAGTTGCACTTTTTGGTATTTTAACGGTTTATGGCAGAGTGGGATGGATTGCTCAAATTTGTGAATGGCTAGGGATCGATTACCAATTTCCCCCTTATGGTTTGCAAGGCATTCTATTAGCTCATATTTTTTTCAATATGCCGTTAGCAACCCGAATGCTATTACAAGCACTCGAAAGTATTTCGTCAGAACAACGCCAATTAGCCTCACAGCTTGGCATGAATGGCTGGCAACGTTTTCGTTTTCTTGAATTTCCCTATTTGTGGCGTCAAATTCTGCCCACGGCATCACTTATTTTTATGCTCTGCTTTGCAAGCTTTGCCACTGTATTGGCATTAGGCGGAGGTCCTGCGGCAACGACTGTTGAACTCGCGATTTATCAAGCGTTAAACTATGACTACGATTTACATCGCGCTGCACTGTTAGCGTTGATCCAGCTTTTTTGTTGTTTAGGTTTAGTGCTTATTAGCCAAAAGCTAAAAGGCACCCTTTTTGTGGGAAGCAGTCAAAAGCTACATTGGCGTGATCCCTATGATCCTATCTTTAGCAAAATAATCGATGGTTTAGTGATCACTCTTGCGATCCTCTTTTTAGTACCGCCAATTCTAGCGGTAATAACGGACGGTCTTAACAGTCAATTTATACGTGTCATACAACAACCTGTACTTTGGCAGGCGTTTACTACCTCACTGATTATTGCGGTTGGTGCAGGTATTGTTTGTGTTGTATTAACGATGATGTTGCTATGGAGTAGCCGAGAACTTCGCTTACGGCACTTTAAAAAAGCAGGACAAGCCATGGAAATGAGTGGTTTGATTATTCTGGCGATGCCGGGGATTGTGTTGGCAACAGGCTTTTTCCTTCTATTCAACAATACGATTGGATTACCCGAATCACCGTATGTTTTAGTCATTTTAACCAACGCATTAATTGCTATTCCGTATGCATTAAAAGTACTTGAAAATCCAATGAATGACATCGCTTCACGTTATGGTCTTTTGTGTCAGTCGCTCAATTTACAAGGTATAAATCGACTCCGTTGGATAGAATTACGCGCATTAAAAAAACCAATATCACAAGCCCTTGCTTTTGCTTGTGTGATTTCTATTGGGGATTTCGGTATTGTGGCTCTTTTTGGTAATGAAACCTTTAGAACCTTACCTTTCTATCTTTATCAGCAAATTGGTGCTTATCACACTCAAGATGGTGCCGTGACCGCCATGATCTTATTGCTACTTTGCTTCACTCTTTTTAGCCTAATAGAACGATTGGCAGGAAAATCTCATGATTAAATTAGAGCACCTTGCTTACACCTATGAACACCAACATCTCTTATTTAATTTAACCGTTAATACGGGAGAGCGTATCGCTGTGTTAGGCCCCAGTGGCGCTGGAAAAAGTACATTACTCAGTTTAATTGCGGGTTTTTTACCGTCAGAAAAAGGAAGCCTTTTTCTCAATGGTGAAAACCATACTAAAACCGTCCCTGCTAAACGTCCTATCTCCATGTTATTTCAAGATAATAACTTATTTCCACATTTAACTGTCAGACAGAATATTGGTTTAGGGTTAAATCCCAGTTTAAAACTGACTGATGCGCAAAAAGCACTATTAGAAGATCGCGCTAAACAAGTGGCTCTCAGTGAATATCTTGAACGCTTACCATCCCAATTATCGGGGGGGCAGCGTCAACGTGTCGCAATTGCACGCTGCTTGGTACGTGAACAACCGATTTTATTACTCGATGAGCCTTTTTCTGCATTAGATCCCGCTTTACGCATTGAAATGCTGGCACTACTTGAGCAACTTTGTGGTGAGAAGACGTTAACCTTATTGATGGTTTCGCATAGTTTAGAAGATGCTGCAAAAATCGCCTCAAGAGCGATTGTGATTGATAACGGTATGATTGTGTATGATGGAAATACACAATCACTAATAAATGGTAAAGTGGATCAATCACTTATTTTAGGTATTCCGTTTAATTAATCTTAGCTAAAATTAACTGTATAAATAACCACTATATTGACTATAATAAACACATATTTAGTAAATTATTTGTGTTTATTGGGTGCTCATGATTGGTCATACGGAACAAGGTTTTATTCTTACTCGCCACTGGAGCGACACACCAAAAGGTATTGTCGTCTCTTATTGGCTGGCGACAGATCATGGTCCGCATAAAGTGACTGTTCCTATGCAACGTGCTATCGGTTTTGTTGCCCGTCAATATGAAACTGTTTTACGCTCACTCGTTAATAAAAATCCTGATATTGAAATTCGCCCCCTCGAGTTAAAAGATTTCGAAAGACAGCCCGTTTTTGGTGTTTATTGCAAACAATACCGCCAACTTGTTCAACTTGAGCAACAACTTAAAGAGCATCACATCCGACTTTATGAAGCAGATATCCGCCCACATGAACGTTATATGATGGAGCGCTTTATCACCGCACCAGTCTGGTTTCGTTATCAACAAAATAATATTGCTACATTAAAACCCGCTCCTGATTATCGCCCAACGCTTCGAACCGTGTCTTTGGATATTGAAACCAGCGAGTTTGGTGAACTTTACTCCATTGGGCTTGCAGGTTGTGGCGATCATGTGGTGTTTATGCTTACTGATGAGTTGCCCGCAGAGTGTGAAAGCCAACAATCTCAAGGCTATCGTTTATGTTATGTCAGTAGTCGATTACGTTTAATTGAAAAGCTAAATGAATGGATACAACACTATGATCCCGATGCCATTATTGGTTGGAATTTAATTCAATTCGATCTACGTATTTTGTACACGCATGCCCAACGGTATGGCGTCAGTTTATTATTAGGTCGTCAAAATAGCCCGTTAGAATGGCGTGAGCATGGATTTAAAAAAGGACATTTTTTTGCATCGGCTCAAGGTCGTTTAATTATCGATGGCATTGAAGCATTGAAAATGGCGACGTGGAATTTTCCCTCTTTTAGCCTCGAATCGGTTGCTCAAACACTGTTAGGTGAAGGTAAAGCCATTGATACACCTTATGCCAGAATGGATGAAATTAATCGGCGCTTTAAAGAAGATAAACCTGCACTGGCTTATTATAATTGGCAAGATTGTGTCTTAGTGAACCGTATCTTTGATGCGACATCTCTTATGGCATTCTTATTAGAAAGAGCCTGTGTTACAGGGCTTTCAGTTGATAGAAGCGGTGGCTCTGTCGCGGCTTTTACTCACCTCTACTTACCCTCAATGCATCGCATTGGATATGTCGCGCCTAATCAAGGTGAAAAACCTGAAGAGCATAGCCCCGGTGGCTTTGTGATGGATTCTGCTCCCGGCTTATATGATTCTGTTGTTGTGCTTGATTACAAAAGCCTTTATCCCTCTATTATTCGTACTTTTTTAATCGATCCAGTAGGAATGATTGAAGGAATGCACCAACCTGACGAAAAGTTTTCTATTTCTGGATTTCGCCAAGCACGATTTTCACGAGAACTGCACTGTTTACCCGCTATTGTGTCGCAAATTTGGCATGAAAGAGATAATGCCAAATTACATAAAAATGCCCCGCTCTCTCAAGCGCTCAAAATCATTATGAATGCTTTTTATGGTGTTTTAGGCTCTGTGGGTTGTCGCTTTTTTGATCCTCGTTTAGCGTCTTCCATTACGCTACGAGGTCATGAAATTATGAAAAAAACACGAGAATTAATTGAGGCCAAAGGTTATCAAGTTATTTATGGCGATACGGATTCAACCTTTGTTTGGCTGAAGTCACCTCACACAGAACAACAAACACAACAGATTGGGTATCAATTAGTACAAGAGGTAAATCAATGGTGGAAAACACATCTCTTTGAAAACTACCAACTAGATTGCAAATTAGAACTAGAATACGAAACCCATTACCGCCGCTTTTTAATGCCTACCATCCGAGGTATGGAAACGGGTAGCAAGAAACGCTACGCCGGACTCAGCAATGATAAAATGGTATTTAAAGGATTAGAAACCGTCAGAACAGATTGGACTCCCCTTGCTCAAAAATTTCAACAAGAGCTTTATACACGCATTTTTCATCAGCAACCTTATCAGCAGTTTATTCGTGATTATGTTGCGGATACGCTTGCGGGAAAATATGATGAGAGATTAGTGTATCGTAAAAGATTACGTCGAAAATTATCAGAATATCAGCACCACGTCCCCCCTCACGTCAAAGCAGCACGTAAGGCGGATGAATATAATTTATCCCAAAATAGACCTCAACAATATCAGCAAGGCGGTTGGATTAGTTATATAATTACCCTCTTGGGGCCTGAGCCATTAGAGCACATTACCACTGCACCTGATTATGAGCACTATATCAATAAGCAATTAATGCCTATTGCAGATGCAATCCTACCTTTTATACAAGATGATTTTTCAACCTTGTTAAATGGGCAAATGACACTCTCATTTTAAGTTGTGTCATTTTGCAGGTGACGGTTTGCTTTGCATCTATTAACATAACGCCCCTTTGGTGATAATTAGCTTTTCTTTGTTCAAGGAACAAGCACTTTTTATCCCGCAGATTTTAATGACAACACCGCAATACTGCATTCATTAATAATTCCTAAATTATATATTTGAGAGCTGAGTTTATATATATGCCTTTTACTCTTGGTCAACGTTGGATTAGCGATACTGAAAGCGAGCTTGGACTGGGTACTGTTGTGGCAATTGATGCCCGCATGGTTACCTTACTTTTTCCTGCCTGTGGCGAAAACCGCCTTTACTCCCGTCATGATGCACCAATAACGCGGGTGATGTTCAATGCAGGGGATACCGTCACCAGTCACGAAGGCTGGAAACTCGCCATCGATAACGTTGTAGAAGATAACGGCCTACTTATCTATCAGGGTGTACGTTTAGACACTGAAGAGCCTGCACAATTACGTGAAGTGTTCTTAGATAACAAACTCACTTTTAATAAGCCTCAAGATCGCCTTTTTGCAGGTCAAATCGACCGTATGGATCGCTTTGCATTACGCTACCGCGCTCGTAAGTTTATGAGCGAGCAGTTTAAGCAAGCACAAAGTGGTTTACGTGGTATCCGCGCAAGCCTTATTCCTCATCAGCTTTATATCGCCAATGAAGTGGGTAAACGTCATAACCCTCGTGTATTATTAGCTGATGAAGTGGGTTTAGGTAAAACGATTGAAGCTGGTATGATTATCCATCAACAATTAATGGATGGTCGTGCTGAGCGCGTGTTGATTATTGTGCCTGAAAGCTTACAACATCAGTGGTTAGTTGAAATGTTACGCCGTTTCAACCTCCGTTTCTCACTGTTTGATGATAGCCGTTATAGCGAATCTTTATTAGATAGCGATAATCCATTTGAAACAGAACAGATGATCATCTGCTCTTTAGATTTTGTGCGTAAAAACAAACAACGTTTTGAACACTTGGTTGAAGCAACATGGGATATGTTAGTTGTCGATGAAGCTCATCACCTTGTTTGGAGTGAAGATGCTCCAAGCCGTGAATATCAAGTAATTGAAGAATTAGCTGAATCTATTCCTTCGGTATTGCTATTAACCGCAACCCCTGAGCAATTAGGTCAAGAAAGCCACTTTGCCCGTTTACGTCTGCTCGATCCAAGCCGTTTCCATGACTACAACGAATTTATTAATGAGCAACAAAAATATCGCCCTGTTGCTGATGCTGTCACTATTTTGCTATCAGAAGATGATTTAAATACCGAACAACAAAATATCATCAGTGAAATGATCAGCGAGCAAGATGTTGAGCCATTACTGAAAGCGGCAAATACCCAAGGTGAAGAACGTACTAAATCCCGCCAAGAACTTATCCATATGCTAATGGACAGACACGGAACAGGTCGTTTGTTATTCCGTAACACTCGTTCTGGTGTTAAAGGTTTCCCGAATCGCTTACTTCACGCGATAAAAATGCCACTGCCAACACAATATCAAACCGCAATTAAAGTGGCTGAAATTATGGCAGCGAAAAAGAACCTCGAAGTTCGTGCAAAAGAGATGCTCTACCCTGAACGTATTTACCAAGAATTCGAAGGTGAAAATGCAACATGGTGGAACTTTGACCCTCGTGTTGAATGGTTACTGGGTTTCTTAACTGCAAATCGTAATGAAAAAGTACTGGTAATTTGTGCTCAAGCAGCAACCGCACTGCAATTAGAACAAGTTTTACGTGAGCGTGAAGGTATTCGCGCGGCAGTCTTCCACGAAGGTATGTCATTACTTGAACGCGACCGTGCAGCTGCTTATTTCGCGTCTGAAGAAGAAGGCGCGCAAGTTCTACTATGTTCAGAAATCGGCTCTGAAGGACGTAACTTCCAGTTTGCTAATCAACTGGTTATGTTTGATCTGCCATTTAACCCTGATTTACTAGAACAACGTATTGGTCGCCTCGATCGAATTGGTCAAAATCGCGACATTGATATTAGCATTCCTTATCTTGAAGGTACGGCTCAATCCGTATTATTGCGTTGGTATCACGAAGGCTTAGATGCCTTTGAGCATACTTGTCCAACAGGTCGTACTATTTATGACAGCAAATATGATGCTCTCGTCAATTACCTTGCGCAACCTAATGAATTAGCGGACTTTGACGAGTTTATCGCTGCTTGCCGTAAACAGCATGATGAAATGAAGCTCAAACTTGAGCAAGGCCGCGACCGCCTATTAGAAATGCATTCTAACGGTGGTGAAGTTGGTGTTGAATTAGCAGGTGAGATTGCAGCGCAAGATAACGATCCTGAGTTAGTGAACTTTGCACTAAACTTATTTGATATCGTCGGTATTAATCAAGAAGATCGCAGTGATAGCTTAATTATTTTAACGCCATCCGATCATATGTTAGTGCCTGATTTCCCAGGATTACCGCAAGATGGTTGCACCATCACATTTGATAGAGAGCAAGCATTATCTCGTGAAGATACCCAATTTATTAGTTGGGAACACCCAATTATCCGTAATGGCTTAGATTTAATTTTGTCTGGCGATACAGGAAGTTGTGCCGTTTCTTTACTAAAAAATAAAGCATTGCCAGTGGGAACGCTGTTAGTGGAACTGATTTATGTGGTCGAAGCGCAAGCGCCTAAACATCTTCACTTAAGTCGTTTCTTACCGGCAACACCAGTTCGCTTATTACTTGATCTGAAAGGTAATAATCTTGCATCTCAAGTTGAGTTTGAAAGCTTTAATCGCCAATTAAATGCGGTTAATCGTCATACTTCGAGCAAACTGGTCAATGCGGTACAAAGTGAAGTCCACCATGTACTTAAAGCTTCTGAACCGTTAATGGAAGTTGAAGCGAAAGGACTTATCCAAAAAGCGAAAGAAGAAGCGGATCGCGTGCTGACTCATGAATTGTCGCGCTTAGAAGCTTTACGTGCGGTAAACCCAAATATTCGTGATGATGAAGTCGAAGCAATTGAAAATGAACGTGCTCATATTCTTAACCATTTAGATGAAGCAACGTGGCGTTTAGATTCAATTCGCCTCATTGTTGTTACCCACCAATAATCACCGTTAAAGCGGGGAGTATTTTACTCCCCGTTGTTTTGATGAGATATCCACCATGATGGAAGTGTATAACCCGCCGACAGATCCTTGGTTACATGTTTTATATCAAGATGAGCATATTATTGCCGTCAATAAACCCAGCGGATTACTGTCAGTACCGGGCAAAGCGCCAGAGCATAACGACAGTATTATGTCGCGCATTAAAGCTGAATTTCCTAATGCTGAATGTGTGCATCGCCTTGATATGGCAACCAGTGGCGTTATTGTTGTTGCACTAAATAAAGAAGCAGAGCGTGAACTAAAGCGTCAATTTCGTGAACGTGAACCCAAAAAAACCTATATCGCACGCGTTTGGGGACATATCGAAAAAGAAGAGGGTTTGGTTGATTTACCTTTGATTTGTGATTGGCCTAATCGACCAAAACAAAAAGTCTGTCATGAAACAGGGAAAGCGGCGCAAACTTTTTATGAAGTGTTGGAATATGAAGAGAATGCGACAAGAGTGAAACTCTCACCAATTACTGGGCGTTCACATCAATTGCGGGTACATATGCTAGCGTTGGGGCATCCAATTCTTGGGGATCGCTTTTATGCACACCCACAGGCAAGAGCGATGGCGCCTCGCCTGCAGTTACATGCTCAGGAATTATTTATTACGCATCCTGCTTTTCGATCCCCGATACATTTTGAATGCCTTGCCGATTTTTAGTGTCTTATGACACTAAAACAGTCACTGAACTCAATGAAGCAAGGAGCAGGCAAAGCGCTAATCCCATAACCCCAACAAGAACACGGACGTTTGACATGGATATAGTTCCTTTTTTAAGAGAAGAGAGAATGAAATAATTAAATTTCACTTATATTTTACCGTGATAAATAATAAACTCAACTCAGTCTAAGTTATCTCTATCACGGAATAATTCTCTCTTTTCTCATCTTCTTTTACAAGATGTTAACGAAATCCTTTTTCTTTTTTAATCAAATCGTAAGCAACTTGTATAGACTGTGCTTTTTGTTTTGCGATTTCCATCATTTCTGGCGGTAAACCTTTCGCTACAAGTTTATCCGGATGATGTTCTCCCATCAATTTTCTATAAGCTCTTTTTATGGTTTTAACATCATCATTCTCATCGACGCCAAGTACCTTACACGCATCAGAGAGCGTTGGACCTTGAGGTTGGGGCTGATAACCCTGTCCATTTTGATAATGAAAATTCTGACCAGCCTGCATCATTGCTAATATATGTTCAAAATGCGCACGAGAAAAACCTAGCTCATCGATAATGATAAACAACATTTTTCTTTCATTTGGATGCAGTTGACCATCTGCAAAAGCAGCTTGTAATTGGATTTCCAGAAACATCTGAAGTAAGTCACGGCGCCCAACACAAATTTGCCGAACACGTTGCAATGTGGCTCTTAATGGAAAATCGGGTGATTTGCCTTCTCTAAAAGCTTGTTGCGCGGCTTGGCGACCAACACCATGCAGATTCATGCGATCCATTAATTCGCTGGCAAGAGAGATATCGGTTTGAGTCACTCGCCCTTTTGATTTTGTCAGATGGCCTAAAACTTGAAAGGTTGCGGCAAAGAAAAAAGCTTGTCTATCACGCGTATAGCGCCCACCACTTCCTAATTTACTTCGTTGCATGTCATAGAGGTGCCCAAGAAAAACACCAATAACAATGCCCCAAAAGCCTATTCCTGCAAAACTACCAATGGTAAGGCCTAATAATTTTCCCCAATAGCGCATAGACTCCTCAAATCTTCAATGCTCTGACTGCAATTTTGCATTATCATACTATTCATTTGCTTGCACACCTAACACCAAGCAACCTCTAAATAGACTTTTTCTTAAAATGAAGAGATTTACTGTTTCTCTTTGGACAGAGGTAATGCTGTTTTCGTTTAAATTGTGTTAAAGTAAAATGAGTGACCAAACGAATAACTTTAGCGTTGTTATACAGCACGAAATACCGCATCAGCGCGGTGTTTTTTTGTTTCTAATAAGGCTATAACCCTATTTCAACACAGAAACATCGAAAAAATGAGGCATACGCCTATTTTTCGGTTACCGTTAGAACAATGTTCAGAACGTTGGGCTGGTGTCGCATAACTCCCTGCGTTAGTTTCTCGCTGTTTATCAGCACGAAGCCACTGATGACGGAAGCACATAAATACTTATGAAAAAAAGTTATCCCACACTGCTGGCCACCCTAGTTTGGGCCACAATATACGGTCAGCCTGCTTATGCTGATCTTGCCTCCCAATGTTTACTGGGAGTTCCTGTTTATAACAAACCATTAGTACAAGGCGATCCTAACAGCTTGCCCGTCACCATCACTGCAAATGATATGCAAGGTGAATATCCTCGCATGGTCAAATATAAAGGTGATGTTGATATTAAACAGGGAAACCAAACCTTAAGTGCCGACAGTGTTGAACTGACACAGACTGAGGGAGAAACACCATTAAGAATGGTCACAGCAACGGGAAATGTGTCTTATGATGATCCTCAAATCATCTTAAAAGGCCCGCGTGCTTGGTCTAATCTTAATAATAAAGATACGGATATTGAGCAAGGTGATTACCAAATGGTTGGCCGTCAAGGCCGTGGTTACGCAGATAAAATGCAAATGCGTGGCGAAAACCGCTATACCATTATGGATAAAGGCATGTTCACCTCTTGTTTACCAGGAGATGATAGCTGGAGCGTTGTTGGCTCAGAGGTTATTTTAGACCGTGAAGAACAAGTCGCTGAAATTTGGAATGCGCGTTTTCGTGTCGCCAATGTGCCTATTTTTTATAGCCCTTATCTTCAATTACCAATTGGTGATAAACGCCGTTCTGGTTTCTTAATTCCTAACGGAAGCTATTCCCGTAGCTCTGGATTTGATTTCCAACTCCCTTATTATTGGAATATAGCTCCTAATTATGATGCGACCATTACGACTAACTATATCAGCCGTCGTGGTTTAAAATTAGATAATGAATTCCGTTATTTAACGACTCCAGGTAGCGGTACGATTGCCGTTGATTGGATTAATCACGATAGCCAATACAATAAAGATAAAGAAGAAAATAAAGCTGGCTATCTTCCTCGTGATTCTGCAACACGTTGGTTATTCTACTGGGGACATAGTGGCGTCATGAACAATGTGTGGCGATTTAATATCGATTACACAAAAGTAAGTGATAACAAGTACTTCACTGATTTCACCTCTCAATATGGTAACACCACAGATGGTTATGCAACTCAGAAATTTAGTACGGGTTATGCGCAACAGAACTGGAATGCCACATTAACAACCAAACAGTTCCAAGTCTTCTCTGATAATAAAGATGCAAGGGCTTATCGTGCAGAGCCACAACTTGATCTCAATTATTATAAGAATGATATCGGGCCGTTTGATTTCCGTACTTACGCTCAATTTGTTCGCTTTACCAGTGTGGGAGATAACACCCCTGAAGCAAATCGTTTCCATATTGAGCCAACGATCTCACTGCCTGCATCAACAGGTTGGGCAAGCTTTAATAATGAACTGAAAGTGATGGCAACTCATTACGATCAGGACATTCCTGAGGCTTATAAGAAAAGATATCCTAACCAATTAGATGACAGCGTTAATCGTGTATTGCCACAGTTTAAATCTGATATGAAAGTGGTTTTCGAGCGCCAATATCAAACCAATGATATTACTCAAACCCTCGAACCTCGTGTGCAATATCTTTATGTTCCTTATAAAGATCAGTCTAATATCAATAACTTTGACTCCGCATTATTACAATCAAACTATGGCGGACTTTTCCGCGATAGAATGTATGGTGGTTTAGACCGCATTGCTTCTGCAAACCAATTAACCACGGGTGTAACTTCGCGTTTTTATGATAGCGAATTAGTTGAACGTTTTAACGTTTCTGTAGGTCAAATCTACTTCTTTGAGCGTCCAAGAACAGGTCCTTCTTCTATTGGTAATGAGATTATTAATAGCAAAGATGAAACAGGTTCAATGGTATGGGCGGGTGATGCCTACTGGCGGATCACAGATACTGTAGGTATGCGTGGTGGTTTACAATATGACCGTCGCTTAGGTAGCGTCTCAATGGGCGATGCGATTATGGAATATCGCGCAGATAGCGATCATCTTCTACAGTTAAGCTATCGTTATGTTGATCGTGACTATATCCAAGCCACGCGTGTTCGCCCTTATGATGGTGGTATTAATAAACTTCCTGAATACCAAAAAGGTATTTCACAAGTCGGTGTCGTAGGAAGCTGGCCATTAGCAGAGCGTTGGGGACTTGTGGGTGCTTATTACTTTGATACCAAAGAATCAGAGCCTGTTAGCCAAATGGTTGGTCTACAATACAACACCTGTTGCTGGGCTGTGAATGTGGGTTATGAACGGAAAATTGTTGGCTGGAAAGTTGACCACAGCGATATTGATAATAAATGGTCTGTCAATGTGGAACTCAGAGGCCTAAGTAACAATCATAGTTTGGGTAGCCAGAAAATGCTTGAACGCGGTATCTTACCTTATCAAAGAGCATTCTGATTTAATCAGACTACGGAATTGGCTGAATAAATATGTCACCCCGCAATAAGATGCGGAAAATACATAATGGGAAACTTATGAAAAATTGGAAAACGCTGTTTATCGGCTTAATGATCACGGTCGGTGCAGCCACCAGCTCAACAACATTTGCTGCTCAAGAATTAAACCGTGTATCGGCGATTGTCAATAACGGTGTCGTTCTAGAAAGTGACGTCAATAGAATGCTACAGACAGTCAAAATGAACGCAAAAAATGCGGGACAAGAGATGCCTGATGAGCAAGTTCTTCGCCAACAAATTCTAGAGCGTTTGGTGATGGATAACATCATTTTGCAAATGGCACAGCAAATGCAAATTGATATTCCTGATGCCGCAGTAGAATCTACAATTCAGGGTATTGCTGCTGAAAATAAACTCTCTCTTGAGCAACTGAAAAAGCGTCTTGCTGCCGATGGGATTTCTTATAACGAATATCGACAAGATATCCGTAAAGAGATGATGCTAGCTGAAGTTCGCAACAATGAAGTGCGTCGCCGTATTACTATTTTGCCTCAAGAAGTTGATTCTCTTGCGAAGCAAATTGAAGGTCAAGCAAGCCAAAGTGTTGATCTAAACCTGAGCCATATCTTAATTCCATTATCAGAAAATCCTGCGCCAGCAGAAATGGAAAAAGCAAAGCAAGTCATTGCTCGCATTATGAATCAGCTTAAAAATGGTGCGGATTTCGGTAAATTGGCTGCAACTTATTCTGCTGATCCACAAGCTTTAAATGGCGGTAATATGGGTTGGGCATCTATTGATGAATTACCAACACTATTTGCAAAAGAATTAGCAAATGCGCAAAAAGGCCAAATCGTAGGGCCTCTTCACTCTGGTGTTGGCTTACACATTATCAAAGTAAACGATATTCGTGGTGGTTCTAATACCCTTTCTGTTACGGAAGTAAAAAGCCGCCATATTCTGCTAAAAAGCTCACCAATCATGAATGATGAGCAAGCCTATGCCAAGTTACAGCAGATCTCTGCCGATATTCGCAGTGGTAAAATAACCTTTGCTGATGCAGCAAAAGAGTACTCTGAAGATCCAGGTTCAGCATTACGCGGCGGTGAGTTAGGATGGTCAATGCCTGATGTTTACGATCCGGCATTCCGTGATGCGTTGATGCGCTTAAATAAAAACGAATTAAGCCAACCTGTTCGCTCAAACTTTGGCTGGCATTTAATTGAATTAGAAGACACACGTAGTGTTGATAAAACAGATGCCGCGAATAAAGAACAAGCATACCGTTTACTCTTCAACCGTAAATTTAATGAAGAAGTACAAAACTGGATGCAAGAGCTACGAGTAGGGGCTTATGTGAAAATAATGAACGAGAATAATGCAAACTAAGCAAATAAAACCACTTGTTATCACCCCCGGCGAACCAGCCGGGGTTGGTCCTGACCTTATTATCTCATTAGCACAAATGAGTTGGGATTTACCTTGGGTTGTTTGTGCTGATCCTCAGTTACTTAAAACAAGAGCAGAATTGTTAAACCTGCCTCTTTCATTAGTTGAATACGATCCTGCTACGCCACCTCAAATACACACACCAAGCCAAATTTATGTACTCCCAATTGCACTTCACACTAATGTCATTCCAAGTACATTAGATGCACGCAATGGTTTATACGTTGTAGAAACATTAGCTCGTGCTTGTGATGGTTGCCTAAATGGTGAGTTTTCGGCACTCGTGACTGGACCAGTTCATAAAGGCATTATCAATGATGCAGGTGTGCATTTTACAGGACACACCGAATTTTTTGCTGATCGTAGCCACTGTGAACGTGTCGTTATGATGCTGGCGACAGATACATTAAGAGTCGCATTAGCAACCACACATTTACCATTACGAGATGTGGCGGATGCAATTACAGGTGAGCTTCTGCATGAAATTATCACTATTTTAAACCACGATTTAAAAACCAAATTTGGTATAGCAGAACCTCAAATTTATGTTTGTGGCCTTAATCCTCATGCAGGGGAAAGCGGTCATATGGGACGTGAAGAAATTGATATTATTGAGCCTGCATTAACACAATTACGTCAGCAAGGCATTCATCTTCATGGTCCTTATCCTGCTGATACCTTATTCCAACCTAAATATTTAACACATGCTGATGCGGTACTTGCGATGTATCACGATCAGGGATTACCTGTGCTAAAATACGAAGGTTTCGGTCGTGCCGTGAATATAACTCTCGGCCTTCCTTTTATCCGTACTTCTGTTGATCATGGCACCGCCCTTGAGCTTGCAGGTACGAAAAGCGCAGATGCTGGCAGTTTTTGCACCGCATTAAATTTAGCCATTAATATGATACAAAATTGTAATGAATAATAGAGTCCATCAGGGGCACTTTGCCCGCAAACGCTTCGGGCAGAACTTTTTAACAGACAGCTATATTATTGAAAGTATTGTTGAATCCATTTATCCTCAACCTGGTGAAGCCATTGTTGAAATTGGTCCTGGTTTAGGTGCAATTACAGAGCCAGTAGGCGCAAGAATGGATAAAATGACGGTTGTAGAAATTGACCGTGATTTAGCCGCTCGTTTAGAAGTTCATCCTACATTAAAAGACAAGCTGACCATTATTCAGCAAGATGCTATGACGATTGATTTTGCGCAATTAGCAAAAGAGCGTCAGCAGCCTCTGCGTGTTTTTGGTAACTTGCCTTATAACATTTCTACACCACTCATGTTCCACTTATTCAGTTTTGCTGACGCAATTTCTGACATGACATTTATGTTGCAAAAAGAAGTGGTCAATCGCCTTGTTGCTGGTCACGGCAGCAAAACTTATGGTCGCCTAAGTGTGATGGCGCAATATTATTGCCAAATCATCCCTGTACTTGAAGTTCCACCAACTTCATTTAAACCGGCACCTAAAGTTGATTCAGCGGTTGTTCGCTTGATCCCTTACAAAGAAAAGCCATACCCAGTAACGGATATTACAATGCTTAGCCGTATTACCGCTCAAGCATTCAATCAACGCCGTAAAACACTACGTAATAGCTTAGGTGGATTACTCACAGCAGAAGATATGATAGCTCTTGATATCGATCCAACTGCAAGAGCAGAAAATATTTCTGTTGAGCAATACTGCAAAGTGGCAAACTGGTTATCGCAAAAGCAAGACTCACAAGCATAAGATAAAGCCAGAGACAGGAGGCACTATGTTTACCTCATCAAAAGTGGCGATACAGGTACAAAGCGTTTACATTGAAAGCCAATCTTCCCCTGAAGATGAGCGATATGTTTTTGCTTATACCATATCAATTCATAATTTGAATAAATGTGCAATTCGCCTCCTGCGCCGCTATTGGTTGATCACCAATGCACAAGGTAATACCACTGAAGTTCGAGGTGAAGGTGTTGTTGGCGAACAGCCGCTTATTGAACCTGGCACACAATATCGCTATACCAGTGGTGCCGTTCTTGAAACACCAATGGGAACAATGGAAGGTCATTATGAAATGATTGGCACTGATGGTCGATTATTTCAAATAGAGATCCCTGTTTTCCGCCTTGCACTTCCAACATTGATAAACTAACTATGGCAACTTATTTAATTGGTGATATTCATGGCTGTTACCATGAACTGCGCCACCTTCTTGATAAAGTCAGTTTCAATCCAGCACAAGACACATTGTGGTTAACGGGTGATCTTGTTGCACGAGGCCCTGATTCTCTTGAAGTACTGCGCTTTGTAAAAAGCTTAGGGACTTCACTTAAACTCGTCTTGGGCAATCATGATCTTCATCTTTTAGGTGTATTTGCAAAAATTAGCCGCAATAAACCAAGAGATAAGTTGAATGATTTACTTAATGCGCCAGATGCAGACGAATTAATTAATTGGTTAAGACGCCAACCTGTATTGCAAGTTGATGAAGACAAAAAAATCATCATGGCTCACGCAGGGATCACGCCACAATGGGATTTAGAAACAGCCCAAATGTGCGCTCGTGAAGTCGAAGCTATTTTAAGTAGTGATAGCTACCCTTTATTTATTAACTCAATGTATGGTGATTTACCAAACAACTGGTCACCAGAACTTTCGGGTCTAGCGCGATTACGCTTTAGTACTAATGCACTCACTCGTATGCGTTACTGCTTTCCTAATGGTCAGCTTGATATGATTTGCAAAGATAAACCACAAGACGCGCCTGCACCATTAAAGCCTTGGTTCGATTTACCAAGCCAATTACCTGAAGGCTATAGCATTATATTTGGGCATTGGGCCTCTCTTGAAGGGAAAGGCACTCCTGATAATATTTATGCGTTAGATACAGGATGTTGCTGGGGTGGGGATCTCACTTGTTTACGTTGGGAAGACAAACAATATTTCACTCAATCTAGCCTATCTGCTCCCAAATAAATCACTTATTATCCCCTTCTTTCTTAAAGCGCAAAAATGGCCATATTGCCTTTTGCGCTATGCGGGTTTTATCCTCACATATTACCTAAATTACTCTTTTTTATTCTAAAGAGAACATTTTATATACAAAAACGAACACTTTAAAATATCTCTAAATTTAACTATTAATAATCAATATGTTATTTTTTTTCATAGAAAAATAAGTACAAAAAAACACGATATTGAGAATAAAAAATCGCTATATTGATTAATATCTCATATATTATTCTTATAAAATGAGTTTATTAAAATATAAATAATGATTACATTTAATAAATAAATCTTTATAAATAAAAATTTTAGTTAGAATAATAAATCTTATTTTTTATTATTCTTATATTAATAAAATAGGAATAATAAAAAGGGAGATATTTAATCTCCCTTTTTATTTAATTCTTGTTATTTTCTTCTTTTTAATATTTCGAAGCAGTAGTTATGTGAGTTATTTTCATCTGCTTCATGGTATTCCATGAAGGTAGAATCCCACTCATCAGGCTCATAATCTGGGAATGTTGTATCACCGATGACTTCAGCATCGATATGAGTTAAATAGAGTGTATTTGCCATAGGCAGAAATTGCTCATACACTTTTCCACCACCGATAACCATAATTTCTTCATGATTTTCAGCAGCTTGCAAAGCTTCTTCTACGGATTTAACCCAAACAACATCGCTATCTGTTCCTGGCTGGCTACTTAAAACAATATTAAGACGATTCGGTAAAGGACGTCCAATAGACTCATAAGTCACCCGACCCATAATAACGGGTTTATTTAGCGTATTCTTTTTAAACCATGCTAGGTCACCCGGTAATGTCCAAGGCATTGCCTTTTCCATACCAATAATGCGATCCATCGCTAATGCTGCGATTAAACTAATATTCATTTACACACCTACGGGTAAAGATGGGAAAAAAACTGTTCACACTATACGTAAAGCTAAAACCTGAGTCGATACAAATTATGCTTCCTTGATAATAAATAATTGCTTTATACTCGAAATGTTAACTTAATCATATAAGATTCAATCATTATAATATTGTTATATACAAGGCGCTATTATGCTTGAAACTTCTTTAGTTGTTTTTACAATTGCTTTACTTGGTATGATCTCACCAGGCCCTGACTTTTTTCTCGTTGTAAAAAATGCTGCGCGTTATCAACGTTCTGCGGCAATGATGACCGCAATGGGTATTGTAGCTGCATTACTTGTGCATATGTCATATTGTGTTGCAGGTATTGCTGTGCTTATCACCACAACACCTTGGCTTTTTTCCATCTTAAAATATGCTGGAGCCGCTTATTTACTGTGGATTGGTTTTCAGAGCTTACTCTCAAAATCTAATCATTCGATTGATGAAAAAGCAGCACAACATTCACAAATCAGCTTTAAAAAAGCCTTTATGCAAGGTTTTCTCTGCAATTTACTTAACCCTAAAGCCACCTTGTTCTTCCTTGCCGTTTTCACTCAAGTATTAAGTGTTGATTCCAGCATCGGTGAAAAATTGTGGTATGCCTTTATTATTTGGGGTTTAGCTTTAGTCTATTGGCCTTTATTGGTTCTATTAATCCAAAGTGCGCCAGTCAGAAAAATGCTCAATAAAATCCAAAAAAGCATTGATAAAGTGCTAGGTGTGGTACTGATTGGTTTGGGGATTAAAGTCGCGTTGAGTTAAGCAGTAAAATATCATATAGCCACAAGCTATATGATATTATTTTACTTAAAATAATATGATAAGTCATTTAATGTATTTTTATTAAACCGTAGATAACTATTAATATTAGTTTCATTAAGTTCTAGCTCATTAATAGTATTTTTAATGTATGATGCTTTATTTCTATTCTCCCCTTTGTATTCTTCAAAAATTAGTTTTATTTTTTCTTTATATATATCATTACTATTATCAAAAACTTCATACACCTCAAAATAAAAATAAAAATAAAAATCAATTGATTTTTTATCGTTCATCATAGATTCTTTCATATAGGATGGTAATAATACTTTCAAATTATCACCAATTATCTTTATCTTTTTATTATTTCCAAAACTATTAAGATTCACTTTAATCTTTTCCAAGGTATTTTCTAGTTTTAATAGAAATACTTCATTTCTCATTTCCTTTTCTTTTAAAACATGAATAAATTTAATTAGATTGATAATAGATTCTTCTTTATTTACTTTGTTAATTTTTTTCAGATCACTGATATTTTTTATTATTCTAATTTTATTCTCTTCACTTTTTCCATCATCGTAAATAAGATCCAGTAATTTAAAAATACTCTCCTTATAAAAAAGATCATTTCTTGATATAAATTTAAACCCTTCCTCATTATCAGTTTTCTTTAATATATCTTCATTCTTTTTATTTTCTATCGAATACATCAATTTATTTAAAATCGAATACAACAACAAAAAGTCATCTCTTGTTTTTATATTATTTTTCAAATAGTTATTAATGAATTCAATTTTATCTATATCACTTTTCATCCTTCTTTTTAAAAACGAGGAAATGTTCTCATTAAGATTATAATAATCTATTGTAATTCTATTAGAATTTATAACTTTCTTATTTTCTAATGAATTTAAAAAGTAGAAGTTATTTACCTTTTCATATTCACTATTTTTTAAAATCGAATTACAACTTGTTTTAATGTTTATTATTTCCTTTATAAAATCAAAAATCCTTTGAAAAAAACCACTTTTCTTATATGAAAGAATAAAACTTCTATTTACATTATCAATTTTATCAATTAATTTTTTTATGCCACGATCACCATTTCCCTTTTCTCCTTTATAATGAATAATATATTTTATATCTTTTAAAGTAGTATCATTAATAGTAATCATAACATCTCCTTTTTTATCACTTAAAAATAAAACAACAATATTAATTTTAATACAAAAAAAAAGCCCTTATTACTAAGGGCTTTAATATTTAAATTAATTAATACAATTTAGAAATTAATTTTCAATGTTGCATTAATTCCACTTGAACTTACATCACTATTATATTGACCTTGGTAAGAAAGTCCGAAAGTCGTTGATTTACTTAACTGTGCATCAACACCTAAACCAACACCAAATAAATTATCCAGCTTACCACCGCGTAATGTTGCATCACCGGAATTTGATAAGAAGAGGCGTGATTCAGGACGATTATCACCAAACAGATGGCTTGCAGAAATATCGCCTTTTAATGCCATATTTATATTACCTGCCATAAATGGATAGCCACCACGTAAACCGATAGTACCCACTTGAATATCTTGTGAGTCTGTCTTAGTGGTAAATTTCATATTACCGACATTCTCATTGATATCATCAGTTGATACACGTAACCAGCTAAATCCTGCGTATGGTTCAATAGAATACTGATTGGTATTAA
This sequence comes from Proteus sp. LHD240705, assembly GCF_047921555.1. Lineage (NCBI taxonomy): Bacteria > Pseudomonadati > Pseudomonadota > Gammaproteobacteria > Enterobacterales > Morganellaceae > Proteus > Proteus sp. LHD240705. The sequence goes on from NZ_JBLRMI010000005.1 coordinate 96,000, forward strand.
ATTGAGTATAAGCACCCTCTAAGAAAATTTGAGTAATTTTTGCATCATAACTGGTAGAGTTATAACCTGCATTTTGTCCTACCCAAAGTGTTCTTTTTGCATCTCTATCTTGGTTAGTATGTGTGAAACCATAGTTCAATGAAGCCACGTCATACAAATTAGACACACCGTAAGCACCAATATGAATATCGTTGCTGTCTATTTTACCGTGCTCATTACCTTTATATTTGGTTGAACCCGCACCAAAGAACAGACCCGCCTTAGTATTTTCAGTCACATCAATTTCTGCGCCTAATAAGCCGACATAGAAATCAACATCCATATTGCTGTGACCATAATCAGCATTACCCCATTGACCAATGCCTGTCATCCAAATACGCGCGTTGCTGTTATCCAATTTAGCATAGCGACCTTGACCAATACCCATAGCTTGATCTTTCACTGTCCGCGTTAACCCTAAAACATTAACCACACTCGCACTATTGGCATTTAAATACATATCACTACCTAATGATTCATAGGTCTTATTCAGATCTCTTTCATTCATTGGTAATACTGCATTAAATAGATCACCACTACCTGTATTGTCTAAAGTATTAGCAATTGAGCGACCATTTTCATTATTTGCAAAAGTTGCCAGTGAGGTATTTTCTTTCTTACTTAATGTACCTGTAATGGTGTTGTCTTTTACAGACACATTTTTATCAAATAATGCATAATCATTATTTGAAGCAATATCGTTATTCGCTAACATTTTAGTTTTAACACGATTATCAACTAAATTGTCTGCATTAACTGTACCTGTTGCGACCGTGTTATTAAGGTAGATATCTTTTAATTGCCCTTCACTATCAGCACCAACGTCTAAATTCGCGCCTTTGTTGAGTGCAATATCACCAACATTAACATCATGTCCAACGGTAACTAAATAAGTCCCTTTATCGTTGATATTAATATTGGCTTTGTGGCTTTCATTTGAGGCCAATTGACCTTTTTTAGTAAAAGTATCGTTATAGCGATCAATAACACTTAATTTGCCGCCATTCACATTGACCGCTTCTGTGCCAAATGATTCTGTAAAGCCATATAAAGTACCTTGTTCGACTGTTGTACCTCCGCGATAAGTATTATCGCCAGTCATCACTAATGTACCTTCACCTTTTTTAACTAAAGCGCCGTCATATAAACCCGCGTCAATTTTAGCCTGAATAGCATCAGCACGTTTTTGGTAATACTCTTTACGCCATTTTTCAGCATCTTCTTTGCTGACAATGTGTGAGGTTGGATCTGAGTTACCATCATTGATAACAAAATCAGTGCCTAAATTGTAGTCACCTCCCGCAGCAATGCCTTTGTCTTTATATTCATTTAACCAGGCAAGATCTTCTTGTTCACGTAAATCTAAAGCTACTTGTGAGATATCATTTGTCCATACATCAAGTGGCGTCATGCTTAGGTCATACTCAAATTTACCTAAGAATTGACCCGGTCCATACATGCCTTTATCTAAATCCGGTGTACCCCAACCATAACGCACATCAGGAGTGCCTTCCGCCGCAGTCCAGCTATCATATAAAGAGCCATCTGGATTACGGTGATTAGCCGTTGTAAACATCACATCACGTACTTGCATTGCATTCATTGATGCATAACGTGACATTAATACCCCCATCGCACCAGTAACATGAGGCGCCGCCATTGATGTACCACTAAAGGTATTCCAGCCTGCGTTACCTTCTTCATCAACAACTGAAGAATAAATAGCACGACCCGGTGCAACAACCGTCCACCATTTCGCATTACCCGCTTCATTGAAGACTTTAATTAATTGATACCCCGATTTATCTGCGGTTTGTTCAAGACCAGCGACTGCAATCCAATGCTTTTCTGCTTCTGGATTAAAATAAGGATAAAGAGGACGATAATAAGGCTGGGCAAAGTCACGATTACCCGTTGTGAATACTTGTACGGTATTAGTCCCTTTTACAGCATCATAAGCGGCATCAACAAAAGAAGGTTTATCACCATAAACTTTCTTGAAATAAAAATATTCGTATTCAGTTTGCGCTGTGGTATCAACAGGCATGTGTACAGTGGTATTCCCCCCATCAGGACCTTTAGTTGGAATAGTATTAACAATTCGAGGGTTTGTTCCCCAACTGTTATTAATTACCTGCGCCCCTGCATCTACCATCGCTTTCCAGCCAGTATAGAAATAAGTGTAATCTTGATAAGGACCGTAGTTATTGCTATCTGTTGCGCCAGTATTTCCTAAATAAACATCAGAACCCCACGCAACCCCATGCATGCCATTACCGTCACGGTTAGCACCGACTGTTCCTGTAACGTGCGTACCATGTGTATCATTCACACCTTTGATCCAACCTCCATCAACATCAAAGGCTTGACCTTTTTCATAATGCCCCCCCATTTCTTGAGGATAACGCATCCCTGTTGAGCCATATTGACCTTTGGCTTTCACCGCATGAAAACGTGAACCACTTAACTCTTCATGTGATAATAATGCACCTGAGTCCATTACACCGATTTTGGCACCCTGCCCATGAAAACCAAGTGCATAAGCACTAGAGGCATTCATGGCAGCCAGCCCCCAGTCTTTTTGATATTCTTGGCTTTCCCAACTTTTGGTATCTCCTAATTGCCCAGCTTCTGAATATGCTACGGAATATCCAGAAAAAAGAAGTGCTGATGCAACAATAGAAAGTTGAAATATATTATTATTTATTTTATTTTTTTTATTCATTTTGTGATGATGACTTAAAGCTATTTCTTTGTTCATTCTGTACCTTCAGTTATATTAAAATTTAATAACATTAATTAAGGATCAAAAATAAAAGACGCAAAGATTCTCTAGTTTCTAGAGAAATAATTACTTGAAGGGCATCTCAAAAATAGGTTTTCATGCCACAAAAATAGATAGATTGACTACGTAATCACAAATTAATAGATAGATTAAACAAAATTAGATCACTTGTTATTATATTACAAACAACCAAAATTAACCTATTTCAATATTAACCTCATTAATGACAATATTTAAATCAACTTAATAAAGAGAACTTAAATAAATAAACAAAAATATCAAATTGATTAACAATTTTTTTTGAGAATATTTTTCTCTATTTAACTTTAGTCTAAAAAATATAATCCACATTATTTTTGATATAAAAAAAACAGTATCTTTATTTTAAAAATACTGTTTTCCTTTTAATTTGGTGTTACTACTTAGTTTTTATTCTAAAGGTGTAACTTCCATTTGTCCTACCATACCTTTATCTGCATTTTCTAATAACTGACTGTAATATAGAAAAGGAAAATGCGAATAAGAAGGTTGTTTTAATTCCACCAGCAATTCACTTTGGCTTTCGATCCAAACAGTATCTTTCCAGCCAAAATCTGCAGGTGCGGGTTTCTGACCATTATGGTTAATCACTTTAAAACGGGCACCTTCAATATGGAATGGTTGCGGCGTCGGTACTGTTACAAGCCAACGCTCCCACCCATTTTGCTTACCGACTAAATCAATTCTTGAAAGCTCCCAACGAGCATTGTTTATTCCCGGAGGACTGTTATGCAGTTGAATGGTTCTAGGCTGAATAGAGGTGGTAATTTGTGTGTCATCTACCGCTAATTGTGCAGGTGCTTTGTCTGTTACTAATGACATTAACCCAGTTGGTTTAATGGTTAGTATATTGGCATTACGTAGCAAATCTGAAGGTTCAAAAATACCGCGAAGTCTATCCATAAAACCCGCACTTTGCCCTGCGGTAATTGTGACTTCACTCCCTTCAGACATATCCACCAATATTTCGCGTCTCTCGCCCGGAGCCATAGGAATTGATTTCAACTCAACGGGTGATGTTAATAGACCTTGATCAGAGGCGATAAGGTAAAGTGAACGACCATCATTTGCGGTTAGCTCATAACGACGAGCATTAGATGCATTGACTAAACGTAAGCGGATCCAACCTCTAGAGACTTCAATATAAGGATCTTCACGTCCATTGACTAGCAATGTATCACCATAGAAACCATCACTAGCGGCTTCTTTGTCGTATTGTGGTGTACCAAAATTATCAATCCGCTTATCTTGAATAATGATCGGAAAGTCATTCACTCCATAATGTTTTGGTAAAGGTAGGGATTTGCTCTCTTCATCTTCCACAATCCACATTCCCACCAACCCATTATAAACATGAGGTGCCATTTTAAAGGGAGTATTGGCGTGATACCAACATGTGGCTGCTTTCTGACGAATAGGCAATACTGGCGACCAGTAAGCGCCAGGTGACATTAATCTTGCCGCGCCACCGACTTGTGTACCCGGAACTAATAAGCCACTTACCGTCATTGATACCGCTTCATTAAGGCGGTTACTATAAATAAGTTTTATATCATCGCCACTTTTGACTTTGATTGTCGGTCCCGGAGTTGAGCCATTGATCCCCCAAACTTCCGCTTTTTGCGTACCATTAAACGCCCAATGAACATTTTGCAACGTCAAAAACAGTGGCTGACCACGACGAGATTCCAACAATGGCGGTATAGGTAATTGTTTATCATTGACTGATTCAGCACGAACAGAAGAAGATATAGAGCCCAGACATACCGCTAAGCCTGAAGCCTGAATAAACTGGCGACGACTAAATGACATACTTTCTCCGCAACAAAGTACAAATATTCCTATCGCATAATCAAAAATGCTGTGACAGGAAAAAAAGCTGCTGTGATTTAAAGACAAAAGGACTTAAATGAAATTACGGGAGCATAATAGCGCGGATGTGACATAAATCCTAAAAATAGTTGATAACCAGCACACTAAATAATTCAAAATGCAGCTAGGGAACAACTGGAATACATAAAAATATATACTCTAAATAATTCAAGGTGCAACTAGACGACAAGTGAATGATTCGCTAGGAGCATACATAAGTATGTGACTAGTGCGAATGAGCGTAGTCAACAACGTTGCACCTTGAAGTATGACGAGTATATGAAAATCAGGCTTATATTCGTACTAACAAAGAAACTAAATAAGTATTAATTTAATTTACCGGGAAAATCACGCTTATTCATTTCTTCAACTTCTTTATCTAGCTCTTCGATTTTCGCTTTCATAATTTGACGACAATCTTCTGCTAATTCTCGAACTTGATCTTTGCCGTATTTTGAAACATCAATTGGAGGCAACATTTCAACAATAACGTAACCATTGTTCCAACGATTTAGCTTAATTTTACCCTGTGTTGTAGAAACACAAACAGGAATAATAGGCACACCAGCTTGAATGGCCGCATGGAACGCCCCTGTTTTAAACGGTAAAAGGCCGCGACCACGGCTACGAGTTCCTTCAGGAAACATCCAAACAGAAATCTTCTTCGATTTAATTTGATCGGCAACTTGTGAAATAGTGCCATGCGCTTTAGAGCGATTTGCTCTATCAATCAAAATATTACCCGTTATCCAATACAACTGACCAAAGAAAGGAATAAAAATTAAGCTTTTTTTACCCACTGTTACGGTATTAGGTTGTACCGCATTTGACATCGTCACCATATCAAAATTGTTTTGATGGTTTCCGATATAAATACTTGGGCCATAGCTTTCCGCTTCTTTTGGAAAACGCTCAACGAGTTTAATCCCAAAAACAGTAGATAACTTGCCGAATAAGCGTCCGTAAGTCATTACATGTTTAGGATTTCTTGGTGAAAACATGCAATAAATCATTCCAAACGTCACCACAATAATGGTGTAAAGAATGACAATGATGCCTCGAATAATGGCTAACATAAGTTTTAGCGTCCTAAATAGAAGTGGGTCAACAGACCCACTCAATATCAATTAAGTATTAGATTTAATTTGTTTCAATATCAATATGATCGATAACTTGAGCACCGCGAGGTAAAGAGGTTCCTCGACGTCCACGTTTTGCTTTAAAGCTAACTAACTCATTCATCGACATTGTCATTTTACGTTTACCAAAATGCAGGGTAACAGAGGCATTTTCAGGTAATACTCGTAACCAAGCGACGTTATCCTCACCACTTGCTGCTTGTGAAGCTGGAATAGAAACCATCTGATTTCCCTTTCCTTTTACCATAGTTGGTAATTCTGCTGCTTCAAAAATCAGCATTCTACCGCCTTTAGTAATGATCATAATGAGATCAGTGAGCTCATTATTCAAGCGTTGTGGCGGTAATGGTAATGCATTTTCAGGTAAAGTCAGTAGTGATTTTCCTGCTTTATTTTTAGAAGTTAAATCATCAACCTGACAGATAAAACCATAACCAGCATCAGATGCCATTAAGATCTTATCGGTATTTTCGCCCATAACAACATGACGTAATTGCGCACCTTTCTGAACTTTTAATCGTTCAGTTAGCGCATCGCCTTTGCTACGACCAGAAGGTAATGCATCAACATCAACGGTATAGCTTTGACCTGTGGTATCAATTAAGTGTACCGGTTGATTACTCATACCTTCAACGGCATCAAAATAGTCATCACCAGATTTAAAACCAGCCGATTTTGCATCAATATTATGTCCTTTTTGGCAACGAATAAGCCCTTTTTCAGACATAATGACGGTAACAGCTTCAGGATGTAGATGTTTTAACGGAATAGGTTCATCACCCGCATTACCACTAAAATAGTTGATCTCTTCTGCTTTAAGCACTTCTTGCTGACCATCAACAGTAAAGATTAATGCTTCATCTTTAGGTGCAAACAGCATTTGTTCAATCACATCGCCTTGCTCTTTTCCTAAAGCAACAAGACGCGTACCACGCCCTTTTTTATTCATTTCATTCAGTTGTTCTGCTGAAATGGCTAAAATACGTGTTTTGTCAGTGATGATAATAAACCAGTGTTGCTCATTTTTCTTTTGAGGATCAACTAAGAGCGGTGCTAATAATTCAGTCTCTTCAGAAACAGTGAGTAGCCCTTTACCTGTCTTATTCTTCGTTTCCATCTCATCGTAAGAGAGAACCGAACCATAACCTTCTTTTGTTGCCAATAAATATTCTTGTCCAGCACTTCCCGCTAACATGTATTTCACGCTGGCTTCAGGTGGGAAAGTTAACTTACCGGTTAGTGGTTCGCCTTGGCTACGTCCTGAAGGCATATCATTTGGACTTAAGGTATAGCTTCGACCTGTGGAATCAAGGAACAGAACAGGCTGATTACTCATGCCTCGTACTGCGCTGTGATAGCTATCTCCTGCGCGATAACTCATGCCACTGGGATCAATATCATGCCCTTTTGCATTACGTACCCAGCCCATTTCAGACAACACAATAGTCACAGGCTCTGATGGCAACATATCTTGTTCATTCACCACTTTCGCCTCTTCTTGAGGGCGAATAGGTGAGCGTCGATCATCACCAAATTCTTTCGCGTCGGCTTCAATCTCTTTTTTCAGTAAAGTATTTAAACGGCGTGGTGAACTTAACAATTTCTCAATGCTGTCGCGTTCTTTTTCAAGCTCATCACTTTCGCCTTTTAGTTTCATCTCTTCAAGTTTGGCTAAATGACGCAAACGTAGTTCTAAAATAGCTTCAGCTTGAATATCAGATAACTCAAAGCGACGCATTAATTCTGCTTTGGGTTCATCTTCATGACGAATAATTTCAATCACTTCATCAATATTGAGATAAGCAATTAATAAACCTTTGAGGATTTCTAAGCGACGTAAAACTTTCTCTAAACGATGATTTAAGCGGTTTGTCACTGTTTGGCGACGATAAACTAACCATTCGTTTAAAATAGTTAGTAGTCCTTTTACTGCTGGACGGTTATCTAACCCAATCATATTCAGGTTAACGCGATAACTTTTCTCCAAGTCAGTATTCACAAACAAGTAGTACATGACTTGTTCTAAATCAACACGATTACTACGAGGAACAATAACAAGTCTAGTAGGATTTTCATGATCAGATTCATCACGTAAATCTTCAACTAAAGGCAGTTTTTTGGCACGCATCAATGCTGCGATTTGCTCAAGTACTTTGGCGCCAGAAACTTGATGAGGCAATGCAGTGATCACTGCACATCCCTCTTCTTTTTGCCAAACAGCACGCATTCTGACAGAACCACGCCCTGTTTTATAAATCTTCTTGATATCGTCTTGAGCCGTAATAATTTCAGCTTCAGTCGGATAATCAGGGCCTTGAACATATTGCATTACGTCAGATAATCCTGCATCAGGATTATCTAAAAGCATCACTAAAGCTTGCCCTATTTCACGCGCATTGTGAGGTGGAATATCCGTTGCCATCCCAACAGCAATACCCGTTGTGCCATTAAGCACGATATTAGGTAAGCGTGCAGGCAACATTTTCGGCTCTTGCATCGTGCCGTCAAAGTTAGGGATCCAATCTACCGTACCATGTCCTAACTCACTCAATAATGTTTGTGAATATTTAGAAAGACGTGATTCGGTATAACGCATCGCGGCGAAAGATTTTGGATCATCCGGCGCACCCCAGTTACCTTGTCCATCAATTAACGGATAACGATAAGAGAACGGCTGAGCCATAAGTACCATTGCTTCATAACATGCACTATCACCATGCGGGTGATATTTACCTAGCACGTCACCCACAGTACGGGCTGATTTTTTAAATTTAGCGTTATTACTTAAGCCAAGCTCTGACATCGCATAAACGATGCGACGTTGTACGGGTTTTAGCCCATCTCCAATAAAAGGTAATGCACGATCCATAATGACGTACATGGAGTAGTTGAGATAGGCATTTTCTGTAAATAAGTGGAGCGGTTGGCGCTCTACACCATCATGAGTCAATTCACTCATTCAATTTTTCCTCAGACTCTTGTGGTATCCATTACACTTCGATGTCAACTTCATCGCCTTTCTCTTGTAACCAATTTCGGCGATCTTCAGAGCGTTTCTTCGCTAACAACATATCCATCATGCCTAGGGTTTCTTGATAATTTTCATCATCAATCACCAATTGCACTAAACGACGCGTATTAGGATCAAGCGTTGTTTCACGCAGTTGAAGTGGGTTCATTTCACCCAACCCTTTAAAGCGCTGTACGTTAGGCTTTCCTTTTTTACGGCTTAAACGTTGTAAAATGGCATTTTTTTCTGATTCATCAAGGGCATAATGAACTTCTTTACCTAAGTCGATGCGGTAAAGTGGTGGCATTGCCATATAAACGTGCCCTTCCTTAACAAGAGCAGGGAAGTGGCGCACAAATAAAGCACATAATAAGGTTGCGATATGTAAACCATCCGAGTCCGCATCCGCAAGAATACACACTTTACCGTAACGCAGTTGGCTTAAATCATCACTATCAGGGTCCATACCAATTGCTACCGAAATATCATGGACTTCTTGTGACGCAAGTACTTCATCTGAAGAGACTTCCCATGTATTTAAGATTTTACCGCGCAGAGGCATAATCGCTTGATATTCACGATCTCGAGCTTGTTTAGCAGAGCCTCCAGCAGAGTCCCCTTCAACTAAAAACAGTTCGGTGTAACGTAAATCTTGAGAAGTACAATCAGCCAATTTACCCGGCAATGCTGGCCCTGAAGTGAGTTTCTTTCTCACCACTTTTTTAGCAGCTCGCATACGACGTTGAGCGCTACTAATTGCCATTTCAGCAAGTAACTCACCGACTTGAACATTCTGATTTAGCCATAAGCTAAAAGCATTTTTTACAGCATTTGCAACAAACGCACTGGTTTGTCTTGAAGAGAGTCGCTCTTTGGTTTGCCCTGCAAATTGAGGATCTTGCATTTTCACTGATAATACATAAGCACAACGATCCCATGTATCATCGGCAGTTAATTTAAGACCTCTCGGTAGTAAATTACGGAATTCACAAAATTCACGCATTGCATCTAACACACCTTGGCGTAAACCATTTACGTGTGTACCACCTTGAACTGTCGGAATTAAGTTAACATAGCTTTCAGTGAGTAGATCGCCACCTTCAGGCAGCCATAACATAGACCATTCAACAGCTTCATTATCACCTTCAAATTTGCCTGTAAAAGGCTCTTCAGGAAGGCGAACAAACTCAGCAACAGCTTCACTTAAATAATCGGTTAAACCATCAGCGTAGCACCAATTTTCTTGGGTGTTGTTTACTTTATCGACAAAAGAAACATTAACGCCCGGACACAATACTGCTTTGGCTTTTAATACGTGAGATAAGCTTTTAGAAGAAAAACGAGGAACATCAAAATAAGAGCCATCAGGCCAAAAATGCACACTCGTTCCTGTGTCCCGTTTTGCACTGGTGCCAATCTCATGTAACTCTTCAACTTTATCGCCATTTTCAAAAGCAATTTGGTAAATTTTACCATCACGACGAACAGTTACTTCAATACGCTTTGAGAGGGCGTTAACAACCGAGATCCCCACACCATGTAACCCGCCAGAAAATTGATAATTTTTATTAGAGAATTTTCCTCCGGCGTGGAGGTGAGCAAGGATTAGCTCGATAGCAGAAACGTTAAGTTCAGGGTGAATATCGACAGGCATTCCTCGCCCATTATCGATAACTTCGATAGATTGGTCTGCATATAAAATGACATCGACCTTCGATGCGTGTCCCGCAAGCGCCTCGTCCACGCTATTATCTATCACTTCCTGTGCCAAATGGTTCGGTCTTGTTGTATCTGTATACATCCCCGGACGACGACGTACAGGCTCTAGACCATTAAGAACCTCAATATCCTTTGCGTTATAACTTGATTGAGTCATTGTTTTAATCTGCGGTTCGCTGTTAGAAAAATACTGTTTATAATAACAGGTGTTGGCGGCAATATGATATTAATTTTCGGCTAGATACATCAACCTACGTTTTACAGGTTAATCGACCGAAAGGCTAAATTATCTTTAAAAATTGAATAATTTTCGGAAAAAAACGTTCAAAACCCACAAAAGCATGGTTTCCATCCGATTCTATGGTTTGCCTACACGCGCCAAGATATGAGACAGCTTGACGATAATCAAGTATTTCATCTCCAGTTTGTTGAAGCAACCAAATAAGTTCTGGTGAGGTAATTGCAGGAATACGCAAAGCAAGCAACTCATCCATATGATGAGGTTCTAGCTTATATTTTTGATGTGTATAAGGATTTTCGTTCTCACCCAAGAAATCTTGCAAAAGATCGAAAGGACGTATCGCAGGATTAACAACAACAGCGGGTAAATTAAAACGTTGAGATAGCCAAATAGATAAATAGCCACCTAATGATGAGCCAATTAATCCAAGCTTGTCATCTGTACTCTCTTTAACTAACGTTTCAATTAGCTGAGCGGCTTCTTGAGGATAAGGTGGCAGTTGAGGTACTAACAATTCAATTTCAGGATGTGTTCCTTCAAGCCATTGACGAAAAGCCTGTGCCTTTGCTGATTGAGGTGAGCTATTAAAGCCATGCAAGTAAAGAATACGAGGCATAACTTAATAGCCATCCGCATCAAGATCAGGACAAAATTCAGTGCCCGCTAAACGGTAAACTTGTGTTTCAATTTTGCCCTTCTCATCAGATGAAAGTGACATTTCCAAATAGCGCCAGCCCGGAGAAACAGTATCTAATGTAAAATTCGTACAATGAGGGCGAAACTGAATGCATGTAGAAGGCGTTGCCAACAAACGAATGCCATTCCACATTTCATCCATTTCTTGGTGAATATGGCCACAAAGCATCATTTTGACTTGAGAGTGATTTCTTAAACGTTCTGCCAATTCTTGAGAATTTCTTAAACTGTGTTGATCTAACCATGTACACCCTGAAGGCATAGGATGATGATGCAACAAGATAATCGTATCTCTGTGCTTTTGACTTTCGAGACAGCGTGTTAGCCAATCTAACTGACAATCTGATAACTCACCATGAGGAACGCCTTGAATTTGGCTATCTAATAACAGCATTTGCCAATTATCACCAATCAACACTTGTTTAGCTGACAAAATTCCTGCCTGATTTAAAGCATCAATCATTGCAGGTTGATAGTCATGATTACCCGGCAACCAAACACAAGGAGGTGTCAGCGTTGCAATGCCATCAGCAAAATGCTGATAAGCTTCAAAGGTTTGATCTTGAACTAAATCACCTGTCGCAACAATCAAGTCAACATCAAGACCCTGCTCTCTAATCGTATTTAATACCGCATGGTAGCTACGATAGGTATTTATACCCAGCAGAGTATCTTCCACATTAGCAAAGAGGTGGGTGTCTGTGATTTGTAATATTCTTACGGTGTTTTTGTGTTTCACCGATAATTCAAGCTGGCTTTCCAAAAGGTTTCCTTGTTTCACTCTCATTAGCCGTTATGTTAACGTATTTTCGTAGTAAAGATCTGCCAACCAATACACATTTCAAAAGATTAGTGAGAAATATTCTCGCTTTCAATCACGTTTTTTTCACTTCATTTTACAATTTAATTCATTTGATATCGTACACTTAGAGATAGTTACTCTACTTGATAATATTACTAAAAACATCCTTTAAAGATTGATTAATGTATTAAATTATCGACCAACGCTTTCTTAACGCAACATGATGAAGTTGTAGCCATTGAAGCGCGATAACGGATGCTGCGTTGTCAATAACCCCCTCTTCAACCCAAAGATAAGCTTGTTCTCTGCTAACAACATGAACACGAATATCTTCATTCTCACACGCTAATCCATGAATACCTTTTGCTGTTGTTGCATCAACTTCACCAACGTAAACATGCATTCTTTCGCTCGTACCGCCGGGGCTTGAAAGATAACTCACAATAGGTTCACATCGTCCAACAATAACACCCGCTTCTTCTTGGGCTTCACGTCTAACAACATCTTCTGGACTTTCTCCTGGTTCGACCATGCCCGCAACCACTTCAAGCAACCAAGGTGTATCACTGGTTTCATACGCAGGAATACGAATTTGCTCAATTAACACCACTTCATCACGTTTGGGATCGTAAGCAAGCAAAACACCTGCATTGCCTCGTTCAAAAACCTCTCGCTTAACTTCCTCACTCCATCCACCTTCAAAAAGGCGATGTTTAAAGCGATATTCGGTCATGCGGAAAAAGCCTTTGTATAAATCTCTTTGATTGAGCAATTTCACATCTTCACGACCGTATAAAAATGGTGTATTTTCCCTTTTCTTCATACAATGTTCCTTAAGTTACATTTAAGAGTCTTTTTATTGCTTACGTTTAATACAGATTTAAAGAAATTTGCCAACAATTCATGTAAAGTTAATCTAAAATAAAAGGATATGGCACAAATGGCTACCCCTAGTTAGGGAAACAATCTGCTAGAATTATCCCCAATCAAGATTAACAGAGGCAACTCAGCGAAACTGTTGCAACAAGGAATTAAAATGAAAAAACTGCTCTCTCTTTTGGTCACGATGAGTTTGGCAGGATTCAGCACTGCAAGTCAGGCTGAGGATCTGCTTCAAGTTTATCAAAAAGCAAAGGACAGTAACCCTGAGTTACGCAAGTCATTAGCTGAACGAAATCAAGCTTTTGAAAAAATTAATGAAGCTCGTGGCTCATTATTACCACAATTAGGATTAGGCGCATCCGCAGATTATAAAAGTGGCTACCGTGATAATAGCAACACCGAGTCCAACGCTATTGGTGCAAGTTTAACGCTGACTCAAAGTGTGTTTAACATGGCGTTATGGCGCCAATTAAACATTCAAGAAAAAACAGCGGGCATGAGCGATGTGACTTACCAAACAAGTCAGCAAAAACTGATTTTAGACACCGCGACCGCTTACTTTGATGTTTTGCGTGCTATCGATTCATTATCATTTATTGAAGCGCAAAAAGAGCAAGTTTACCGTCAGTTAGATCAAACAACTCAACGTTTTAACGTAGGTTTAGTGGCTATTACTGACGTACAAAATGCGCGTGCAAATTACGATAGCGTACTGGCACAAGAAGTGGCTGGCCGAAATCAATTAGATAATGCATTAGAAAAACTACGCCAAGTAAGTGGTATCTATTACATTAATCTAGCATCACTAAACATCAGCCGTTTTTCAACAACTTCACCAGACTCTATTGAGAAACTACTAAAAGATGCTGAAGAACGTAACTTAAGTTTATTAAGCGCACGTTTAGGTCAAGATTTAGCGCGCGAAAATATTCGTTTAGCACAATCAGGTCACTTACCAACAGTAGATTTAAATGCATCAACGGGTGTGTCCAATAGCCATAGCCACGGTAGCGCATTACCACCAGCAACAGCGGGTAATAGTCGCAATAGTTACAGTGGTCAAAATAGTATTGGTCTATCTGTTAGTATCCCTCTGTATACCGGCGGCAAAACAAGCTCACAAGTTGAACAAGCACAATATGGTTTTACGAGTGCAAGCGAACAATTAGAATCGGTTTATCGTTCTATTGTCCAAATCGCGCGTTCTTCTTATAACAATATTTCTGCATCAATCAGTAGCATTAAAGCGTATCAACAAGTTGTTGTTTCTGCGCAAAGTTCATTAGATGCAACTGAAGCGGGTTATCAAGTAGGTACTCGTACTATTGTTGATGTGTTGAATGCCACCACAACGCTTTATGATGCAAAACAGAAATTATCCAACGCACGTTATGACTATTTAATTAACCAATTAAATATTGAATATGCGCGTGGTACATTAAATGAAAATGACTTAATTCAGTTAAATAATGCACTAGGTGCAGAAGTTTCTACTTCACCAGATAGCATTATTCGCTCGTTAACAAGCCCTGCTCTTAACGTTGCGCCTTGATCGTGAATTAAGAATTTAGTCACTTATAAAAAACCGCTTTCAGCGATAAACTGATAAGCGGTTTTTTTTTATACATCCTCTCCGCATAAGATATTGTGTTATGGCTTAAATTAAGATCTCAGCAATATCTATATTCTTGTATTAACAAATACCTTAATTACAATTAGGTTAAAAAGAGAGGATTTACCTAATTTCATTACTCTTAACCTTATAAAGATCACAAATTTCTGGTTATCCCTGATGATTAGGCGTTTCTTATTTATTTTCTAGACTATTTAACCTATCCTAGCTTTTATTTTGAACGTTTTACCTTTTATGGATCTTATCAATATGCCAATGAAACGTACCAAATCGATTAATCGTGATGCTTTCCGTAAAGCATTTCGTCCTTATCGTCTGGCGCCTGTTGCAATCGCCATCACTGCTGTATTCGCGCTTTCAGGATGTGAAGAGAGCGATGAGACAGTTTCACTGTATATGAATGCACAAGAATGTGCTCAAGCGAATCCTTCACAAGCGGCACAGTGCGAAGACTCTTATCGCACTGCATTGCAAGAAGCACAGCGTACAGCACCGAAATATGCAACATTAGAAGACTGCGTAGCTGAATTTGGTGATGCACAATGTACACAAACAGCGTCTATCGATGGACAGCCTGTTAGTACCGAAAATGCAAATAATTTAAGCCCAGACAGCTCACAAATGGCCCAAGCTAACTCTGGTGGTAGCTTCTTTATGCCATTAATGGCGGGTTATATGATGGGTCGCCTAATGGGTGGTGGGGCGCCAGCACAACCTCTGTTTAGTTCACGTAATCCAACAAGCCCTGCGAATGGTAAATTTGTGGACGCAACAGGCCGTAACTATGGTCCTGCAGTTGGTGGTCGTCAAATGAACGTACCAAAAACAGCCATGACACCAAAACCATCAACAACCTCGACAGTAACTCGTGGCGGCTTTGGTAATACAGTTTCGAGACAAGCAGCGGCTCAACGTACCAGTGCAACAAATAATAACCGTAGCTCAACCGGTTCATCTTCTTATCGTTCAGGTGGTTAATTAAAACCATGAAACGCGAAAATATCATTGAGCGCCCAGATTGGCGTGAAAAAGCCACTGAATTTGGCTTTAATTTTCATACAATGTATGGCGAGCCTTATTGGTCTGAAGATGCTTATTATCAATTCTCAATGGAAGAGGTTGAAACGTTAGAAGAAACAACAGAAGAGTTGCATCAGATGTGCTTACAGGTCGCTGATAAAGTGGCTAATAGTGAAGAGTTGCTGACTCGTTTTCAAATTCCTCGTCACTGCTGGGATTTTGTACGTGATTCATGGAAATCATCTCAACCTTCGCTCTATTCACGTCTTGATTTAGCCTATGACGGCAAAAGCCCAGCAAAACTGTTAGAAAATAATGCAGATACGCCAACATCGCTGTATGAATCTGCTTTTTTCCAATGGATCTGGCTTGAAGATCAAGTCAACGCAGGTCGTTTACCGCAAAATGCCGATCAATTTAATAGCATTCAAGAGAAGTTAATTGATCGATTCGCAGAGCTTCGTGATCAATATGGAATGCGTTATCTGCATATGTCTTGTTGCCAAGATACTGAAGAAGATCGCGGTACGGTTCAATATTTACAAGATTGTGCTGAAGAAGCCGAAGTAACAACTGACTTTGTGTTTATTGAAGATCTAGGTCTAGGTGAACGTGGTGAGTTGACTGATCTGCAAGATCAGATAATCAGCAATATGTTTAAGCTTTACCCTTGGGAATTTATGTTCCGCGAAGACTTCTCAACTAAGTTAGCTGATGCGGGAATTCGTTGGTTGGAGCCATCTTGGAAGAGTATTATCTCGAATAAAGCATTACTGCCAATGCTTTGGGAGATGTTCCCTAATCACCCAAATCTGCTACCTGCTTATTTTTATGATGGTAAAGCACCTGATTCATTATCACGTTATGTTATCAAGCCACTGTTTTCACGTGAAGGTGCAAATATTCGTATTGTTGAAAATGGCAAAGATATTGCTGTTGCAGATGGTCCTTACGGTGAAGAAGGCTTTATTGTTCAAGATTTCCATCCACTACCAAAATTTGGTGATAGCTATACATTAATTGGTAGTTGGTTGGTTAACGACCAATCCGCAGGTATTTGTATTAGAGAAGATAGAGAGCTTATCACTCAAGATCTCTCACGCTTCTATCCACATATTATTTTAGATTAATAGAAATCTTAAAATTATATTGAGCACCTTATTGCTTATAAGCAGTAAGGTGTTTTTTATTGCAAAAATCTTTCCATTTTGATGATTTCAATATATGACTATATTCCAGAAATAATCATATCCATAGCAGACACAATCGCTGTATGGATCTCCGGCTTAATACACACGATATCAGCTGTTCTTAACTTATTCTTTGCCACGACTGTTATAGATTTCGTCATAACAACATATTTCTGATTATCTATTTCAATAATGGGTGTCAATATTTCTACTTGAGAATTCTTATATGATAACTGGGTAATCGGTATAATAACCCGAGAATCAATATCACTTAGTAGCTCATTTTGAATATCAATAAAATAAGGGTACTGTTCTTTCGATTTAAGGGATTTATTACGATATACCGTATATTGAGACATTAAATAACCCCATATTCATCATCATCAGTAAACAACCCCATTTCCTGTTCAAATTCATTAAGAGCTTGGATGCCATTTTTGTTTTCCGCTTTCCACTGTTCTCGCTTTTTTTCACGAATTGCATCAGATAACATTTGATCGAGTGTTGCTGATAAATTAATTCCAAGCGCTCGCGCTTCATCCACCAATTTTGCAGTTAGATACACATTAACTCCTCGTTTATCTTTTTTACTCATTACCAATGTTTTCATTATAAACTCCATTTATGCGCATCATTTATGTGCATAAGTGTAGAGCAGATAATTATCAACATCAAACTAGAGATATTCAAAAAAACATAATTGACTTATTTAATAGAATATAAAAAGCATTCATTGAATAGTAATGAAGCTTATCAGACATTTATCCAAATAAAAATAAAATCAATATAAACAAAAGGTTAAAATTATTTGTTATATCTATATAGAAAATTGGAAAGGTCAATAACGAGGGAAATATAATGAGTCGATACATTATATTTAATATAAAAAAGGTCAAATTCCACAAAAGTGCATTTGACCTTTAGATAT
Source organism: Proteus sp. LHD240705 (assembly GCF_047921555.1). Lineage (NCBI taxonomy): Bacteria > Pseudomonadati > Pseudomonadota > Gammaproteobacteria > Enterobacterales > Morganellaceae > Proteus > Proteus sp. LHD240705. The sequence goes on from NZ_JBLRMI010000005.1 coordinate 113,995, forward strand.
TATAAATTAGTTTTTATTGAACAATCTTATCCAATTTGAAATGTCATCATACTGAGCGATTTATTAACGATATCATTATTTAGCAACGTTACTTTTTCACCTTCCTGTTTTAAACCTAATAGGTATAACGCGGGTAAAAAATGCTCTGCTGTTGGATGTGACAATCGTCCTTCTTCCGTTGATAAAATCGTAAAGAGGTCAGTTGGCTCTTTGTCACTTTGCAAGCTACTTTCTATTGCTTCACTAAACGAAAGTGCCCAAGGATAAGGCGCTGCATCACTGTTTTGCCAATCCATCATTCTTAAGTTATGAACAATATTACCGCTACCAATAATTAAGACACCTTCTTTACGTAGTTCAACTAATTTTTGACCTAATTCATAATGCCATTGTGCCGATTGACGTGCATCAATACTTAATTGAACAACTGGGATATTGGCATTCGGGTACATTTTTTCAAGTATTCCCCAACTTCCATGATCGAATCCCCATTGATCCATATCGAGTTTTAATTTAATCGGATCAATAAGATCTTCAATCAGCGCTGCTAAACCTATTGAGCCTCGCGCTGGGTATTCTATTGCATACAATTCTGGTGGAAATCCATAAAAATCATGAATTGTCTTTGGTTGCGACATTGCTGTTACATAAGTTCCATCGGTATACCAATGGGCTGAAATCACTAAAATCGCTTTAGGTTGAGGAAGCGTTTCCCCTAATTTTGACCAGAGGCGAGTATATGTATTATCTTCTAATACATTCATTGGACTACCATGCCCAATAAACAGCGCTGGCATCATTTTTGTTTCCATAAACCACCTCTTATGGCGAGTGTTCTTATCACATAAGCATACTGCCTTCTTACTTGAAATATAGTCAAAGAAGTATGAAATAGTTATTCAAAAAATATGAAAAAAGCCACCTAAGTTTCCTTAAGTGGCTTGATATAAGTGTGTGTGTGTTTTCAGTGTCGTTTATAACATGTTAATTTCAGCCAGCTTTTTTCTCCTCACGAAGACGATAAGCCACTAAATCTTCAATAGTTAACACTGGCATATTGTGCTTTTTAGCAAAAGTGATCACTTCTGGTGCTCTTGCCATTGTGCCATCATCGTTTGTTAACTCGCATAACACTGCAACAGGTTTAAAACCGGCTAAAGTTGCTAAATCAATCGAAGCTTCAGTGTGTCCGCCACGCGTTAACACACCGCCAGGTTGAGCACGTAATGGGAATACGTGACCTGGACGATTTAAATCACTTGGTTTTGCATTATCAGCTGCCGCTGCACGTACTGTGGTTAAACGATCTGATGCTGAAACACCCGTTGTAACCCCTTGTGCCGCTTCAATTGTTACCGTAAACGCGGTATGAAAATGACTGGTGTTATTTTCCACCATCATAGGCAAATCAAGTTGTTGACGGCGTTCTTCTGTAATGCATAAACAAACAATGCCACTACCATGACGAATAGACATCGCCATCTGTTCTGTGGTCATAGTTTCTGCTGCGAAAACCATATCGCCTTCATTTTCACGGTTCTCGTCGTCGAGCACCATCACGCCTTTACCAGCACGAAGGGCTTCTAGAGCAAGTTCAACACGCTCAAATGGATTACCGAATTCGGAAAGTAGCGTCTGATTCATGGTAAAAAAACCTCAATAATTAATGAAAGTTACCAGAATCAGGGCAGTCTTAGGAGTGGATCTCTGCTTAATAAACACACAAGCAGAAACAACAGGAATGGATACAATGATCCTACTGATGCTATTTTATTCTCTCCCATCCAGACTTTAACTGTCGGCTCCAGAATCACACTGGATCTGCTGACCTTTGCATTACAATGGCAACACAAAGCGCTCGCGGGCTTTACCTAAATTTTAGGTATCTACCGCCGGTGGGGACTTACACCCCGCCCTGAGATTAACGGTGAAACTATACGCTTTAAAATTATAAGAGGCAATCATCAATCGGTGACAATCTTTGTTTCATCACATTATCATTTTATGACATACGGTTATTTAACGATTTATAATAAAAAAGTAACAATAATCTTGATATCTGGTTTAATTCCCTCTGCCCTCATATTACACTTAGCCTCAGCTTTCTATTTTATTTGTGAGGACTCCCCATGTTGGACCCGAAAAAACTTGAACAAGTCGCGCGCCAAATCCAAAACGTTCTGCCACAAGGCATTAAAGATTTTGGTGATGATATTGATAAAAAAATCCGCACTGTTCTGCAATCTCAATTAAACAAATTGGATTTAGTCAATCGCGAAGAGTTTGATGTACAAACTCAAGTCTTATTACGTACTCGTGAAAAACTTAATCGTTTAGAACAACGTTTAAATGAGCTAGAAGCGGGTCTGCTTGCAAAACCTCAAGCTGAAGTTGCTCAAATTGAAGACGTTGAAATTGTGGTAGAGGCGCAAGCTGACAATAAAGCTTAATTCGTTCACTTTATTGCTGATTTTGATTTAGTAATAAAGCAAAACCCTGTATCTCACAAAGACGCAGGGTTATTTTTTATACACAACAAGTCAATTGATCACTATTTTAACTCTGGCCAATAGTCTTTATTAACTTCAATTAAATCATCTAAAATTGCTTTTGCGACAGTCGCACTTGGCACCGTTTTGGACATTGTAATAGCCTGCCACAGTTTCAAATATGATTTTTCAATCCATGCTTCTACCACTAATTTTTCAACTGCAACTTGCTGACTCATCATCCCTTTTTGGAATAATGGAATTTTGCCCATCACTAACGGCTCTGGCCCGTGACTTCCGACAATGCAAGGGATCTCAACCATTGCATCAGGATCAAAATTAATAATTGATCCATTATTAGGAACGATCAGTAACATTCTTTCTTGAGTATTAAATGCGATCGCCGTTGCGAGATCGACAATATAAGAGGCATGTTCATCTATCTCAAGATGACCCGCTGATGATTTACCCGCTGCCGTAATGGCACGACAAGCACTGAAAACATTCTTTTCTCTGTGCTCCATCACTTCATTCGCACGCGTATGGTTAGGATCAGAATGCTCAACAACATAATCAGGGAATAGATAATATTTAAGATAAGTATTTGGCATCGTATCAGGATCTAATGCCCACACATCTTTTGCTTTACCGAATGTATCATTCCAGCTTGCTTCAACAGGCTCCCCTGCCACTTTTGGAATATATCCATGTTCAGCAACATGCTTACGGATAACGGGTAATAAATCATTACCTTGCAAATCTTCAATTTGTGTCCACCAGCCAAAGTGATTTAAACCATAATAACGGACACGCATCTCTTTACGTGACTTTAATCCTGCAATTTGTGCCATGCGTGATTCAATACCAATTGGCATATCGCAGATATTTAAGATTTTTGCATTTGGTTTTAAACGGCGGGTAGCTTCAGCGACAATAGCTGCTGGATTAGAATAATTTAGCATCCATGCATTTGGTGAATGTTTTTCCATATATTCAACCAATTCTAACACGCCGCCAATAGAGCGCATGCCGTAAGCAATACCACCAGGCCCACACGTTTCTTGCCCTAACACACCGTGACGTAAAGGAATTTTTTCATCTTTTTCACGCATTGGGTATTTACCGACACGAATATGTGCCATAACAAAATCAACATCAGTAAAAGCTGTTTTAGGATCAGTGGTATAGCAAAATTCAATATCAGGTGCTTTTTCAGTAAGAATAATTTCACACGCTTTAGCAATAGTTTCTTGCCGCTCGGCATCATTGTCATAAAATTTGATGGCTCTTAATGGAAAACGCTTTAAATTTTCCAATAGCATCAAAATAATACCGGGTGTAAATGTACTACCGCCACCTGCAATTACGACTGAGAATTTCTTCATTATATAGCCTCCGACAAGGTGATTTTTTGTGTATCTTCTTTCATTAATTGTTCAATTTGGTCTCTCACTTGAGAAACGTGTAGCCCGATAATAATTTGTAATGCATGACCTTTGCGCACCACACCATGTACACCGAGCCCTTTAAAATAGGCATCTGTTTCAACTAGTTCGCTATCTATCACTTCAATGCGTAAACGTGTTGCACAGTTATTTAAAGATTTGATATTTGCACTTCCACCTAAGCCATCGAGAATGCCTTTAGGTAGTGCCAACTTTCGGTCTTCTTTTGCCGATTTGGAATTATCTGAAGCCTGTGACTTTTTATTTTTATAATCTTGTTTGCTATAGAGTTTGATCTCTTCGTCGTCTTCTTCACGACCAGGTGTTTTTAAATTAAGTTTGATAATTAACGTTCTAAACACCACAAACCAAATCATTGTAAAAGTAAGGCCGATGACTATCTGTGTAATAATCATTCCGTAATGGTTATGAAACATTGGGATCCAATTCATAGGAAGGAAATTATCGATGATCCCACCGCCCATATTCCCAACAACCCCAAAGTGATAGAGGGTTGTGGCTAGTGTGGCAGCTAATACGGCATGAATGGCAAATAAGAGAGGTGAGATAAATAAGAACGTGAATTCTAATGGTTCTGTTATTCCCACAAATACAGCGGTCAATGCAGAAGGTATAAGTAAGCCAGCAATTTTAGCTCTATTTTTAGGTGCAGCCGTAAAATAAAGAGCAAGCGCTATACCAATAGAACCAAAAACTTTGCTATTACCATGTAGTGCAAAACCACCTTCAGGAAATAACTCTTTTAAAGATTGGGTACTTTGACTGAAATATTGCATATTTTGAGCCCAATCAACTTGAATACCATGTTCAGTGACTGCTGGGCCGAAAATAAAAGGTCCGTAAATAAAGTGATGTAAACCAGTAGGAATTAAAATACGCTCAAGAAAGGTATATATCCAAACACCCAAAGAGCCTGATTCAACCATAAATACTTGCAAAGATTGAATACCAATTTGCACTTTAGGCCAGAAAAATAACGTTATCCACGCTAACGGTAACATCATAAAAAAACTAATTAATACGACATAAGATGTTCCTTGAAATATCCCCAAAAATACCGGAAGTTGTTTATCGAAATAACGATTATGAATACCCGTGACAATACCAGCGATAATAATTGCGCCAATAATACTGGTATCTAATGTTTTAATACCAGCAATCATTGTAAGACCACTATTTCCACCAACTTCATTTGTAAAGTCCACGCCCAAATAACAGCCCCAAACAATTCCCATTGCATTAATAAAATAATTCCAAGTGAGAAAACTCACCATAACGGCAAGGCAAGCTCTTGCTTGTGCAGTTTTAGCTAAACCTATTGGTAAACCAATTGCAAAAATAAGAGGCATATTACGAAAAACAGTCCACCCTCCTTCTTCAATAATATGAACAATTTGAGCGAATAAACTATCGGGTCTTAATAAATCTTCACTAATAAATAATGGATTCTGTAATAGAATTGCAATGCCTACAACAATACCTGCAAAAGGAAATAGCAGGACAGGGGTAAACATGGCTCCACCAAATCTTTGTATTTGACTGAGCATAAAAATATCCTCTTATTTACTGCTACTGAAATGACACGCTTTTTAATTTATTTTTATTCTGTGAAATTAGATTAGATTCTTTTCTCTTTATTCTCTCATCTCAAATGAACTATTCGTGATCTGATTCATACTAATCTTTCACACTAAGTGATCTACTTTTTAGTTAAAAGACAGATCATTTTTTATTTTTTGATAACGTTCACATTTTAAAGGTATAAATGATTATGCTATATATCAAAAGATTAGATTCATATAAATTAAATAGAATAAGCTAATTTTTATAATAAAAAGAGGTATAAAAATGATCTATAAAGACATTGCAAAAAGCCTAAGAATTCAAATAAATTCTGCTGGATATCAAATTGGCGACCCACTACCCGCAGAAAAAACATTAGCGCAACAATACAACGCATCAAGAATGACAATACGTAAAGCAGTAGATTTATTAGTTATTGCAGGATTATTAGAACGAAAACATGGCTCAGGGACTTATATTAAAGAAAAAGATGTTCATCATGAAAATGCTAGCCTAAAAGGCTTTGTCGAATTAATGGCAAATACAGGGCACAACGTAAGAAGCGAAGTGGTAGAGTTTAGTGTTATTCCCTGCCCTTTATCTATTTCTAGCAAATTACGTATTAATTCAAATGAACGTATATTTTATTCAAGACGAATACGTTTTGTAGACAACAAACCGCTTATTGTTGAAGACAGTTATATGCCCGTAAAATATTTTAGTAATTTAACATTAACGCACTTAGAAGGATCTAAATTTGATTTTATTGAAAATGTTTGCCAAATAAAAATAGCGGGAAGTTACGAAACATTCCACCCTATCATGCCAGATAACAATATTTGTCAATTATTAAAAATAGAGAATAACATTCCCATATTAAGGCTCAGCACATTATCATACAGTATTCATGGTGATTATATTAATTACTCAATAATGTATAGAAACACCCAAGATTATATTGTTGAATATCATTTAAAACGAGAACAATAATCATTAATATAAAATAATATTGAAACTTTAATATTAATAATTAGATTTATTGTTATAAGAGCAAAAAAAAGCACTCCGAAGAGCGCCTTTCATTTTTTATAAATGCCATTATTTCTTTTTAATCGCATTAATAATATTTGTTGTAGAAATGCCGTCTTCAAAATTCAGCACTTTTACTTCACCACCTGCTGCCCAAACTTCTTTGCTACCTGCAATATCTTCAGGCTTATAGTCGCCACCTTTAACTAAGATATCCGGTAATACAGAGGCAATTAAGCGCTGTGGTGTATCTTCTTCAAACGCAACAACCCAATCGACGGCACCTAATGCGCCCAACACAGTCATACGCTGTTCTAATGGGTTAACAGGACGACTTTCACCTTTTAAGCGCTTAGTAGACGCATCACTATTTACCGCAACAATAAGGCGATCACCTAATTTACGTGCATTCGCTAAATAGCTAACATGCCCTGCATGAAGAATATCAAAACAACCATTTGTCATCACAATACGCTCACCGCGCTGACGCGCTAATTCGACGGCTTGTTTTAATTGTTCTTCTTCCATCATGCCAAACCCGTTATCAGCTCGACCACGAATAGCATTTTCAAGCTCAATAGGTGATACCGTTGATGTCCCTAATTTACCCACAACAACGCCTGCCGCTGCGTTAGCAAGGAAACAGGCTTCACCTAAAGGTTTGCCAGCAGCTAAAGAGGTTGCTAATACGCCAATTACTGTATCACCTGCCCCTGTTACATCATAAACTTCTTGGGCTTGGGTTGGTAAATGCAATGGAGCTTCATTAGCACGCAGTAAGCTCATTCCTCGCTCTGAGCGAGTGATCAGCAACGCTTCAAGATCTAAATCTCGAACTAATTGAGTCCCTTTTTCCACCAGCTCATCATCAGTTTTACAAACACCAACCACTTGTTCAAATTCAGACATATTTGGCGTTAATAGCGTCGCACCGCGATAGCGTTCAAAATCTGATCCCTTAGGATCGATTAATACAGGTACACCCGCTTTTTTTGCCAGTTGGATCATCTCTTGAACATGAGAAAGTGCCCCTTTGGCATAGTCAGATAAAACCAATGCGCCAATAGAAGGTAATGCTTGCTGAATACGTTCATAAATAGGTTGAGGATCAACATTGCTAAATCCTTCTTCAAAATCAAGACGGATTAATTGCTGATTACGTGAAAGTACACGTAATTTTGTGATCGTTGGGTGTGTCGCAACAGAGACAAAATCACAACGCACATTGACCTGATTTAATGTATTGCTCAATGCTTTTGCGGCTTCATCGATACCTGTTAAACCCACTAAACGCGAATTAGCACCAAGAGACGCAATATTCATCGCAACGTTTGCTGCACCACCTGGTCGCTCTTCTGTGGTATCAACTTTAACCACTGGCACTGGGGCTTCTGGTGAAATTCGACTTGTTGGGCCATACCAATAGCGGTCTAACATGACGTCACCGACAACCAACACATTGGCTTTATTAAAATCCGGTAGCGTTACTTTCATCCCATACTCCACATTTATTTTCAAAATAAGCCGAAATAATACCATAACTTGTTAAGCAAAAAGAGATACACATAAGACTTCATGCCAACAAACCATTACTCTTGTTCACCAAGCCACTTCAATTTGCTTTTTAATACACACTCTCGCTCTGCGATAAAACAATGATTATCCACAATGGCAGGTAATGCTTGTAGCGCCAGATGATGTAATTCATTACGCAATGTGACATAAGCATGTGTTAAAGCGAGAGCTTCATCTTCATCCATCACTTGATGCTTTGCCATTAACTCAAAAATACGCACATTATCAGACCAACGAGTTAAACCTGGGTATTGGTGAGAAAAACGCAATACTAAATATTGCGCAATAAATTCAATATCAGTAATACCGCCAGATGAGGTTTTTAAATCAAACTTATCGGCTTGCGTTGGTGCAAGATGTTGCACCATTTTTTTACGCATATCGCGTACTTCATTTTGTAACACATCAGCATCACGAGAAAGGCATAACGTTTCATGACGAATACGTGAAAACATCTGTTGTAATTTATCATCGCCATAAATCATTCTAGCGCGAATTAAAGCTTGATGCTCCCAAGTCCAAGCTTCATTTTTCTGATATTCATCAAAAGCTTGAATAGTACTAACCAACATACCTGATTCACCCGAAGGACGTAAACGCGCATCGACTTCATACAACACGCCAGAAGATGTTCTGGTACTAAACAAATGGATAATACGCTGTGCTAAACGCAGATAAAACTGGCGAGCATCAATCTGTTTTGCCCCTGTTGTCACAGTGTTTATTGGACAATCTAATAAAAAGACCAAGTCCAAATCAGAGCTATATCCTAACTCCCATCCCCCCAATTTACCGTATCCAATCACCGCAAAACCCAGCCCATCACGATGAGCTAAATGTTCAGGTTCACCATAACGTTTCACCATATATGACCAAGCTTGATGAACAACAGCATGAATAATAGCTTCCGCTAAATACGTTAAGTGATCGCTAACCTTCATTACTGGCAATACACCTGTAATATCTTCAGCGGCGATACGTAGTAATTGGGCTTGCTTAAACTGGCGTAATGCTTCTAATCGTTGCTCTTCATCTTCTTCTGGTACACGTAATAAATATTGGCGTAATTCATCACGATACGCATCTAAAGGCAGGGGTTGATAGAGAGAATTAGGATCAAGTAATTCGTCCAATAGTAAAGGATGAAGCGCTAATTGTTCAGCGATCATCGGTGATGCCGCACAAAGTCGTATAACATGCGTTAAAACTTCATCCGATTCTTGCATCAACTCTAAATACGTTGTACGACTCACAATGCTTAATAGCAAAGGCGTCACGCGTTGTAGTGTCACTAAGGTAAGGGGTTGCTGGCAAATTTTAGCCAATAGTTTTGGCATTAAGGCATCAAGAACATCGCGTCCTCTTGGCCCTATTGTTCGCTTGCCAATATCTTGGCGAAAATTCTGCAACGTCTGATTTATTGCCTCAAGCGCTTCACTGGTTAATGTTTCATGAAATAATGACGATGTTTCAGGCAAGCGACCAAGTAACCAAAGACGCTTAAATTCAGAGATATCGTCTTCATCATCGTTTTCGTCTTCTTCACCGATTAATTGCGTGAAAATAACGGAAACAGCCTGCATCTTGTGGTTAATTTCTTGATAAAGCGCTTCCCAATCATCAAATCCCATTGCCAAAGTCAATCTGGCTTTATCTTCTTCACTTTCAGGTAAGGTTTGGGTTTGTTGATCACCAATAGACTGTAAAAGATTTTCTAATCGGCGAAGAAAAAGGTAGCTTTCAGCCAATTGTACCGTTTCTTCTGCGGTGAGTAATTCAAGTTTCGCAATAACGTTAAGCACCGTTAACAATGAATTGCTTTGAAGCTCAGGCTCTCTACCACCACGAATTAGCTGAAAAACTTGCGTAATAAATTCGATTTCACGAATACCACCAGAGCCTAATTTTATATTATCAATCATGCCACGACGACGAACTTCACGACTTATCATGGATTTCATATTTCTAAGTGATTGAATAACACTAAAATCAATATAACGACGATAAACAAAAGGACGCAACATTTGGCGCAATACTTGGCAATACTCTTTCTTTTCTGCCCCTAAAACGCGTGCTTTGATCATGGCGTAACGTTCCCAATCGCGCCCTTGCTCTTGATAATAATCTTCCAGTGCCGCAAAGCTCATTACCAAAGGCCCACTTTCGCCAAAAGGACGTAACCGCATATCAACGCGGTAGACAAAACCATCAATAGTATGCTGATCCAGCGCTTTAATCAGCTTTTGACCTAAGCGCGTAAAAAACTGCGCATTATCTAATTCTCGTCGTCCACCTTGTGTAAACCCATTTTCAGGATAGGCAAAAATTAAGTCGATATCAGAAGAAAAGTTAAGTTCAAACCCACCTAGTTTTCCCATTCCTAAAATCAGTAATGGCTGAGGTTTTCCCCCATTATCACAAGGCGTTCCCCATTGTTGGCAACATTGCTGATAAAGCGTATCTCTTGCGCCACAAATTAATGTTTCAGCTAATACGCTCAAATGTTTTAGCACACAAGGAATATCGGCTAATTGAAAAAATTGTAGCCATGCAATGCGCACTAATTGTTGATGACGAAATTGGCGTAAAACTCGCATAACGTCATCTTCATTATCAATATCGGCTAATTTTGCTGTCAATTGAGGCTCATAACTCTGCCATTCCACACTCGTTGGCGGATTTTGTCTGATATCAGTCAACCATTGAGGATTAACGCGCAAATGCTCTGTTACAAAGGGGCTAAAAGCAAAAAACTGTTGTTCTTGTTCACTAAAAGGCGCTAACGCATTCAATTGAGAAGAGAACCCACACTGTGCTTTATTCCACAATTGTTGAAATACACCGATAACAGACATAAATAGACTCTCAAGTTGTCAGGAAATTAAGCAATAGACAGTAACCATGCCATAGAAGATAACTTAAAATTCAACCATAAAACATGATAATAGTCGGTTGCTGTTGTAAATGTTAACGGTGAAATCGCATTGAGTGATTGTTCCATAGATCTAGGCAAATCAGACTGTTTTTTGCACCAATCTGAAAATAATGCCAACATGGCAGGCATGGTAATTGTCGGTGGCGTCGGATTGGCAAAAATCGCTTCTTCTAATGCCTGTATCGCACTTAACCATTTAGTCAATTGCTGAGCCGTTGTATCACTAGGAGAAAGATTCACCACACTCAACGATAATGCAGGTTTATCTTTCGCCAAATAATAGCCTCGAGCCGCCTTACTGCGAGAAGCAAGACGCAATCCGCCCTTTTCACCTAAATAAGTCGCTAATGCGATAACATCTGACACATTGCCTTTTTTGAGTTCTAACTCGAACTCTTCAATGGGCAACTCATATTGATGAGTGCGAATAGCACCTTTATCTAACACCACTTCAATTTGGCTATTTTGAAAATCCACCAGCCAAATTTCACGGTAAAAGTCCGTATTAAACAGCACATCAAGTTGAGACTCTAATTGTGTAAGGTCGGTATTTTCAGGCCAGATTTCTGCTGGGAATCGTGCTAGATCTAATTTAGGTTGTTCTAATTCCACGTTATATTCTGGACGTTGATGCAAACCAGCAACGACTTTACCAGCAGTTTTAATTGTCATTTCATAACGTTCATCAACACCACGAATACGCAGCCCCATATCCCAGCGACGAATTTGATTATCTGCGGTTTCAAAGTAAAGATTAGTCAGCTTTTTGGGTGCAGTATGCTGATGAGGTAGAGTCAGAATGCGCTGAATAATGTGAGGAATAGCGGCAGGTATGGCACTCATTTTGAGTTCAGTTTCTAATTGGCTCATTCTATTTCCCTTAAGTAAATCAATTGATTAGTAAAATATTTGACGCATTTTCATTTTGCAAGTGATAGCCTAATAACAATAATGAATAAAAGGCAGATTATCCCTATATTCTACCAGTTAAGACTGTTCTCATTCTGGTTTACTATTTGCTTACGCAAACTTTACTCTTTAGTATCAGTAAAAATATTCTCTTGTATAGATAAAAAAGTTGAAAACATAATGCGAAAATTACCCTTACTTTTTCTTTCCTTACTTGGCTTAGGCTTTTCTCTGAGCTCACACGCAGAAACTCGTTATGTTTCCGATGAATTATCCACTTATGTGCATAGTGGACCAGGAAATCAGTATCGAATCGTTGGCTCTTTAAATTCTGGCTCAACAGTCACCGTACTTTCTCGTAATGCAGCAACGGGTTACGTACAAATTAAAGACGATAAAGATCGTACTGTTTGGATACCTGAAAGCCAACTGAGTGCTCAGCCAAGCATGCGTACTCGCATTCCTGCGATGGAAAAAGAGATCCAAACACTGCGCGACAAACTGGCGAATATCGACCAAAGTTGGAATCAACGTACAATAGATATGCAAAATAAAGTTTCAAACAGTGATGACATCATCAATGGCTTGAAAAAAGAAAATGAACAAATGAGAACTAAGCTCGCTGTCGCAGAGAAAAAACTCGATTTTGCTAATCAACAATTAGATGACAGACAACGCGATATCATCTTACAGTGGTTTATGTATGGTGGTGGTGTTGCTGGTGCAGGTCTTGTCTTTGGCCTGATCCTTCCACATATTATTCCGCGTCGTCGTAAACGTAATGATCGTTGGATGAACTAATATCCAACCAAAGGAACAGTGATCCCGTGAATATATACCTTGTTGGTGGCGCTGTACGCGACCAACTGTTACAGATGCCAGTAAAAGACAGAGATTGGGTTGTTGTTGGTGCAACACCTCAAATGCTATTACAACAAGGCTATCAACAAGTAGGCAAAGATTTTCCTGTTTTTCTTCATCCAGATACTCATGAAGAATATGCCCTTGCGCGTACAGAACGAAAATCAGGCTCAGGTTACACGGGATTCACTTGCTATGCAGCACCCGATGTCACATTAGAAGACGATCTTGCGCGTCGTGATCTCACCATTAACGCTATCGCTTATTCCGTTGATGGCGGATATGTCGATCCTTACCACGGCATAGATGACATCAATGCGAGACAACTTCGCCATGTTTCTGAGGCATTTTCAGAAGATCCGTTAAGAGTTTTGCGAGTTGCACGTTTTGCGGCACGGTTTGCGCCTTTAGGATTTAATGTTGCACCTGAAACACTGCAATTAATGAAGACGATGGCACAAAGTGGTGAGTTAAATACACTGACTGCTGAACGTGTTTGGAAAGAGACTGAAAAAGCCCTTGAGAGCCCCGCGCCTCAAGTCTATTTTGAAGTTTTACGTCAATGTGGTGCTTTAAGCGTTCTTTTTCCTGAAATTGATGCTTTGTTTGGTGTACCTGCTCCTGAAAAATGGCACCCAGAAATCGATACTGGCATTCATGCCATGATGGTACTTAATATCGCCAGTCAATTAACAGACGATATTGCGGTACGCTTTAGTGCCTTATGCCATGATTTGGGAAAAGGATTAACACCTCCTGAAAATTGGCCTCATCATCACGGTCATGGCCCTGCGGGTGTGCCTTTAGTTGAAGCCTTGTGTCAACGTTATCGTATTCCTAATCATATCCGTGATCTCGCGCGTTTAACGACAAGATTTCATGATCATATCCATCGTATTGATAGAATGCGCCCCTCTAAAATAATCCGCTTATTTGATGCTATTGATGCATGGCGAAAACCAGAACGTGTTGAACAACTTGCAATGGTGAGTGAAGCGGATGCGAGAGGACGTAAGGGCTTAGAAAATATTGCTTATCCACAACGTGCGTTTCTTTGCCAAGCTTTCCTTGTTGCAAATAATGTGGATATTAAGCCAATCATTGAAAGTGGATTAAAAGGCAGTGCAATACGAGATGCGCTAACCAAGCAACGAGAAGTCGCGATTATAAAATGGAAATCGCGACTTAATCAGGAACAGCGCTAATTAAGCTTTACGCTCAATAATCACACCTACATTTGTGGCTTGTGCAACAGCTCCTGGTTTCGCTAATTTAATTTTTACTCTTGGTACAGCAAATTGCGTTATCAATAGCTGTGCCACTTCTTCAGCAACACGTTCAACTAATTCAAAACGTCGAGTCTCAACATAGTCAATAATTGCATTGCTCACACTGGCATAATCTAAACAATGAACCACATCATCAGTTTGGGATGCGCGTTTGTTATCCCATTCCATTTCGATATCGAACACTAATTTTTGTTTTATGGTTTTTTCCCAATCATAAACACCGATTGTGGTTATTACTGATAATTGCTCAATAAATACGATATCCATCACGTCATCTCTTATTTTTTCTGCTCATCGGATACCACTTCCGATGAAATATGCGTATTATCCATACATGCTTAACGAACTTACATAAACATTGGAGAATACAAATGAGTGCTAACGCACTTGGAATGATCATCTTCGCCTACTTGTGCGGCTCAATCTCCAGCGCGATATTGATTTGCCGACTGGCAAGACTCCCTGATCCAAGAAAATTTGGCTCTGGCAATCCCGGAGCAACCAACGTCCTACGTATTGGAGGAAAAGCAGCCGCGGCAGCCGTTCTTATTTGTGACGTCCTAAAAGGGATGATCCCTGTTTGGCTCGCCTATTACTTAAATGTGCCTCCTTTTTACCTCGGTATTGTCGCAATAGCAGCTTGTCTAGGTCATATTTATCCTGTTTTTTTCCACTTTAAAGGCGGAAAAGGTGTAGCCACTGCATTTGGTGCTATCGCTGCCATTGGTTGGGATTTAAGTGGGCTTATCGCAGGAACGTGGTTACTCACCGTCTTACTGAGTGGCTATTCATCGCTTGGTGCGATTATCAGCGCACTCCTTGCCCCTTTTTATGTTTGGTGGTTTAAACCAGAATTCACTTATCCCGTTGCTTTATTATCATGTCTGGTACTTTACCGTCATCACGACAATATTCAACGTTTATGGCGTGGTCAAGAGAGCCGTATCTGGCATAAATTAAAGAAAAAGACTGAAAAAACAGAAAAAGAGATCATTCAAGAAGCTAAAGAGCAAGAAAAAGAAGATTAACCTCCTTTGCCCAAATGTCATAATAAAAAAAGCTACCTATTAAATTAATAAGTAGCTTTTTTTCTCTTTAATATAAACTTAATAAATTAATTATCCCTAATTTTAATTGTAATTAAAAGTCATTTAAATAATAGTTAGCAGCATATTGCCTTAAAATAAACATGACAGTTTTATTAAAATAGAATTAACCATAGAGGTTAATTAAATTAGAAAACAAAAATCAACCCCAATTAATATTAACCAATAAAAATTATAACAACAATTAAATAAACAACATTAAAGTTATTATTAAAATTAAATAATCAACATAATCATCGAACTATATTAAATTCATCTTTTCCAATAACAAATTACTTGAACAACCATTAATTTACATCTATTAATTAATACGAGCCCAAAAAACAACAATTATTTAACCATCCATTTTATTGGAGTAAACTATGTTTGTAAAAATAGATAAAAATATAATTAACTCAATAAAAAAAATGAAGTTAAGTACATCAACATTGGTTGATATTCTTGATGGGTTAGGAAAAACAACCGTCCTGAATAGTCAATTAAGAAGTATTAATCTAGAAGATTTTTATTCCGTAGCCCAAGCTTATACAGTTCAATGGAAATTAATAAGGAAACAAAAATCTATTTTAGAAAAACAACCTTCAACTTGGGAGCAAGTAAGCCCTTTTTTAGTTCCTGAATTAACAGATGCCAAAGGATTAATTTATATTGCTGGTGGGTATGAATTAATCACAGAAGCGGCTCTTGCAGGTGGAATGAGCTGTACTTATTTTGAAAAGCTCGGATTTGACGCCATTATTCTAGGTGGAGCTGTACGCGATAAAAATGAGCTTATGGATTTAACAATTCCAGTTATTGCCACCAATCTTACTCCCACAGATACACAAGGAGCCTACCTTGTGAGTGAGACTGGAACCCATTGTACTATTGAATACTCAACTATTTATAGTGGCGATCTAGTAATTTCAGATCCTAATGGCACCGTAATTATTCCCTTAAACCTCGTTGATAAAGTACTAGAAGAAGCAAAAAAAATTCATAGCATTGAAAATAGTATGCTAAAGAAAATCAAACAAGGGGAACGCTTACCTGAGCTAATTAACACAACTGGTCGTATATAATTGAGGCTTCATAAAAATGATAAATATTCATACTTTAGGGCCTTCTGGAACAAACTGTGAAAAGGCCGCACATTACTGGTTAAATAAAAATAACCAACAAGGTAATATTATTCTTCATCCTACGTTAGAAACCGCAGTGAAAGAGATGGAGAAAAGTCCAAATAGTGTTTTGTTAGGTTGTATTGTTTATCCCTATTTACATAATATTGTTTTTAGTAATCTTTCATTTATTAAATTAACCGACTGCTTTGTTATGGACACTCATAATATGTTGTTTGCTAGTCGATTTAACAATATTAATGAAATAAAAAAATTAGGTTCTCATCCTGCACCTAAAGATCTCTTTAATAAAATTAAAGAGCTCGACAATATTGAGAAAGAACTTTTCAATTCTAATAGTGAAGCAGCTTTACAATGTAGCTTAGGAAATGTTGACGGTTGTATTACAACATTAAAAGCCGCTAATAAATATCACTTAAATATATTATATGACTTTGGCCCAGTGCCAATGGGATTTTCCATTCATTCAAAATTGAATTAATCATTGATTACATTTCAATTAACTATCTATGAATTATTCATTAATGGGATATTATTTTTAAATAATGAGGAAGAAAATATGAGCTTATATTTGTCTGATGAAATGATTTCTTATGATATGGATTTAAATCGCAATGAAGGTGAAGAAAGTAAAATTCAAGCCAAATTTATTCATGGCACTGATTTTACAATTGCATTTTGGACATTTAAACCTAATGCCATTATTCCAGAACACAAACATGAGCATGAAACAGCCACAACAATATTAAAGGGCTCGCTCAAACTCACTGTTGATGATCGCATCGTTTATTTACATGCTGGTGACTCTTTTATTATTCCCTCTTGGGCTGTTCACCACGCTATCGCACTAGAGCCTTCTGAGGTTATTGATGTGTATACCCCAGTAAGAGAAGACTATGTGGCGAGACAAAATGGCGTTATCAAAACCTATTTAGAGACCTCTCAACCACAAGAATAAGTGTGTAGCGAGGTTTAATCCTCGCTCATCTTCTCTCGTCAGTTATAGGAGTACTCACGATGTTTAGTACTTATGATATTGATGTTTTGACCGGACGTAATGATAAAACACCTCAATTAGCCAATCACATACTATCAAGCAATGTGGTTTCATTATCATGGCGACCTTCATCGTGGAAGGCATTACCGTCCAAACAATTACCAGAATATCCAGATATTCATGCGCTTACTTATTGCCAAGAAAGATTAAAAGACAGTCCACCATTAATTCTGGCATCAGAAATAAGAGCTTTTAAAAATTTATTAAAACTAGTCGCGAATGGAGAAGCTTTTCTCCTTCAAGGTGGAGATTGCGCAGAATCTTTTGATAATTGCCAATCAACCATTATTCGAGATTTAACTTTTACCTTGGCACAGATGTCTGCATTAATAGAGCAATCAACAGGATTACCCGTGATAAAGCTGGGACGTATCGCAGGACAATATGCCAAGCCTCGCAGCCAACCTTTTGAAACACTAAATGGCTTAACCTTACCCAGCTATCGTGGCGAAATTATTAATGGTCTAGATTTCTCAAGCAAAAGCAGACAGCCCGATCCACTAAGAATGATCACGGCTTATCATCATTCTGCGGTAACATTAAATTTGTTACGAGCAATGAATTATACTCAATATGCAGGACATAAAACCGCACTAGAGATTAAAACCTACCCAGGTTCAACAGAGCCTGCACACTATTCTAATTTGTTGGAGCAGCTCTATCATTCTCAGCAATATATTATCAATAAGCGTCCCGATACTTCCTCATATTATATCAGCCATGAAGCATTACTTTTGCATTATGAAGAAGCAATGAGTCGCCAAGATTCTGAAGATAACAAATGGTATAACTGTTCAGCACATATGGTTTGGGTTGGAGAAAGGACAACCGATATTGACCACGCTCATATTGAATATCTTCGCGGGATAGAAAATCCTATTGGTATAAAATGTAGCTCAAGAATGTCAGGAGAAAAACTCATTCAGCTGATTGATAGGTTAAATCCTGAAAATGAAATAGGTAAAATTATTTTAATTGTACGTATGGGAAAAGATGCCATTCATTCTCATCTACCTGAATTGGTCGAAACTATACAACATCATCAGCGCTCTGTTATCTGGCTTATCGATCCTATGCATGGCAATACACAATCTACCAGTACAGGTATCAAGACTCGACATTTTTCTGATATTGCCTCAGAAACTCGTGCTTTTATTCATATTCTTCATGATATGGGTATTCAGGCAGGAGGAATACATTTAGAAATGACAGGACAAGAAGTCACTGAATGTACAGGTGGGTTACAACAAATTAATCCTACGGACTTAAGTCATGGCTACCAAACGTTATGTGATCCTCGACTTAATCGAACACAATCATTAGAGCTCGCTTTTCTTGTGGGACAACACTGGACGACAATGTCTTATAGCTAGCTTTAAAATAAAGATACAAAAAAGCGCTTTGATAACACACCAAAGCACTTCAATTTTGAATTATTTTTTAGCTTATAACTATTAACGCGTTAATGCAGGCAACTCAGCTAAAGGCCAGCGAGGTCTTACGGTCACACTTAACGGGCCTTCTGTACCGCCTTTAAAGCGGATCATTCCTGCTAGTGCAATCATTGCGCCATTATCAGTACACAATTCAGGACGCGCATAAAAAACTTCGCCACCTAATTGCTTCATTACGGTTTCCATTTTTGCACGTAATGTACGATTAGCACTTACACCACCTGCCATCACCAAACGTTTAAAGCCTGTTTGTTCTAAAGCTCTACGACATTTTATCGCAAGCGTATCAACAACCGCATCTTCAAATGCCCGTGCAATATCAGCGCGAGTTTGGTCTGAATCATCATTTTGACGAATAGTATTAGCTGCAAAGGTTTTTAAACCCGAGAAACTAAAATCAAGTCCAGGTCTATCTGTCATTGGGCGAGGAAAGACAAAGCGACCTTCTGTGCCTTGTTGCGCCATTTTCGATAATACTGGGCCACCAGGGTAATCTAATCCCAGCAGTTTTGCCGTTTTATCAAAAGCTTCGCCAGCAGCATCATCAATAGATTCACCTAATAAGGTGTATTCGCCAATTCCCGTCACACTAATTAACTGTGTATGGCCACCAGAAACCAAAAGTGCCACAAATGGAAACTCTGGTGTTTTCTCTTCAAGCATTGGAGCCAATAAATGGCCTTCCATATGATGAACAGGAATAGCTGGGACATCCCACGCAAAAGCTAATGAGCGTCCAATGGTTGCCCCTACAAGCAACGCGCCAACAAGACCGGGGCCAGCAGTATAAGCAACCGCATCAATATCTTGCGCCGTAAGATTTGCTTCTTTCAGTGCCGCTTGAATAAGAGGTACTGTTTTACGGATATGATCCCGTGAAGCAAGCTCAGGAACTACCCCACCATAATCGGCGTGCAGTTTAATCTGGCTATAAAGTTGATTCGCTAATAGGCCGGCTTTATCATCATAGATTGCGATACCGGTTTCATCGCAAGATGTTTCAATACCTAAAACTCGCATGACACTTCCAAATTCTTCTTCGCTAACTCGCGTAATGAATCGATTGTATCATTATTTCGGTGATTTTATACGCCTTCGCAACATCTTTTACATACCAGCATGTGACAAATTCCTTTTTCTGGTCTATAATTATTCACCTATTTTAAGTGATTTAAATGTGTGGTTAGCGACTGTCGCTTTTTGTGTACTTATTAAAAAGACACAAAAGTGAGAGTTTGCGTTTCAATTTTGTGCATCTCTTTACAAAGTGCCCTGCTTTGAAGTAAAATTCCGCACCATTTTAAATGTCGGCTGGCTTAAATAATGCCAGCGCAAACCGATTTCTATTGAGGTGAGAGGCACATGCCGGTAATCAAAGTACGTGAAAACGAGCCATTTGACGTTGCTCTTCGTCGTTTCAAACGCTCTTGTGAAAAAGCAGGCGTATTAGCAGAAGTTCGTCGTCGTGAGTTTTATGAAAAACCAACGACTGAACGTAAACGCGCTAAAGCATCAGCAGTAAAACGTCACGCTAAAAAATTAGCTCGCGAAAACGCACGTCGTACTCGTCTGTACTAATATTTTGCGGCTTATACCGCAACGTATGCAGACACTGTAGTCGCAGTTAAAGGCCGTGCTTTCTCCTGAGAGCGCGGCTTATTCTCGTTCAACAACAGGCGTAAAAGGGCTTATGGCTGGACGAATTCCACGTTCATTTATCAATGATTTGCTAGCTCGAACCGATATCATCGATCTTATCGACGCTCGCGTGCCGTTAAAAAAACAAGGCAAAAATCATTCAGCGTGTTGTCCGTTTCATAATGAAAAAACGCCCTCTTTCACAGTAAATAGCGACAAACAGTTTTACCACTGTTTTGGTTGCGGCGCGCATGGCAATGCTATTGATTTTTTGATGAATTACGACAGACTCGATTTTGTCGAAACCATTGAAGAGTTAGCAGCAATGCATGGGTTAGACGTTCCTTATGAATCAGGAACAAGCAGTAGCCCTATTGAACGACATATAAGACAAAATCTCTATCAAGTGATGGAGAAATTGAATCAGTATTATAGTAGCGCTCTCAATAAACCTGATGCACAGGAAGCAAGAAACTACCTTGCGCATCGTGGGCTTAGTGAAGATATTATTACCCGTTTTTCTATTGGATTTGTACCAACAGGTTGGGATAACGTCCTAAAACGTTTTGGTCAAAGTGCCGATAATAAAGCCTTACTTCTTGAAGCGGGTATGGTAATAACTAACGATAATGGTCGCACTTATGATCGTTTTCGCCAACGAGTCATGTTTCCTATCCGAGATAGACGTGGTCGTGTTATTGCCTTTGG
This sequence comes from Proteus sp. LHD240705, assembly GCF_047921555.1. Lineage (NCBI taxonomy): Bacteria > Pseudomonadati > Pseudomonadota > Gammaproteobacteria > Enterobacterales > Morganellaceae > Proteus > Proteus sp. LHD240705. The sequence continues at coordinate 135,195 of NZ_JBLRMI010000005.1, forward strand.
TGGGCGTGTTTTAGGTGATGATTTACCTAAATACTTAAACTCACCAGAAACAGAGATATTCCATAAAGGACGTCAACTTTACGGACTTTATGAAGCGCAACAATCTAATAATAACGTCACAAAGCTATTAGTTGTTGAAGGTTATATGGATGTTGTGGCATTAGCGCAGTTTGGTATTGATTATGCCGTTGCCTCATTAGGAACCTCCACCACAGCAGAACATATCCAGTTGCTCTTTCGGACAACGGATAACATTATTTGCTGCTATGATGGAGATAGAGCTGGACGTGATGCCGCATGGCGAGCATTAGAAACCGCCCTTCCTTTTTTAAATGATGGTCGCTCTTTACGTTTTATGTTTTTACCCGAAGGTGATGATCCCGATTCATTGGTTCGTCGTGAAGGTAAAGAAGCTTTTGAAAAACGTATGGAACAAGCACATTCATTATCAGAATTTTTATTTGATTCACTCGTTCCTCAAGTGGATCTGAGTACTCAAGAAGGCAATGGTAAGCTATATAGTTTAGCCAGACCATTAATAGATAAGATCCCAAGTGAAACTTTACGTCTATATTTATTAAGAGAGCTTGGAAGCTTAACGGGAAATCCCGATATTGAGCAGATGGATCGTTTATTTGGTAGAACGCCGGTTAATCACGATTTATCGTATCAACCGACAAAATTACGCACAACACCGATGCGTATATTGATTGCCCTATTGATACAAAACCCAGAATTCTCTAAATTAGTGCCCCCTCTCGAGGGATTAAGTACAGAAAAAATTGCAGGTCTATCACTTTTTATTGAATTAGTTTCTGTTTGCCAAGCACAACCTGGCCTAAATACGGGACAAATTATCGAACTCTATAGAGAGAATAAATTCGGTAAACAGCTTGAAAAATTGGCAATGTGGAACGATATAGATATAGATGAGATTGCAGAAAAAACCTTTACAGACACGTTAGATCATCTTTTTTTAACCGCAATGGATGAACGTTTAAACACACTTATTGCGAAAGATAGAACAGAAGGCCTAACGCAAGATGAACGCGAAGAAGTCCAATTGATAATACAGGCACGCGTTAAAAAGTAAACACAGAATTAAGATTAAAAACACGGCTTAATTGCCGCTATCGGTAGGTACTAAAAACCTACATTTGCTACGCTGAGGGGACCGTAGCAATCGACAATGAAAATGCCCCTCCGTAGTTATTGTTGGCTGAACAGTTATCGCCGACCGACACCAACCCAAATTACTTTGAAGTGTGGATACCGTCTTATGGAGCAAAACCCGCAGTCACAGCTGAAGCTACTTGTTACTAAAGGTAAGGAGCAAGGCTACCTGACCTATGCTGAGGTCAATGACCATCTGCCGGAAGATATCGTCGATTCAGATCAAATCGAAGACATCATCCAGATGATTAACGACATGGGCATTCAGGTTATGGAAGAAGCACCTGACGCCGATGATCTGATGCTGGCAGAAAATTCAAATGATACTGATGATGATGCTGCAGAAGCCGCAGCTCAGGTACTTTCTAGTGTAGAATCTGAGATTGGCCGTACAACCGACCCTGTGCGTATGTATATGCGCGAAATGGGTACCGTTGAACTGCTCACCCGGGAAGGTGAAATTGATATCGCAAAACGCATTGAAGATGGTATTAACCAAGTTCAATGTTCCGTTGCAGAATATCCTGAAGCAATTACTTATCTTCTTGAACAGTATGATCGCGTTGAAGCTGGCGAAGCACGTCTTTCAGACTTAATTACTGCGTTTATTGACCCTAATGCCGAAGAAATGGCAGAAAGTGAAGATGTCAACTTAGGCAAAGATGATGATGAAGTTGACAACAGCGCTGAAGACGAAGATGAAGACGAAGATGAAGATGGCGACAATGACAGCGATAGCGATGATGATAACAGCATCGATCCTGAATTAGCGCGTCAGAAATTTACTGAGCTTCGTGAGCAATATGAAAAAACTCGCCAAACTATCAAGGCGAAAGGTCGCAACCACAAAGATACAGAGCTTGAAATCTTATTATTATCTGAAATTTTCAAACAGTTCCGTTTAGTACCGAAACAATTTGATTATTTGGTTAACAATATGCGTGACATGATGGACAGAGTTCGTGCTCAAGAACGTCACATCATGCGTCTTTGTGTTGATCAAGTTAAGATGCCAAAGAAAACCTTCATTACGCTGTTTACAGGTAACGAAACCAATGACACATGGTTCACTGCTGCTCGTGCAATGAATAAGCCTTGGTCTGAAAAACTGGCAGGTATTGAAGAAGAAGTACAACGCAGCTTACAAAAACTGCAACAAATTGAAGTTGAAACTGGACTGACAATCGAACAGGTTAAAGATATTAACCGTCGTATGTCTATCGGTGAAGCAAAAGCACGTCGTGCGAAAAAAGAGATGGTCGAAGCGAACTTACGTCTCGTTATCTCTATCGCGAAAAAATATACCAACCGTGGCTTACAGTTCCTTGACCTGATTCAGGAAGGGAATATTGGTCTGATGAAAGCGGTTGATAAATTTGAATACCGTCGTGGTTATAAGTTCTCAACTTATGCAACATGGTGGATCCGTCAGGCAATTACTCGTTCAATCGCTGATCAGGCGCGTACAATCCGTATCCCTGTTCACATGATCGAAACGATTAATAAACTGAACCGTATCTCTCGTCAAATGTTGCAAGAGATGGGGCGTGAACCTTCACCAGAAGAGCTTGCAGAACGCATGCTGATGCCTGAAGACAAGATCCGTAAGGTACTGAAAATCGCTAAAGAACCAATCTCCATGGAAACCCCAATCGGTGACGATGAAGATTCACATTTAGGTGATTTTATCGAGGATACTACTCTCGAATTACCACTGGATTCTGCAACATCAGAAAGCTTACGTTCAGCAACTCACGAAGTGTTAGCAGGCTTAACATTGCGTGAAGCGAAAGTCCTGCGTATGCGTTTTGGTATCGATATGAATACCGACCATACCTTGGAAGAAGTGGGTAAACAGTTTGATGTTACCCGTGAACGTATTCGTCAGATTGAAGCGAAGGCACTGCGTAAATTACGCCACCCAAGCCGTTCTGAAGTGTTACGCAGCTTCCTTGATGAGTAATCGACTTACTTTTCAATAAAAGTTATAACAAACGCCTGTGATATCACAGGCGTTTTTTTATGGAATTTCGATACGGTATCTACAATCTATCTAATCTACGATAGATTTCACCTACATATATTTATAAAAAATAGCCTTATTATTTATATTATTGTACCTGTACGTAAGCTTATCCATAACTCGTTACGCTATGTTATTGATATCACAGTTATTCTCCGTTTTATTTTTTTATTGTTTAGATTGAACAGAATTTGCGCATACAGTCATTCAAAGGCTAGACCTCGTGCCAAATGGCACGTATAATCACACTCCATTAAGGCCCCTTAGCTCAGTTGGTTAGAGCAGGCGACTCATAATCGCTTGGTCACTGGTTCAAGTCCAGTAGGGGCCACCAAATTTTAGCTGTTAAATCAGCACATTAAGCCACTTCTTAGCAAGTGGCTTTTTTGTTTCTATAAACCATTGCCCCATTTTTGCCCCATCAGATATTTTTAGCTACGTTAATATTTATAGAATCACTACATTTTAAAAATTTTTTATTATTTGTTTTGAATTCCATTCTATTTCAGTTTCAAAAATCTATAACTCACTGAAAAATAAATATTCTCTAAAATGCTCTCGCGTGAAATATGGATCATCAATCCCACGTAAAGCATGAAATTTCTTTTACTATTAATGTGTTATTTTTTATCGTGTTCCTTTTTCCACATCTCAAACTTTATTCTTTCATTAATAGAATATGAAAATTTCTTGATCCAAAAAAACATATTATTTTTCCATTACAACATATTAAAATAAAATATTTAAAAAATAATTCACCTCTGTATATTTAAATCGTTTCCATTACCTTGATGTACATATTAGCCCCCACAATAAACATTAATTATTTATTGAATGGAATACACAACAATCACATATAAATACCGTAAACAAATATAGAGGTTATAAATGAAAAAATTACTTATTATTAGTATTCTTTCCTTTTCAGCATTTTCGCATGCCGGTATTGATTTTGACGGTTATTGCAAAAAACTAAATGGAAAAGTAAAAAATGGCAAAATTTCCAGCCTCACGGTTGTAACTAATAGTTATAACGATGGGGAAAAACCAGTGTTAGCAGCCAATATAAAATTTGTCCCTACCACTGGTGGCTCTTATCATTATGGCATTATGTACAACGCAACTGCACTTTACGATATCGCTAAGGTTTCATTTCTGACACAAACAAATATAGCCGTATGTATTGGAAGTGAAAAAACTTTTCCTGGTAACGATGCCCTCTTTATGATTGGGTTATCAAGACACTAATTATCCAAAAGTAAAAGAAATCATGACTAAATAAAAAAGGGAAATGACATAACACTATAAAGCATTTATTGAAAAATAGAGGTTATAATGAAAAAAATAATTTTAATTATATTATTTATTTTATTTAATATACAAATATCATATGCAAGACCTGTTAGTAAAGTGTACCGAGCAGATTCAAGACCACCCGAGGAGGTATTTAAAAAAGGATTTGTCGCTTGGGGAAATAATATCAATTTTCATTCCCATGTAAACGGTGTTTCAGGGAGAAGAGGGAGTAAAGACTCTGCATTTATTCCGACAACATCAAGTTTTAAATCAAGTGAAAAATTCGCAAAAGATTTACTCAATGTCTCAAGCGAAAATAAATCTTATATTTATAAGATAAGGGCAACAAATAATTTTTATTCTGCACTTGAGACTGTCTATTATTATCATGATAAAATTAAAGAACGTGTTAGTGACGTATTAAGATCAGTATTAACTGAAGAGCAAGAATATTCTGCATATATAAATATTCCAAATCAATTAATAGAACTTGTCACTATTTACACTAAAGAAGGTAGTGAGATCCTTGAAGAAACAATGGTAAATCCTCATTATTCACCAGAAAAAACATATTCATCTGATGAACCCTATAAAGGTTATAACCCATTAAAAATAGATAATTTACCTCATCTAGTGATGGGATTATCTATGACTAATATAAACAATGAGTTAGCAGAAGCATCCGCAGTGCTACCTTCATCTTCATTCACTTGGGGTTCTGTACTAAGTACAGTTATGGAGGTGGCTGAAGCATTATGATTAATAAATCAAATCAACTATGTCTGCATTATTACATTAACGATACTCATGTCTAATAATATAAATTTATCTTTCTGATTCATATAGGTATATATGAATCAGAACTTTCATACTTATTAATTATTTTAATAGAATTAATTGGCTTATTACTTCTTTTATTGAGATAATATTCTCACAATTCAAATCTTGTCTTATATAATTACTATTATGGTCATTCGTCCTAATCAACACTGGTTCTTTCGGTTATTTGATTGGCATGGTTCAGTGCTTTCAAAAATAATCTTTCGTTTATGCCTTAATGTTATCATGTCAATTATCGCTATTTTGATTTATCAATGGTATGAACAATTAGGAATACACTTAACAGTTGCTCCTTTTAGTTTACTCGGTATTGCCATAGCAATATTCCTTGGTTTCAGAAATAATGCAAGCTATAGCAGGCTTGTGGAAGCCAGAACCCTATGGGGTAATATGTTAATTACTCATCGTAATATATTAAGAAATATAAAAGCATTATTACCTGAAGATAAACAATTTAATCGAGACTTTTCTAATCTATTAATTGCTTTTAGTTGGAGCTTAAAGCACGAGCTAAGAAAAACAGATCCAATGGTTGATCTTTACCGCCTATTACCTCGAACTTTATTTAATGAAATAATGAATAGCCCTTATCCCACTAATCGTATTTTATTACATATCGGTTTAAAAATAGGTGAACTGAGAGATAACAAGATGATAAGTGATGTTATTTTTCAATCAATTAATAAAGATATTAATAATTTATCTGATGTACTCGGAGGTTGCGAACGGATCTCAAATACCCCAGTTCCATTTGCTTATACTTTGATATTGCAACGTACTGTTTATTTATTTTGTACATTATTACCTTTTGCTTTGGTAGCAGATCTCCATTATATGACACCGTTTGTATCAGTTTTTATCTCTTATACTTTTTTATCTTGGGATTCATTAGCTGAAGAATTAGAAGATCCTTTTGGTGTATCTGCAAATGACTTACCCTTAAATGCCATTTGTAATACGATTGAAAGAAACTTATTAGAAATGCAAGATATTACCCCATTACCGATAACTGTAAGACCAGATAAACATTATAACTTACTATGATCAATAAATAATCATAACCACCCGTAAGCGGGTGATTTTATATTTAAGACGCTGACGCGACTTAAACTGGCTAAAGCCAATAATAATAAAGCTCACTTGAGTTTTACACTCAGAGTGAGCTTGTTTTGAATACAATATTAACAGACTAACTTAACGGATTAATATTGTTCTTTAATTTGAAAGACTGAAACTTTATCTGTTAAGTTTTGTGCTTTCTCATCTAAGATCATTGTTGATGTTGCACCTTGTTCAACCAAGGCAGCATTTTGCTGTACAACAGAATCCATTTGGTTAATTGCGACAGCAATTTGTTCGATCCCGACTTTTTGCTCTTCTGATGCAATACTAATGCCCTGCATAATATCGCTGACTTTAGTAATAGAAGAGACTATCTCTTGCATATGCTCACCCGTTTTATTAACCAACTCACGGCCATGAGCCACATCAGCAACGGATTCTCTGATAATTTGATTAATTTCACGCGCAGCATCTGCACTTCTTGCTGCTAAATTTCTCACTTCTGTTGCAACAACAGTAAATCCTCGGCCTTGCTCACCTGCACGCGCCGCTTCAACGGCTGCGTTTAATGCCAGAATATTGGTTTGGCTTGCTATGTTATTAACCACATCATTGATTTCAGCAACTTTTAATGTTCCTACCTCAATTTTCTTCATTGAGTTAATCGCATCATTCATAATGTTAGAACCATCAATCGCTAAATCGCGTGTTTCTGCGGTAATGGAGTTTGCTAAAATCGCATTATCCGTATTATTCACTACTGCGATTTTTATCTCTTCCATACTTGCTGCTGTTTGTTGTAAAGCACTTGCTTGCTCCTCAGTACGAGAAGAGAGATCTTGGTTGCCAGAAGCAATTTCTGCCGAACCTTTTTTGATCTCTAGCGCTTCTTCTTTAACAAGTTGAATAGTCGATGTTAGCGCTGTTTGCATATCCCCTACATTAGAGAACAAAGTTCCAAACTCATCATTTCGTTTCTTAGGTAGAGTGAAACTTAAATCTCCCTCTCCCACTTTTTGTAAAATCGAAGACAATGTATTGAGATTGAAGATAAAAGTTTTGTTTATCCAACGAATAACCATATAAAGCAGAGAAAGGATAATGGCTAACGCAATAATCGAGGTATAAATAGAAAGATGAACCATCCAAGCTTGCTGTGTTTTAATATCATCATTCACAGCTTTAGTGATCATAAGATATTCATCAAAGAGATCAGATAAACGATTAAAGTCACCAGAGAGGTTTGATTCTGTGTAATCTAGCGTATCGATAGGTGCAATAAGTTCATCTAGAAGATAATAGAATAACACTGATAGTTGTTCTGAATTACGTTGAGCGTCAGGACTTATCTTCTTCACGCCTACCCAATGTGTGATAGTCGCTTTTGATTTTGTCGCCAACTCTTTCGCTTCAGCAACAAGTGATTTAATTGTTTCTTGCTTATTCTCATCCGTCATTGTTTTCAACAACATTAGGTAGTTGACGTGAGAACGAATGGTCGCTAATTCATACCTTGCTTCTTGAACACTATTCAATCTGGTATTCAAAGAATCCAATGATGCGAAGTTCTCTTGCATCCTATAAATAAAAAATGACGACAATACAGATGATAATAAGAAAATGGCTAATAATATGATAGAACCTACTTTAGCTGATCTTTCAATACTCATGAAATAATCCACCCCGGTAATAAAGTGATACAAATGTACTCATTTATCGGCACGAAATAGATTTTATTTACTTATTAATCAGAATTATCGATACAAACACTTATTACAGTTTTCAATCAATGATTGCGACTAGTTTTTTATACTGATATTCATATTTTAACTTTGATAATATCTCACAATGAAATAATATTTTAGTGTTATTAATAAGTTAAAAATAAAACAGCGCACTTCAATACAATACTTCAAAGTGAGCTGTTTTAATCGTTATTACATCGGTTCCTCAATCTGAAATACCGCTACATTATCCATCAATACCTGCGCTTTTTCGTCTAACATCATCGTTGAAGATGCGCCTTGATCCACTAAAGAGGCGTTTTGTTGCACAACCGTATCCATCTGATTAATCGCCACCGCAATTTGTTCAATACCAACCCGTTGCTCTTCAGAAGCGAGACTTATCCCTTGCATAATATTATTTACTTTTGTAATTGAAGAAACGATCTCTTGCATATGTTTTCCCGTTTTATTAACGAGAGCGGTTCCTTCTGCGACATCTTTTATAGATGCTTTTAATATCTGGCTGATCTCTTTTGCAGCATCTGCACTTTTGGCTGCTAAATTTCTTACTTCAGCCGCAACAACGGTAAAACCTCGCCCTTGTTCCCCTGCTCTCGCAGCTTCTACTGCTGCATTTAGCGCTAAAATATTCGTTTGACTCGCAAGATTATTAATCACTTCGTTAATCTCACCCACTTTTAACGCGCCTTGCTCTATTTTTTTCATCGATGAGATAGCTTCTTTCATTACGCTAGCACCATCTATAACGATATCATTGGATTGATTAATAATCTCATTGGCTTCTTGAGTATTTTCGGTGTTATTGGCTACTGCGGTTTTAATCTCTTCCATACTGGCTGCGGTTTGTTGTAATGCACTAGCTTGCTCTTCAGTACGAGCAGAGAGCTCCTGATTACCTGATGCAATTTCAGAAGCTCCTCGTTTTATCTCTAACGTTTCTCTTTTTACGGTAAGAATGGTAGAAGTTAACGCTTTTTGCATATCACTCACATGTGAAAATAACTCACCAAATTCATCTTTTTTCATTTTAGGTAAATCGAAAACTAATTCCCCTTTACCAACTTTATTTAACACATTAGACAACGTATTAAGGTTATAAATAAAGGTTTTGTTTATCCAACGAATAGCAAAATATAAAATAACGAATAGAATTAATAAGGATATGAGAGTGGAATAAATAGAAAGCTGAACCATCGTATCTTGTCTATTTCTGAGCCCAGCACTATTTTTGGCTTTAACAGAAACATAGTTATCAAATAAATTATTTAATCTATCAAAATCATTGGCAAACTCTGTATCCTTTATATGTATTGCTTCTGAGCCATTTGACGCAATCAAGAGTCTATCAATTAGGCTATAAAATAACTTTGCTATTTCATCTGCACTTTTTTGTGCTTCTACTGTGACTTTCTTTTCTTTTACCCATATATCCATTGCATGTTTAGCACTTACCGCAATTTTTTTGTTTTTCTCAATAATTTCAGCATCTTTAGCATTTGTTTCGGCGGTATCTTGTATCAGAAAATTCACATTAGAACGCATAATCGCTAATTGATAACGCGCCATCAAAACATCGGTGTAACGTGTCAATAATACTTCAACTTGAGTAAAATTATTTTTCATTTTATAGATGAAAAATGTAGATAATACAGAGGATAAAATAAAAATTAATAACAGTGCAGATGCGCCTATTTTAGCACTTTGTTTAATACTCATAATAAAAATACCTATATGTACATATCGATAAACTTTATTTTTTATCGACGAAGTTATTTTTTTATTTAATTATCATTGATACATATAAGTTAATAATTTTTATTTAAAAATTTTTATTCTATAAATAACCACTAATCATATTTTAAATAAATCACGCTTTATTCTTATTTTATAAAATAATGCAACCAATAATGTTAATAATAAATACGCTATTTTTTATCAATCACGCATTACTTTATTGGGTAGCCAATATCTGCTGATGCTTTTCATCGATTACTCCTACACCCTATTATTCATAAAAGTATAAATAGTTTTATTTTCAATAAGTAACAACCGTACTATCTCATTTTGAGAACGATGATATAATATGCACCATGACCTTAAAAAACTCTGATGATTTACGGAGCTTAACTTTTTATGCAACCTCAGTTTGAAAACTCAAAAAACACCGTAAAAACATTATCAGTGTTTGATTTTGATGGCACGCTGACCTATCACGACAGTTTTATTCCTTTTTTAAAGTTTGCTTTTGGTAAACGTAAATTTTCACGCCGTTTGATTAAGATGGTATTGCCCACATTACGTTGCTTTAGACGCAAACTTACTCGTGATGAATTAAAAGAAGTACTTATTAAAACCTTTTTAACCAACATTGATGAGAATTGGCTAAAAGAAAAAGCCGAAGCCTTCTGCCAACTTTACTGGGCTAAACTAATGCGCCCTACCGGTTTATTAGCCGTTGCTGAAGAGGTGAACAGTCACGCTGAAGTCACCATTTGTTCAGCATCACCAGCAATGGTGTTACAACCCTTTGCTGATCGCTTAGGCATTAAATTAATTGGTACAACGCTCGAAGTTGTTGAAGGTGTATTAACGGGGAAAATTATTGGTAATAACTGTCGCTGTGGTGAAAAAATCAAGCGGTTAGAAAGTGTTTATGGGGATCTCACACAATATCATTTAAGAGCTTGGGGAGATTCTCGAGGTGATCATGAGTTGCTTTTTGCAGCACAAGATCCTCATTGGCGCCACTTTCATACAGGCAAAAGTAAATCGAAAAAATCACCCATAAAGATAGAAACAAAAAAATAATCTTACCCACAAAATTGAGCACAAAAAAACCCTCGATTAACGAGGGTTTTTACCATGCACTATGTACTATATGTACTAATAGTGTAGAGATTAGATATTCACGCCGTGTTGTGATGCTAATGCACCTAAACCACCCGCAAAACCTTGACCTACAGCTTTAAATTTCCACTCTGTACCATAGCGATATAACTCACCAAAGATCATTGCAGTTTCTGTAGATGCATCTTCAGAAAGATCAAAGCGTGCAATTTCAGTATTATTGTCGTTATTAAAAACGCGCATAAAACTGTTGCTCACCATACCGAAGTTTTGTTTACGATTTTCAGCATCATAAATAGTGACTGCGAATACCAATTTTTTCACTTCAGCAGGGACTTTTGATAGGGTGATTTTTACTTGCTCATCATCACCATCGCCTTCCCCAGTACGGTTATCTCCTTGGTGTTCAACGCTTCCACATTGACTCACTTTGTTATTAAAGAAGATAAAACTTGCGTCTGAAAGTACTTTTCCATCTTCACCTACCATGAACACTGACGCATCTAAATCGAACTCTGCGCCATCAGTCACGCGGGCATCCCATCCTAGACCAACCATAGCAACCGACATTGTTGGTGCTTCTTTAGTCAGAGAAACATTACCGCCTTTAACAAGGGAAACTGCCATATCAAAGCTCCTACTTTATTGAATAAACTGGCAATCACATCTTATGACTGCCAGCGGTTAGTGTCTTATAAATCCACTATCAAGAGGCATTAATACCGTATTGAGCACAAACTGAACCTAAACCACCCGCATAACCTTGACCAACAGCACGGAATTTCCACTCCGAATTATGGCGATATAGCTCACCAAATAACATTGCTGTTTCTGTTGATGCATCTTCCGTTAAGTCATAACGAGCAACTTCAATTTGGTTGTCATCATTAACTAAACGAATAAATGCACCTGATACTTGGCCAAAGCTTTGGCGACGAGCTTGCGCATCATGGATAGTCACAACGAAGATAACCTTATCGACATCATTTGGGATCATGTCTAATTTGATTTTCAGCGCTTCATCATCACCATCGCCTTCACCAGTACGGTTATCACCCGTGTGAACAACAGAGCCATCAGCAGATCTTAAGTTGTTATAAAAAATGAAATCGGCATCGCTACGTACTTTTCCATTAGCCGCTAACAGAAATACAGATGCATCTAAGTCAAAATCTTGACCATCTGTAGAACGGGCATCCCAACCAAGTCCGACAAGGACGTTTTTCATCGTTGGGGCTGCTTTGCTCAGAGAGACATTACCACCTTTAGAAAGAGAAACGCTCATTTTTTAACCTCTTTAATTTAGTTTTTGATATTCTGATTTCTCAAGAATACTAATTATTCTGACTTACCTTCATTATCCTTTTTCTCTGGGAATAAGAAACTTGCAATAATACCCAGAGCAAGAACACCAAGCACAACAAATAGGCTGGTTGTCGCGGAGATGCTGTATCCATGTTGCCAAATATGATCTGTTGCATTTAGACCCAGTTTTACAGCAATAAAGAACAACAACACAATAACCGCTTTTTCAAGGTAAACGAGATACTGTTTTAACGCTTCTAACACGAAGTAAAGCGTACGTAAGCCTAAAATTGCGAACATCATTGCACTATATACAATTAAAGGTTCACGGCTTACTGCGATAATAGCGGGAACCGAGTCGAAAGCAAACATCACATCAGAAAGCTCTACGACTGCCACACACAGCATCAGTGGCGTTGCATATAGCGCAGCTTTTGTACCACGACCGATAGTAATATCTTTGTTTTCAGGTTTCGCTAACTCTACATCAACTTCTTTTTGTGTTAGTAAGAATGCATGTCCAGTGATTTTTGGCCATATAGGGAAAAATCGTTTTACTAAGCGATAAGCAAGATGCTGCGAATAGTCTTCAATTTCTTCACTATCATCACCGCTTTTCAGCATCATAACTGCCGTCCAAGCCACGATTAAGGCAAATACTATCTCAACATATGGTCCTAAACTTAACAGTCCTGTACCGATGGCAACAAAGATCCCACGGAAAACAATAGCACCGATGATACCCCAATAAAGAACGCGGTGACGGAAGCGATCAGGCACAGCAAACCAAGAGAAAATCGCCATCATGACAAACAAGTTATCAACCGAAAGCACTTTCTCTAGCGCATAACCTGTTACGAATAAACTCGCAACCTCTGCACCATGGTGAATATAAAGGAATCCTGCGAATACCATTGCAATAGCAACCCAGAATATAGACCAAAATATGGCATTCTTTAATGTTATCGGCTTATCTGAGCGATGCATAAATAAGTCGATAAAAATAGCGCCAATCGCAAGTACAACAAAGACAATGACAGTTTCTGTCGGAAAACCAATATGTGTGGATACCATAATAATTCCTAAACGGTTCCCTATATTAAATTAATTACAAACCAAATTCTGCGGGCTCAAAGCCTAATGCAATGGCAATAGCGCGCACAGCTTCTTTTTCATCATTGTCAAAATCACCATCACTTTTCGCAACAGCAATACCGACACGAATAGCTAATTGCGCAGCTTCTGGCTGATCTTTCATTGCCAGAATATACTTCATGGTTTCGCCTTTACCGACTTCAGTATCAAATTCGAAACTCAGGATTAGCTTATTAAAGAATTCGATAACTTCAGAAGTATCAAAAACTTTAAGTTCATCCGATGCTTTTAAAAAACCGAGCATCTTCTGTTTTTCTTCAGAACTCACTCCACCGCTGGCAATGGCAATACGTGCGCAAACAGCAACAGTGCCTTGCATAAATTTTTTGTTTTTAAAGCGACCAACTTGCTTTGCTAACTCAGAGCGACCTGAATTAAAACCATCTTTTAATTTGTTAAAAAAACTCATGCTATTTTTCCTTATATCAACTTGATCACTTAGAACCCGCTGTCCAGCGAAATCCCCACCCGTAGGCATTATCCATATCACGGTGACCTTTAAAAAACTCATTGAGACGTTCAACTTTTATCGAACCATTCTCATTAACGAGTCGTGCAATCGCACACATATTGCGACCATTATTACCGTCAGTTAAACGGGTTTCGATAGGAGGTTGTTCTGGTACATGAATGGTGACAACACCATCTGTTTTGCTCCAATTCGGTACACCTTCATAAATAAACGCGAAAATCAGCACTTGCTTGATATTTTTCCATTCACGTCCATTCACAAAGATCCATTCACCACCAGCAACATCTCCCGTACGATCATCGCCTTGCAATTCAACATAAGGAATACGATTGAAATCACCAAACCCGTTTCCTAATGCTTGAATAACGGACTTATGTCCTTGCTGAAGTTCAACAAAAGCACCGATATCTAAATCGATACCTTTATTGCCACCGAACAACCCACCTAATAACCCAGAACCCCCACTTTTGCTTTCTCGATGCCAATCAAGGTTGATCCGAATTTTACCGAAGTCATCTTTCTTCGTTAGGCTAATTGCCGGTTTTTCTTTAGTTAAAGAAACCTTACTTAAGTTCACCGAACTTGGCGCTGGCGCCGGTTTTGGTGCTGGTGCTGGTGCTGGTGCTGGTGCTGGTGCAGAGTCTGCAATATCAACACCAAAATGTTCAGCTAATGGCTTTAAACCGCCGTTAAATCCTTGAGCGATAAAACGGAACTTCCAACTACCATTACGAAGATACAATTCACCTAAAATTAATGCCGCTTCAGGACGACCGTTAATATCAACATTACCGTTTGCCACAACTTCGTTATTAGCATCAACTTGAATTGATAATCGTTGTAAATTTGCGATAGTTTGTTGACCTTCACAAGTCGCCGTAAACGCAATTTTTTCAACATCTGGACGTAAGCGCGTTAGATCCACCGTAAAAGATGTGCTGTTTCCTGCTGTCGCATAAATAACGGTGCGATCATCATTAGCTGTCTGTCCATAAAACACCATATCGGTGTCGCCATTCACTTTACCTGACGCATAAAGTCTAAAAGCAGACACATCAACTGGTGCACCTGATTGAATTCTAATGATTAATGTTTGATTAGGAACAGGTACGTTCCCGCCTGGAGTCATATTCATTTATCGCACCACCGTAGCCACAATATCAGGCATCATGTCATTAATAACACGGCCTTTACAAGGCGCACCAAACGCAGTGAAATCCCATTGACCATGATTACGTTGTAAAGAAGCAATCACGATACCTGTATGAGAGCCTTGCTCTGTTAAGGTATAACGCACCAGCTCTTTATTCGTTGTTTTATCAACAACTCGGCAGAATGCGTTTTCAACTTCATTAAATGTTTGTCCACGGAAACTATTTACTGTAAATACCAAGTATTCAACATTTGTTGGTAAACGGTTTAAATCAACGAAAATTGTTTCATCATCGCCATCACCGTCACCCGTTAAGTTATCACCAGAGTGAATAACCGACTGACAACTTGATTTTAATTTTCTAAACCAAATGGTATCGATTTGATTACCATTTGCGTCAAGTAATACGCAACTTGCATCTAAATCGATAGAACCACCACCACCAAAAAGACCGCCTAATAATCCTTTTTTCTTAATCGGATCCCAGCCCAAACCAAACATTAAGTGGCTCAGTGTAGGTACTTGTTTACTGAGAGAAACTGTTTGATTCTTGCTTAATGAAACCATAATTAAATTCCTTCAGAGGTAGAGTGAAACAATAACGCCATTTGTGATTAATTCCATATCATGAAAATCATCATATCATGATGAAGTACACGAGCAAGACTATTTTTCTCACTTAAATTTAAAGTTTTGTCAATTTATTGATATCAATGATATTTTCATTGTAATAAAATATTAAAAACACAAAAAAATCATAATAATAACTTACTCAATTACCCAATTTAAAAATTAACTCAAATAAATCATATTATGATTGACACAGTTCTTCGAAATCTTCATGATTATAAGCATTGAACCCTACACTTTTATTTCACGGTATACAGAGTAATGAATAACACAATTTGGTTTATGGAAGGTTTATCATCACAACGCGATATAATTCAAAGTGTTAAAGACTTTGCAAAACAGCAGCATCAAGAGATCTTTGTGCTCGCATCTCATCGTCATACTCGAAATGAGATTTTATCGCTTGCTGATGGGGCTTTTTATGAACCTCTTGAAGAGACATTACGCTTACAATTTATCGATGATGTTGTAAGACAGCATCAAGTCCGTGCCATTCACACCGGTCGTAATAGCGCATGGTTTGAATTACACCGCCAAGAAATTGAGTCATTTGGGGTAAAATTAACAACTGGGGCCACACAACTTGAACAGCTTCAGTTAGCTGATAATAAAGTTGCATTTGCACAAGCGATGGAACAATGTGGGCTTCCTGCAGTACCTTCTATTTACATTAAATCTATCGATGAATTAGAAACGCATATAAAAGAGCCTCCTTTTGGCGAAATACCTTTATGCATCAAACCTGTAAAAGGGATTTATGGTATGGGTTTTTGGCGCTTTGATAATCAAGTTTCACCGATGGCACTGTTTAATCACCCAGAAAATCGCCAAGTCAATCCTCAACAATATCTTGATGCATTAAAGGCAGTTGAACATTTTGAACCTTTAGTCTTAATGCCTTATTTGCCTGGTCCTGAATACTCTGTTGATATGGTGGTTGAACAAGGTGATGTTATTGCAGCTGTAGCTCGACGCAAAGAGGGTGCAATACAACATCTAGAGATCTCAGGCGAGGCTTATGAATTAGGTAAAGCGTGCGCAACGGCGATGAAAGCCGATGGTCTTGTGAATGTGCAAACTCGAAATAATCATCAAGGTCGCCCACTCTTACTTGAAATTAATATGCGCCCTTCTGGTGGTATTGGTTATACCCAACATTGTGGAATTAATCTTGCAGGTATTTTTGCTTTACGCCAATTAGGATTAATAAGTATTGAAGAGGCTGAAGCCCAAAATAACCATTTTACACCAACAAAAATACGCTCAATCACCGATTCTATTGTTTTCAATTCAGCGTTAACAAACTTAATCAGTACGGATAATAATTAATAATGAAAAATAGTATGAGTGACTCATCCGTTTATCGTCGCCTTCTTTCTTGTGGCACATTAAGTGTGACGCCAAATTGTTCTATTGAGTTACTTGATGAATTATTTGATATTGCAGAAAGACGCAATCCTAAGCGTGCATTTCTATTTGTCAGTAAAGTATTAGGTCGTCATATTCCTGTTTCACCGAAAAAAATGCGTGAAACCTACCAAAAACTTGCCCATCAATTTCCTGACTCACTTGAAGGTCCTGTACTGTTTATTGGTATGGCAGAAACGGCGGTGGGTTTAGGTGCTGGCATTTTTGATGAAGTGAGAAATCGCTATCAACAAGCCATTTATTTAACATCAACACGTCATCCTGTTGATAAAGGTGAGTTGCTGTGTGAATTTAAAGAAAATCACAGCCACGCGACTGATCACTTACTCTATTTACCTACAACAGCAGAGCAACGCCAGTGGGTACAAAAAGCAAAAACCGTTGTATTAATTGATGATGAAGCGACTACAGGTAATACCTTTATCAACCTCCTTTCAGCACTACGTGAAGAAGGTGGATTAACCCATATTGAGCAGGTTATAGCGGTAACCTTAACCGATTGGAGTGGTGATTCTATCGTTGAGCGCTCCCCATTACCGATTAAAACCCTCTCTTTAGTTCAAGGGAAGTGGCAATGGGATGCCGATCCAAATGCGCCTTTACCTATTATGCCTAATGTTAATATCACTGCATCAGGGCAAGTTGCTATCACTGGTAAACAGAGCTGGGGTCGATTAGGGATGACAACGCCCGCAAGCAATCTGGGTTTATCCATCAATGCTTCTTTAGGTGAAAAAATCCTTGTTTTAGGATCGGGAGAATTTGTTTGGGAGCCGTTTTTATTGGCTGAACGTCTTGAAAAACAAGGTGCTATCGTAAAATATAGTTCGACAACGCGTTCACCTATTTCAACTAATTTTGCCATTCAATCAGCGATCACATTTACTGATAATTATGGTTTAGGTATTCCTAACTTCGTCTATAACGTGGCGCATCAACAATTTGATCGCATTTTGCTTTGTTGTGAAACACCAGCTGAAAGCATTGATAGCCAACTGATTGAAGCCCTCAATAAAGTTGCACCTATTGTTGAGGTAATTAGTTATGACTAAGCCCGTTATTTTAACTGATCTCGATGACACACTATTTCAAACACGTCGTAAGATGGTGGATGAATTAGCACTAGAACCCTATAAGACTGGCGCGCTAGATAGAAGCTTAGAACCCCGTAGCTTTATGACCCAAGAGCAAGCCATGCTTGTAGATTGGATGTTAGAGCACGCGGATTTAATTCCTGTTACTGCTCGTGGAACAGAAGAGATTAGCCGAGTCACCATTCCTTTTCATTCTTGGGCGATTACTACACATGGTGCGGTGATATTAACGCCAGAAGGCAATGCTGATACACAATGGCAAAACCACATCACTCAAAGCTTAGCGCCATATACACAGCGTTTATTGACTCTACAACAATCAATCACGCAATTAATGGCGGAACGAAATATTGATGGTTGGGCGCGAATTAACTATGAATACGGTGATTTGCCTATTTATTTAGTCATGAAGCATAACGATAGCACCCGATTAGACGAGCTATACACCATAGGTGATGAGATAGAAAAAACATTCTCAACTGAAGGTTTTTATATTCATCGTAACAGCAACAATATTGCTTGGTTACCTGAGCCTATCGAAAAAGGCAAAGCTGCCACCTATTTGCTCAATAAATTAAAAGCTGAGCGTGGTGTTTTTCCTGTGATTGGACTCGGTGACAGCCTAAGTGATCATCGCTTTATGAAATTATGTAGTTGGTATGGACTTCCTCGTCAAAGCCAATTTGCGGATGCGATCAACACAAAAATTTTTGGAGAATAAACATGATGGATCATAAGCCTTTTTCGGGCTCTTATGTATCAGGAGATGTCGATTTCCTACTTCAACCGGTTAATATCGAAATGACGCCCGTTGAGTTAAAAGAAGAGCTGATACAATCGGGTAAGCGCCACTATTCTGACATGCTAAGTCAAGAGCCAGAGCCAACAACATGGCATCTAGATCTCTTTGAAAAAGCGCTAGAAACAGGTGCTACACGCTTAGCAACTGAAGTCATAATGTTGGCTAAATCATTGATTGAACGCTTTGGTGATACCAAAATTATCTTGACAAGCCTTGTTCGTGCAGGTGTTCCTTTAGGCGTCATGTTGCAACAAACATTACGTAAAATGGGAAAAACCTCTTATCACTACGGCATTAGTATTATTCGAGATAGAGGCATTGATAGCGAAGCGCTTTCATGGATAGAACAACGCCACGGTACAGAAGGTATTGTGTTTGTCGATGGATGGACAGGAAAAGGCGCTATTACAGGTGAACTTATTCGTTCGTTATCAGGGCGAAAAGGCTATCCAGCTCAGCCTCGTCTTGTCGTCCTTGCTGATCCTTGTGGCTGTGCATGGTTAAGTGCCAGCGATGAAGATTGGCTTATCCCATTTGGGATCATGGGAGCGCCTGTTTCAGGATTAATTTCACGTTCAATTTGGACTGAAGAAGGCTTTCACGGTTTTGTGGATTGCCAACATTTAAAACAGTATGAATGCAGTCGTTACCTTGTTGATACTGTTGGAAAAGTCGTTGATACATTAATCGATAACGATACTCCACTAGCTACATTTAAAGAACAACAATCAGACTTAAAAAAGCTGAGCGAAAACGTCGTTAGTTCACTTGCAAACAAATATGATATTTCAAATATCAATCGTATAAAACCCGGTATTGCTGAAGCTACACGCGCTGTTTTACGCCGTGTACCTGATCATGTTCTTGTGAGAGAAATAACCGATCCTGATGTCGCGTTACTGGTTTATCTTGCGCAGGAAAAAAATATTGCTGTTATTGAAATAGGGCAAGCGCTTGGTCAATATCGTGCAGTGACTATCATTAAAAAGGTGAAATAATGATTGAACGATTATCCCCATGGAATTTAGGGGCAACGCTTTATATGCCCGCGACACGAACAGATATCGCACCCACAATCATCAATCAGAAAATTGAAGGGTTACGCTCTTTAATTATCTGTTTAGAAGATGCCGTGAGTGATGCAGATATTCCTGTTGCATTAGAAAACTTGGCAGCCTTATTAAATACCTTAGCAGAGCACAAAAAAAACAGCGATTGTAGCCATTGGCCACTGCTGTTTATTCGCCCTCGCCACACTGAAATGGGTCAATGGATCACTGAAAATCTTGATGTCAGCGCCATCGATGGTCTTGTTTTGCCTAAGTTCACACAAGTTTCTCTGCCAATTTGGTGGAATATTATTGAAAATACGCATTTATGTATGATGCCAACACTTGAAACAGAAGAAGTGTTTGATGTTATTCAAATGACAGAGCTTGCAAACCACCTACTAACTCACCCTTGTCATAACAGAATTATTGCATTACGTATTGGTGGTAATGATTTAATGAATGTCATTTCTCTTAGACGTAATCGCCAATTAACACTTTATGATGGCCCAATGGGTTACGTGATAAAAATGTTAGTTGCTGTCTTTGGCGCTCGCCAATTTGCCCTCACAGCACCTGTTTGTGAGCATATTGATGATCACCATATTATGGATAAAGAGCTGGCACTTGATATTGCTAATGGCCTTGTCGGTAAAACAGCGATCCATCCAAAGCAAATTCATAAAATTGAACAAGCTCTCATGGTGTCTCAATCCGATCATTCAGATGCATTACGTATTTTAAATTCAACACAAGCCGTCTTTAAATCACAAGGTGCAATGTGTGAACCAGCAACACATCGTCGCTGGGCATTGAGTATTTTAACCAGAGCTAAAATTTATGGCATTATTCCTAACCAACAAAATAATGCTCAACGTTTTAACGCAACATAAAATACTCTATAGCAGGTGATAAATTCGATAAGATAAAATAATTATCTTATATTGATTTCGATTTATAAGTTTCTAGTTAAAGCATGTTATCTTTAACTAGAACTTATAAGAACAACGTGAATCTTTTTATTTAAAAAAGTGTATTTTTTTTATTTCAGTTATTAATTTATACTACATTTAATAGGCAGCTTATTTTATTTATCCTTGTCAACACAGAACAAGAATAATAGAAATTATTGCTGAATATTTTAACACACCAATGACAAAATAAGTGGTAACTAAGCATGCAATTAAGCACTCGTCAGGTCAGAGTCTTTACACTGGCAACCCTTTTAAGCTCAGGAAAAAAGGTTCCAACCATTAAGATTATTTCTGCTCTTGAATGCTCAGAGCCTACGTTAACTCGTGTATTAAAAGAGATAAGAGATTCTTATGGTGCTGAAATAAAATACAGCAAAGCCTCTCGTGCATATCAAATGACTGAACGAGGTCAACTCGATAGTAAGGCGTTACGCCGTATGCGTGAGGCATTATCCGCCAGCGAAGATCTACGCCACAATGGAATGACAAGCCGAGTTTATCTCGATAAAGATAAGAAGAAATCTGTTTCACTTTCATTAAAAATGTCAGCATTGCGCAAGATTGATAGATTATCTTATTTAAATAATTCCACACGTAGTGAAGCTGTTGAATTATTAGTTGATCACTATATTGAAAATTTAATTCAATCAACACTCGCTGAAATAGCAGAGAAAGAAAAAGAAAAAAAGAATTCGAATTAAATAAAAAAAGCAACTTGATACTTCGGTATCAAGTTATTTTATAAAAACAACAAAAGCAGAAAATATATAAAAACACTTATCTAATAGAATTGTTTCATATATTTCCTCACACTCTTAATTTATTTTAAATTACTTTAAAAACAAAAAACACCAATTAACTAATACTTTGAATTTATTGACTTTTATAATTGTTATTTTTTAATTAAAAAGAGTATTTATACCTAATCACTATTAGTCATTCATTTAGCATTACTCTTATTAAGACGGTTCAATAAAATATATTTTCTTTAATAAAATAAAATCGCTCCATCACTCAATTTAAGGATGACAAACAGGCTAATTTCTCTTTTATTTTACTTTTCATACTATCTTCATTCAGATTAATAATATTGGACAATCATCACTGCGTTTTTTCTCTAATTTAATTAAACTAAGCATAATCTCAATTGAACACCTTCATGGGTCGGTTAGTATATTAATCGCTTATTTCTATCTCACTCACAGGATAAATGCATGAGAAGATTGCCAGTTTACCTTTTGCTTGATACATCGACTTCCATGTATGGAGAGCCTATTGCAGCAGTAAAAAATGGCGTTGAAATGCTCTTATCAACACTACGCCAAGATCCTTACGCATTAGAAACTGCTTATATTTCTATCATCACCTTTGACTCAATCGCGCAACAGGTTGTGCCACTCACTGATTTAATCAATTTTAAAGTACCAGATTTAGTCGCAAGTGGAACAACAGCATTAGGTTCTGCGCTCACTTTAGTTTCTAGTCGTATTGAAAAAGAAGTACAAAAAACTACAGCTGAAACAAAAGGAGATTGGCGTCCGTTAGTTTTTGTGATGACAGATGGCGCCCCCACAGACGATTGGAAAAAAGGCGTTGAGAAATTTAAAGCGGCACGCACTGGCGTTGTTATTGCGTGTGCAGCAGGACAATCAGCACAAACTGATGTACTAAAAAATATCACTGAAATTGTATTACAGCTAGATACTGCGGACTCCAATACCATTAAGTCATTCTTTAAGTGGGTTTCAGCCAGTATTTCTGTCGGTAGTCAAAAAGTCGATTTAACTAAGAAAGATATTAGTGATCTTGATGACTTACCACCGCCACCTCCTGAGGTTAACGTTGTACTTTAAATAAAAAAGGAATGAATATGTCTATTAGTTTAAAAAAAGGACAAGGTGTTAGTTTAAAGAAAAATGAATATGACCTTTCCTCTGTCACTATCGGTTTAGGCTGGGATATCAACGAAGAAAAACGCGGATTCCTTGGTGGGCTTTTTGGTAAAAAAAGCGAAGAATACGATTTAGATGTTATTGCCTTCTTATGTGGTGAAAATGGCAAAGTAAACGATTTAGGTCAAATTGAAGGTGGGCAACCTTCTCTCGTTAATGGCGATATTATTTTCTTTAATAGCCTACAACACAAATCAGGACAAATTTGGTTAACGGGTGATAACCGAACAGGCGCAGGTGATGGCGATGATGAACAGATCATTGTGAAATTAAACACACTTGATCCTAAATTTACCAAAATTGTCTTTATTGTTCAGATTTACAATGGTCGAGAACTACAACAACATTTTGGTAAAGTACAAAACGCCTTTATCCGCGCTGTTGATGCGAAAAATGTAGAAATGGCTCGTTTTGATTTATCTGGAGGCGAAGCCTTCAACAACCAACGTTCAATGCTGTTTGCTGAATTAGTCAGAGAAGATAATGGCTGGAAACTGAACGCCATTGGAGAGCCTTCAAGTTCAGATAGCTTTATTTCTTACTTAAAGGATTTCGCCTAATGAGAAGACTTCCCGTTTACCTGCTGATTGATACTTCAGGATCAATGAGAGGTGAATCTATTCATGCGGTTAACGTTGGGATACAAACAATGCTTAATGCATTGAGACAAAATCCTTACGCATTAGAAAGCGTGCATATCTCTATCATTACCTATGATAACGAGGCTCGTGAATTTATCCCATTAACTGCATTAGAAGATTTCCAATTCTCAGATATCACCGTACCTAGCTCTGGCGGTACTTTCACTGGTGCTGCGCTGGAATGTTTAATCAAGTGTGTCGATCGTGATATTAAACGTTCCGATGGTGACCAAAAAGGTGACTGGCGTCCTCTCGTTTTTTTAATGACGGATGGCACACCGTCTGATGCTTACGCCTATGGTGAAGCGATTAAAGAAGTGAAAAAGCGTTCATTTGGTTCGATCATCGCTTGTGCTGTTGGCCCTAAAGCCAAACACGATCACCTTAAAGAGCTTACATCTCAAGTGGTAGCTTTAGAAACGCTAGACTCCAATGCCTTCTCGGGCTTTTTTAAATGGGTTTCTGCCAGTGTCGCATCTGGCAGTTCAAGTGCAGGAGTGAATACGGATAAAGACACCCTACCGCCGCCACCTCCTGAAATCCAACTGGTACTGTGATCTATAAAAGCAAAGCGCTCCAAAAGGCTTTGCTTTTATTTTATTCAGACTTTGGTTTATCCATCACAATACATAACAGCCACGATAAAGAGATAAGGTATAACAATGAGAAGGCTACCCATTTTCTTTGTTTTAGATTGTTCAGAATCAATGATCGGTGAAAACCTAAAAAAGATGAATGACGGTCTAACAACTATTATTAACGATCTGAGAAGAGATCCGCACGCCCTTGAAACGGCTTGTATTTCTGTTATCGCCTTTGCTGGTGTTGCAAAAACGATTGTTCCACTCACTGAAGTCGTCTCTTTTTATCCTCCTCAACTTCCTTTAGGCGGAGGCACGTCATTAGGCAGCGCATTACGAGAACTTTCTCACCAAATCGACACGCAAGTAAGAAAAACCACACTTGAGCAAAAAGGCGATTGGAAACCTGTCGTTTATCTTTTAACTGACGGCAGACCTACTGATGATTACGCGCAAGAGATCAAGCGCTGGAAAGCTCACTACGCCAACAAAGTTAACTTAATTGCGATTGGATTAGGCTTAAGTGCAGACTTACATGTGCTGTCGCAATTAACTGAAAACGTGCTGTTATTTACCGAAGCACAAGAAGGCGATTTTACTCGTTTCATTAAATGGATAACGATGTCAGTGGTTTCTCATAGCCGAAGTGTTGGCGAAGAGCCGCCACCACTTTTAAATCAAACAGAGTATATTGTTCGTCTTGCGAAAGATGATGTTGCTCGTGCCTATGATGAGTCTTGTGTCACTTTTGTCGGGCGTTGTAGCCACACACGTTCACCTTATTTAATGAAATATGAACGACCACCAATGAAAGCTTCAGGGCTCGATTTTAACCTCAATCTTAATGGTTTTAACTTAACGGGTTGCTACACTTTAAATGAAGATTACTTTGCATGGAGTGATCTCAGCGCCACGGCATATCAAGTTAACACCAGCGAACTTCATGGTACACCTGGCTGCCCTTATTGCGGCAATGCTACTGCTTTTGCCGTTTGCCAATGTGGTAAATTACTTTGTGTGAATGGCCCTGAAAGCGTTGTTTGCCCTTGGTGTGATAACAACATCACCTTTGGTGATAACAGCAGCCAATCTGACTTTGATGTCACACGAGGTAAAGGCTAATGGATAAAAAAGCCCTACTCACAAAACTGATTATTGATGACACGCTGACACAACATCGCATTCCAGTGCATGAAGAACTTGTTATTGCGTTGTATGAAGATGAGGAAATCGCTCAATACATTGATTTTATTATTGATAAAATCAATGCTAAAGCGGCAGAAAAAATAACACCACAAGACAAAATCCCCCCTATTCTTCTGTTATTGCCACCAGCTCGCAATTTAGCTGCTGAAGAAACATCATTACCAGAAGAGTGTCCATTAAAGCCAGGTCAAATTCCAACACACTCATCACCAATGCCAACAGAAAAACCGATTATTCATCGCCCTACGGCAAAAATTACCCTTTCTAATGCAAAAGTAGGCACTGCATTCAATTCTACGCTCAGTATCGAGCTAAATACCCTCGAAATTGCCGAAATTGAAGCGGTTGATGTCCCTGAAGGAGTTGGAATAACCTTTGATCATGAAAGTTGTTGCTTAGTAGGAATGCCAACAAAAAGTGGCAATTTCATATTGGTTGTCCATTGGTCTGTTAATGCTATTCGTTATCAAGATGAAGTCTTATTAATCATCAATCCTGATCCGCGTAGCTTATGGCAAATCAATGAACCTCCCGCTGATAGCCCTTATCCCAAAGCCCACATCGATAGCCAACTTATTCTTGAAGAAGACATTCGAATTGTAGGAGCAAGCCGTCGTGGGCGTTCTCATGAACATGCAGGCACATTCCGTGATGATGATTTTTATATTCACCACGATAACCAAAGCCAATGGAATATTTTAATTGTTGCTGATGGTGCAGGCAGTGCTCGCTATTCTCGCGAAGGCTCACGCATTGCTATCAATACGGTCAGCCACTATTTAAAATCACAATTAAGTTTGGAAAATGAAGCAATTAAACCTCATCTTGAAACCATCCATCAATGGAATGACAACAGCGCCATTAATCAAGTAGGAAGCTTCTTTGCACAACTCTTTCGTAATGCCGCCCAATTAGCAATTAATAACCTCAAAAATGAAGCGATTCATATTAATGAACCCGTAAAATCATTTTCAACAACGTTATTAGCCACGGTTTCTTTGCGTATCAATGATGAGTTATTTGCTGCCTCATTTTGGATGGGAGATGGTGCGATTGCCGCTTATGGTCCTGCTGGAAAAGTGCGTATTTTAGGTATTCCTGATAGTGGTGAATATGCAGGACAAACCCGTTTTCTTGATGATAGTGCGCTCAACGATGCTGAATTTAATCGACGCATTATTATTGGTAAGTGGAAAGAAATTTCACATCTTATTTTAATGACAGACGGAGTGTCCGATCCCGTATTTGAAACGGATAATGGCTTACAAGATCCCAATAAATGGGCTGCATTCATTGATGAAATATCGCCTTGTTTAGCCTCTCCTGAACATGCAGATAGCGCATTGGCTGAATGGCTGAATTTCTTTTCAGCAGGCAATCACGATGACCGCACTCTGGTTGTGGCTTGGTAATCATAAAAGAGAGAATCGGTGAGTTTCATGGCAGAGATCATTACCTGTACAACGCAAAGTGGAAAAACAGTTCAGTACGTCAATGAGATCATTGGCTCTGGCTCAATGAAAGATGTCTATTTTTCCCCTGACCGAACCTACGTTGTTGCCTTCTATAAAACACAACAGAATGCACAAGCCAAAGATAGAATCGATATGATAACAGGCTCTTATCGACATAATATCTTTGAACAAAGTGGTGGAGAATATTGGAAAAACCTCTTTTGCTGGCCAACGGATGTTGTCGAACATCAAGGCAAAATTGGTATTGTTGTTCCAACTTATCAATCCCACTTTTTCTTTAAATATGGTTCTAAAAACAATGACTTTCTTGCGATAAAAGGTCGAGAAAAAGAAGGTAAATGGTTTGCAAGTGCCAATAACCAAAATAAATTTCTCGATCCTCGTGAAAGAGGCAATCTATTAAATTACCTTAAAGTCTGTTTATTGCTCTCTCGTGCAGTACGACGAATGCATGCAGCAGGCTTATGCCACAGTGATTTAAGCTATAAAAACGTCCTTATCGATCCTGAGCAAGGTCATGCCTGTGTGATTGATATTGACGGTTTAGTGGTTCCCGGTAAATATCCGCCTGATGTGGTGGGAACCCCTGACTTTATCGCGCCTGAAGTAGTAAAAACCAGCCATTTACCGAAAGAAGATCCTAACCGTATTTTGCCAAGCATCACGACAGATAGACACGCACTTGCGGTATTAATCTATATGTATCTGTTTTATCGTCACCCATTACGGGGCGGTAAAATTCACGATCTTGACGATGAAATGCGTGATGAAACGCTCTCTATGGGTGAAAAAGCATTATTTATTGAGCACCCAACTGATCGTAGCAATGCGGTAAAACTTAATCAGGTAAAACCGTCATCGCTACCTTGGGCTGATCCCCAAAAAATCCCTTATACCATTATGGGGCCTTACCTTACGCCTCTTTTTGAAAGAGCGTTTATCACGGGATTACACGATCCTTCACAACGCCCTACCGCAGATGAATGGGAGACGGCTTTAGTCAAAACGGTAGATTTAGTTCAGCCTTGTCAAAATAAAGATTGTGAACAGCAATGGTATGTTTTTTCTGGAAAAACACAGCCCGTTTGTCCTTATTGCCATACGCCTTATAAAGGTCAATTGCCGATTTTAAATCTCTACTCTTCACGTAAGGCAGGCAGTTTCAGACCTGACGATCACCGCTTAATGGTATGGAGTAATCAATCACTCTTTCCTTGGCATGTTAATCGCCTTATTGCGCCCAATGAACGCACTACTGATGAACAGAAAAAACGTGTCGGTTATTTCGTTTTTCACAATTCAACATGGTGGCTGGTGAATGAACGTATTGAGGGATTGATGGTATTGCCAGAGAAAAAACAGATAGCCATTGGCGATAAAATTGCGCTAACAGATGGGTTGCAATTTGTATTATCAACAGAAGAAGGCGGACGACTGGTTGTGGTGCAATTAGTCTCAAATTAACGATAAAGAGAGAATAATCCGTTTAATTTATCGTGGGTTATTCTCTTTGCTATAAGCTATTTTTAAATCAACGTTTAAATTCCATTGTTAAATTTAAATCTTTTGTCGGTTTTCCTGACTCATAACGCCATTTTTCCATAGCTCGAATAGTCGATAAACCAAAAACCTCCACTAAAGGGGAATCTAACATCCTAATATTTTGCACATATCCATTTTCATCAATATCAAATTTTATATTTAACGCTCCCTCAATGCCTTGAGAATACGCTTTTGCAGGATAATTAGGAAATACTCGTAATAAATTCTTAGGGTGATTTTTAACCGTAAGATTTGACTCATTTATTTCACTCTGAGTTATTTCCTCTGGTTTATCGGCTAATTTTGCTTTCAATAATTGCACATCCGACTGTGTTGATTGAATAGCACATCCATTTAATAAAATGGTGCTGCAAAGTAAACTTAAAATAGCTAATTTTATTTTCATTTTTCTTTTCTGAAATAAGATTAAATATAAAGACACAATAATATATCTCATTATCATTTCTATTCTCAATTAAATATTTAGTTAAGAAAAACTGTGCAATTAATCATATTTCAGTCGTCCTATTTAAATCAAAGTCAGATCACATATTCACGTCTCACCCTTGCTATTTAGCGCTAACGTTCAATATTGGATATCAAGATCCCAGTTTATTAAGCCCCAGTATTTACAATACCGAGCAGTGATAATTGGAGGGGCTAATGAAAACTAAAAATAAAATCAATGTACTAGAAATTATTTCGCCAGAAATGCAACAAGTTATGCAATTTTATGCAGATAATCCGCAACCTGCGCCAGAAAGTAATGACTACCCTTCTATGCGCCTTGCTTACAATCAAGACAGACGTTATTGGAATGCAGATGCACCCGAAATGTTTAGCATTCAAGATATTTCCGTTAGCACGTCTTATGGCGAGGTTCTAACACGCCTTTATCAACCCACAGAAAAAACACCCGCAACACTCTATTATCTTCATGGTGGGGGCTTTATTTTAGGGAATTTAGATACCCACGATCGCATTATGCGTTTACTCGCGTCTTATACAAGTTGTGCAGTGATTGGTATTGATTACTCACTATCACCAGAAGCACATTATCCACAAGCGATTGATGAATCAGCGCAAGTCTGCCAGTTTTATGATCAACATGCTGAACACTACGGTATTAACACTCAACACATTGGTTTTGCAGGCGATTCTGCGGGAGCCATGTTATCGCTTGCTACTGTACTGTGGTTACGCGACAAACAAATCCACTGTGGCAAGGTAAGTGCAGCTTTATTATGGTATGGATTATACGGTTTACGTGATTCCACTAGCCGTCGGCTTTATGGTGGTGAATGGGATGGGTTGCGCCAGCAAGATCTAGAAGAATATGATAATGCGTATTTAACCGCGTTAGGCAATCGTGATGCACCTTATTATTGCTTATTTAATAACGATTTAACGCAAGATATTCCCCCTTGCTTTATCGCCAGCGCACAATACGACCCACTTATTGATGATAGCGTGACTCTCTTTAAAACCCTTGAAGCACATCAATCACCTTGTGAATATAAAATGTATCCAGGCACATTACATGCCTTTTTACACTACTCACGCATGATGAAAGTGGCTGATGACGCCATTCGAGATGGCGCTCATTACTTTGTAAAACAACTTAAGAATTAAAACTCAAGATTTCGAATAAAACGATAATCCGCAGACGCCTCTTTAAGTCGATACAGACTTGCAGGGCGTCCTCTCTCTGCCCGCTTTTCTCCTGTATCAATCAATAAATCAGCTTGTTCGATGCGTCGTCTAAAGGATTTTTTCTGGATCTCTTTACCAATCAGAATTTCATGAACATGTTGCAACTCTGGCAAGGTAAAAACTTCTGGCAATGCAAATCCAGGAACAATCGAATAGAGTGATTTTTGCTTTAATCGCTCTCTTGCTTGTGTAATTAATTCATGGTGATCAAAAGCTAAGCGTTGTTGTGCAATCTCATCAATAGGACACCACATTACCGAATCCACGGAATCAATATGTGCTTCACACACTTGATGTGCAATCAACGCGGTATAACAGACCGTCACAGACCAACCTCTTACATCACGCTGGTTATTTCCCACGGAACAAAGTTGCTCAATATAAGGAGGGATCACACCCGTTTTCTCTTTTAATTTTCTTAGCACAGTATCGTCAAGGCATTTGTCCTGTACTTCATCGACAAATCCACCAGGTAAACCCCATTTTCCTTTTTCAGGATGCTCTCCTCTTTTCACTAACAATACTTTTAACTGCTCTTCATGATAAGTAAACAGTACCGCATCAACAGTAATCAGTGGGGATAGGAAATCACGGCGGTTATAACTGGCTAAAAAATCTTGTTCATTCATGGCGTAAGCTTTATTAGAAAACGATGAAACTATTTTAAGCCTAAACAGCAAAAAATCAAATTTTGTCATAAAGACACTAAATCAGTTGACAAGCATAGTGTCGATAGGACACAATCCAGTTATTGTCATAAGGACACTAATTGGAGATATCCTATGTTTAACTTAAATTATTTCAAAGCAGACTCATCAACTTTCATTATTAAATCGGTAAACGGCAAAATTCGCCAGCAAGGTAAAGGATTGAGTTTTTGGTATAACTCAGCCACAACCTCTATTGCCGCACTACCTTTAAACGCCCAAGAAGCGCCGTTTATTTTCAACTTTCAAACCTCGGACTTTCAGGGCTTACGCATTCAAGGACAAATTTCATTTCAGGTCAAAACACCTGAAAAAGCCGCAGAAGTGCTCAATTTTAACTTGAGCAAAAACGGCAAATCTTATGCATCAGAAGATCCACTAAAACTCAGTGATCGTGTTGTGCGTATTGCACAAACCTTAATCCAAGCAAAGATCCAAAGTACACCACTTAGAGAAGCGTTATTACTTAGCCAATCATTAGTTACTTTGGTGATGGAACAATTAATTGAACACCCATCATTAGATGCATTAGGTATTGCGATTTTAGATGTCTCTATTGCAGCAATCACTCCATCACCAGAAACCTTAAAAGCACTCGAAGCCGAAGCAAGAGAATCCTTACTGAAAGAAGCCGACGATGCCATTTATGCTCGTCGTAAATTCTCGGTAGAACAAGAACGCACCATTAAAGAGGCTGAATTGGAAACCGACTTATCTGTTCAACGTAAACGACAAGAAATTGAAGAAGCACGTTTAGAAAACGAACGCACATTATTACGGGAACAAGCGGAGATTGAAAAAGAGCGCCTTGAAGCCAAAGTAAATGCTGAAGCAAAACGTAAAGAACTGGTCGCGTTAAGTGCTGAAAATCAGCGAACACAATCAGAAGCTGATGCTTATGCTATTGAAGCGACCATGCGTGCTTATCGTGAACTGCCAGTTGAAAACCTAAAAGCCATGGCACTAGCAAAAATGGACTCTCAGCAATTAATGGCAATGGCATTTGAAACCTTAGCGCTGAATTCAGGGAAAATTGGTGAGTTAAATATCACTCCTGATTTATTTAGCCAATTTATGAAAAAAGGGAGTAAATAATGCAACGTAACGAAGATTTTCGCTTTGTGCTGGTGATGAGAAAAAGCCGCTTACAGGAATTAATTGAGCGTTTTAATACGTGGTCACAAGCCAAATTCTATTTAGAACACAACAATGTTGAGGTAACGGATTACCTCAACGAACACAATTTATATCAAAAGCAACTAACAGAAGCTGAACTTGTTTTAAAATCATTGGGACGTTTTCAGCTATTAGAAAGAAACTTATTGCCTAGCTATCAATTCTCACCCCACGATATTGTGGTGGTGATTGGTCAAGATGGGCTGGTCGCCAATACACTGAAATACCTTAATGGACAGCCTATTATTGCCATCAATCCCGATCCTTCAAGGTGGGATGGCAAATTACTTCCTTTTGAAATAGGTGAATTAAAAGAGACGGTGATTAATACCATTAATCAGAAAATGCCGTTTAAATCCGTGACCTTTGCACAAGCGACAACCAATGATGGCCAATCACTGTTAGCCGTTAATGATCTATTTATTGGCCCCAAAAGCCACACGTCTGCACGCTATATTTTACAATGGAGTGGTGCTCAAGAAGCACAATCTTCATCAGGAATTATTGTGTCTACGGGACTTGGCTCGACAGGTTGGTTTCAATCTATTCTCGCTGGCGCGATGGCAATCACAGGAGAAGCATCACATCCCCTGTTACAAGGATTTAGCTGGGGTGACAAAAAGCTGCAATTTAGTGTGAGAGAACCTTTTCCAAGTCGAACAACAGGCGTAGCTCTAACCTTTGGAACAATTGAGCCTGATTCACCTTTACAATTAGAATCTTTAATGCCTGAAAATGGGGTTATTTTTTCTGATGGTATCGAAGATGACTATTTACAGTTTAATGCAGGCTGTATAGCACATATTGGTATCGCGGACATACAAGGCCAACTTATTAGCCCTAAAGGGCGTCAGCGTATTTAGGCTTGATGAGGGTGAATAAATAACAATAAAGACATGACAAAAATAGAATAAATCTATTAATTATCAGTTAATTAAATCACCACCAACTTCACATTGTGTATTATTAAACACAGTAATAAAGTCAGCATTGGCACACTGATTATTTAAACTCAATTTCACCATCTCTTGATATGACGGAGAAAACCGAAGTGAAGAAGCGTGTTCTAGTGATTTATCGCCAAAAAAAGAAGAAAAAAGTTGAAGATCAGGGCAAGCATCCATGCTCACCTGATCTTCGATTGCCGTTATTAACATCCGTTGTTCTAACGTCATATTGTCTCGATGCCATCCTTGAGCAATCCAACCCAAACTAAACGCCATGAGTGCAATCCATGCATATAACGCTTGTGTGTTGAACAT
Organism: Proteus sp. LHD240705; assembly: GCF_047921555.1. NCBI lineage: Bacteria > Pseudomonadati > Pseudomonadota > Gammaproteobacteria > Enterobacterales > Morganellaceae > Proteus > Proteus sp. LHD240705. Next base: position 168,501 of record NZ_JBLRMI010000005.1, read on the forward strand.
GACCTAACTCCTTAGTCATTCGAGACAAAACTTATTTCATCGACTTTTATTATAAAGATCAGCTTTTAACACTTTTCACTTGAACGCTATGCGAAATCCTTTCACACCCAGCCCTCAACTATTGAAAAGTATTTTTACTCACTTCCTTGTTAACTTGTAATAGACATCCTTGTCTATTGCCTTCTACTCACACTGAAAAACAACAGAAAAAATAAATAATAAATTCAATATGTTGCTCATCTCCGTATGATTTAACGTGAAGCCATTATCTACAAACTTTGTATTTTAGGCTAGTAAGTTTGTTCGGTTAACATCGGTTATGTGTATTTATCCGACAATAACCGAACTAACCCACCTACTCAAAACAATTTTATTTGTTTTTAGCACCTTTAAATCGCTTAAAAACAATTATTTACATCAAAAAACAATAATAAGACTGGTTATAATACAAATTTAAGCTAATATAGAAAGCATAATAGAACTGATAATAAAGAGAAAAATAACATGCGTGTCCTAACTATTTATTGTCCTGAATGTGGCGAAAAAGCGCTTATAAAGAAAAGTAATCGTAAACACAAAGAGTTATCTGATCTATATTGTGCTTGTCGTGATCCTGAATGCGGACATACCTTTGTTTTAAACCTCACGTTTAGTCACACTCTTATGCCAAGTGCAAAAAACAAAGATACGTTGTTATTAGACGTGATTAAAAATCTTTCTCCAGAGCAACGAGAGAAAGCACTTACTCTTTTGCAAGGCATGTAATCATCTCGAACAGACACTCTTTTTTTCATTTATTTTTATGATCTTGCTCCCATTCTGACAGGTTATTTGACTAACCTATTCTTATAGAAAGATAAATGATGTAGATTCATTTTTAAGCTAAATAAAAATAATTCTTATGTTTTAAATAAAACAAACATCGCCTATTGATGCCGTGTTTACCAATCCTTTAATAAATAATGTGTCAGCCCCCAAACCAGAAATCTCATTTCTGGTTTGAAGACTAAACACAAATTTCAAATGGAGCATTTAAGATGAAAAAGCTGATTAATCGAGTTGATGATGTGTTATCTGAACAACTACAAGGCTTTGCTAAAGCCCATCCTGAAATCAAACTTCATCCCTCCTCTTTTTATGTCACGCGAAAAGATGCTCCAGTAAAAGGTAAAGTTGCTCTATTGTCTGGCGGTGGTAGCGGACATGAACCCATGCATGCAGGTTTTGTCGGTAAAGGAATGCTTGATGGTGCATGTCCTGGTGAAATATTTACGTCACCAACACCTGATAAAATGTATGACTGTGCCAAAGAGATTGATAGCGGTGAAGGCGTTTTAATGATAGTGAAAAACTACACCGGTGATGTGCTTAACTTTGAAACAGCGACAGAACTGCTTCATGACGATGGTGTAAAAATTGCAACGGTATTAGTTGATGATGACGTAGCAGTAAAAGATAGCTTATATACCGCAGGACGCCGTGGTGTTGCCAATACCGTTTTAATAGAAAAACTACTGGGTGCGGCAGCTGAAAGAGGCGACTCTCTTGATGAACTGGTTAAATTAGGTCATCACATTAATAACAATGGTTTTTCTATCGGCATTGCCTTGGAAGCTTGTACCGTTCCAGCCGCAGGAAAACCTTCTTTTACTTTACCTGAAAATGAAATGGAGTTTGGTGTCGGTATTCACGGCGAACCAGGTATTGACCGTCGTAAATTTACCTCTCTCAATGATACTGTTGATGCCATGTTTAATACCTTGATTGAGAATGGTCACTATCAACGAGTGATCCGCAATTGGGATCGTGAAAGCGGCACTTGGATCGAGGAAAATCAGGAAAAACAGCCTTTAAAATCTGGCGATCGCGTCATTGTTTTAGTTAATAACCTTGGTGCCACACCACAATCTGAACTTTATGGTGTTTATAACCGTTTAACTCAATGCTGTGAAAAATTTGGCTTAACCATCGAACGTTCTTTAATTGGTTCTTATTGTACTTCGCTCGATATGTCAGGGATCTCAATTACGTTATTAAAAGTTGATAACGAGTTACTTACCTTATGGGATGCCCCTGTGAATACACCTGCGATGGTGAAATAAGTCTTTAATAACAAGAAAAGGAACACAAAATGGCTTTAACTCACGCTCAAATTATTCTTTGGTTACAACAATGTGCACTACTGTTTGAACAAAATAGTGATTATTTAACGGATTTAGATCGTGAAATTGGTGATGCTGACCACGGTTTAAATATGAACCGTGGCTTTAGAAAAGTGCAGGAAAAACTACCTGAGTTTGCAGGACAAGATATTGGCACTATCCTCAAAACTACGGGCATGACATTGCTTTCAAATATTGGCGGTGCAAGTGGTCCTTTATTTGGTACCTTCTTTATTCGTGCAGCCAAACCTACAGCTTCATTGCAAAACCTAGAACTAAATCAACTTGTTGAAATGGTAACAGAAGGTGTAGAAGGCATTGTAAGCCGAGGAAAAGCAGAGCCAAATGACAAAACCATGTGTGATGTTTGGTGGCCTGTGGTTGAGTCATTAAAACACGCTAATGAACAAAACCTTTCTATCAAAGAAGCCCTCTCTCAAGCACAAGTTGTCGCTGAAAAAGCCGCTGAAAACACCATTGCGATGCAAGCTCGAAAAGGGCGAGCAAGTTACTTAGGTGAGCGCAGTATCGGACATAAAGATCCTGGCAGTGCTTCTGTGGTACTGATGATACAAGCCCTTGCTAATAGTATTAATGCATAACTGACCAAGCAACCAATACAAGCAACCAATAAAGGTCTACCATGATAAATATTGTTATTGTTTCTCATAGTAAACATCTCGCTGATGGTGTGGCAGAACTTGCCAGTCAGATGCTTAATCCGACTCATTGCCAACTTGCGGTTGCCGCAGGTATCAACGATGAAGAACATGCGATTGGTACTGATGCCGTTAAAATTATGACGGCGATAGAATCGCTTTCACAAGCACAATCTATTGTTGTGATGATGGATTTAGGCAGTGCAATCTTAAGTGCAGAAACTGCGATTGAGTTACTTGATCCCGAGCTAGCTGAGAAAGTCACTCTCTGCTCAGCACCTTTAGTTGAAGGTACACTTGCAGCAGTTGTAGCGGCATCTTCAGGGGCATCACTAGAAAAAGTGATTGAAGAAGCTTCAAATTCTTTATATCCAAAGAAAATCCAACTTGGTGAAAATTTCGTTCAACCTAAAAATGATATTAATGCCCCTGTCAAAATTCATGGTAAAGAGGCAAGTTGGGTAGTTCGTAATCCTCATGGTTTACACGTAAGACCGGCGGCAACTTTAGTTGAGGTGCTTTCTACTTTTCAAGCTGATTATCAATTAGTTAAAGGGGATAGACGTATTAATCCTCTCAGTTTAAATCAGCTTTCATTAATACAAATTCGCCAAGGCGATGAGATAACGCTAATTGCCTCTGGTGAACAAGAAAATGAGGCGATTGCGGCTTTTCTTGAACTTGCCCGAAATGGCTTTGGTGAAGAGCTACCTTCTGATTCTAATACCATAACATTAAACGGTATTTTAGCCCCTGTATCTCAAATTAAAGCACCTGCTTTTGTTTGGCATGAAATAGAGCTCTCACCCGTCGAAAACTTATCAGAACCGATTGATATTGATGCTCAAATTGGCAAACTTAATTTTGCAATAAAGAGTACGCTAAAAGCACTAAAACAGAGTGCCAATAAAGCTAGCCAAAAATTAGGTGAGCATATTGGTGCTATTTTTAACGGTCATATCATGATGTTAGATGATGATGAGTTAATAACAAGCGTGATAGATCGCATCAAAACAGAGAAGATCAGTGCCCAGCAAAGTTGGTCGGATGAAATGCAAGAAAGAACACAGATGTATTGCGCACTTACCGATCCCTATTTACGCGCGCGTGAACTCGATCTTCGTGATCTACGTAATCAAGTGCTTTACCATTTACAAGATAAAACTCGCCCAAGCTTTACCCCTTCACAACCCGCTATTTTGGTCGCAAAAGAGCTTTTCCCTTCCACATTAATTCAATTAGTTGATAGTCAATTGGTCGGTATTGCTTTAGCAAAAGGTGATAGTCTCTCTCACAGCGCCATTATCGCGGCTGAAATGCGCTTACCGATGTTAGTCAATTTAGGTTCCGCACTATTAAAAGTCACTGAATCCCAAAAGTTAAAATTAGATACCAATAAGAGCGAATTAGTTATCGAACCGATAATGTTATAAACCGCTTTTCAAATTAACCACATAAAAAAACCCGCACAATAATGTGCGGGTAAGTCAACGAAAAACGCTATCAAATCTAGGTCATTATTGACTCTTCTAATTTTATTAAGGTATTGATAATACCAATGTCGTAGCACCACTAAAGTTACCTAATGAAGGAGTGCCATTAGTTTGAAGTTTTGACTTCACTCTTACATAGGTGTATTCATTCATTATTGCGTTAACTTGTGTACCAATTGATGCAGGTGAACCATTTAACGTTAAAAAAGAGCGGATGCTACCATCTGGTTTTAAGTTTAAAAAATGATCTTCCATCGAACTGGTAATTTTTACTGGCATAGTTTCATTACAAGTGAGCGCAAATTGTTCTTCCGCCTCATTACCATCAACTTGTGTCACATCAAGTACACCATGTGAAATAGTAAGATTATTAGAAACAAATGCACATTTACCTTCAGGCGGTGGAGCAATACCACATACGCCACCAGGTACCATTCTTCCACTTCCTCCCGTTGCACTACTCGTCATAAAAAAAGCAATACATTCATCAACAGTAACAGATCCAGCATGAGTACTATAATTCACATAAGGGAAAGTCAACCCGCATTGATTAACAGCCACATCGCGTATTTCAGCCATAGAGCTTAAATGTTGTAAATCTACATCACACCGCCATCTCGCTCGATGCTCAGTACCCGTTCCTCCTTTATCAGGTTTTGAGTGGAAGTGGTTTAATTGAATATAACACCGACCACTCAAACCTAAACTTTTACAAGGGTTTGGCGTAAATCCCATTTCCGTCCAATATTCCAACACATAGTCATAACGAATATTACCTTTAATTTCTGGAGAAGGACCTGATTTAGTAATATAAGTAAAATAACCTGCTTGTACACTAAATAGAGAAAAACTGCATAGTACAATTAATAACTTTAAAATTTGCTGTATTTTTTTCATTATCTTTTACTCATATTTCAAAGAAAACACGGCAGTAGCAGAAAAATGCCCCGGCTTAATTGATTTATCTGCGATCGCTTTTGCTGTCGCTTGCAAATAAGCAATAAAATTAAGCTCAAAAATGCCATTATTAGGAATATTATATAAGCTAGTGTAATCCCCTAATTTAATAGGGACTCCTTCTTTAGTCGTAATTTGTATTCCTAAATCAGGATTATTAGCGTTATCGTCTAATGCTAATAATCCGGCAAGTTCATTATGAGTTGCCCCTTCAAATTTTATTTTCACTTGCTTGGCAATAGAGATATCGCACTCTGATAAAGTAATTTTGAAATCCTTTTTCTCGAATTCAAAATAACTTTTATAAATATCATCTAAGCGAATTTCATCAAATACCACATCAACCTGAGAGTGTTCAGGTAGAACTTTGCAAGGTGCGATAATTAATGAACCAAAGATATTAAGATTTTCAGCCGCAAAGATAGAAGATGAAAACAATAAACAACCACCAATAATACAACCAGATAACATTGATTTATTCATTATTGGTACTCCACAAACAAGGTGCCACCCGCGGTAAAATTACCTGGTACCAGTTCACTATTTTCTTTTTTCACCAATACTGCCCAAATTTTTTCAGGGTTATTTAAATTAACCGAATACTTTTTATTTAAATCAATAATGGAATCACCCATCATAAATTTTACGGTTAACTCATTAATATTGGTTCTCAGCCCATTAGGATCGAAGCTACTTTTATTACCATCAATTGATAAATACATATTCCAGTTATTTAAATTTTCTTCACAGGTAATTTGGTAATTAATTTCTCTTTTTTGGTCATAGCCTTTAATTGTTTTTATCGCCACAGGACCAAAATTCACCTCAATCATATTACCGTCATTCACTTTGCAAGGTGGTGGCGTTAATAAATTACCTTTAATCAGCACCTGTGTCTCATTATCTTTCGCTAGACTAGGTGAAGATGATATTGAAAATAAAAATAACATCGTGAGGAATGGATAATAACGCATACTGTTTATTCCTCCGTTAGTTGTAATAAACCTGCATAGTTGCAGTCGCCGTAAAGGAGCCAGTTGGTAGCGCGGCGCCACTTTTTTTCACGAGTACAGCATAAAGCTCAGGTCGAGTTTGATAGTTAAACTTAAACGGCTCTGTCATATAAACATTGGTGTCAGCGGTTTTAAATAACACCCCTAAATCTGTCACGCTTGTTTTTAAATAACGCGTATCAAACCCAGCGCCGTCACCAGTAAATTTCAGTGACATACTTGGGTCACCTGTTGTTTTACAATCCAAGGTGTAATCCATTTTTTGTTTATAATTTTCGTTTTCTATTCTTGTGGTCATCACATCATTAAAGTTCACTTCAATAGGTTTACCATCGTTAATCTTGCAAGGGCGTGACTCCACACTCCCGCTCACAGTCACTCTTAAAAAGCCAGAAACAGCCCATACAGAAGGAGCGAGAAAACTCATACAAAGAAAAAGTATTACACCTCGGAATATAAGCATAATATTACGCCTTCTTATCTTTGATATTTGCTGAACAAATATCTCCACGACATTGGAATGTTAAGTCAACCAGCCCACCAAAATCATTGAGATATTCAAGGGTAGGTGTCGTACCTAAATCACCCACTTTTGTTCCCAGTGAACGTTGACCAAAAGGTTCAATCATCACCGCTTCAAAGTCTTTTACTTCCGTATTGTTCTTTCTGACTTTGGTAATGGTTAAGTAATAAGGCGACGGATTTTTCACATTGTAATGGTCACTTTGTTTTTCAATCACAATGTCTTTTTCCATTGGATTAGCCTCTAAACGGCTTGGTGCAACAATGCTTTTTGGTCGATAAAACACTTTAATTTTTGTCTGCAATGCAATCTGTAAAACATTAGGAGAATCACTACGAGGTGGAATTTCACGAACATTAAGGTAATAAATACTTTCTCTGTCTGTGGGCAACATATTTGTTGCTGGTAATGCCTGTATTTTAATTTGGCTTTTACTACCGGCTTCGATACGCTGAACTGGCGGTGTTACCACAAAAGGAGAATTGATTTTTTCATCTTTACTATTCTCAAGCCAAGACTGTGCTAAATAAGGTTTAGATTCATTTTCATTTTCTAAAACCATACTGACTGAGCGCTCACCTTCATTATATAAAACACGAGTTCTATCTAATGCGATAGCGGAATAAGCGGATTGAGAAAAAAGGCAAAGTATAACGATAGCGCCCAATGTTTTTGTATTGATATATTTCATTTCATTCACCGTTGACTTAAATTTAATTACTTACAAGGAAGCAACAACATGTTGCTTAAATTATTTTCTAGCACTTGAGGTAATTGGAATTGGCAAGTTTCGCCATTCCAAGCAAGATCTAATGTTTCACCTGCTTTTACACCTGATAAATAAACAAAACCATCATCTGAAATAATGCCGACTTCTAATTTATCTTTGTTATAAACACTGGCGCCAAAAGGAGGATGTTTCTTATCAGGCATCGTGATCACCGCTAAGACTTTCTCACCTTCAATCACGTTAAATTTACGGTAACCGATCGCCCCTTCTGTCAAGGTAGCGTATTGGGATGATTGAACAGCATCAGCATTTTCAGGAAGATTATTGATATCAATCGTAATATGGCTACGAGAATAGTTTTGCACACCCATTAAAACTGCTTTACCGTGACGGTTAGTTTCAATTGGTGTTAAACCTGTTTTAATCGGAATATCTTCAACATTATTGGTATCAACCAATATGCGTGAATTTCCCATTGAAGTGACTCGGTGCAATGCTCCCCCTTCTGGGGTTAGCGTTATCCCACCTATTAATTGCATCGATAAAGCGCTTTGATTATTTTGGGTATAAGTTCCACTTGTCGTCAGTTTTGCTAAATTACCGTCGTAATTATAGAAACCTGACAGATTCACTTTATCGCTATCCCACGTACCCGCAGATAAGTTATAGGTACTTCTTTCATTCAGTCGCTCATAATAGTTAACAGAATTACTCGTATTATGGCGATTAAATGATCCCGAATAACTAATATTGGCATCATTACGCTCTAGCGGTACACCTAATGACACATAAACCCCTTCATCATTATTATGGCTAGATTCCACTTTATACGCGGATAAGTTAATGGATAAATTTTTAAAATTAGCCCAATCAAAATAACTAGAAACCGTAAAACTGTAGTTATCAGTTGAAGATCGATTCCAATAGGTTTGGCGAGAATAGTTTAAATACGTATTGATATTGTAATCAGGGAAAGCTGTACCAAAGATGGCGGTATAAAGCTCTTTACCACTGTCAATATGAAGCCCACGATAACGACCATCTAAAAATTGAGTCATACTTAAATAGTCTCGTTGAGAGAAGCGATAACCCGCAAACGTAATCTGGCTATTTATTTGATCAAATTGTTTCGAATAGGTAACGTTATAAGAAGTACCAGATAGTGTCTTATCATCAAAATTACTGCCCATCTCAGCACGCGAAGCCGAAATATTAAAAGAAAGCACCCCAAATGGCGCTAAGTCTTGCCCTAGACCTAAAGCAATATTTTGATATTCAGTTGAGGCTAATAATCCGCCATAAATCGTGGTGTTATTCGCTGCCCCCCATGAAAAGGAGCCTAATGAAAATGCAGGACCTTCAGTGTCATGTTCATTTTTAGTTGGCTTACCCATCACCAGCTTATATAAAAACTGGCCAGGTCTTGTCAGTGTACCTAAACGCGAGGTTTCTACTTTAAATGTTTGAACAGAACCATCTTGTTCTTCAATAGAAACATCTAAGGTACCGCCCCCAAATGTGTTGACGTCTTGAATTCGAAACGGCCCTGGACTTACTTCATTTTGATAAACAATACGACCATCTTGACGCACAATAACCGTGGCGTTCGTTCTTGCAACTCCCGCAATTTCAGGTGCATAGCCCTGTAAACGAGGCGGGATCATCGCGTTATCACTTTCTAATGAAGCACCAAGATAACGGAAGCTATCAAAAAGCTCTGATGAGAGATATTGTTCACCTAACGTTAATTTTGCACCTAAAGATCGAATAGCTCGGAAAATATAAAGCTGGTTCCAACGCCATGATTTATCGTTGCTATTTAAATTACCGCCAGAGGCTTGCCAATCTGAACGAAAACGCCAAGCGCCCATATTAATGCCCATTACACCACTAATATTGGTTCCCGTTTCGGTCCTTTTATCGTTGTTTTCATATCGAATAAGGCGATTACTCATATTGTAATCAAGAAAGGATCCCGCAATACCATCATCCCAACGTGATGGCGGATCCCAACTTGGATCTTGATATTCCATAAAGGCTTGAGGAATGCTGATACTTAAAATACCGGTGTAGAGATCACCCACAGCATTCATATTTGGCACGGAGCGGAAATCAAGACACTGGGTATTATTCGTTGTTAACCAAGTGACTTTTTTTTCCCATTCAGATTTTAAACCTAAAATGGGGTAAACCTCTGGGGTGATACAAGGAATAGATAACTCTGCGTTGTAATCTGGGGAAAAAAATAAAATAGGCTCTTCGTTTCTTACTCTTTGTTTATTAACGTCAGTTGCCAGTAAATGAGTGCCTGGTTGAATATAATTTGCGTAAGAGAATTTAGTAAAGTCAGTATTTTCAATACCTTTGTCTGTTAAGAAATCGGTATTAAAATCTACAGCTTCTTCTGCAAAAATAGGCAACGAAAAAGGAACAAAGAATAAAAGCATTACTTTTGTGATCGTATTTATTTTCATGCTTTTCATTTTGCTATGCCATCCTCAGCATTATTAACAGAAGACAATATTGATGAGATGCATGGCGCCTAAGCGCCACACATCTTATAAAAAAAACAACAATTATTCGTAGATAACTTTGAAGTTAGCTACTGTGTCGAAAGAACCCGTTGTTGCTTTCTTATCAACAGCTTCATTACCTTTCACGTAAGCTGAGAACTGCAATGTTGTGAGAGAGCCGTCACCATTATTTAAAGCGTGACCTGCTACTGGGAAACCTTGACCAAAAGTAATTGGATTATTACCACGGTCAGTGATAACGATACCTGCATTTTGTACTTTGCCACCTAAGCCCAGTAATTCGCCAGTATAACCGTCAAAACCACTTACGGTTGCACCAGTGAATGATACTTTTGCAGTTTTGTAAGTTTCAGTTGAGCAGTTTTTCAGAATAATATCGAAGTTTTCGCTATCTGAACGGAATTTATTGCTAGTCAGTTCATGCAATGCGATTTCACCAAACTTAACAGTTTGATCTAAACTTTTATCATCGATTGAACAAGGAACATCATTGATAAAGCCAGTAAAACGCACTTTACCTTCACGGCTTTCCGCTGGATCTGCTGCAAAGCTAGGAGCAGCAACAACTAAAGATAACGCAACACCTAAAGCTAATTTAGTAAATTTCATAAAATTTCCTTTATATACAATAAAGATAGTGATATTTCTTGGCTTCTGACTAAATAAGCGATAAATAATAAATACATCGCCCTTCTACAATTTAAACTTCTTTAAACTTCACAGATCCATATAAAACCAAAATAGGGGATATTCTACGAATGTGTCCTTTATGCATTCATATTCAAATTAATTTACGGAATAAGTTAACCTTATTAACTTTTTAAACGTCATTTTTAAATATTTTAGAAATTAAGTTTCTTAATTAATAAAAACATCTTAATTTGACATATAAATAATTAATAAATTTTAATCAGAAAGTAAGAGTAAGAAATTAAAGAAAAGAAACAATTTAAATAATATTTCTTTACTTGTTTTGCAATGAAATACTCGCAAAAGGCGTAAATTAAGTCAAAAGTCAAAAAATGATATTATTAGTATAATAAGAGGATAGTTATCAAATGAAACAATTCTTTAGATGAGCAATTAAAGTATTTTAAACTAAAATTACATATAGATTAGATATTATTACTTAATAAAAAATAAAGCCGCCATCATTAACACTCATAGCAAGTAAAATGAATATAAAAACCAAACAAATAAAAATAATAAGTTTTTTATAACGAAAAAATATCAAAATATAGAAAATAATATCTTGCTGACACGATAAAGCCAGCATATATACAAAAACACTTAGGATTCATCTCAATTGAGAAATTATATTATATTCTTTAATTTAATTAGAAATAAGATAATCTAATTATGACAACATATTTAAATATCGTTAATTTGTTCTCAACAAGAATTAAAAATAAATTATAAATACAAATTAAATATGATACTCCTTTAAAGAGCATTCTTTTTAATATAGTCAATTATGGAGCAATAACAATAATATCTCGTAACTGTTATATAAAAAATACCATTATTAACGTCAAATAAAGACACCCAATTTTTATATTTAGCTATTAATAAGATTTTAAGAAAAATAAATTTAAAACAGCTCACTATTTTGACACGCAAAAGGTGTAAATATTGAATAAAAAAATAACAGAGTTTTTATCCACAACAAGACCTATTAAAATATAAAAAATGATAAATTCTATCTTTTTACGATTACAGGTAAAATAAAAGGCAAAATAAACTTAATATAAAATATTAAATATAATAACAACAAAAGAAAACTGTGAAAGAGCGCCAGTATGGCGCTTCTTTGTTATTGAATAGTGGGTAAATCAAACTTTTGGTTTATAGCTATCTTTATCGAGATCATGTTTTTTCATTCGTAAATACAGCTTTTTACGTGGAATACCCAAATAATCCGCCACATCACTAACACGTCCCGCAAATAAATATAACGCATCTTCGATTAATCGACGCTCATATTCATCCACAAGATTATCCAAAGGGCCTTCAGGTGGAATAATGGCGCGATGTTGTTCACTATCAACCATTTTCACAATGCCTACCGCATATAATTCAGCAACATTTCGTAACTCACGAATATTACCCGGCCAATCGTAACGCTTTAAAATATCGAGATAATTACGATCAATTTTCGGTACCGCAATACCGAGCCTCTGTGCACTTTGTCGTAAGAAAGCCCTAAATAACGGAATAATGTCTGGGCGTCTGGCACTTAACGGAGGCAGTGAAAAAGTGATTTGTGAAAAATAGTAATAGAATTCAGGGATTAATCGTCCTTCTGTTACCAGTTGCTGTGTATTATTTTCTAAAATCGCAATCGTTCTAAAGTGGCGCTTTCCTTGGCGTTCCATATCTAATAGATAAGAACTTAACCAGCGTTGTGCCTCAGATGATAAATCATATGGAGAACGTAAAATCAGCGTTCCTACTTCATCCGCTTCAATTTGAGCAATAACCTGTTTGATATCCGATAAATTTTGGCAATCGACTGTTTGGATAGCTTTATCACTATGCGGGCTTAATTCATGCAATAGCTGAGCAAGAAGATGACGCCCTGTTCCCATTTCCCCTTCTATCATTAAATCTTTATCAATATCGGCAATTTGTTGTACTTGCTCTCTAATCGCGGTGATTTGCGCACTGTCTCCCACTAATCGCTCTTGTGTGGTACTTATTACCGCATTCCTAAGCGAAAGAATGGATTGACGCTCTTTGTGTGCCTTCGCCACTAACTCTAAGAAAACAGGTGGATTAATCGGTTTTTCAATAAAATCATAAGCGCCTTTTTTTACCGCTTCTACTGCTAACGGTATATCGCCATGTCCTGTGATCATGATAACGGGGATACGAAAGTCAATTTGTTTAATGCGCTCTAATACTTCCATGCCATTCATTGCTGGCATATAGATATCAAGTACAACAGCACCCTGCCATTCTGGTGTTAAAAGGCTTAATGCTTTTTCTGGTGAGTCGGTTACTCTAGCAACCATTCCCGCAAGATTGAGTAAATGGCGATAAGATTCAAGAATATCTTCATCGTCATCAATTAATAAAACGTCGATATCAGGCATGTGTGATTGTGTCATCTGTAAACTCCAAAACAACCATGGCGCCACCATTTAATGTAGAGGCCAAGTAAATTTCATAACCAAACCGTTGCATAATTGAACGGCAAATGGATAACCCTAACCCAAGCCCCACATCTTTTGTGGTTGTAAATGGGGTAAATAGTTTTGGTAAAACATCTGAATTGAATCCTTTTCCACTGTCCGCGATCGCCACTAATTTTCGTTTAGGATCAACAGATAAAAGATCAATTGTGATTTGGCTTTCACCAACACCCGCAATAGCATCCATTGCATTAACAAACAAATTAACCAAGACTTGCTCAATTTGTGTCGGGTCTGCACAAATGGTTAATTCATCAGGAATATTATTCGTAATAATGCACTGCTCTCGTTTAGAACGGGACTCCACCAGCACCATCGCACTATCTACCAGCTCTTTTAATGGCGCTGAAACAAAGCTAATTTCAGACGAAGATTTACGTGAAAAATTACGCAATGCAGTAATTATTCGATTCATTCGTGCGCACAGCTTTTCAATGCGTTCGATAGAATCAGGTAATTGATCGTATTTTTCCATCTGCATAGTCAGTTTTGCACTGTATAGATAGGTGTTAATTGCAGAGAGTGGCTGATTAAGCTCATGTGCAAGGCTTGTCATCGCCTGCCCTACAACTGCCATTTTAGCTGCTTGTACTAACTCTTCTTGTGTCTGAATTAAATGTTTCTGTGCCTGTTCTCGGCGCAATATCTCTTCATTTAATTGCTGGTTTTTATCCTGCAAATCTTGTGTTTTTAATGCCACCAGCCGTTGAAGCTCTAATCTGCTTAGCTCTTGGCGCGTAATATCCGTGATCGTCACAATATATTTATGTTCATCTTTATGAGGATATTCTCGAATATTAAATTGTAAGAAATGAGGCTCACCTTCTTTTACCATCCTGATAGTACATTCACTCTGCCCTAATAAGTAAAGCTGACCACTTGAACTAAATTGCGCTTTAAGCATGGTGCTCGCCTCACCACTAAACAGTAACCAAAGTGGCTTATTATTTTGTTCTTTTCCTGTACCTAATAGTGTTGCTGCACTTGGGTTTACCGTTTCTATTCTGCCATCGTGGTGACAGGTAATTAAACTTGCATCGGTATTATTAATAAGATTTAACGCATTGCTGGTTTCAACTTCTTTCATTTGACGCCAAAATCGACGAAGCCGGCGACTTAACAGGCCAATTTCATCTTGTCCTTCAATCAGTACAGGCTCGGTTAAATGACCTTTGGCTACATGCGCTAAGTCATCACTTAGTTTATTCAATCTTGCGATAAGTCTTCTATCAATCAAGATTTTCATCACAATAATACTCAGCAATAGTGATGCAATAATGATGACTACAATAACGATTTTCCCTGTTGCCATTAGTTTGCGGGTATTATCATTAAGCTTATTTAGCGCTTCACTTGTAGCAAAAACATTACCTCTGACGGCATTATCAAATTGTGATAATTTTTCATTTAATTCAGGAGTTAATGCTTTGAGCTTTTTCTCGTTTTCCACATCATCAATCAGTGTTTGATAGATATCACCGTCATAACGGGTGATCGCAATAATCTCTTGTAATACCTGACGATGGGCAATAGTCGATGGATAACTTTTTAGTTTCTGATTTAAGGCAATAATTTCATCAATTTTGACGCTGATATAGTGGAAAGCGACATCAATATCACGGCTATAACGTTGATGTGCAATTTCTTCAACCAAGCTGATTAATTCATTTTCTGTCGTAAACAACTCTTGTAATAAGGTTGATTCCAATAGGAGTTGTAGGCTGTTTTCCTGTACATTTTTTTCATTGATCATTTGGCTGACATGCCACTCAATTTCATTAAGGAGTGGTTTAATGTCTTCACCAACGGCGTCATGCATCCACGCCAATTGCCCTAATAATTGTGCAAGGCGGTTTTCTAATTCACGTCGTTTATCCAATAATACATCTTGTTGATTAATAAGCTCCGATAACTCATCAACAAGTTGAGTATAAAAATCACGCTGTGGCTTTTGCTCAATAGGAAACTCACGCAAATTATCTAATAACTGATGAATTTCCTGCTGTTGTTGCTCTGAAATCGATTTTCGTTGAGTCTGTTCTCGCTCTTTTAATAGCATCTGTAAATTGGTGCTATAACGCTCCATGGTATAGCTGGTGGTTAACATCGGTAGAGACTCTCCCACTGACGCATTAATTTGTGTCGCCAGTTTTCCCCACATAAAAAAGATAACCACACCAATCAATAAGGTGAGTAAAGAACTAAAGATAAACGCCATATACAGGCGTCTACCTAGTTTGCCAAATTGTTTAGGCACTAATAATTTCATCCGTAATACCTTTCATAAAAACAGCGCTTCCTGCTGTATATTTGAACCACAAGGCGGTTAGGGTGATTTTGTCTCTTTCAATAAAACCAGTGCTTGTTCAAGCCTTTCAGCTTCTAATGTGCGCCATTGATACAGCACAGCTAATGCTTGATCAGAGTATTCTCGCTGATCGGCTTCTTTCATAAATAACGCTTGTAATGTCGGTGAATTAGCCTCTTTTTCGCTAATAAGCACTGAACTTGCTATTTTTCGCGCTTTACTGATCGCAGAAATACGTTCTGGCGTTTTATTTTCCTGTCTTTCTGCTTCGTGGATATCATTCCAAACTTGGCGCATTAAAGGAAAATTATGAGTGATCATTTGATCAAATAACGCATTAACGACTTCACTACGGCGATACGCCTCATTGCTGTTTAAAATAAATTCCGTGTTATTAGCAAGTTCATCGTTATTACGTAAAATCTCTTTGCTTAATGGGATCTTTGCCATATCACTTTTATAGATGATCTCTTGTCCTTCATCCGATAAAAGAAAGGCAATAAATTTAGCTGCGGTGTCTCTTTTACTGCTTTCGGCAACAATAGCAACATAAGCCGGTAAAATAATCGACTTATCAAAATAGCTAAATTCGACAAAATCAAAGCGTTTCTGATGATTAAAAGCGTAGTTATCGATAATTGGGCCTGCCCCTACAATGCCTCTGGCGATAGCATCACTGACACGGGAACTACGTGCCGAAATCGAGGAAAGATTACCACTGGTTTCGAGTAAGATCTGCCATCCACGCTCCCAGCCGTACTCTTGTAGCACATTTTCCACCATTAATTGCATCGTGCCAGAGTTCGCTGGAGTGGTCATGGTTAAGTGCCCTTGGTAAATAGGATCACTTAAATCAACCCAACTTTTAGGTGCAGGAATACCGAGTTTTTGTAGGTATTGCGTATTACTCATAATCCCAATACCGGAATAACCAACCGTGGTTATCTTATCGTTTAAGATATCACTATGGCGCGTTAACCATTTTGGCGTTTCGTAATTTACGGGTAATCGAGCTAGTAGCCCTTCTCTATCTAGATGATGGAAAAAATTAGCCGATGACGACATCACAATATCAACTGGCTGTGTGGGATATTGTTTCATCATCCGTGTTGCAATCGCGACGCGACGATAAACCACTTGCACCTTAGTATCTGGATAACGAGCGCTAAAAGCCTCTGTAAGTGGTCGCATTGGTGTATCTGAAAGTGTCGTCAGTATAACAAGTGGCTGCTCATCACTACGCACCGGTGTGATAAACAGCCAACTAAACAGTAAACAGACGAGGCTCAGTGTTATTTTTATTCTCATGGACATACCCCTGGTTTTGTTTTGAATAAACATAAAAATGTGTCGAACTTCAAACTTCTGATATTTAGCAATATTTATTATTTTGGGCTAATGAGTCCTTAATGACTCATTTCTAACAATGATACGACGATATCTTCACTCATTTTTAAACCAACGCCTAATAGCGATGTTACAAATTTGACTCACCGATTCAGCAGAATGTGTCATCGATGACTCAAATTCCCTCTTTTGCACCAAGATGACCTAAATGAATAGCATCAGCTCTGAAAACCAAAATCAGCTTCAGACATGAATAATATTCGGAGTCATCTCTATGCTAAGTTTCTTTAAAACCAGAAAGGATCTGCCGCTAATAGAAGCGTCAAGTGAAAAGATCCGCGCAATATATAAAAAGCACCAATGGCAGGTCTTCTTTGGTCTTGTTCTTGGTTATGCCATGTTCTATGTGGTTCGTATGGCACTCGGTGTGGTGAAAAAACCTATGCTGGATGCAGGTATCGTAACCACCGCTGAACTCGGTTTAATGGGTTCTGCGTTCTTCTTTACCTACGCTTTTGGTAAGTTCTCTAACGGCTTCTTGTCAGATTATGCCAATATTGGACGCTTTATGTCCATCTCGTTGATTGCCTCATCCTTTGTTTGTATCTTCATGGGAATGTCAACGGCGAGCCTGTTCTTTATCCTATTATGGGGTATTAACGGCTGGTTCCAATCTGTCGGTTCGGCACCTTCTTGTGTCTCTATCTTCCAATGGTTCTCGCCAAAACAGCGCGGTACAGTTTATTCCATCTGGGGTGGCTCGCGTAATATCGGTGAAGCAATTACGTGGATCTTAACGGCAACCATAGTGAGCTTCTTCGGCTGGCGTGCAGGTTTTATCGGTGCAGGTATCGCAGGTATTGCTGCGGGCATCATCTTGCTGATGATTTTGAAAGATCGTCCTCGTACTTATGGCTTACCTGATCCAGCAACCGCATATGGCGAAGAATCAGAAGCCGTTAAATCAAGTGATCCTAAAGAAACACGTCGCGCTCAGTTATTCGTATTAAAACAACCAACAGTGTGGATCATCGCAGCAGCATGTGCGGCTATGTATATCTCTCGTTATGCAATCAGTTCATGGGCCGTTCTTTACCTACAAGGTTCAAAAGGCTACTCACTGATTGATGCGGGTTTCGCCATGTCGACTTACCCAATCGCGGGTTTCTTCGGCGCAATCTTAGCGGGTATGGCTTCAGACAAACTGTTTAACGCTAACCGTCATATTCCAACTCTAATTTATGGTATCGCCAACATCGCTGGTTTTGCACTGATGTTCTGGGGTCCACAAAGCCGTGTTATGGATGCTGTTGCATTAAGTATGGTTGGTTTTGCAATGGGAGGTCTGGTTGTGTTCTTAGCAGGTTTAACCGCTTGTGACCTGATGCCGAAAAACGCAGTAGGTGCAGTAAAAGGCTTTATCGGACTGTTCGCTTACATTGCAGCATCGGCTCAAGAACTGATTTCAGCATCACTGATTAAAGTCACACAAGTTGGCGATATCACTCACTACGACTTCACCACAGTACAGTATTTCTGGATTGGTTCTGCCATCGTTTCCATGATTTTAGCGACGCTAGTCTGGAATGCGAAAAAAGTTACCATGGATTAATGAATTAATTAAGTTGTCATCAAGGGATACCTTTGGGTATCCCTCTTTAAAAAGAGAATGTCATTATGCGTAAGACAAAAATTGTTGCGACTCTTGGCCCAGCTAGCTGTTCAGAACAGATGATTGAAAAGCTGATTATGGCGGGTGCTAACGTATTTCGTTTAAACTTTTCACACGGCACTCGCGAACAGCATCAGGCCACAGCCGCAACTATCCGTCAGGTCGCAGAAAAACATCGTGTATTTATCGGGATCTTAGCTGACCTGCAAGGCCCGAAAATTCGTATCGCTAACTTTAAAAATGATTCAGTTCAATTAAAACAAGGCGATAGCTTTATTCTAAATGCAGATTTAGACAGCACATTAGGCGACGAACAACAAGTTGGTTTGGACTACCCACAACTTGTTCAAGAAGTCACACCAGGGAATATTCTGTTACTTGATGATGGCAATATTCAATTACAAGTCAGCGCCGTCAATAATAATAAAATAGAGACTGTCGTTACTGTTGGAGGCAAATTATCTAACCGTAAAGGCATTAACTTACTTGGTGGTGGTTTATCTGCTCCTGCATTAACAGACAAAGATAAACAGGACATACACACAGCAGCGGCTATTCAAGCAGATTACATCGCCGTTTCATTCCCACGTAATGGTGCTGATATTGAATATGCACGAGGCTTAGTGATTGCAGCAGGGAGTCACGCCAAAATCGTTGCTAAAGTTGAACGAGCAGAAGTGGTTTCTTGTGAAGAAAACATGGATGACATCATTAAAGCATCTGATGTCATTATGGTGGCACGCGGTGATTTAGCAGTAGAAATTGGTGATGCCAGCTTACCAGGCGCACAAAAGCAACTCATTGCACGTTGTCGCGCATTAGGTTGCCCTGTTATTACCGCAACTCAAATGATGGAATCGATGATTGAAAGCCCAATGCCAACGCGTGCTGAAGTGATGGATATTGCGAATGCCGTAGGTGATGGAACGGATGCTGTGATGCTTTCAGCGGAAACAGCAGCAGGGAAATACCCTGTAGAAGCCGTTAGTGCAATGGCGCGAGTCGCTGAGGGAGCTGAGCGTTCTTTTGCAGCAAACGCAGAAAACCCATGGCAATCACCGTCTTACTATTCACAAACAGGTCGTTGGATTGCATTAGCCGCGGCAACCACAGCATTCCATGACGACAAGCATTTAAGTGTTGCCGCATTAACAGAAAATGGCAAATCAGTGACCTTATTGTCACGCTTTATGCCGAACAACAACGTATATGCATTAACAGATAATCCCGCACTTGCAGGTCAATTAACTGTATTACGTGGTGTAACACCTGTGGCTTATCAACGTCAAAATAACAATGACTGCGATGAAAGCATCATGCAAAAACTGCAAACAGAGGGATTATTAACAGACATGAATTCACTCTTGATCACCCGTTTATCAACTTTTGAGAAAACCGGTGAAAGCGATTGTTGTCATCTTGTTCCTGTAAAACAAGTTGAAGCAGCGACGGCTTGAGTATCTTCCATTAAGGGGCTTATGAGAGAGGCAACCTGAAGTAAATAACAAGAAAAAGAGCACACCAAAATCATTTTAGCCACAGGGAGTGTGGCTATTTTTCTTTCTACTTATCGCAAGGATAAGCATCTTGTAATGCAAGAATATAAACCAATTCTATGGGTGCATTTTTTTGTTTCTGCTTAACAATGGGATTTTTATCTAAATAAGCATCAATATGCTTAACCATAAAATCTCCATTTTGTTCTATTTTAGGCGGTGGGCAATAAAGAGGACGAAAATCATCGTTATTTTGATTCTCAATTTTCACAGCAACAGCATAAAAATTCAATCCATTCGCAATACCGTTTAAATAAGCTTGTGTCACGGACTCTAATTGTTTATTAGCAGGATTATCTTGAGTAAGCAATTGTTTAACTTGAAGATAAGCACTCAGCGTTATCGCTTGTGAATACACTGGGAATAACAATAACATTCCTATTATCCCCTTTAATAACATTCCTTTTTTCATTCTAATGTTCTCTTTATTTCAATAGATATGGATTTAATTCTAGCCGTTTTATTGCGTTAAGAATATGTGCAGTGAATATATACACTGAAGATTTTTTAGAGGATCACATTGTGCAAATCAAACTCATCAAATTGTGATCATAAACTCATTTAGGATGGTTTCTAAACTAATTAGTTGGTTTATACTTTACAAAGTAAATAAAACGGTGCATAACTGTCAAACACAGACGATTTTATATAAAAAAAACATCTTTTAGTTTTGTTTCTAAACAAATGGAGTAGTAACGTGACACCGAACGTACCCAATACATTACGGCAAATGAATGCCTCGCTTGTATTAAATGTCATTCGTCATCAAGGTCCTTTGTCACGGGCTCAGATAGCCAAAATTAGCGGAATTACAAAAGCGACGGTGTCTGAAATTATTAACGATCTCCTTGAAGAAAAAAGCGTTTATGAAAGCGGAGTCAGTTCGCCAGCCGGACAAGGCAGAAAAGGTATTTTAGTTAACTTCGATCCTCAACACAGTTTAGGTGTCAGCATTGACTTAGGTGGAACCAAGATAGCTTATGCGGTTTTTAACTTAGATGCCGAATTGTTGTATGAATATCAAGAACCTACCTTTGATACTGACGACCGTGATGACTTTATTACGCAATTTGCACAAAGTATTGAAAATGTGATCGAAAAAAGCGGCGTAGACCGTCAAAAGATCAATGTTATCGGTGTCGCCACACCAGGGATCATCGATATCAAAAATGGTGTTGTGCTAGAAGGCTCCCCTAACTTACCTCAATGGGATAACTTACCTTTAGCACAACAGCTTACAGAAAAACTCAATGTACCCGTTGTACTCGAAAATGATATTCGTGCAGCACTTGTGGGTGAAATGTGGAAAGGCCGCTGCCGTCATACACACAGTTGTGCACTGATTGGTATTGGCACAGGATTAGGCTCCGCCTTGCTGATGGATGGAAAAGTTATCCGCGGCGCAAACAATGCGGCTGGTGAAATCGGCTATATGATGTTTGCTCGTGATCATCTTTTTCGTAATTGGCGCAATAAAGGGTGCTTTGAGAGTTTCTGCTCCGGCTCAGGTTTAAGTGAGCGAATGGCGAGCTTGCGAGGGGAAAATCTTAGTGCGATTGAGATTATTCAAGCCTCACAACAAGGTGATCCGCTTGCTCAATCCTTAGTTGAGGAAATGGCAGATTATCTTGCTATCGGCATTATGAATTTAGTCGCCATTGCAAATCTGGAAAAAGTGGTATTAACAGGCGGGATCACCCGTTCTGCTGACACCTTTTTACCGCGTGTTCAGGCAAATCTAGATAGACATTTATTTGCTAACACCAAAGTGAATATCGAGCTTTCTGAATTATGGGAAAAAGGCCCGCTTTATGGCATTGCTATTCTCGCCTTAGCTACGGTTTATCCATCAATTCAATTTATGCCCGAGATCCAATTGAGATAACCCTAATAAAAAAGTCTTTAAACGAGATGGGAGCGACTCATGGCAGGAATACATCTTCACCCACATGATATTTTAGACGAAGGCATGCCCGCTATTCTTCAACGCCTTGACGGTATGAAGCATGTTGAGCATTTATTTGTCGAAATTAATACGATTTTTGAACGTAACCCTTACCCTGTTGGCGATCTGCCTCATAACCCTATTCATAATGTGGTTATGGGAACAGGTACATTACACATCAATACTCATACCGATTTTCCTCGTCTAAGCCAACGTGTTGATCCCACAATTTTATCGGGTGCAGATCCGCTAATGACGATAAAAAAAGCCACTGATGGTGGAAAATATAAAGTCATTCCATGGGCTAATATTCTTAATGGCGACTTCATCGGGGATGTAGAACATAATCAAGTAGTGGACTTTAAAGGCCGTCCACAAGCGCATTGGCTCTGCCCTAACGCTCCCGATGTTGCACAACTTTGGCAAAAGACATTCACAGCATTAAAACAAAACTACGGTTATGACACCTTTTTAATTGATCGAATTCGATTCCCTGATTGGGCAGGCAAAGAAGTGAATCCAGCAGGGTTATTTACCTGTTTTTGCCCTCACTGTGAAAAGAAAATGGTGCAACAAGGTTTACCCGTTAATAAAATCAAACATCGCCTTGCTGCTTTAGCTGATTCATTAAAACAAGGGGATTTCGAAACGCCTGTTACCGCATTAAAAGAAGAACCTCTGTTAAAAGCATGGCAACTATTTCGCCAACAAAGTGTGACTCAATTGGTTGAAAGATTACTGTCTGATGCAAAACAAACAGCAGGTGGAATTACGTTATGGCTCGATTTGTGGCCACCCGCTTACAGTTGGATCTTAGGTCAGAACTATCATGAATTAACGCGTTATTCTTCAACACTCAAACATTTCCCTTATCATAAATTAGGGGGTGGTGCAGATGTTCAAGGGTTAATTAATCATTTTGCTCATGACAGTGAAAGCCAAGAGCGTGCATTTACTGCGTTTAAACGTTTATTTGAACTACCTTATGATATTTCATATGAAACCTTTAAACAGCAAGGCTTCCCTATTCACTTTGTTGCAGAACAAAATAATAAAGTTCGCCAGCTTTCACAGCCAAAGACCTTTATTTATAGCGGTATTCAAATGTGGAATTTACCAGCCTCTCAATTAATTGAAGCGGTTATTGCTGCAGAAGAAAGTGCATGTGATTCTCTGCTTTATTATTGCTACGGATGGGCGACGCAAGAATTATTTGATGCGATTGGTGAACACAATACACCTAATAATAACTCTTATAACAACACAGTTAAAAAATAATACACCGTGGAAAATCAGGATCAAATTATGGCTAAACAACAAAAATGGAAAGTTTTTTTCCTTCTGTTTGTCACGATGTTTTTACTCGGTGGCATTCAAAATACAAAAGGGCTTATTCTCGAACAGGTTCAACATGATATTTCATTAAATATGAGCCAAGTAGGCTCATTAATTACCTTTTTCCAAATCGGCTTTTTAGTCGCCAGTTTATTAACGGGCTATTTTACCGATAAGAAAGGGTTAAAAGTCATGATGTTTATTGGCTCATTAATGATGGCTGTCGGTTTAACAGGAACCAGCCTTGCTTTCAATGTGATGCTATTTTTTGGCTTTTATCTGGTGATTGGTTTAGGGATTGGCTCGATGCTTGTCTCTATCGTGACGGTTATTCCGACTTTCTATAAAGAGAAAGCAGGGATGATGTTTAACGTCTCTAACGCCATGTTTGGTGTAGGGATGATTGTCACCCCACTTATTTTACAATATCTCTTCTCACACTCTATTTCATGGCGTACCTTTTATGTGGGTGTTGCCGTTATTGTTGCTGTGATTATTTTAGTATTAAGCACCTTAAAAATAGAAAGTAGCGCACAAGTCGATATGAAATTCAGTGACTTTTTAGAGTTACTGACACAAAAGTCACTGTTACTGGTTATTTTATTTATCACTTTATATGTTGCCGCCGAAGCCGCGTTCTTAAACTTCTTCCCTATTTTCTATACCTCTATGGATATTGGGAATATGAGCAATGCGCAAAAAGCAGAAACAGCGGCTTATGTTATTTCTAGTTTTGCTTTCTTATTTACCATCGGTCGCTTTATTGGTGGCTTTATTAACCTTGCATTAGGTGATCGCAAAACGCTTATTCTGTTCTCACTGTTTTCTCTGATAGCCATTATTGTGAGCCGTATTTTTGTGCAAGACGTGGTTTATCTATTTATGGTGTTTGGTTTTGCATTATCTGTTCTATTTCCAACAGCCGCAGCGGTTGCTACAAAATTAACCAGCAAAAGTGGCTCTGTGATGGGATTGATTTATGTTGCTTCAGGATTGGGCGGAGCCTTAGCTGGTTCATTAATCGGTCAGGTTTCAGAAAGCTATAATGTTTCTGTTGGCTTTAACCTAATTATCGTATTCGTCGCCCTCTTCTTTATTATTTCTCTGTTTATTAGAGAACAAAAACAATAACAACGACGTATTATGCCTCTAAAATTTACCCCTCTGCATGAGGGGTTTTTTATTTCTCTTGCAATATCCTAAGACGCATTTCCCCTTTCTCTCTGTTGATTTTTTCACCAAAGCCCCAATAATAATGTTTATATTCACTGTTAAAGTAGGAGAATATGATGGCAAGTGGATGGGCTAATGATAGTGCTGTTCAAGAGCAAATCGATGCCACCATTGATGATGCAATTGCAAGAGCTCGCAATCAAATGACACACGGCGAAAGCGCTGCGTTTTGTGATGAGTGCGGTGAGCCAATCTCTGTGGCTCGGCAAAAAGCCGTTCCTGGCGTACGTTATTGTTTAAATTGCCAAGAGGTAATTGATAAAAAGAATAATGCCTTTAGTGGATATAATCGCCGTGGTAGTAAAGATAGCCAACTCAGATAATCTGCAACTATTATCATATAAAACAAAAACTGTACCTTAATATGAGTTTCCTCTACTAAAGTACAGTTTGTTTTATTTAATCAGACAAGGATTTAATTAGATTTTTGCAGCCTTTTTCCAGCTCATATTTTGACTCATTTCAGTTAAAATCTTCATGAAATTATCAATATGTGCGCGTTCAGTATTTGGGTTCATAAATACCGCTTTTTCACCTGGAAGATAAATATAACGGTTATTTTTTGCATATTTAGAACAAGCAATAGAATCAACCCAGTTAGTAAATAAGCCTTCTCTACCGCGCTGTAAGAAAAGTTTTCTATGCCACTGAGTATTGTGAACCATAAAATCATACGCTTCTTTGTCTGTAGCGCACGTTAACTCTAGATCAAAAGCAACATTAGGATCTTTCACTAAGTTTGGATCATACAATTTAAAGCCAACACTTGGCCCTTGGTTTTGTGGCACGATCACTTTTGCATTGCCCATCTCTAATAACTGATGGCGCATATAGTTCGCGTTTTGCAAACAGTGGGCAATAATAGTTTGGTAACCTTCAATGCCCATATAGTGCATCGCAGAATAAGCACCAAAAATACCCACACCACTACGTGTACATTCAATAGTTGATTGTAAGTGGGTTTGACCTTCTAATTCGTGCTCAAAATAGGTGAAGTTTTCAGGATCGTTTTCCAGTGCAACGAAGTCATTACCATTTTTCACTAGTACTAAGCTTGAGGTGTAAGGTACATATCCCCATTTGTGGAAGTCGATAGTGATAGAGTCGGCATATTTCAGATGTTTGAATTTCTCAACGTTCTGGCGTAAACCTTCTAAAGTGACATCATTAATTGCTAGAGGGTTACCGCTAAAGTCATATTCTAAGAAGAAAATAATCGGCCAACCAACGGCAGCATCAACGTGGACATGTGGCTTAACAGGGATCTCAAATTCTTCACATAAGCGGTCACGTAATTCACAAACACCTTTCACATCATCGACACCAAAGGTATCTGTTGTGCCTGTGGTTAACATGATAGTTGGCACTTTACACTTAACAGTAAAGCAGGCTCTTAATTCACGCTCTAAGTGTTCTAGATTAATCGTATTATCTTCAGATACTTTAATACGGATCGTTTTGTTATCGACATCAACACCTAATAGTGCAAGGTTGGTCATGTTTGAATAGTGACCACCTTGAGAGTTAATAATGCGATAGTCTTGATCTGCTGCCATACCTAAATGTTTAGAATTTGGCATAGATTTGCGTAAGCCAAAAAGATAACCATATAAGTTACACATGGTGCCACCTTGAGTGAATACACCAGAGGCAACTTCAGGATCGTATCCCACTAATTTTGCGACTTTTTTGATCGTCACTTTTTCTAACGCATCAGCAACACCTGAATATTCGCAATACACCATATTAGGATTGCCCATTAATCCTAAGATTGATCCATAAACACCTGGATCACTTGGCATCGCAATAACGTTTTCAACAGCGAGTGGGTTTTCCCAGTTTTTACACAGTGTCGAAACTAACATCAGTAATTCATTAGGATCGTTTTCTGGGTAATTAATGTTTTGTTGGATTTGTGTATCTGCCATTAAACGTTCAAGTAATTGTGGCCCATTAGAATAACGCTGTAATTGGTCATTATCATTAGTCGTTGTTTTTCTAAACTGTGTAATCGATTGGATGGTTTTATCCTGAAATATCGGCCAATACTTCGGATCTCGGCTGAAAAAGTGAGCAATAACGTCGTGGTATTTCTTCTCAAATTCCGCATTTAGAATGTTAGCAGAAGATAGACCTAATAAATCTTGATTTTTCACTATATTCTCCAAATAGAAACCGACAAAATTTTAAATTGATTGCATAGCAATACTATACATTTTCTAATTAAATTAGTTAGTGCTTCATGCGATCGCATAGGTTCTGCTGGCAACCACATAAAACAAAATATTTTATTTAATATCAATACAATAGAAATTTTCGGAAAGTTAAATTTACAGATGTGATTATTTCATTTATATGCTTATGTGACTGACATCACAATGAAAATAAAGATAAAAACAAAAATAATCACCTGCAATACTATTAACTATTTGAAATATAATCAAAATATAACAATAGAATGCTAACCAACTGATATTACTGAACTCTTAATTTAATTAATTGAATTAATCTGTTATTTCTACAATTGGCACAGTGAAAATTACATTTAATTTAATTAAAAAGAACAAAATCAAAAGAAATCACTATGATATTTTTCATAATTAGCAAATTAATTCTAATTTTAACTATTATTAGGTATAAAATATTGGATAAGGCTGGTTTGGCAGATAACATTCAATGAAAAAATAAACAAAGAAATTATCACAGTTGATTATTCTGGAAATAAAACAAATATTGGTTAAAATGAAAATTAGTAACTTGGCTAAATAATCAGAATATTTACTCTACATATTTTGTTTTCTTTGCCGATACTTAAAGTAATAGAGTAGGTAATTAACGGAGAACACAATATGAAAGCACATATGGCTGTTGTTGCTGTATTCGTATTATTATCCGCAAGTGTCCATGCTGAAGAATTTACCTGCCAACTTGAAAATGGTAAGTATGTCAGTGTATCCGCTGAACAGGGAAAACCCCCTGTGTATCGTTATGGCACACTTGCTAAAACAGAGATAACACTACCAGTACCTCAACAACCCAATAATAATGTCTTTTACGGGCATCAGATGTTTGTTGCAGGGGCATCGACTTATGTTCGATTTAAGAATGGGAACTACAGCTACGTTGTTTACGACGGTGAAGGTAGAGGATGGCAATTTAATGGTGTTATTGTTTATAAAGACAATAATATTATCAGTAAAAAAGAGTGCAAAGGGCCATTAACACCAAGTCTGGATAATTTAAAAAATTACTCAATTAAAATGGATCCTTATTTAGAAACCTATATTTATGCGCCTTAATTTGCCATATTATTGATTAGACATAAAAAAACCCAATTCAAAGAATTGGGTTTTTACTATTATTAAGCAACGAGATGTATTGATTAGTCTTCTAATAACAGAACAGATTCTAATGCAATTTCAATCATTTCGTTAAAAGTCGTTTGACGCTCTTCTGCTGTAGTTTGTGTCCCTTTTTTGATGTGATCAGAGACAGTACAGATAGTTAGTGCTCTTGCACCATATTCAGCGGCAACACCATAGATACCAGCAGCTTCCATTTCAACACCAAGGATGCCGTATTTTTCCATAACATCAAACATTTCTGGATCTGGAGAGTAGAACAGATCAGCAGAGAAGATATTACCAACACGAACTTTAATATCTTTTGCTTTAGCTGCAGATACTGCATTTTGAACTAATTCAAAATCTGCAATAGCGGCAAAGTCTTGGTCTTTGAAACGTAGACGGTTAACTTTAGAGTCTGTACATGCACCCATACCGATAACAACGTCACGTAGTTCAACGTCTGGTAATACCGCACCACATGAGCCCACACGGATGATCACTTTTACGCCGAAATCAGTAATTAATTCTTTTGCGTAAATTGAGCAAGAAGGAATACCCATACCGTGACC
Source organism: Proteus sp. LHD240705 (assembly GCF_047921555.1). Taxonomy (NCBI): domain Bacteria; kingdom Pseudomonadati; phylum Pseudomonadota; class Gammaproteobacteria; order Enterobacterales; family Morganellaceae; genus Proteus; species Proteus sp. LHD240705. Next base: position 197,078 of record NZ_JBLRMI010000005.1, read on the forward strand.
CATAACAGAAATCTTACGGCCTTTATACGTACCTGTAAAACCTAACATACCACGAACGTTATTTACTTGACGGACATCTTGTAAAAAAGTTTCAGCGATGTATTTAGCACGAAGCGGGTCGCCCGGCATTAAAACGACATCAGCAAAATCGCCCATTTCTGCGTTAATATGAGGGGTAGCCATAACTCTTCCTTTTAATTGATCTTTTTACTATTTAAATATTATTCGGTAGGTATATTGCTATACCTACCGAAATAAAATTAGAACATCGCTTTACCGTAATCGACTGGTGATAAACCGAAGTATTTCACAACAGTTTGACCGATATCCGCGAAGGTTTCACGATGACCTAATGAACCTGGTTTAACTTTAGGACCATAAACCAGAACAGGAATGTGCTCACGAGTATGATCAGAACCTGGCCAAGTTGGGTCGCAACCGTGGTCTGCGGTTAAAATAAGAATGTCATCTTCTTTTACCAGTTCCATCAGTTCTGGTAAGCGACGATCGAATAACTCAAGTGCTTCACCATAACCTACAGCATCACGACGGTGACCGTAAGAGGAGTCAAAATCAACAAAGTTGGTAAAGACGATAGTGTTATCACCCGCAAGTTTCATTTCTTCAAGTGTCGCATCAAACAGAGCATCAATACCCGTTGCTTTCACTTTCTTAGTGATACCTACGTTTGCGTAGATGTCAGCAATTTTACCGATAGAAACAACGTGGCCTTGTTTTTCATCAACCAGTTTTTTCAACATAGTTGGTGCTGGTGGCTCAACCGCTAAATCATGACGGTTACCTGTACGAGCGAAGTTACCTGGTTTGTCACCGATAAATGGACGCGCAATAACACGACCAATATTGTAATCGCCTTTGTTTAGTTCATCACGAGCAATTTCACACAGCTCATATAATTCATCTAAACCGTAAGTTTCTTCATGACATGCAATTTGGAATACAGAGTCAGCAGAGGTATAGAAAATCGGCTTACCAGTTTTCATATGCTCTTCACCCAGTTCATCCAGAATCACTGTACCAGATGCGTGGCAGTTACCTAAGTATCCAGGTAATTTGGCACGTTTAACGATGTTTTCTAACAGCTCTTGTGGGAATGAATTTTTCAGTTCTTTGAAGTATCCCCAATCAAATAGAACAGGAACACCTGCGATTTCCCAGTGGCCTGACGGAGTATCTTTACCAGAAGAGATTTCACTCGCGTAGCCATAAGCACCGATAATATCTGCGTTTTTGTCTAAACCGATAGGGAATTTACCTGTTGATTCTTCCGCAGCTTTACCTAAACCTAAACGGCAAAGATTAGGTAAATGAAGAGGACCTTTACGGCCGTCTCTATCTGCTTTACCGTCAGCAAACGCTTGTGCGATATGCCCTAAAGTGTCTGAACCTTGGTCACCGAATTTCTCCGCATCACCGGCAGCACCGATACCGAAGGAATCTAATACCATGATATGTACACGTTTCATAATTCTCTCTCCTGTGTCATTCTCCGTAGGCTACGGATATGTCACTTATAAATCGTAATTGAGTTCTTATTCGCTGATTTGGCGGTACACCATTGGTGAAGCTTCGCGTTTGCTGTCACCAATTACCATCGCTTTACGGACTTCAGCCGCAGCTTCTTGCCATGACTTTTCACTGTTAGCATGGATCATTGCTAAAGGTGTATCTGTATTGATCTCAGCACCAAGTGCTGCGATGTCGCTTAAGCCAACACTGTAATCAATAGCATCAGTCGCTTTACGGCGACCGCCACCTAATGTCACAACAGACATACCTAATGCACGTGTATCCATTTCTGTGATGAATCCTGTTTTCTCAGCGAATACAGGTTTACTTAATACCGCAGTTGGCAGGTATTTATTGTAGTTTTCAACAAAATCAGTTGGGCCTTTCTGTGCTGTAACCATACGACCAAAGACTTCTGCTGCTTTACCGTTATCCAACACATCTTGCAGTTTTTGGCGAGCTTGTTGACGATCATCCGCTAAACGACCTGATACTAACATTTCAACACACAGCGCCATAGTGACTTCAAATAGACGTGGATTACGATATTCGCCTGTTAAGAATTGAACCGCTTCACGAACTTCAACCGCATTACCTGCGCTAGAAGCTAATACTTCGTTCATATCAGTTAACAGTGCAGTGGTTTGACAGCCAGCGCCATTTGCTACTTGGACAATTGACTCAGCCAGCTCTTCCGATTTTTGATAAGTCGGCATAAAAGCACCCGAGCCAACTTTAACGTCCATCACTAATGCATCTAAGCCTTCAGCTAATTTTTTACCTAAAATAGATGCAGTGATAAGCGGGATTGAATCAACTGTAGCAGTAATATCACGGGTAGCATAAAAGCGTTTGTCAGCAGGTGCTAATGAATTAGTTTGTCCAATGATGGCAACGCCGACATTGCGAATAATGTCGCGGAATTTCTCATCATCAGGGAAAATATCAAAGCCCGGTATTGCTTCAAGCTTATCTAATGTTCCGCCTGTGTGACCTAATCCACGACCAGAAATCATAGGAACATAACCACCACAAGCAGCAACCATTGGCCCTAACATCAGTGAAGTAACATCACCCACACCACCGGTTGAATGTTTATCAACAATTGGGCCATTTAAGTTTAAGCTTTTCCAGTTCAGTACTGAACCGGAATCACGCATAGCTAATGTCAAAGCAACACGCTCTGGCATTGTCATGTCGTGGAAATAAATAGTCATTGCTAAGGCAGCAATTTGACCTTCAGAAACAGTATTATCTCTGACGCCATTAATGAAAAAACGAATTTCTTCCTCAGTTAAAGGATGACCATCACGCTTTTTACGAATAATCTCTTGGGCAAGAAACACTGCAACCTCCTGGTTTTATAGCATTGGTAACGCCCACAATAACGAAAAGTGGGCGTATTTCACGAATGGATTAGTAACCACTAGACGATTTTTGTTCGCCATGACCTAAAGTGGCTAATAAATTACCTAACAGGCTTGACGCACCAAAGCGGAAGTGACGGGCATCAACCCAGTTGTCACCCATAATGCGGTTAGCTAATGCAAGGTATTGAGCAGCTTCTTCAGCGGTACGTACACCACCCGCTGGTTTGAAACCAACTTCTTTGCCAACACCCATATCGTGGATCACTTGGATCATTAACTCAGCGCTTTCCAGTGTTGCATTTACAGGTACTTTACCTGTGGAAGTTTTAATAAAGTCAGCACCTGCTTTGATTGAAATTTCAGATGCTTTACGGATAAGCGCTGGATCTTTCAGCTCACCCGTTTCAATAATTACTTTCAGTAAAGCACCCGCGTCTGCGCAAGCTTCTTTACATGCTTTAACGATATCAAAACCGATTTGCTCGTTACCTGCCATAAATGCACGGTAAGGGAAAACTACGTCAACCTCATCTGCGCCATAAGCTAATGCCGCGTTGGTTTCTGCTAATGCGATATCTAAATCATCATTACCATGAGGGAAGTTAGTTACGGTTGCGATACGGACTTCTGGAGTACCCTGTTCGCGTAACACTTTACGTGCTAACGGAATAAAACGTGGATAGATACAAATAGCGGCTGTATTCCCTTCAGGGCTTTTAGCCTGATGACACAATGCAGTCACTTTTGCATCAGTGTCGTCATCATTTAATGTAGTTAAATCCATCAAAGACAGCGCAAGGCGCGCTGCAGCGGTTAAATCTGTCATAAAACTCTCCAACGATGTTTCTCAAGCCCTTTTGGGCGTACGCTTAAGGTTAGCGATTAAATTTGTTGGCGAGCGGACTTGGTTCCTTGAAGATGTTGTTGTAACTTGCGCTACAACGACAGCTGAGCTCCCTCTCACCGCGCTATGCTCACTTCGGCGACCCGTCATTGAGCCTTCGCCATTCCATGAAGTTTCAGCACATCTTATTTGAACACGCTAAGGAACAATTAGATGTGCTTTACGTCACACTAATCAAATGCAACTTGCAAACAATGACATATAAGTGTGACCAACATCACAATTAGGTCATTTTCTGGTTTAATGTTACTCGAATAACGCCTCTAAGTCGTCTTTATAACGCAAAAAAAGCGAGATCAATATGAAATGATATCGCTATTGACCCTATTCAATACAAATTGCGAAATATCTCTCACAATAAAAGTAGTTAACATTACAGCAGAAAACAAACATAAAAGAGCAGACAGGCAAAACCCATCTGCTCTTTATAATCAAAATCAATTAAGCAGCAACAACAGCCATTGCGGTTAATGCAAAGAAGAAACCTGCAATCGTCGCACTCATTAAGTTAGAGAGTGTACCAGCAAGTACGGCTTTCATCCCTAAACGAGCCACGTCTTTACGGCGATTTGGAGCCATTCCGCCTAAACCACCTAGCAGTACAGCAACGGAAGAGAGGTTAGCAAAACCGCACAGTGCAAAGGAGATAATTATCTTTGTTTGCTCTGATAAGATGATTAAGCCTGATGCAGCAACTTGAGCTTCATCTTGTAGATATTTGCTAAATTCAGAGTAAGCATAGAATTCATTAATAACTAGTTTTTGACCAATAAATGAGCCAGCAACGGTCGCTTCACTCCAAGGTACACCGATTAAGAAAGCAATAGGTGCAAAAACCCAACCTAATACTAATTCTAATGAGAAATTCTCATAACCAAACCAGCCACCAATGCCACCTAAGATACCATTGACTAATGCAATTAACGCAACGAAAGCAAGTAACATAGCACCGACGTTAAGTGCCAGTTGTAGACCTGAAGATGCGCCAGCTGCGGCCGCATCAATAATATTTGCTGGTTTTTCTTCATCGGTCATTTTATCCAGCGCATCTTTTTGATCGTCTGGCGTTTCTGTTTCAGGGATCAACAGCTTAGCAAAGAGTAAACCACCTGGTGCTGCCATAAATGATGCCGTAATCAAATACTCTAATGGCACACCCATGCTTGCATATCCAGCAAGAACAGAACCCGCAACAGAAGCAAGACCACCACACATAACAGCGAATAACTCAGAGGTTGTCATTCTTGCAATATAAGGACGAACAACAAGCGGAGCTTCGGTCTGACCCACAAAGATATTGGCTGTTGCAGACATCGATTCTGTACGTGATGTACCAAGGACTTTTTGTAAACCACCACCAAGAATCTTAATCACAATTTGCATAATGCCGAGGTAATACAGCACAGCAATTAAAGAGGAGAAAAACACGATAACAGGCAGTACGCGTAGGGCGAATACGAAACCGCCACCACCAAACAACTCGAACATTTTATCTGATACTAGGCCTGCAAATAGGAAGCTCATCCCATTATTGCCGTAATCAATAACATTCTTAACACCATCAGAAACCGCAAGAAGCACTTCGCGACCACCGTCGGAATAAAGAACAAATGCACCTAAGCCAATCTGAATAAGGAATGCGCCACCAACTGTACGTAGTCTAATTGCACGTCGATTGCTGGAAAATAGAATGGCTATCAATATTAATGTTGCCATTCCGACCAAGCTCATAATGAGTTGCATTGAAGGATCCCTGTTCACATAAAAATTTAATGGATTATCAATAATGCTCTAGCCTGAGATTATTGACTCTTTTTGCCAGATAATTATACCTAGTCCAGAAAAAGAACCCTCTATATCCATCACAAATAGCGCTTGAAAAAAGCAACACAAAACCCACAAATGAGAAGTAGATCACATAAATAAACCTAAAAAACGCACTTATTGAATAGGCTAATTTAAAAAAAATATCATTCGATTAACAAATGATGGCTTTAATCTTAAATAGCAGAAATAAATGAACGTTTTATTTGTATAAGTACAATTAAAATAAGGCGTATTTTTAATCTTTTTGATTAAATAAGTTTAGGATAAAGACGAGGTGTTATCTTTTAATCGGAATAATTGTAGGCTATTGAGATAGAGTTGCTCTGCGATCACCTCTGGTGATCCTTGACGCAGCTCACAGAGTTGGGAAAAAACGTTCTGAATACGCTCAGGGCGATTAGGTTCACCTTGAAAACCACTCACAGGCATATCAGGAGCATCTGTCTCTAATAACAGATATTCTAGTGGTAACGAGGCAATTGCGCGGCGAGTTTTTTGTGCTCGCTCATAAGTAATAGTTCCACCAACGCCAATAAAATAGCCTTGCTGAATAAACTTTTCTGCCTGTTGCAGACTTCCTGCAAAACCATGAATAACCCCTTTGCGAGGCACATCATAACGGCGTAAAAGTGCGCTTAACTTATCGTGGGTTTTACGTGAATGTAGGATCACAGGCAAATCAAATTCAATCGCTAGTTTAAGCTGTGCAATTAAAAACGCCTCTTGCTTCTCAGGCTGAGGATTATCCATATAGTCATCAAGTCCTATCTCTCCGATGGCAACACAACGAGAAGCTGTTTTTAATTTCTGTTTTAATTCCAAGAGATGCTGTTCAGTGTGCTCTTCAATATATAAAGGGTGTAACCCCAATGCACAATATAATTGATGATGATTATTCGCTAACTCTGCAACAACATCAAAATTCCAACGTGCAACGGCGGGAATAATTATTTTTTCAATATGAGCTTGATGTGCTAGTGACAAGCTGTTGGCAATATCATCATAAAAAACCGGAAAATCAAAATGGCAGTGAGTATCAATAAATTTATTCATTCTGAATTTGCCTCACGTCAGGATGTACGCTCCGAGCTCCTTGTTGAATAATAGAAGCATTCTCCGCTTTATCAGCCTTCGCTTCTTGTTCAAACAAACTAAAGACTTTTCTATCGTACTGTTTGAATTTTTTCTTAGAAAAATGCTGGCCAATTGTCGCCAGAAAATAACGCCCGCAACGTCTACCCACATGATAATCATGATTTAATGCATTTAAACGACTTCCTAATGCACTAGATTGCAATGTAGTTGGTGGATATATTTCAATAACAACAACATCTTCTGGGGGAGATTGGATAAATTTAATTGTGTCGGTATAGGTTTCGATATGGACTTGAGCCATCGCCATAAAGCGCTGTAAACGGCTATTTTCAAACCATTTTCCCATACGCTCAACCCATTCTGTTGTATATTGATATTCAGAAGGAACGGTACGAACAACGACAATAGTACGACAACCACGTCGATAAGCTTCTCTCACAGGAATAGCATCGCTGATACCGCCGTCATGATAAACAACATCATGAAATAAGACACCATTACGATAAAAAGCAGGAATGGCACTGGATGCTTTGATTATCTCAAGCCAAGTCGGTTCATCGGGCTGAAAATAATTTGCCTGAAAATTATCAGAACGACTTGCCACCATATAAAATTCGCGACCCGCATCAAAACGGCGTAATGCTGTTGGCATATCAAGAGGCATTTCTTTAGCCGTTGTTTCTATATACCAATCAAGATCGAGTAAATTACCGCCACGAACAAAGCGAATAGGATTGAAGAATTGATTATTGGTTGTATAGCGATTAATAATTTTACGTGCATACCCACGCTGACCACAGGCAAAAGCAGATAAATTTTGCGCTCCCGCAGATACCCCAAGTAAAATATCAAAGGGATCAAACTGTGAACGCATAAATTCATCAAGAACACCCGCAGTAAAGATCCCGCGTTGCCCCCCGCCTTCACAAACTAAAGCAACTTTACCTTGTGGCAGTGATGATTGAAATTCGAGTGCCGTAATATTATTTAATGTGACAGGTATATACTTCCCCATAATGTCTCCTTTATACAACTTAACAAAGGATACCCTCACATTTTTTTGGCGTCATTCTTTTTACGTATTCATATAAATAATTTAGACAATATCTTCTTAGAATATGACGAATATAAAAGAAAATCATGTTTATGATTTGATATTTACATCTGAGTCTACGCTTTTAACACCTGCAATTTTATCAATAACTTGCAATATTTTTTCTTCTTGCGCTTTACTATCAACAAAACCTGAAAGAAAGACATGCCCAAATTCAGTACGAATAGAAATATTGTCACTATCGATATCTTGCATTGCCAATAGCGTATCTTTAATTTTATTAGAAATAGAAGTATCGCTTAGATTCTGCCCTGTGTTATTCGTTACAGTATTAATTTCGCTATACCACGATGTTTCGGCTGACGCGCCCATACTGAAAAAAGTTAAGCCCATTGACATTACTAACGCTAATTTTAGCGTTTTATATTGTTTCATTGCTCTCCCCCTAATCACAATAACTGCGATAGGAAATATGTGTATTTTTAATATGTGTATTTTTATTAAGTACTAAAAAATTTTAACAAACTAAGCTATTACACTAATAATCTATTGGCATTTAATAAAGCAAAAAATAACAAATAAAGACTAATCCTAATGATTTTATTCTATTAACAACCCATAAAATTATAAAAAATTTTACATTTATTTATAAATAAGTATAAAAACGAGTATAATTTTAGCAGAAAAAAAAAAGAGTAATTCCGAATGAAGAAGGGCTTTGGGCAGGATATTCAGGGTATACAAAACGAATTTGATAGAGAAATCGAGTATCTCACAGAGTGTTATTGTTAAATAATGTGCAATGAGGTAAAAAAACAAAAAAGGCTATATTAAAAATATAGCCTTTTCATTGAGTTAAATATTCAAATAACAGCACCCTTACTCTAAATAATTCAAGGTGCAACTAGGCGACAAGTGAATGAGTCGCTAGGAGCATACATCAGTATGTGACTAGTGCGAATGAACGTAGTCAACAACGCTGCAACTTGAAACATGGCAAATAAATACTCTAAATAATTCAAGGTGCAGCTAGGCGACAAGTGAATGAGTCGCTAGGAACATACAAAAGTATGTGACTAGTGCGAATGAACATAGTCAACAACGCTGCAACTTGAAGTATGACGAGTATTTAGTGTTCACGGGTCTGATGGAACTCAACCTCAGGATAACGCTCACGCGTTAAATTCAAGTTGACCATCGTTGGTGCGATATAAGTTAAATTATCGCCGCCATCAAGTGCCAAGTTTTGTTCATTTTTACGTTTAAACTCTTCGAGTTTTTTCTCGTTATTACATTCAACCCAGCGTGCTGTTGAAACGTTAACGGATTCATAAATTGCTTCAACGTTATATTCACTCTTCAGTCTTGCAACAACCACATCAAACTGAAGCACACCCACGGCACCTACGATTAAATCGTTATTTGCCAATGGTCTAAAGACCTGTACAGCACCCTCTTCTGATAACTGTACCAATCCTTTAAGTAACTGTTTCTGTTTTAACGGATCACGTAAACGAATACGGCGGAACAATTCTGGGGCAAAGTTTGGAATACCTGTAAACTTCAGGATCTCACCTTGAGTAAAGGTGTCACCAATTTGAATGGTTCCGTGGTTGTGAAGACCAATAATATCCCCAGGATAAGCATGCTCAACATGAGAACGGTCACCCGCCATAAAGGTTAATGCATCTGAAATTACCACATCTTTTTTGAGACGAACTTGATGCAGTTTCATGCCTTTATCATACATACCAGATACAACACGTAAGAATGCAACACGGTCGCGGTGTTTAGGGTCCATATTTGCTTGGATCTTAAAGACGAAACCTGTGAACGTTTCTTCAGAAGCGGTAACTTTACGCACATCGGTTTCGCGTGGCATTGGTGCTGGCGCCCATTTTACAAGGCCATCAAGCATATGGTTAACACCAAAGTTACCTAATGCTGTACCAAAGAACACTGGAGTTAATTCGCCAGCTAAAAATGCCTCATGATCAAATTCATGAGAAGCACCTAATACTAATTCTAATTCATCACGTAATTGACTTGCTAAATCATCACCAATAGCTTCATCAAGCTCAGGGTTATCTAACCCTTTGATGACACGAGAATCCTGAATAGTGTGACCTTGACCTGTTTGATAAAGATAAGTTTCATCTTTCAGAATGTGGTAAACCCCTTTGAAGAGCTTTCCGCAACCAATAGGCCAAGTAACTGGGCTACACGCAATTTTTAATTCTGTTTCAACTTCGTCCATGACTTCCATTGGATCACGAATATCACGGTCGAGTTTATTCATAAAGGTCAGAATTGGGGTATCACGTAAACGTGTTACTTCCATTAACTTACGAGTACGATCTTCGACACCTTTAGAGGAGTCAATGACCATTAAACAGCAGTCAACTGCGGTTAAAGTACGATAAGTATCTTCAGAGAAGTCTTCATGCCCCGGGGTATCTAATAAGTTAACTAAGCAATCTGCATAAGGGAACTGCATGACTGAGGTTGTAATAGAAATACCACGTTGTTTTTCCATTTCCATCCAGTCAGACTTTGCATGCTGATTTGAACCGCGGCCTTTTACGGTTCCTGCACGTTGAATAGCTTGTCCGAATAACAACACTTTTTCAGTGATGGTTGTCTTACCCGCATCGGGGTGGGAAATAATGGCAAAAGTTCTACGACGAGCAACTTCTTGCTGAAAAATAGGATTAGACATCAATGGTGATCTTCTAGTTGATAGACGAGAGAATGTAAAACACTGATATATTGCTATAAGTAACAATTAAAGTGACTATAAAGACATTCAACCCGTAAGTTAATCTTAATTGGCGCTTATTTTCGCCTATCTTGTCAGTATAAACAATCAATGGTTGCGTAATTGGTTACCATTTCTACAATTTAAACTGCAATACTCGATCTTGTAACAGTTAATATTGTAACAGGAGCACGGCATGGAAGTGTTCAACACGACATAAATGTCTATTTTTTAGAAATCATATACCGAGAACATCTTTCAGCTTTTCTAGGGCTTGTGCATGTTTTTCATTCGGCATTCTTGCCAAATTGATTTGTTTCCATTTGATAGCAGGAAGCTCACTGGCTCCATCCAAGCTGAGTAAAGACCAATTGGGATTTCGATTTTTAAAGGATAGCAAAAAAGCCTTTTCAATATTGGTCAGTCCTTGGTGAATGAGGTCTACTAGGCGCACCCTTACGGCTTCTAGTTCCACTAAACTGATCCTTTACTTGCCAATGCCACATGCTGAGGTACTGTTATTAGATACTCTGTATCCAACTTTCCACCTTTAGCAACAACACGTTTACCTGAGCCTAAATCGTAATTTTCTACATTTAACTTATCAAACCAAGGATAAGCTTGGCGTTTTGCAAGCCAAAAGAACAAGCGTTTGGCCTTTACGCTTTTACATGCTTTTAAGAGCGTATCAAGCTTTCTTGGAGATAAGTTCACCAACCCCTGCATTAACTCATCGGCATGTTCAAATGACTCACTTTCAGGCAAACCCACCAACACCTCCAATATGGCTTTTTCCGGACATGAAAAATACACAGGTGGCAATTGCTCTTCCCATTTATACTCTTTAACAAATGCTCTATCTTTGAATAAGCTATCAGGCCAAAGTTTACTTGTACTATGCCCTTCGAACTTAATTGGTAATGACAGTCTCGCAAGCCAGGAGGGAAGCTTTTTCGCTGCATATAAATGAATATGAGGTGTACTCCCTAATGACAAATATTGTGACAAACCAGATATGGAAAGCGCTGACAATCCACCTACCACAACAGGCGGAAGTTGTTCATCTACACTTTTATCCATCATACGCTGCATAGAAGCTACTACGCCTTCCCAAGTGACAGATCGGGAATACTGGCTGTAAACACCTGTAGCTAGTAGCAATAACGTATCGGTTTTGACAGCGTTATCTAATGAATGCGCACTCAAGCCCTGCTCTGCAAGCCATTTCTTTGTAGCTAACATGCCATAAGGTAAAAGAGTTTTAAGAGACTGTTTATAAGACTCTTTCACCGTTTCTCGCAGGGAATGACTAATCATTTCTAAACACCAAATCCTTTCTCTAGTTTATCTTTTTATCATTTTACGGCGAAAATCGCCGTATAATAGCCAATTTTTAAACCCACACTACTAAAACCTAGAAGGCTTACTTAGTTCAGTCTGCGAGTAACATCTGCAATGCTTTGGTTTGTTTGCTTTGTAAGAACCAATCTAACTATCGCCTCATAGAGTAACCTTATTTTCATTGAAACTCTCAGCATACCGATGTTTACTAAAAATTTTACAAGTTACCTTTTTGAGCTACTAATAAAGCAAAGAATTAGCCTATTTATTTTCGGTTAAAATTGGGATTGAATATAAAAACCAAAATAAATACACCTTTATTTAGATTTAATTTTTCTATATTTAGAGATCAATCACTTTATTTAAAATAAAAATAAATACTCAATTTACTTATTTTAAATACTATTCACCTTTTTAACACCGTGATAATCACCTAGTGTTTTAAAATTAAACGATGACAAAAGTGAAATTAACTTTATAAATTTACATTAAGTAAAAATAAAGATAAATTTTAAATACAATTAATAAAAAATAAAATTCTAATACTTTAAATAAAATAAAAAACGCCTAATAGAAGGCGTTTAAAATTTAACTTAAATAAAAATTTAATTAGAAAGAAATAGGATAAGCCATGATAATCGCATCTTCATTCCCCGTCTTTGTTGGGTAATAGTTTTTGCGTTTCGAAACGAAATTAAATCCTATAGATTCATAGAGATTGAACGCTTTTTCATTAGATTCTCGCACCTCTAACCACAAGGTGGTGATATTTTTTTTCTCAAGTTTTTCAATTAGTTCTAGTAAAAGCGCTTTGCCATAACCTTTTCCCTGATAATCAGGATGGATTGCAATATTAAAAAGTGTTGCCTCATCTAATATTAATTGCGTAATTGCGAAACCTACAATAATATTATCAATGCAAATTTTCAGATTAAAATAATGACTTCCTTGGTTACTATAAAATGTTTCTTCACTCCAAGGGAATGAGTGACTTAATTTTTCAATTTGCCATGCTAAAGGTAAATCAGCAGGGTTTAAGAGTGAAATGGTCTTCATATTGATAGATTTGTTTCCAAAGATCGCGTTTTGCATCAGCATCAAAATATAACTGATGTAATGAAGGGCTTCTCAGAGAAGTATATTCAGAGGGAAGTATGAGATCAGTGCCTAATAACCAGCAGGGAAGATCAAATGATTCTGTGAGCATGCTCACATCATCTGTTGTAATACAATAGATTTCGTCTTTATCTATCCCCATGGCGCTAAAAATATCAGAGAAAAGCCCGTTATTTAGATCAACGGTATCATCAGTAATGATAAGTAAACGTGTTGTATCCGGAAATTGAACAGAATGCTCGCCTTTTAACACAGCAGGCTTACGAAGTACCCACTGACGAATTCCAAGTTGGGATAACATTCTGTCTTTACGGCTCATTATGCTTACCTATCAAGTGTAGAACAACGGTACATAGTATCAGAGGGCATAAACTACGCCAATAAATAGCGTCGGTTTCTTTATATCTGATATCATGCGTCTCATGTTTTTTAAGGAGTAATAATCATAATGTCCTCACTGTCCCCTGCTAGCGAAGTTATTCTTCGTCACCTAGATCATTTCGCAGACAGGCATGTACTTATTGCAGGTGATCTTCAAGATACTTTCGCGGCGCAAATTCAGGCGAAAAGTGTCAGAGCATATACCAACCAATATCACCAATGGCTACCATTACTAAAATCAATGGGTGATAACGTACTCTTTGGTTTAGTTGCTGATCAATCCTTTGTGAAATATTGCAATACCTTGATCTATTTTTGGCCTAAAAATAAAAACGAAGCCACTTTCCAACTGCGTAGCCTTTGCTCTAACTTACAAGTGGGTACTGAAATCTTTATCGTCGGTGAAAACCGTAGCGGTGTTAAAAGTGCCACAGAATTAATGAACGGTATCGCTAAACTTAAAAAAATAGATTCAGCACGCCGTTGTAGCTTATTTTTTGGTACTCAAACATATCAAACACTGTTTGACCGCAATAACTGGTGGCAAACTTATCGCCATGACGATCTTACTGTAATGGCATTACCGGGTGTATTTAGCCAAAATGCATTAGATGAGGGTAGCCGTTTATTACTATCAACTTTTGATGATGCAATGGTTGGAGATTTACTGGATATGGCATGTGGCTGTGGTGTTCTTGCTACTGTACTTGGCAAGAAAAATCCAATGTTGAAACTAACACTGTGTGATGTGAATGCTGCGGCAATTTCTTCTAGTATCGCTACCTTAAACGTGAATGAATTAGAAGGTCGAGTGATTGCGAGTAATGTCTATTCAGCAGTTGAAGAGACTTATGATTGGATAATCTCAAACCCACCTTTCCATGATGGTTTAGGTACAAGCTATGAAGCAGCTGAAGATATTATTCGCCTTGCACCAAATTATCTAAAAAGAGGCGGTAAATTACGCATTGTGGCGAATTCATTTATCCCTTATCCAGATATACTGGATCATGTATTTGGCTCTCATGAAGTGCTTGCATCAACAGGTAAATTCAAAGTTTACCAAGCAACTAAAAAAGAGTAATCACAAGCCCTGTTATAAATAACAGGGCTTTATTTTTGGACTGATTTTAAGTAATGCTCCAAGGTGTTTTATTTTTCATCACCAAGATAATTTATTGATAAAAAATAATTGACGCCAAAAATAAAAAGCATAAAATTCGCCACCTATCTGCACAGATGATGTTGATATTGCGAGAGTGGCGGAATTGGTAGACGCGCTAGCTTCAGGTGTTAGTGTTCTTACGAACGTGGGGGTTCAAGTCCCCCCTTTCGCACCAAACAATTTGTAGAGCAAAAATGATTGAGTAAAACTGCGAGGATGGCGGAATTGGTAGACGCGCTAGCTTCAGGTGTTAGTGTTCTTACGGACGTGGGGGTTCAAGTCCCCCTCTTCGCACCACTCAATGAGCCTTTATTTTTTCCTTGTAATAACACCCATTCGATTACACACCGAGTATTCTTTTCTCTATCCATGATACGCGACTAAAAGTGTCATCAAACTGTAGGTTAATACAACGCCTGCGGGGATCATTACCCACATTTATAATTTTTTATGGAACAGCATCAAGGTTGATAACAGCATTGAAACCACTAAAACCAGCGTAAAAGCGGATGTTCCTGCAATAGAATGCGTGATCACTGTTAGTAAAGAAGAAACCGCCAACATTTCCCATAAACTAATGCGAGATGTCCAAGACGTAACTGGAGATAAGCGCGTTGATTTAGCCATAATAACTCACCATTAATGATAATGATTTTCATTATTATATATAACATTTATGCTAAATCAACTTATATAAAGAAAAAAACTTACCTTATATCCTTATTTTTTAAATGGTTATGTGTATTCTTTAGTCTCAGGCATAAAAAATGCCTTATCATTTTCACGATAAAGCATTTCATTTTATTATGTTGTTATCATAGTCAATAAACAAAATTAAGCGTTATTTGGCTCGATAAAATGAAAGACTAAATGAATATCTTCAGGCTCTCTTTCATAAAGCTCTGGATCAGGAATATCAATTAAACGACACCCTAAATGCTGATAAAAATTCACGCTATTTTCAGAAGGTGTTGATGAGATATATAATCCACCAGCCCCTTTTTTCTTCGCATATTCCACACAATAATCAAATAATATTCGTGCTAAACCTTGCCCACGTTGCTGGTGGCTAACATGTAAAAAAGAGAGTTGAAGTAAAGTGCCATTTTGACCCCGTTTTTGTGGATCAACACTTGCCGCCGCGACCAACTGATCTTGTTTAAAAACACCCCAAAAAGGCGCTCCTCGATCAAAACTTTCAAGTAAAACAGGTGTGTAATGTTCTGATTCACCTTCTGGCCAACCTTTCATATCAAAGCGTTGCTCTGATAAAAGCAATATTCCTTCTTTTAAGACATATAGCTTTTCAATAAGCTCGGTTCTATCAATTGCCCATACTTGTGGAATTTCATTTCGTGTTAATTGACGAATAATGTATTTCATTATTAAACCTGTTCTGATGATGATTCACTTCGTTCTAGTACGTGATAAGCCACAGCACAGAACAAGGAATTCAACCGTTTCATATCACCGAGCAAACTGGTATGCAGTGAACTGGTTTCAATGCTTTGCATATTATGCAAATGAAGACGTTCTACATGGGCAAACGAGTAACGCTGGTTGAGTAAACGGAAACGATGTTTTGCTCGACGTAATTTACGAGCATGTTCCATGTTGCCGGAAACAAATACCGACATCGCCAGATTCAGATTACTTTGCAGACGCTCAAGGAGTGTCTGTAATTCACGACGTCCTTCCTCCGATAAAAACAAGTGGTGATTTAAACCTTTGCTAACCACTTCAGCCGACATACGCGCAATAATAGCGGATGATTGTTGTAAATTCATCGCTGTATCAATAATTTCAGCCCAACGTCGAGAATCTTCAGTTCCTAGATCATGCTGTTGAATTTGTGCCATATACAATTTAATGCTGCTGTGGAGTAATTCTACCTCTTCTTCTAACTGGCTAATTTCCCTTTTTTGCTGACGATCGCCTTCCATTAACGCAGTAAAACGTTGCAGCATTTGTTCTATAACATCACCTAATCGTAGTGATTCTCTAACCGCATTAGCAATTGCCAATGAAGGCGTATCAATAGCGGATTGATCTAAATAACGCGGTGCCATTTCAGATCCCGTGGTCGGTAATTCAGGAATGAGTCGCTGACATAATTTCGCCATTATGCCAACAAAAGGGATCATCAAAATACAGCGAGCAAGATTATAAATAACATGAAAATAGATAACGACTTCAGCCGGTGAAAAACCATATTTTTGTATTTCAGAAGCAAGATACGTTATCCATGGTAAAACAATCAATGCGCCAATCAGTTTAAAAAATAAGCTTCCCAACACAACTTGTCGAGAGGCAACGCTTTGTCCCCGACTACTTATTAATGCAAGCAACCCACTACCAATATTTGAGCCAATTACAATGGAAAGGCTGATATATAATGGCATTAACCCTGTTGCACTTAATGTTGCCGTTAACAACACTGCCGCAAGGCTCGAGTAACTCACCATTGCAAAGAGTGCCCCCACCAATAGCGCTAAAATAGTATCGCCACTGAGAGAGGTAAAAATAGCTTGGACTGCACTTGCGTGCATAATAGGTTCTGCCGATGCCACAATGAGTTGTAAAGCCAACAAAATCAAACCAAGACCAATGCCCACACGTCCTAGTTGTCCTACTCGCTCTTTTTTACGACTTAAAAAAGTAATAACACCGATAAGGATAAGGAGTGGCGATAACCAAGAGAGATCAAATGTCAGCACACGCGCCATTAACGCAGTACCCACATCCGCGCCTAGCATAATAACAAGTGCTGGTGTAATCGAAATCAGTCCTTGCGTCACAAAAGAGATAACCAAAAGTGCCGTCGCATTACTGCTTTGCACTAATGCCGTTACGCCCACCCCCGCAAGAAAGGCGTTGGATTTTTTATTAATACTTTTACCTAAAATTCGGCGTAAATCAGAGCCAAAAACACGCATAATGCCTGTACGAACAATATGTGTTCCCCAGACAAGAAGCGCGACAGATGAGAGTAAATGAAGCAGTGTCAGCATAGAAAAAATAACCTTATTCTTATCGTTGTTTGTTTGACTCTGTTCTCCTTCAATCTCATAAAAAAGAGAAAGACCATGAGCAGATAACGCTCTGAGAAAAGATATTTGCTGGTAATGCCTTAATAACACATTGGGTTATTAGACAAAAAGATATTGCAACTTAAGCGCAATAATCAATGGAGAAGTTGAGAATATTATATGGATTAATGTGTGAATTCTGCTAATTATAGCAGAGAAAGTGTCACTTTCAAAATCAGACTATAAATAACCTATTGATTTATTATCATTTTATTTTTAGCAGACTCAATTCTTAATAAAAAAACGCGACTAGAGGGTATCTCTCTAAGTCGCGCGAAAATACAACAATTTAGTAAGGCAATTCGACTACAAGTTCAGACAGACTATAAATTCAACTTGAACTTACTTCAGACCCATCGCATCACGCATTGTGAAAAACAAATCTGTTTGGTCAGTTAACCCAACCACATTAGCCGCATGTGGACCATAAGCGGCAACGCGTAATTGTGCTCCTGTATGCTCTTGAGACTCTTCTTCTGAGTTACCGTAATTCACCACCATAACCGCACCATCTTTAGTGATAAGTGCCTGTGTTAACCCGCTGGATTTCACATCAGCTTCAATAATTTGGCTTGAATGCGCATGATCAGCAGTCACGATAATCAGAGTGTCGCCGTTTTGTTTAGCAAAATCTAAACCGATTTGTACGGCTTCATCTAGCGCAACAGTTTCACCAATTTGTCCGCAAGGATTCGCATTATGATCTTGCTTATCGATAGAGGCACTTTCGACTTGTAAGAAGAAGCCATTTTCATTGGTTTTCAGCAAATCGATCGCTTTTTTGGTCATTTGTGCCAGTGTTGGCGCATTCGGATCAAGTTTAGCGTTAGGTTTGCACTCTAAAGGTGGGTTGTTTAAATTACCGTGGTAAGTCGCTTTAGGGCCTTCCCATGCCACTGCCATATTGCCTTCATGGAATAAACCTAGTACAGGCTTATCTTGGTTCGCAAGCGTAATCGCATCGAGTGATTTGGCATCTTTCACGATTTGATAACCACGCTCAATGGCTTGTTGCTCTAACGTTTTGCCTTTGTATTCACCCGCTACAGCCGTTTGAGCAAAACTTTTTGCTCCACCACCTAATGTGACATCAGCGCGAGTCACTAATAATTGCTCAGAGATAGAACCTCTACCGCCATTTTCCAATGCGTTTGTTGAGCATTTCTCTAAGGTTTCAACAGGGCCATAGCATTTACGTCCTGTTACATGCGAGAACAGAGCCGCAGGTGTTGCATCTTGAATTTCAGAGGTTGTCACGTTCCCTGTCGCCTTTCCATTGGCTTTTGCTAATTCCAAAATAGTTTGATGATCCTTACCAAACACATCAATCCCTAATGCACCATTATAGGTTTTCACACCCGAAGCCCATGCTGTCGCAGAAGCGGCAGAGTCTGTTACATAATTAGGTTTTTGGGTTTTTCTGTCTAAAGCGTAGTGTGTGTATTGACCCGTAATAGGTAAGGCATCGATACCTTTAAAGAAACCACCCGCACCTTCGGCATAGTTACGTGCAACGGTGATTTCAGAATCCCCCATACCATCACCAATAAAGAGGATTACATTTTTCGCTTGGTTATTATTTAAAGCGGCTTTTAATGCCTCAGTTTGATCTTGAGTCATACGGCGAGCACCGCCAAATTCCGTGATATTACCTTTTGCTGCACGATCTTGAGCTAAAATGGCATCAGCAGCAACGGGAGCAGCAAAAGAAGAGAAACTCGCGCCAGCTAATAGCGTTGTTACAATAACGGATAAAATAGAACGTTGGTAACGATGAGACATAGCTTTTTCCTTGCACTCTAAAGTAAAAAACAGGGTTAATGTTTTAAGTCAGGAAAAGCTTACGGCAGTTAAATGACAGAGAAATGAAGAGTAAATGCGATTTTGATGACAGCTTTATGACAGGTTGGTGACAAATTAGAAGCTTATGCCGTTTATCATCACTCATAAGCTTCTGTCATTATCAATATTAATGTTCTTTAGTTAATGCTTTCGCACCGAGATATAGCGTTTCACACCAAGAGATATAATCATGCCCACTTGCCATTTCTAGCGATTGAACTGGGTAACCTTTTTGTTCTAAAACCCGTTTAAGATGGCGATTATTATTTAAAATCCCCCCTTTATCACCACGGTTTTCAAATAACCCCGCCTCTAAGAAAAACTGTAATGGCTTTTTATCTGCTTGCTCAAATTGTCGAATAAGCCATTCAGGCTCTTCATTTTCAGGCGCCCACCAATAAGAGCCTGACATACTCAGCACTTTACCAAAGCGATCAGGGCGATTAAATGCCACCCATGAAGACGCTAATCCTCCATAACTCGAACCTGCCACAATGGTTTCTTCTCCTGATACGTGAATACCTTTCTCTTTTTCCAACCAAACAAATAATTCGTCGGCTAAAAAGCGATAAAAATCAGGATTAGGCGGTAATTCAATACTACGGCGATCACTATCAATGCTATCAACAAAGAGGATCATCATCGGCGCCAATTTCCCGTCTTCGATCTGCTTATCAAAAAATTGATCAAGACCATATTGACGACGATAAGTTTGACCATCAAATAACACTAAAAGTCGAGGTACTTCCATTTTTTGAGCGGGCTGGTAAAGCGCTATTTCACGATCGTTATTTAAGATCTGACTGTAAAAACGCACAATTTCTGTGTTGCCTTTCATTTTTCTATCAAGAATATCAGGCAATTGGCATTCACGTTGACTATCTAACGATAATAAAGAAAAGTGATTATAAATATCCTCAGATTTGCTTGGTGAATCTTGAGAATTCAGCGGATCTGCCTGTGCTGTGGTTAAAATAGCGCGACGTTGTTCGAATGGCTCTGCATTTTCAATGATAGGCACATCAGGCGCTAATTTATATTGCATTAATGTATCGTTAGGTACGATATAGCTACGATACCAAATATCACTATTGGCTAAATGGGTTAATGGATCATGATTACCCTCTGGTGATCCCAATAAATAGACATTCTTCTTTGCACCTTGCCATAAGAAAGTGACTAACTTTTTATCCTTATCATAAGGCTCAATAAGGGGTGTACCTTCATGGCGTACTTGTTGCCAAAATGCCTGAATACTTTGTTGATTGAGTTGTTGAGCAAGTGTTTGTAAACGAGGACTAATAGGTGCAATTTTCGCATCTTTATCTAAAGGTTGATAAGGCTGTGTTGTCAGTATGAGTTGCCATGATTTTCCCTTTTCACCCTGTGCAACTAATTGATAACTTGCGGTTTCAGGCAATAAAAAACGCACTTTTTGTTGCCCATCCGCAGGAATATCTTTTAATAAGCTACGGATATGTGTGCCATTTGGGGTTTCTAATCGCAGGTTTTGTATCCCTTTCACATTCAGTTCGGCATAACGTTGACTCTCTAGTTGCGTGGTAAAACACAACGTGTTGTTGTTATCAAACTGACCTGTTATTTCTTTGCCTTCGGTTACGGTTAAGCAATTGGAAAAACTAGGGAAAGATGCCATTAATGCACATATCATCAGAGGAATTCTCACTTTATTATTCTCGTTATAAACTATTGTGAGAAACAATAGTAATGATAATTGTTATCAATTCAATAAAAATTAAGCGTGTACAAATTTATAATAAATTTGACACCCCAGCGAAAAATAATAAAATAATCATTATCACTCCCTATGTGATAGCAAGATAAAGTCAATAATTATAGGAGTTCGCTATTTATGTCTATCTTGCATATGAATAGCAATTAAATGAAGGTAATTATTATGTCTATAACGATGTCGCAAAAACTAGCTCGAGAAGGACTTGGTAATCCAGAATTATTTCAAGGTGGTGTTTATATTACAAAAAATGGTCAAGCGGAGCTTTTTGTACAAACAGCCGAAGAAAGACAACTGGAGTTACAAGAAAGAGAAAAAGAGCGTCAATCAAATGCTCTATTGAAATTGGTAATGATAGCGAAAGAAGATATAGCAAATGAGCAAGTTATGTCTCCTGAAGATGTCAAAAGAAAACTACGTGGATCTCGAACTTAATATTAGAGGTGCTTTTGAAAAAAACTGTAAACATTAGAGTATCAGAGACGGCTCTATGGTCATTAAAAGATGCGGAATCATTTAAACTCAGTTGCACCAATAACAGTGAAAACGCTGCTGTATTTATAGATCAACTTTTTGACTCAGCTATTGATGCTATTTCTCAAGATCCTACCCGTTATCGTTATAATGCAATGTTGGCAGATAAAGGGATCGCTATTCGTGAACGTATTGATGTAAACAGTCAGTTTCGTTGTTTATATGAATTCAATGAAGAAAATAATACGGTCGATATATTACTTTTTATAAGTACAAAACAAGATATTGAAGGAATGCTTTATCGTTGTTTAATATTGAAAAAATGATGAAAACCTCCTCAATCATTTTTGTTATTGAGGAGACTTTCTTTCTAAGTTAATTAACGTTAAAACGCTCCCATCAACGCTCTTCTAGCGGATAACTGCGGAAACTCCATAATCCCAGCGCTTTTAAGCCATCACGATAAATGCCCTGTATATCTGATTTGCTGGCTTTTTGTAATTCGGCCAATGGTTTATCAGGAGCGACAACCGTTAAGTAAGTAATATCACTTGGACCACTTTGCCAACTTGCGATAGTGAAAATTGCGTCAGCACGACGAACATGGCTACCAGAGCTAATAATCACTGCTGTTTTAATACGATGTTTGGTTAAAGCATAGCGACTAAATAACGCATTTTCGACAGTTGTACGCGCATAGTTCTCTTGGAAAATACGTTCTGGTGCAATCCCATTTTTCACCAGCCAATCTGCCATTAACTTACCTTCAGTTTGGTGCGCTTTAGGTACGCCCCCAGTCACAACAATCATTGCTTCAGGCAATTGTTTAGCGACTTCTAAAGTTTTATTTAAGCGCTCAATTAAAATCTTATTCATAGTGCCATCAGGATTTAACGCATAACCTAATGTCACAATCGCATTATTATCTTTGGTTTTCTTCAATTTCGCTAAATCAGCAGGCGTTAATTTATCGCTTAACGGCATTTTGCTAACGCGATCAATTTGTGCAAAGAAACGACTGATTTCTTCTGCTTTTGCTGGATTTAATGATTTCAATTTATTGAAATACGCTTCGCTCTCTTTATCTTTACCTTCAAAACGAGTCCATGAAGTGACATAAATTAGCGCATCAATATCATCAGGAGCCGCTTCTAAAATCTGTTTATAAATCGTAATTGCGCGAGAAACATCATTGTTATAGATATAAGCACTCGCGGTACTAAATAATAAATCGAGGCGATAAGGTTCTAACTTATAAGCTTGCTGTAGTTTTTGCGCCACAATTTCCATATTGGATGGCAGTTTTCCCGTAAAGCCAGCATCAGAGACACGCGCTGGTGACTTAAAAGCATCTAATGCATCTTGGATCAAACTATCAACCGTTTGGCGCTGAGAGACATACTGTTGATAGCTATTATCTGGTTGATGAACTTTTTGGTAAGCCAATGCATTTGATGAGACGGTAAAACCTAAAGCAGCGATCGCTAACGAAATGACTGTTTTCTTGATATGAAGTGAAACACGGGAAGGTTGCGCCATTATCTTGTCCTTTTACGAAAAATAGTCTGCTTCTTCACCTGAGCGAATGAAGATAGAGAGTGTGACTCCCCACACCTAATGGCAAAAGAAATACACACCGATAAATCTATACCTGCTATCTATAATAGAGATCCCTGCATTAATTTTCAGTAATCTTTTTCACCTTATTGAAAAAAATAGCATTATTACGTAGATAGCTTATTTGACAGATTTTTTTATGTATTTTTATCTTTTGGTAAGTGATTTTGTTCTGATAGATCATCAGTGATAAAGAATACAAACGATCTATTCTTTAGAGGGAAGAGAGACGTTTAAAATTGAGTAATTATTTTTATTATTCAATGTAAAAAACGCCACTAATGGCGTTTTTAATCTTTATATTATTCAATATGCTTTGATTGCATCATCAATAATTCTCTCACTAATTCAACGCAACTTAAGAAACGTTCGTCATAATCAGGGGAATTAACTTTAATATATTCAATATTATTTTTATCGAGCATTTCCATCAGTAAGGTTTGGAAATAACGTCTCTCTTTATCACTGCCTAAACTACGCAAGCCATCAGCTACCCACGGCGTATTGTTTTCTAGCAAGATAACTAAATCAAAACGGTATTCATCAATCAGCGCTTGAACAAAGGGATGCTCTTTACCTTCATAACGTAAACAAAATGCTTGTGTAGTGACAAAATCCGTATCAACAAATGCCACTTTATTTGCATATTTAACAGCAAAATCAATATATTGAGCATGTCCCAATGCAATTTTATCGTAGTCGGAATATTGTAAGGCCATTTCATCCCCACCAAGGTGAGAAAACACATAATCACGACCATATTCCCATGCGCTGGTGGTATTGAAAATATTGGCGAGCTTATTGACTAACGTGGATTTACCACTGGATTCACCGCCTAAAATCGCCACTGTGCGCACAAAGAAGGGTTTTACTTCCGTTGGAATATATTCCCAATATTTAAATGGTGCTTGGCGAATTTGACTGCCACTGATATTCATAAATGAACGCTCAGGATCAATCAAAACCGTTTCAATCCCCAAGAAAGCATTATATTGATCCGCATCTTCTCGTTCGCTGGTATAGATAAAATCAGGGGTTATCTGCTTTTCTCGCAAAAACATTTTGATCCCTTCACTCCACATTTCCCAGCCATGGGGTTGTGGCTCTATACCGTGCTCGTCAAACTCATGAATACGAATATTTTTTTGATATTTAAAGGTTTGTAATAACCAACGCAATCTATCACTCACCGTTGGCTGTTGTGACATTGCACTGTTGATAAATAGATTTTTATCACGAGGCTCGTCATGACATAAAATGACATGTAATTCATCTACTTGGCTGCAAGCACGTTGAATTAAATAAATATGCCCCGTATGAAGCGGATAAAATTTACCAAAAATAACACCAATCGTTTTCTTTTTTACGGGATATTCTAACCCTAAAAATTGGTGTAAAGCCGACATCTTTTGAGCGCTGGGACTTTTGATTTTATTATTAATTAATTGGCTAAGATAGCCTTTTGTCATATCACTTTCATCAGCAACCTGTTGTAAAGTATAACCATTTTTTCTGATAGCCTGTTTGATATAATCAAAAGGTCCCATATTTCACTCCTTTAGAAATCTTCTAAATCATCGAGGACAGATAACGCATCTGACAGCTTTTTCACACCATACACTTTCATATCAGGGGGATTTTTTTTCGGCATATTTGCACTAGGTACAATCGCTCGTTTAAATCCATGTTTTGCTGCTTCTGCAATACGCTCTTGTCCGCTAGGGACTGGTCGAATTTCACCTGCAAGTCCGACTTCGCCAAATATCACTAAATCACGAGGTAAAGGACGATTACGAAAACTGGATACTAATGACAATAACAAGGCTAAATCTGCACTGGTTTCTGTGACTTTTACCCCACCAACCACATTCACAAAAACGTCTTGATCAGACATTTGTAACCCGCCATGACGATGTAATACAGCAAGCAGAATAGCTAATCTATTTTGCTCTAATCCCACTGCAACACGGCGAGGATTGGACAACATAGAGTGGTCAACTAAGGCTTGTATCTCCACCAGCAAAGGTCTTGTACCTTCCCACACAACCATAACAGAGCTACCTGATGTGATTTCATCACCTCGACTTAAAAAGATAGCAGATGGATTGCTCACTTCTCGTAATCCTTGCTCTGTCATCGCAAAAACGCCTAACTCATTAACGGCGCCGAAACGGTTTTTATGACTGCGTAAGGTACGAAAACGAGAATCCGTTTCACCATCTAGCATGACAGAACAGTCAATACAGTGTTCCAATACTTTAGGCCCTGCCAATGTGCCATCTTTTGTCACATGACCAACCATGATAATGGCAACATCATTGGTTTTAGCAAAACGAGTTAGATAAGCAGCGGTTTCTCGCACTTGAGCAACACTACCCGGTGAAGATTGAATATCTGCCATATGCATCACTTGAATAGAGTCAATCACCATTAATTTAGGTTGTTCTTGTGAGGCAATTAAACAAATTTGCTCAATGCTAGTTTCTGACAACATATTTAGCTCTGCTGTCGGTAAACCTAATCGATGTGCACGCATAGCTACCTGTTGGAGTGACTCTTCACCTGTAACATATAGCGTTTTCATTTCTGTTGCTAAACGACACATGGTTTGTAGCAATAAGGTACTCTTACCCGCGCCCGGGCTTCCCCCGATTAAAATGGCACTTCCAGGGACTACACCACCACCTAATACGCGATCAAACTCTTTAAAGCCCGTTGAGAAACGCGGTAAGGCTTCAAGGCTAATTTCAGAGAGCTTTTGAACTCGGCTAACGCCTTTTGCATCACCCGCAAATCCACTAAAGCGCTCATTACGGGAAGAAGGGGCGGCAGCAAGGCGCACTTCTGTAATTGTATTCCACGCATGACAAGCAGAGCATTGCCCTTGCCAACGAGGATAATCTGCACCACATTCATTACATACAAAGGCTCTTTTTGCTGCTTTTGCCACACTTCTCTCCCAACAATAACAATTTTAGAAAAACGCGCTTAACGCTCTTCGTGTTTTAGACCACCACTTAAAACGCACAATACACCCATTAGGTCGGCGTGACGAATAGCGACTTTTGCTTGAGCATACACTTTAGGTTTTGCATGATAAGCAATACCAAGCCCTGCTTTTCTCAACATTTTAAGATCGTTTGCCCCATCACCAATGGCAATGGTTTGTTCCATTGGGATCTCTAAATCTTTCGCTAAACGCGCTAACACTTGTGCTTTGTACTTCGCATCAACAATCGTACCTTTGACTTTACCTGTCAACTTGCCATCTTTAATTTCAAGATGATTAGCAACAGCAGACACTAAGCGTAATTTTTGTTTTAAATTATCCGCAAAATAAGTAAAGCCACCTGACGCAATAGCAATATGCCAATCCATCGCCTGAAGTTTACGCACTAAGCTGGTTAATCCCGGCATAAGAGGCAAATCATCCATCACCTTTTGCAAGATAGATGCATCAGCGCCTTTCAGTTCAGCAACACGCAACTTTAAGCTTTCACTAAAATCCATTTCCCCTTGCATGGCACGTTCTGTTATCTCTGCAACTTTATCGCCCACGCCAGCAAGTTTGGCTATTTCATCAATACATTCAATTTGAATCGCCGTTGAATCCATATCCATCACTAAAAGTCCTGGAGAACGTAAGCGAGGAATTTCACCTAGAGGAACGACATCTAGGCCACATTCATCAGATAAACGGCGAATTCGACGGGTTAGACTACCTGCGATACGTACCACTTGGTAATCGTCAATGCGCCATGAAGAAACCACCACGATTGCCACGCCTAATTTATGTTGGAACTCACTTATTCTTTTCTTATCAAGTTCACGTCCATAAAGTAACCATCCGCTATCACCCGCACGATAATCCAGTGGCATCACCTCTTCACCACTGAGTGATAACGGCAGACCTGGCCATTTACGGATCTCATCCGGTAAATAGCAATAGGTCAGACTATTTGACATACTTATTCTCCTGTTTTCCCCTGTCGGAACAAAATAATCGTTATTCAGCCTATTCTATCTCTGGCTCATCTGGCAACATGCATATACTTGCTTACGCAAAAGGATGAACATGCTTAAAGACAAACTAAAATTCAAACTCCAAAAAACGGCGATTATACTGATTTGTATCGCACTATTGGCATTTCTTATGCAAGGCGCGTCTTATTTTAGCCGTGCTAATCAGCATGCCCGTATTACTCAGTTTGAAGAGCTTGCAAAAACGCTGGCAGAACAAGTTGCGTTCTCTTTATCCACTTATATAGATGACAGTAGCAAAGATAACGTAAATCCCCTCATTATGGCTAATTTAAATCATCTAACTCATGATAGTCGGGTACTTGATGCCAGCCTTTATTTAGAAGATGGCACACAAATAGCGCATAGTGGTGAAAATGTCACGGTTAAAGAGCGATTAGCACTAGAAGGGCAAAAAAGTGGGGGCTCGTTTAATCACCAGCTTGTTGTGCCTGTGCCAGGTAAAGATAAACCCAAAGGCTTTTTAAGGCTCACACTGGATACTCATCAGCTTGTCACTGAATCTAGCCAAGTGGATAACACCACGAATTTATTACGTGTGATGTTATTGGTCGCACTTGCCATTGGCTTTTTGCTTTCTCATAACCTTCTTCAATTAACACCTGTTCATTGGCAACAATCGCCGTATTTATTAACGGCCAATTTACCACCTCGCACTGAAAAAGATGATATTGAAGAAAAAGAAAGTGATGAAGAAGAAGGAGAAGAAAATAATGTCAAAGAGAGAGATAACGACACCGAAAATAGCTCAAATAAAGCATAAACTCTTATCCGATTAAAAAATAAAAAGTGAGTTGAGTGATGAGCTGAACTCACTTTTTAGCCAACACAAATTGAATTTAGATATATCTAATTTATGCGTATTTTCGTGCTATTCCCTTAATCTTTAAAAGGGATTTGTTTAAAATCACAGTAAACCTTAGCCAATTCATTAATCTAAAAAGATAAGTTTTAAATCTTTTTCTGGCTCTTTGAGTGCTGAGGTGGTTATGACTGAACAATCTGTTATCCAACGTTGTCAACAAATCGTAGAAAACCCAACCCTTTCCCCTGAACAAAAACGTCATTTTCTCGCTTTAGAAGCTGAAAATATGCTGCCTTATCCTGCACTTCCTAAAGATGCAGCTAGCGCATTAGATGAACGGGTCATTTGCGATATGTATGAAGGTCATGCACCTTATAAACCTCGTTATGTATTACCTGATTACGCGAAATTTTTAGCACAAGGCTCTCGCTATTTAGAGCTAGAACCTGCACAAGATTTTGATGATGCACTAAACATGCTGACTATTCTTTATCATCATGTTCCATCAGTTACCTCAATGCCCGTTTACTTAGGACGTATTGATAAAATTTTACTGCCTTATGTCGGTTCTCTTACCGAAGAGCAGCTTTATCCTAAATTAAAACGTTTTTGGCGCTATCTTGATAGAACACTGCCTGATGCGTTTATGCATGCCAATATTGGCCCTGAAGACTCCATCATCACGCAATTAATTCTAAAAGTAGATGTCGAGCTTCAACAAGTCGCGCCTAATCTCACCTTTATTTATGATGCGAATTCGACGCCTTCTGACCTATTGCATCAAGCTATAACCAATATTTGCCATAGCAGTAAACCCCATATTGCCAACGGTACTTTACAAGATGCCGTATTTGGTAAAGATGAATACGGCATTGTGAGTTGTTATAACTCTTTACCTCAAAGTGGTGGTGGTAGCACTTTAGTACGGATTAACCTTAAAGAAGTGGCAAAGCGCAGCCAAAATAGCTGCGATTTTCTTGAAAATGTCTTGCCATTTTATATGCAAAAACAAATCGAGATCATCGATGCCCGCTGTGAGTTTCTCTATGAAAAATCCCACTTCTTTAAACAAAGCTTCTTAGTGGAAGAAGGTTTGATCTCACCTGATCGCTTTGCCCCTATGTTTGGAATTTACGGTATGGCAGAAGCCGTTGCTTTATTACTTGAAAAAGAAGGCAAACAAGTCGCTTATGGCGATAACGAATCAGCAAATAAACTCAGCTATATTATTAGTGAAAAATTAGCGCAATTTGTCGCGGATACCCCTGTGAAATATGGCTGGAAACAGCGTGCCATGCTACATGCACAATCGGGCATTAGTTCGGATATTGGCACAACACCTGCAACGCGTATTCCTTATGGTAAAGAGCCAGATCCCGTTACCCACTTAATGACTGTTGCACCACATCATGCGTTTTATACTTCAGGTATTAGCGATATTTTAACGGTAGATGAAACCATTAAACAAAACCCTGATGCATTAATGCAACTGTGTTTAGGCGCTTTCGCTTCAGGGCTAAGGGAGTTCTCAGCAAATGTGGGTGGAAATGATTTAGTGAGAGTCACCGGTTATATGGTGCGCTTATCTGATTTGAAAAAATACAAAGAAGAAGGCTCTCGTTTAAACACCACTTGGTTAGGCGATGAAGCCACCGCGAACTGCCATATTACTGAGCGTAAACCACGAGTTATCAGTTATGAACAGCAGATGCGTTTCGATAAATAAGATACTGCCCTTCTCTTGTGTCGATGGCCCGGGCAATCGCCTAGCCATCTTTTTACAAGGGTGTAATCTACGCTGTAAAAATTGCCACAATCCCTACACAATGGGGATCTGTGACAATTGTGGTGACTGCATTCTGACTTGCCCACAACAAGCACTTTCATTACAAAATGGTGTTATAAGTTGGAACAGTGCCAGTTGTGAACAATGCGACACCTGTATTCAGCAATGCCCTCGTCAATCAAGCCCGATGACATTAAGTTATACCGTTGATGAGTTAATCACTATTACACGTAAATACGCTGCATTTATTAATGGTGTCACTGTCAGTGGCGGAGAATCGACGTTACAACTTCCTTTTTTAATCGAATACTTTAAAACAATTAAGCAAGCCCCCGATCTCAAGCATCTCACCTGTTTAATCGACAGCAATGGCACACTTTCTCTTAATGGTTGGCAAAAAATAGCCCCTTATATGGATGGTGCCATGATCGATTTAAAAAGTTGGAGTGAAAAGACACATGTTTATTTAACCGGTCGTAGCAATCAGCGTATTAAAGAATCAATCAAATGGTTAGCTAATAATAATTTGCTTACAGAATTACGCCTTTTATATATTCCAGAAAAAACTGATTATTTAGAGAATATTGAATTACTTTCTCAGTTTATTAATTCGCTTGGTAAATCAGTATTAGTTAGAATTAATGCTTTTCATCAGCATGGCGTATATGGCGAAGCAAGTAAATGGACATCAGCACAAAAACAACATATTGATTTATTTAGTAAAGAATTAAATAAAAGAAATATATTCAACGTTAAAACCCCTGAAATATATTCATAACAAAAATCAATAAAAACAAAAAATAATAATTTAAAATTATAATAAATATAATTAGCAATGCATTTTAAAATAAAATCCATTTATATTGACAGAAAAAGAAGATCAAATTAGTCTTCAAAAAAACCTGCCAATATAAATGGAATACAATTTATGCTTATGAATAAAAAAAACTAAAACTATCAATTATTGCTTCAATAATAATTAATTCTACATATAGCTACGCTTTAAATAGTCCATCACCATTAATAGAAACAAATGACATTGAATTTAAATTTCAGGAGATTAATCGTAATAATTTAAACTTAGGTAATAATAGACATTTACATGGTACGTTTTCCGATAGAGATTTACCTCATTTTTTAAATCAGAAAAACACTCTAATTATTACAGATATAATCCTTGATGGTAAAGATAAAATTTTAAGTAAAAGAAAAAGAAATCTTATTAGCTACAATTCTGGAGCGAGCTTTGAAGAAATAAAAATAGACAACTTGCACAGAATAAATTTTTTGTCTTTATCAGATAATGGACAATTTGCGACAGGTTATGGAAAAACAGATGACAAAGAAAATGTTTTTTTCATCTATGATACACAATCAAAAGAAATTGTAACTATTGATGATATAGACAATCATTATTTCACTACTCATGACGGTTTATTCAGTCTTTATTCAAGAGATAATGATAGAGAGAAAACTTATGTTCCTTTTAAAAAAAGAACATTTTTTATTTATGATCTTAATAATAAAACAAAGATATTACTTTCTGAACTTGAAAATAGCGCACTAAAAGATCATCAAGAAAAAGAGAAATTTAAAGCTTATCAAACTCTCGATTTTTTAAAAGATAATCAACAAGATGAATATGATCGTGATAACATAATCGAAGATCAAAGTCCTGATATTATGGGAGTATCAGCAGATGGTCATTTTCTATATGGTTCACTAGACAGAAAAGGTAATCCACGCTTTCCGGCTCAATGGAAAAAATTAGAGAAAATAATACCCAGTTTAAAGGATGGAAAAGATTTAAAACTAACTGAAAAAGATATTGAAGAAATAGAGAAAACTGGTGCATTAGCTTACGAGGTAATAAAAAGAATAAGATTAGGTTATGTTTATGATAGAAAAAAAAATAAGTTAAATATTATTCGAAAAACTACTTATGGTTATGGTTCATCAAAAATAAATGCTTTTTCTGATAACAATATAGCCATTGGTTGGTTAGAGACAATGTTAACCGAAAAAGTAGCTATTGATTATGGTATTGATAATGTTATTGGCAAAGATATCAAACTGTTACGTAAAGCATTCGTCTATGATGCAAAATTAAATAAAATAATAACACCTCAAGCATTCACTAAAAACGAAAATTACAACTCCGAAGCAACCGATATTTCTCGTGATGGTAACATTATTGTTGGTTGGTCAGAAAATAATAAAAAAAGAAAGAATTTTGTAAAAGAATACAACGATGAAAATAGTGATATTGAATCAGAAAATCTGAGAAATGGCTTTGCTTATTTTTATAATAAGAACGAAATGATTTCATTACAAGGTCTAGGAAATGCTGATAATGAATCCGAAGCCCACTCATTGTCTAGAGATGGTCATTCTATTTTTGGTGTTGCACAAGATGGAGATAATAAATGGAAACTTGTCGCATGGAAAATAAATAATACAAAAGAAGATAAACAAATTATCGATGAAGAAACACTGCGACAAGAAGAGGCTAAACGCCAAGAACTCGCAGAGAAACAACGCCAAGAAGAAGCTAAGCGCCTTGAACTAGCAGAGAAACAACGCCAAGAAGAAGCTAAGCGTCAAGAACTCGCAGAGAAACAGCGACAAGAAGAAGCTAAACGCCAAGAACTCGCAGAGAAACAGCGACAAGAAGAGGCTAAACGCCAAGAACTCGCAGAGAAACAGCGACAAGAAGAGGCTAAACGCCAAGAACTCGCAGAGAAACAACGCCAAGAAGAAGCTAAGCGCCAAGAAGAAGCTAAGCGTCAAGAACTCGCAGAGAAACAGCGACAAGAAGAGGCTAAACGCCAAGAACTCGCAGAGAAACAGCGACAAGAAGAGGCTAAACGCCAAGAACTCGCAGAAAAACAGCGACAAGAAGAAGCTAAACGCCAAGAACTCGCAGAGAAACAGCGACAAGAAGAAGCTAAACGCCAAGAACTCGCAGAGAAACAGCGACAAGAAGAGGCTAAACGCCAAGAACTCGCAGAGAAACAGCGACAAGAAGAAGCTAAACGCCAAGAACTCGCAGAGAAACAGCGACAAGAAGAGGCTAAACGCCAAGAACAAGCAGAAGCTAAGCGCCTTGAACAAGAAGAGAAACAACGCCAAGAAAATACTAATGTTGAGATAGATAAAAATATTGAAAACACTATCTCTGTAGAAGATGAACTTGCACAACGCACTAAAGAAAAGGCCAAAGAGAAAGAAAACACAAAACCATCGATCGTTATCAGCAAACCTATCGACATTGAAAATACTTCTAAATCAATGCAATTAATGGCTGAAAACGGTTATAAACTGATGGATATGCAACAAGGACAACTGCGCCATTTAGCTTCAGCAACTTGTTCTGTGGGTACTGAAAAAGCCTGTATTAGTGGCTTTGCACACTACCAAAACATAAATAAAGCCAATGCAACACAAACGGGATTAAGTGGTGCTTATCGTTTTGATATCAACACTATTCCATTCGTTGTCGGACTTGCCATTGATACTGATGTCTATTCCTCATTACCTAAAGGGTATCAATATCAAGGTTATGCATTACCTTTAATTGGTTTTAGCCTAGATTTAATGCCATCACTCAATGCAGAATTAAATAACAATGCATTACATCTGTCATTAAAAGGGGCTTATTTAAATCGAAAAGTTTCTATCGAAAGACTGGTATTAGAAGATACTGAAGCGGGTAAAGGTAATGCTAAGATTTCTGGTTATCACATTGAGTTACAAGGTTACTACCCTTATTCAATAAACGATGATTTATTACTGACACCCTTTGCTGGGCTTACTTTTAATCAAATCTCACGTTCAGCTTATAGTGAAACTCAAAATGCACAATTTGCCGTACACTATGATGCGCTTAACGCACACTCATTGTTAGCCAAAATGGGATTAGGCATGGATCATTTATTGGGTTCATCTTTCATACTAAACACTAAAGCGGGTTTATTATGGAACCTATCACATCATCAAGGTGATTTTCGTAGCCATATTGATTATTTAGGTCAACAGGATATTGATTATTCAGAAAATAAAAAGCAGTTAAAACAACGCCCATTTGCTCATATTGGATTAACGTATCAAGTGGATAAACACTCATCTATTGGTACTAAAGCAAATTGGGAAATGACCACGTATCGCAATCACGATATGCAATTTGGTATTAACTACACCTATCGTTTCTAATTCCATATTGTTACGTTTAGCAGTAATATTTGGCTTCCTATAAAAATATAGGAAGCCATTTTTTTCACTAACGGATTAAGATAGTCCGTTATTTTTAATAGTAGAAATACTTTTTTCCGTATCAACCCACCACACTTTAGTCGAGACTTTTTCAAGTAACGCCTTATTGTGACTAAAGATAATCAAGCTTAAAGGTCTTTTTTGGCTTTCATCAATTAAAACTTTCCAAATTTCAGCTTGAATTTGGGCATCCAATTGTGCCGTTACTTCATCCGCAATCAATATTTGAGTGCGAGGATCTAACGCTCTTAATAAAGCAATACGCGCCAGCTCTCCACCCGATAATTCATTAGGCCTACGCGTTAACCACTCTTGCTTTATCCGTAATTTCTCAAACCAACTTTCATCAGGCGTCCAAGCATCTCGGAGGCTATCCCCTGTTGTTCGAAAAGGATTAAAACACTTATCAGGATGTTGAGGAACTAATTGAATGGGGCAATAACCCTTTTTAGGCAATGGGTTGCCATTAACAAGAATTGAACCTTGAGTGGGTGCTTGCCACTGTGCTAAAACACGACCTAAGGTTGTTTTTCCTGTGCCACTTGGCGCTGAAATACCAAGTCGGTCTCCCGCATTTAACGAAAAGGAGAGATCTTGCCATAACACCTTACCTGCTTGTTCCACAGATAATTGTTTTAACTCTAAAAGTGGCATAAAGATAACTCCAGAAATAACAGATGAAATGTATAAAAATAAGACTTAAGAACACAATATTATAATGGGTTAAGTGATGTTTCTTTTGTATTTATAAATTGTTGTTCAGGTAATGCACTCCAGAGTGTCTTCAACCACTCACTACCTTCATGACGATTAAGCACATTAGCGGGAATAATTTCGTTAACCTCTCCCTGATTAAGCACCGCTATCGTATCCGCAAACCGTGCAGCTAAAGCTAAATCATGTGTAACCCAAAGCACTGATTTACCTTGATTGCATAACGCTCTTAAATGCCCTAATAACAAACACGCATGTTCATCATCAAGCCACGAGGTGATTTCATCAGCCAAAATATATTGTGCATTAGAGAGTGTTGCATTACAGGCTAATACTCGTTTTGCCATTCCACCAGACAGTTTTGCTGGATAGGTTTTTACTAATGAGCTAGAAAGATGATAAAGACCGAGTTGCTCGACAATATCTTCGGTTGTGATATCAGCACCACTTAAACGCGCAGAACGGCTAAGCTGCTCACCGATACAGATCAATGGATTGAGAGCACTGACGCCTTGTGGAATATAACAAAAAGTATTGCCACGATAAGCAATAAGCTCTCGTTCACTTAATGTATGCCCATTCAGTTTAATCGCGCCACGAACTCGCATATTGGCAGGCAAAAGTCCTAGCGCACTTTGTAATAACAGACTTTTACCTTCACCACTGCCGCCCACTAATGCCAGCATCTTTCCGGGTTTAATATCCAATGAGATTGATTTTAGCAACGGCTGCCAATTTCGTTTTCCTAACCAACGAAACTGTGCGATATCAATGGAAAGCTGTTCAAAACTTAACATCCTGCCCCTCTTAGCCATAATTGCTGCATTGCTTTAGCAAATTGATCGAAAATCAATACTAAGCACATCAAAAT
The DNA here is from genome assembly GCF_047921555.1 of Proteus sp. LHD240705. Taxonomy (NCBI): domain Bacteria; kingdom Pseudomonadati; phylum Pseudomonadota; class Gammaproteobacteria; order Enterobacterales; family Morganellaceae; genus Proteus; species Proteus sp. LHD240705. Next base: position 232,883 of record NZ_JBLRMI010000005.1, read on the forward strand.
TAACCCCGGAAACACCACCATCCACCAAGAGCCAGTACTTAAATAGCGTAGTGCATCTGCCAGTAATAAGCCGAGTGAAGGTTCATGCGCAGCCTGACCAAAACCGAGGAAACTTAACGCTGCGCTATGCAATACTGCATGAGGGAACATTAACAAGGTTCCCACGATCCACTGAGGTAATAGCATTGGAATATAGTGTTTTTTTACGCACTCAAAAGGTGAATTGCCAATACGACGCGATAACATCACATAATCCGCTTCACGGATACGCTGTATTTCACCTCGTAAAATCAATGCAAGTTTAGGCCAGTGAGTTAATGCCACTGCCCAAATCACCCCTTGTTGCCCACCACCTAACGTAAAACAGATCAAAATCAGCAGTAATAAATGAGGTAGAGCTAAGAGCGCATCAACAACACCTCTTACAAAAAAATCGCAATAGCGATTAATGGAAGAAATTCCCGCAAAAATCAACGCAATCGTGCCACTCACAACCGCACTTGTTACACCAATATTTAAGCTACTTAACATGCCTTGAAAACAACGTAGCCATAATGAACGACCTAAGTTATCCGTCCCAAACCAATATTGACCTGATGGGGCTTGATTCCTAGCCAGAAAATCCATTGCGATATCAGTATGAGAAACAGAAAAGCCATACGCCACTAACCCAATTAACGCGAGGGTAACTAACAAAAGTCGCAACAATGGCTTGTTCGGATCGTAAATCATGAGTCTCGCAAAATTCCTTTATTAATACGCCGTAATAGACCGTTAGAAATGCTATTACCGAAGAAAATCAAAATAGTGCTGAAAACCACAATACCCATTAATAGAGGAATATCACCTCGTAACCCCGCATCAACGGTTGCCTGTCCTAATCCCGGATAAGCAAATACTTTCTCTGCTAAGAGAGAGCCACCGAGCAGTTCACCAATGGATGCAAACTGTAAGCAAAGTGCAGGCGTAATGGCATGACGTAGAACATGAAATATCATCATAGCCCAACCTTTATCACCTTGCGCTTTAGCAAAATGGATAAACTCACTTCCCATTACTTCCGCAACTTTAGCCCGAGTATGCAGTGCGATATTCCCTGTTCCTAATAAACCAAGCGCAATCATAGGTAAGATAAGATGAGAAAAACGCTGGCTTAACGTTGCGGTCTCGGCACTACTTCCCATTGGCCACGCACAACAAATTGGCGCCCAATGTAAAGTGACAGAAAACAGAGATAACAACAGTAATCCTACCCAGAATGTCGGTAACGCGGCTAATAAATAAGATAAAGTAGAGATAATTCTATCTGGCCAGCGATTAAGGTATCGACCCGCGACTAATCCCATCGCAACACCAATAACACCGGAAAATACCCACGCTGAAAAAAGCAAAATAAACGAAGGCCCTGCACGTTCACGAATAACATCAATAACAGGCATGTTATACAACATAGAATAGCCAAAATCCCCTTGAAAGATTTGGCTAAACCAAAGCCAAAATCGCATCCATAAAGGTTGGTCAATTCCCCAACGCGCTGCAATTAAAGGATATTGTTCAGGAGGAACATTCAGTAGATCACTACCGATATAAGCCTTAATGGGATCGATTGGTGAAAAACTTAATAAAATAAAAACACCTGCTGTTGTCACCAACAGCAGGCAGAGTAATCGCAGGAAAAAACCTGCACTTTGACGTATTACTGACAAGTCCACTTCCAAGTATCTACGCTATTTAATAATGACCATGAACCATGGATTTCAGGTGTTCCTGTACCCAGATCAACACAAGGATTAGTTAAGTAAGTGTGTTGCACATTCATCAGCCAAGCCCAAGCAGCATCACCTTTTACACCCACACCGTTTTTACCATCCCACTCCACCGCTTTCCAATGAGGAACGGCTTCTTGCCATGTATGAGCATCAAGTGCGGCTTGTAGATGTTTTTCGACTTCAGGGTTTTTGTAATAACCTGGGTTATAATAACCAACACCCGCGGCATTAGCACTGTAGTGATGATATAACTCCATCGGATCAAGGCTACCCCAACCAAATAAAGTTGGATTTGAGTGCATATAGCGCTCTACGGTATCCCAACTTCCTGATTTAAGATCCATTTGAATACCAAGAGGTTGCACTAACGCACGAATTGACTCAGCTAAATCACGACGTGTTGCATCACCGCTGGTATACCATAAAGTGAGTTTTGCTTCTAAACCGTCTTTTTCACGAATACCGTTTTTATTCAGCTTCCAGCCTGCATCTTCAAGAATTTGTTTTGCTTTTACAATATCGCCATCTTTGAAGGCAGCTTCGGTTTGATCCCAAGGTAAGCCTTTTACGCCGGTATATGCAGGAACGGCATAACCATCAAGGACTTGTTCTGAAAGCAACTTACGATCTAGCGCGTAGTTAATGGCTTTACGAATAGCGATATCAGCGGTGATATCATTACCAATATCATAGCCTTGGGCGTTTTTCTCACCTGATTTTACCATTGGGAAAACAATACCGCGATTTTCAACACTTGGTCTTTCCCACAATTTAGTATTTGGTAAATTCTTAGCAATTGCAGCCGTTGCGGGTGGAATACGCACAATACCTAATTGCCCACTTTGCGCAGCAGCAAAAGCGGCATCTTCATCAAGAAAAACGAAAATCAATTTTTCAAAATCATTTTTCTGTCCCGCATAGTAAGGGTTTGCTTCAACAATTAATTGCTGACCTGGTTGGAAACTGACCATGCGATAAGGACCTGCACCAATTGGCTTTTGTGCGTAGGTTTTTTCATCATACTTATCGGCAGAAACAATACCTAAAGAGCCGAGCACGTTTACGAAAGTACTTTGTGGTGCTTTTAGCGTGATAGTGACATGCAAATCATCATCTGCTTTTGCAGAGAGGAAGTTACCCATATCAACTTTACCGCCACTGGCAGCCGCATTGTTATAAGTAAATACGATATCTTTTGCTGTAAGCGGTAAGCCATCAGAGAATTTTAAATCTCGCTTTAACGTTAATTTCCATGTTTTACCATCTTCACTTGGTTGATAGTCACTTAACATATTGCTATACCAAGAGAGATCCGCATTTTGCTTTAACAATGGACTATGGAGAAGTAAATAACTGCCATGACTCCAGCCCAGCATTGGGTCGAAGCCTTCTGTTGGCTCTTCACCAATAGCTAATTTTAACGTTTGAGCAGATGCAGCAAAAGGGACGCTTAACGCGGCTAAGCAAGTTAAGGTTGCTAATGATTGACGCCAACCAAACCGAATAGACATAAAACATTCTCCGATTTTTTAGATACGACTTATCATCAATCTCTATCTAAATAAGATGAAGAGGCTGAAGCAAGATAAATAACAATGGTAATTGTGATGCTCTGCAACTTGATGCAGATAAAGGCTAAACCTGTGGCATCATAATAAGTTTTTTTATTCAACTACTCGAATAATATTCGCCAGTTTATTGATTTTACATAAACTTTTATTAAGGAGTAATACTCATTATGGCAAAATTCTAGCAAGTGCACAGTATTTTTCTAATAAATAAGTTATATATTTATCATTGAATTTATTAGTGAGCGCAAAACGAAATAAAATGAATTTTTAACGAAATTAGATTATTTCCTTTTATTTAATATACATTGAAAATAAAAAAGGCACATTATTGTGCCCTCTTGTGATCATGAATTTAATATTCTTTTTAATTTAAAATAGCGTCGACCTAAACGCCAACGTAATCTTAGATCTTTCGCATTTTTCCAGATCAGCGCCCATATCCCTCTATCAAAAAATTCTTTAATGATTTGTTTTTTAATTTCAATAGATTGAATAGCAACAATTGAGTGAATAATTCCCAAACCCTCTTTTGCGATTTGCCAATAACACGCATTAATATTTTGAGCCACTTTCTTATGTTTTTGATTAATAGCATCAAGCATTTCTAATATTTTCATGTAATTATGAATTGTTCTAACATGAATACTGTCATTAGGTGTTGCATGAGAAACCGATCCGGAATGAATCAAGTAATCGTAATAGCGTTCATCGATATATTTAACCCGTCGCGCTGTTAATAACACTTCAGTTGTCCACGGAATATCTTGATGATGTAAACCTGGTTCAAAATAATAACCATGATCAAGTAAAAATTCACGACGATAAATATTTAGCCAAGTCGCATGTAAGAATTTTTTAGAGTTTAATGCAATTTCTAGCCATTGCGGCCCCGTTAAAACGCCCGTTGTCTGCAAGCGATTAGATGGAAATATAGGTCGTGAAGGACGCCCATCTGTATAAACATAATTACCATTACAGGTTAAAATATCCAAATTATCATCTTTAGCTACATTAAGCATTCTGTCATACATATTAGGATGAATTACATCATCAATATCAGGAAAAACAATATATTGACCTTTTGAAATATTAAATCCAACATTACGAGCAACAGATACACCTTGGTTTTCCTGATCAATAATAGTGACTTGAGGAAATCTTTCTTTCCATTCTTGCAATATTTTAAGTGAATTATCTCTAGAGCCATCATTAACTAAAATGAGTTCCCAATCATTTAATTTAATAGATTGTAATCCATTGAAAAATTGAGATAAAAATCTCTCACCATTATAAATGGCGACGACGATACTCAGTTGAGGTATAGAAGAAGACATAACCCACCTTTTATATTCTTAGCTAAGAAAAGAATTTCTCCTTAAATAGTTAGTATTGAAAACAAGCAAACAGAGTAATTCACAGAGTTAATTACCCTTAATTCATTCTTAATGAAAACTTAATTTTAACTAACTAAAGGTGAAAATGATATTTAATGAAGATAAGTATAATTAACTTCTTTTTATCTCTTATGAAGAAAGGGTTAAGGTGGTTTGTTTTTTAAAAGAGATAACTAAAGGGAAAATTAAGGTTAGCGTGGAGAATAAATGTTATTAGCAGGCATTCAATTTAACAATGCGTAATATAAGTTACAAAAAACTCATTTTTATGTTTTAATGAGTGAAATATCACTCATTGTATTTATAAGGCAATCAATATGGAAAAAGTAACATTACAAGCATTCCTTGATCAAGAATGGAGAGATATTGCTATTATTAACTTTCCTGATCATGATCGCACATTATATGCAAGCAAGTATGATATTACCTATCCAATCACTGAATTAGAGTATGAAACAAATTATTCAGTGGATTACCTGTATCAAGACGACAACCACTCTGTTTCTATTAATCATCCTGTTGCCCTTTATTTTGATGATAATGGCTCTCCAAGTTGGCTTAAATTTTTAGATGATATTGTACCTAGTGGAGCAAGTCGGAGATATTGGGTTCAATATCTTGATATTTCGAATTTGACTGTAGAACAACAAAACTATGAATTACTTTATCATGGTACTATTTCACCTATTGGTAACTTACGTGTAAAAGAATCACTGCCAGCCCCTTCTAACTTAAATGAACACCTTGTTTTTACTATTGATGATGTCAAAAATAGAGCCAGCGATTTTCTAGATTACGCACAACGTAAAGGCGCAGCCGCTGGTGGTGCAACAGGTGCCGGAGGCGAAGCTCCGAAATTGTTATTAAGATGCAGTGATAATGAAGAAGTTTGGATTGATACTTATCAAGATGATATATCTAACCATGATAAATATTACTTAGTTAAATTTCCGAGAGGAAAACGTTCAAGTATAGATTGTGATATTTTAAGAACAGAATATCATTTTTATCATGAACTTACTGCAATGGGTTTCAATACTATTTCTATTGAAGGTATGCGTCTAGAAGAAGGAAATAATTACCCTTCTTTATGGCTTCCTCGTTTTGATATCAAAAGAGAAAATCATAAAGTTATTCGTTTAGCTATAGAATCTGTCTATTCCATATTGAATAAAGCACCAGGCACAACTCTATATCATGAAACAGTGATCAGAGAATTAATTGATAAAATTAATCAAAGTAATATGGTCACCCAATTTGATTTTCAATTTGATACAAACGATTTTATTATTGAATGGGTAAGGCGAGATTTATTGAATATCATTTTTGGTAATAGTGATAACCATGGTCGAAATACTTCTTTTATAAGAAACAATAACTCAATCTATCTTGCCCCTATCTATGACTTTGCACCGATGAAGGCTGATCCTGAAGGTATTGCTAGAACAACAAAATGGCATTCACAAAGTGAAATGGGAGGAGAGTATAATTTTATTAATATCGCAAATTCTTTATCTGATTTAATACCACAAGAACAGTTAATTAACGCGCTAAAAGAAACCGCCTTACAACTCATTACGTTAAAAGAAAGATTAGAGGTAAGAGGTGTGCCAATACAAATCCTCACAATGCCTTCATTTGGTTTTGATTTTATACCTAATAAACTAGAACGCTGGGGATTACTATCATGAGTAATGTCAAAAATAAAATCCAAATAAGCAAATCTCCGGCTAGAGTATCTAAAACACGTCAATCTGTTGCAACCGTGGACAGAAAAGAAGTGATTAATCAGATCATGTCTCAGTTGTTATTTGGAGAAATAAGCCAAGGAGAGGCATTAAAAATATTAAGAATAAAAATATTAAGTTTAAACCAAGAACGCTATGCAAAACTTATTAATATTTCACGCAAGACACTATCAGAAATAGAAAATGACAAAGGTAATTATTCTGCTGACATTATTAATAAAGCATTTAAACCATTTGGATTAAAGATTGGACTGATCCCTTTTTCTCCTCATGTCTTATTTTCATTACTAAAAGAGCACAGCAATAACAATGCGTAATATAAGTTACAAAAAACACTTTTTTTATAACTAATGACACTTATATCACTCATTAATGAAAAACATCCGCAAAGCGGATGTTTTTCTTTTTTATTTATATCAAAAATCGGTGGATACTTGTTGTACTTTTATTCTTCAATATCTTCTTCATCGCAGACTTCAAGCGCTGGAAAGTAATCAACTCTCCAAGACTTGATCCCTTGATACACTTCATCAACGGCATTTTTTACCGCTTCGGTCATTGGATAATAAAAACCAACGAGATCGGGTTGTATCCCTAAGAAAGTAATATCTGGAATATCATCTTTTAATTGATCGATAAGAAAATTCAGCGGCATATTATGAGTGCTCATAATAAACATTTCCGCTATGTAGTCAGGATCTATCACCCTAATCTCACCAGGGTTTAAACCAATATCTGCGGCATCAACAATGACAACACATTGAGGTTGTAACTCTCTTACTTGATAAGAGACATTTTCAGGCGCACTTCCTCCGTTGATAACAATCCATCCATCAATAGGGTTTGCTTCCATTAACTCAGCAAGCAGAGGGCCTGCACCATCATCGCCCATCATACTGTTGCCGACTGTTAATACCACTTTAGGTGCTGTCATTGCTTTACTCATGGCTTTCTCTTCACAATCAAATAAATAGCAGGCTCTGCGTGGATCTCACCCAGTAATTTAATCAGCGTTTGACTCCACTCACTAAAAATGGGATCTTCATTTTTGATAATAGGATCAAATGCTAACGCTAATAAGTGAGTATGCTCAGAGTTAATATTGATTTCGCCAAATGTTAGCAATCCTTGCATTTTGCGTTTGGCTTCACCTTCAGGTAATAAGTCAATCCATGCTTTATATTTTTCTAAAGGGCAGACTAGCTCTGTTTTTAAGCAATCAATCATACCCACATGGTGACCAATCGCGAGTGAGTAATACATGACCTGTTGCGCTTCCGCAGGAATATCATCATCGCTATCAACAAACTTTTGTCTTAATGACCAAAAGTAAACGTTAGCATCATCAGGCATAAATCCCCCCTTGGCTTAATGAATAAACAAGGCGTTTTACAATCTCAGATAAACGAGGATCATTCGCTTGTCGTAGCCATTCATCTACACGTCCGCTGACTTCCTGAATAGTAGCGCCTTCTAATAAGGTGAGGAAATGATCACTGATTTGTCTTCCCTGATAATAGCCAGCAAGACGGCGCGCTTCACGCTCAATCATCACGCGAGCATCTAAAGGAATCGAAGGCAGAATTAGAGAGGCTTTTTCATTCTCTACTTCAATGTGCGATTCGCCTTTTAATTTTTGGTCTAACAAGCCCAGTGCAACAGCAAATCCATAAATCGTCGCCGCAGGTGTTGGAGGACAACCTGGGATCCACACATCAATAGGCACGATAGATTCACTACCACCCCATACACAATAAAGATCGTGGAAAATCCCACCACCACAGCCACAAGCGCCATAAGAGATACAGATTTTTGGATCAGGCGCTGATTCATAAGCACGTAATGCAGGAACACGCATCTGGCGCGTTACTGCGCCAGTGAATAATAAAATATCAGCGTGACGAGGCGAGGCTACCACTTTGATACCAAAACGTTCAGCATCAAAAACCGGTGTAATTGCGGAGAAAATTTCAATCTCACAACCATTACAACCACCACAGTCAACACGATAAACATAAGCTGAACGCTGAATATCTTTCAACAATGTCTGCTTTAGCTTTTTAACCTGATCATCAAGGGTGATAGGCTGGCTAACATGATGATTAATGGGAATTTCTGGTAGACTCATTTTATTGTACTCCCAATTTCGCCCACACTAATATTTTCACGACCATCAGATAACAAGTTATGTTTACGCTTACATTCAGGGCAAGTTTCAAATTGTGGGCGCATCGCTTCTACGGTTTGCTCATCCCAGCCTGATTGCACTAATAGTTCCATCGCATATTCAACTGATTTTCTAGGCGTAAATGGTTGATGGCATTCACGGCAATTCAATAATTTAAAAGTGCCTTTAATATAAAGATCTGACTTTTTAGTCACTGCCGTTTCAAACATATCGGATAAAACAATCGCTCTTGTTGGGCAAACTTCTTCACAACGACCGCAATAAATACAGCGGCCAATGAATAATTGCCAATGACGCTCGCCTGTTTCCAAATTCGTTTCCATCGTTAACGCATTAGCAGGACATGCTGAGGTGCAGGCACCACAGACAATGCATTGCTGTGCATCATATTCAGGCTTTCCTCTGAAACCATCAGGTAAATCCAGAGGCTTAAACGGATATTTGGTCGTTGCTTCGCCTGTTTTGATTATGGTTTTAAACAATTTTAACATCGTTCATTCCCTCACTTGAGCGGCGAATTTTTACGTTCGATGCTGTAACGTTCAATTTCTTTATAAGAAACTGTTTTAGATTTACGTTTTTTCACATCGACGAGCGTTACCCTGTCAGTACAGGAATAACAAGGGTCAAGACTACCGATAATTAACGGCGCATCAGAGACGGTATTTCCTTGCAACATATAACGTAATACTGGCCAGTTAGCATAAGTTGCAGCACGGCAACGCCAGCGGAATAATTTTTGGTTATCACCCAACATACTCCAGTGAACATCTTCACCGCGTGGTGCTTCAGTAAAGCCCAGAGCAAATTTATATGGCTGATAAGTAAAGCCTTCGGTTAATAATGGACCTTCTGGCAAGTTATCTAAGGCATATTCAATCATTGCCATTGAATCCAAGACTTCTTTAATACGTACCATCACACGGGAAAATACGTCGCCATCTTCATAACTAAAGAGCGTCAGTGGAAGATTGCCATAATCTGCAAATGGGTGGTCAAAACGCACGTCACGTTTAAAACCACTCGCTCTTATCATTGGACCTACTGGGCTAAAATCACGAGCCACTTTCTTATCTAAGATACCAACACCAACAGTACGTTGTTCCATATTCGGCGCTGATAGCAATATATCCACTAATTCAGTGACTTCTTTGCGCATTTCTCTAACAAGTTGGATAGTCTTCAGACGCTGATCTTTTAAGATATCGCGACGAATCCCCCCAATTAAGTTCAGGCCATAAGTTTTACGCGCACCGGTGAGCATCTCTGCAATCTGCATTGATTTTTCACGAATACGGAAAAATTGCATAAAGCCAGTATCAAAGCCTGTAAAGTGACTAGCTAAACCAATGTTTAATAAATGGCTATGAAGACGTTCAACTTCTAATAAGATAGAACGAATAGTATGCGCACGACGTGGTACTTCAATGCCTAACGCATTTTCAACAGAAGTCACATACGCCACACTGTGAGTAAAACCACAGATACCACACACGCGGTCTGATAAGAATGTCACTTCGTTATAACCCATACGGGTTTCTGCCAGTTTTTCCATACCACGATGAACATAGAACATGCGGTAATCGGCATCGACAATGTTTTCACCGTCTACAAATAAGCGGAAGTGTCCTGGTTCATCCGAAGTAATGTGCATTGGACCAATTGGCACAACGCGTGCATCTTGCTTACCTTCGTTCAAGAAGGGATAAGTTTCAACTTCAGTTGAGGGTGCTGGACGTTGGCGATAATCCATCGCATCTTTACGCAGTGGATACATCTCTTCAGGCCAGTCATCTGGAAGCACTAAACGACGTTCATCAGGTAAACCAACAGGGATAAGACCATACATATCACGGATTTCACGTTCACCCCACACTGCGGCTGGTACACGCGGTGTCACTGACGGAAACTCTAAAGTGATTGGGCTAACATGGGCTTTTACAACAACCCAGCATTTTTCACCCTCTTCCATTGATAATGCGTAATAAACAGCATAGTCCCCGTTTAAACTACGTTCGTCATTACCGAATAAAACAGGTAACCAACCGCCTAAGCCGTAATACAGATATTCCACCACTTCAGGGAGTGATTCCGTTTTTACTGTTATCGTCAATTGATCAGCGGTTTGTCGCTCTTCATCAAGAACGGCTGATGGGAATTTCTCACGAACCTTGGCAACGTAATCTCCGCCTAGTTCTTTTCCCTCTTTTCTACTGACATAATTTTGGTAGCTCACGTTACATCTCCTGAACCGATGTGGATGGATTGCTGATTAAAGCCGTTGGCCATGCATAAGTAGGTGACTCACTTTTATCAATATTCATCACGATATTAGCGGCATTTTCTAACAGCTCGCTGACAGGCTTAGGAATGTGAGTTCCCATTAACAGCATAAGTGCAATCAGAATGACCATTGGTAGTGTGGTTAAAATTCCCAGTTCACCTTTAGCAACAACATCAGGTTTTGGACCAAAGACAGTTTTAGCCACCATACGAACTAGACCACCTAATACTACGGTCAATAACAATAATAGTAGGATAGTTAAGCCAATGTGCTGAGAAGCTAAACCTGCCACAACAATCATAAATTCACTAATAAAGACGTTGAAAGGCGGCATACCACCTAGCGCTAAAGCGCCACCAGCAAAAAGAGCGGCACTTAATGGCATCACTTTAAACATGCCTTTCACGACATTTAAATCACGAGTACCGTATTTCAATAACACGTTACCTGAACCACAGAATAACAGTGCTTTCGCTAAGCTGTGGTTTAAGGTGTGGAATAAAGCAGCCAAAATACCAATTGGTCCGCCAATCCCTAATGCGACGGCAATTAATCCCATGTTTTCCACACTGGAATACGCTAAAAGACGTTTCATATCACGCTGAATAAGAATAAAGAACGCCGCGATAGCAACAGAGAGGAAACCAAAGATTAACAATAAGTTACGTGTAAACTCAGTACCAATTGCCGCATCAATAATGATGTAGTAACGAATGATGATTAACAGCGCACAATTCAGTAAAACCGCTGATAACAACGCACTGACAGGACTTGGTGCTTCACTGTGTGCATCTGGTAACCATGCGTGCATTGGGAATAAACCCGTTTTGGTACCGAAACCGATTAAAATAAAGACAAAAGCTAAATGCATCAATGTTGGATCTAACTGGTCTGTATATTTCAACACTTCAGTCCAGAAGATAGCCTGATCTGGATCAGGCATAAAGCTTGCGGCATTGGCATAAACCAAAATAGTCCCGAAAAGACCAAACGCCACACCCACACTACAAATGATGATGTACTTCCACGCAGCTTCCAAAGAAGAACGTTGACCATAAATTCCGACTAAGAATGCAGAGCTTAAGGTTGTTGCTTCAATTGCCGCCCACATTAAGATCAAGTTATTACTGGTGATTGCCAATAACATGGTGAACAAAAAGAGGTGGAAGAAACCATAGTAATTACACAAAGTGCGTACTGAGATTTCGCCCTCATCCACTTCATGATTCATATAGCCAATAGAATAAAGCCCCGTTAAAAAGCCGATAATACCTAAGATAGCGAGAAATAATGCGCCGAGGCTATCCACATGAACCCAATTAGCAGCAGCCAATATTTCGCCATGAGACATGACATCTGCCACAGTCCCTAATGCAGCGATTAACAATACGGTGATACCAATAGCATGAATACCCGTCACAATAGGGCGCGCACCGGCTTTTAATAACGGACTTAGAAACGCCAGTATTGAAAATACCAACGGTGAAAACATTAAAATCGTTAACATGGTTGTTTGGTTCATCTCCTCACCCCTTCAGCGCGGTCAGTTGATCCACGTTCAGTGTGTTGAGCGTGCGGTAAATCTTACGAGCCAACACTGCCATCACAATCACAGCGAAGATGGCGTCAGTGGCGATCCCGATTTCGACCAGTTCTGGTGCTCTCCACGCCAATAATGCCAGTGTTAAGTGAGAGCCGTTTTCCATTAAACAATAACCAAAAGCTTGTTTTAGGATATTTCGCTGAGTCACGATACACAGCAGACCCAACATAAAATGTCCCAGAGAAACTGCGAGTGCAGGTTTCAAATCAACGACCATTGGTATTTGAATTGGCTCAACGACGAACCAGCTTAAGACCACAATCACTGCGGCTAGCAGCATTAATATTGCTGGGCTGATAACGCCAGCATTCGCACTAGGATCGGATAACTTACGGAATGCAAATCCTAGAATAAGTGGCACAAGCAGAACTTTAGTGAAGAAAGCGGTAATGGCCCAAAGTGTGAGTTGGTGTGCATCTAATGTATTGGCTAAAGTGACGAAAATCATCACTAAAACGAAAGATTGCAATGCATAGAACCAACAGGATGCAATTGGCTTTTTCGCGCCAATTACCAGTAGCGAGGTGATCATCATTAACCCCGCCAGATTGTTTACGATAAGTGCTCCAGTCATGATTTATCTCCCTTATCCTAGCCAAGTGACTGCGATAACACTGGATGCAAAGGACATAATAATCAGTATTCCAATTACAATTTGCATTGCCATAGGAACAGGCTGTCCTTCCTCAACTTCTGTACTTGGTTTGCTAGGAACGACACGACCAAACCAGTAGATAAACCAAGTGAAGCTAGCAACAGATTCAATCAGTACTAGCACCATAATTGGTGTCATCACCCAGAAAACACTCGACAGTTCAAAACCTGCGGCAAAAATTGGGAATTTACTAAAGAAGCCATTCATTGGTGGAACACCTGCGATTGCCAGCGCAGCAACACAGAAACCCACACCCAATAATGGATATTTATTAATTAACCCTTTTAAGCGCGGCAACATACGAGTACCACAGCTATAACTCAATGCACCAGCAACTAAGAAGAACAAACTTTTAGCGAAGGCATGGTTAAAGATATAAGCAATACCACCTTCAAACGCTTCGCGCGGTCCAAAGATTGAAATAGATAATGCAAGGAAGATATAAGAGAGCTGAGTGATAGTTGACCATGCTAACAAGCGTTTCATATCTTTTTGTGGCAGATACATCATAAAGCCATAAATCAACGTGATAACCGCCATGGTAATACCCACCCAACCAATAAGGTGAGGAACATCACCATCTGCTGACATAATCGCACGAGCAAAGATGTAAACACCGACTTTTACCATTGACGCGGCGTGTAAGTAAGCACTCACAGGAGTTGGTGCTTCCATCGCATCAGGTAACCAAGCTTGCAGTGGTAATTGCGCTGATTTACCCCAAGCAGCAAAGAGAATTCCACCAAACACAATCAGTTTGGTTGGCTCATCTAAGGTTGCAATTGCGGTTAATTCAAATGTCCCCGTACTCACAAACAGAGTTGCAGCTGCGAGATAAAGACCGATTGAAGCAACGTGAGTGATCAACAACGCTTTCATTGCTGAACGGAGCGATTTTTCAGATTGGTAGTAACCGATTAATCCCCAAGAACATCCCCCGGTGATTTCGAAAAACAGGAGTTGCCCCAGAATAGTCGATGAAAGGACTAACCCCGCCATTGCACCAATAAAAATCAACAAGAAGGCATAATAGCGACGAGTACCATCATGTGGATGCTCGCGGTTGCCATTGGTTAGATAGCCAGTGGAGTAAAAACTCACCAACAATCCTAAGAACACAACAGCGAAAGCAATCAATGTACTGACACGATCAATGGTAAAACCAAAGAGCGCAACATCGCCATATTGTACTAGCGTAATTGTGGTATCGACTTTACCTTCAGCGAGGAACTGCCAACCTAAAACAACCGTTCCTAATGTGGCTAATAAAGCGAACAGTGTACATAACCACTTCGCCATCCGATTTGGCATTAAGGACGTAATCAACGCCCCCGCAAATGGGATGAGTAAGGTCGCAAGAGCTATATTTTCCATTGTAATCATCGCTCCTTATAGACCGGTTAAATAGAAAACAAGAGCCAGTGCCGCAACACCGAATCCTAACCATGTCACATGGTGAGTCAGTAAGAAGCGACCACGCGCTAAACTGTTTTCAACCAATGACGCTAATACAAACACCACTAACAATTTTACTGCCATTAAAACTAACGCAATGATCAGTGCAATAAAGGTGAATTCTGTTGCTTTACCAAAAGGAATAAATATGGCTAAGAACAGTTCAGCCACTACCACTTGTTTTAACCCAAGACCCAGTTTCACCATGGCAAAACCAGAGCCTGAATATTCAGTTAATGGTCCTTCTTGTAACTCTTGCTCAGCTTCTGCAACGTCGAATGGCATTTTTCCCATTTCGATAAATGCAGCAAAAGCACAAGCTAATAAGGCTAACAGTGTGGCAGTTGGTGATACCCACCCTTGAGCAAGTGTTGCACTAATAGTGCCGACGTTGGTTGAACCCACAATTAAAGCCACCACAATCAGTGATAACACTAAGATAGGCTCTACTAACACACCCAGAGTTAATTCACGGCTAGCACCAATACCAGCAAATGGGCTTCCTGAATCCAGACCCGATAAAGAGAAGAAGAAACGATAAAGTGCAAACAGATAAATCAGTGCGATAAGATCGGCTGCACCCGCAAACAGTGACGTTGCGGTAAAGACAGGCAGTGCCATTGCAACCACCAGCATGCTGCCAAGTAATACATAAGGCATCACTTGGAAGATCACGCCAGATTGCTCAGGTGCTACTGATTGACGTTTAAATAACTTAAAGATATCTCGATAATCTTGCAAAATCCCAGGGCCTTGACGCGAATGCATCTTGGCGCGAATTGTGCGCGAAATACCTGTACATAATGGGGTTATCGCCAACAAAAAGAGTGCTTGTATTAGTGCGAATATACCCATCATTAACGTAGGTGCTTCTTGGAAAGTCATAAGTCCCTCTCCTTACGCTGCGATGACTAAAAGCAAGATGACCAGCGCTGCAACAACGTATAGACAATAGAGTCTGAAATCCCCGCCTTGTAGGCATTGGATACGTTTTGCAAAACGTTGGATACCACGAACCAGAGGATAAATAATGCGTTCATCCCAGAATGGTTCGACCTTTTCAGCACCGAGCTGTGTTTTATTAAAACCACGAGACAGCAATGGAGATGGATCAAGTTGTTTACGCATACGATAAAGTGGTGCAAACATGCTGCGTAATGCTTGAGTAAAGCCACCTGCTGACACTGCCATATCTTTTTCCCACACATAACCACACGCCCAAGGATTACCTTTACGACGAAACGCAGGTTGATTGCCTTTTAGGCCGAGGTAAATCAGGAATGGGATAAGCGGTAGAGCAATTAATAAAACAAATGTTAATGCTGGAGAGAACATTGCTTGTGATGCAGTATCAGGAACAAGCATTGAGCCTTGAGCCACAGTTAATGCGCTGGTTTCGCTAAGAGACATTGCAATATTGGCAATGATTGGTGCAACAAAAGCAGCTCCCACACCTAACACAACACAGAAAAGTGCTAATAAACCCATCGCAATCGTCATTGGTAGTGGTACTTCTTTTGCTTTTGTTGCTTGCTCACTACGAGGACCGCCACAGAAGCTAACACCATAGACTTTAACGAAACACATTGCCGCTAATGCCCCTGTAATTGCCAGCATAATAATGGCAATAGGACCACTTAAGCGCATCACAAAGTTACCTTCGTAACTCATCGTAAATAGAGACTGATAGGTATACCATTCACTAACAAAACCGTTTAATGGTGGTAACGCTGAAATCGCCATACAACCAATTAAGAATGCCGTTGCAGTGTAAGGCATCAGTTTGGCTAACCCACCCATTTTGTCCATATCACGAGTGTGAATTTGATTAATAATGGCGCCAGCTCCGAGGAATAATAATCCTTTAAACACCGCATGGTTTAATAAGTGATATAAAGCACCTAACAGGCCAAGTGCGGCAATAACAGGATGATCTGTTGCCATTCCTACCATACCGACACCAACACCCATTAAAATGATGCCGATATTTTCAACGGTATGCCATGCAAGTAAACGTTTTAAATCGTGCTCTGCTAATGCGTACATAACACCCAATACAGAAGAAACCGCACCGAATGCGAGGACGACAATTCCCCACCACATTTCAGTAGCACCCAACAAATCGATACCGACTTTAATTATCCCGAAGATACCAATTTTAACCATTACACCTGACATTAATGCCGATGCATGAGAAGGTGCTGCGGGGTGAGCTTTTGGTAACCAACTGTGTAATGGCAACATACCGGCTTTGGCACCAAAACCAAAGAAGCCCAGTAAGAACACCACAGAGGCCATCGCAGGAGAAAGAGAGAGTTGACGGAATGAATCAAAATCAAGGCTACCACTTTCACGCCACATCAAGAAGAAGGCAATCATGATTAACACGGAGCCTGCGTGAGCAATAAAGAAGTAGAGTAAACCTGCGTGAATAGATTCGTCATCTTGGTCAGCAATAACTAAGAACCAAGAAGCCAGTGACATCATTTCGAACAGGATAATAAAGTAGAACGCATTATCCATCACCACTAAGCCAACCATAGAAGCAATAAACAGATTCATAAAGAATCCCATGCTCCAAGCGCCGCGTCCTTTATATTCTTGCACATAAGCAAGAGAATAAAGCGCACACACGCTGACCAGTAATGAAATGACGAACACCATAAAGGCGCCTAACATATCCATGCGCACCACAAAGGCGGCAAAATCGAAAGGCCCTGCGGCGGTAAAAGTAGCGATTTCACCACCAAAAATAACCGGTAATGCACTTAAAATACCTAAGACACCACCAATGATTGCGCTGATCCCTGAAATAAGGATTGCCAACCCTTCCTGTTTTTTTAAAAACAGTGCAATAACGCCACCAACAACATACAGGATGACTGACCACAGCAGTAACTGAAGAGGTTCCATATTACTTCCGCTCCTGTGTCAAAGTAGATAAATCGTCAAGATTCGTAATGGGTTCCATCACAGAGCCTAAGCGACGCGTTTTCATCTGCTCTTCAAGTTTGTCTTCTTCAACTAAATGCAATGCATCGGTTGGACATACGTTGACACAAGCAGGGCCTTCATCAGAGAAAGCACATAAATCACATTTCACTGCGATTGCGCGGATACCTGCATTCCATGCAAGGAATGGGTTGGTTGTTGGAAGACTTGCTGGCACATCTGCCAACATTTCTTCAGGCACAAAGTGTTCAAAAACAGCCGGTAAGTTAACGGGTTTACTACCTGATGGTGTAATTGCACCAAAAGGACAAACTAGACCACACAACTTACAGCCAATACACAGGCTCTCATTAAGAAAGATCATATTATCTTCATGAGTGATGGCATTGACTGGGCACACGCGAGCACAAGGAGCATCCTCACAGTGCCGACAAAGCATCGGTGCTGTCTGATCCTCCACTTTTACCACTGTAAGACGCGGATGCGCCTGTAAACCCACAGCTTGGTGAACTTCTGAGCAAGCTGCCATACAGGTATTACACCCTATGCATCGTTGTGGCTCTGCAATTACAAAGCGATTCATTCGCCACATCCTCCGAGAAAAACGTTTAACAGCATTACTGTCGTCAATTTTTCTTTAGATAAAGCATATTTCATGCCAAGAGAGGATTTAATTTATTTATGATAAAAATCATTAAGATAGAAACACAAGAAGGAACTAAGAATGACGTATCGACAATAATGACGTTGACACTTAACTAGAGTGTAAGAAATGAAATGAGACAGATAAAAATCGATTTTTTCTGCTTAATTGGCGTTATTACTCAAATACCATAATATTTGATAGAGTTTTATTTAGTGTTAGCAATTATTTTATTTCAGAGTTAAAAGCATTAACCGAAAATGATTATTTTAAACTAAATAATAATCTAGTTAATGATTCAATTATCGTTATTTAGGGATAGAAAATTAATAATAAAAGAGAGATGAAAAGAAATGAGATTTTATTTAAAAAACCTAATTTAGTTAATATTAATCACAGAATAAAAGAAAAGAAGAAAAAAATAAAAGAGATATATCAAAGTAAATGTCTATATTGAAAGGGTTTCCCTAGTACAACTAAAATATAAAATAAAGATCAATAATATTACAGGATTAATGTTTTTATCTATACTCTTCAATATCTCTTAAAGGAAAGTCAAAATAACTTAAATAAATATTGCTGTGGATTGTCTTTACCAAAACAACCTACACGCTTATTTTAAAAAAATGGTTATTTTTTACCAATTCCAATATTGAATATCACATTCTATTTTGGCATCAGGAATAATGAAGGGGTAAATAAGTTAGAAACAAAATAATAACACATAAAATTAAATAATGCAGTAATACAAATCACTCAAATTTTTAGAAAGAAAATACTACCTATTAATCAATATTTATAAATTAAAATAAAAAAATACCGCAGATATTTAACATTATCTGCGGTAATTATTTATTGTGCTTATCGTTTCGCTCAGTAAAATAACCTATGCGATTATTTTACGCGCGATACGTATTCACCTGAACGAGTATCAACTTTGATAACTTCACCGATTTGTACAAACAGTGGAACTTTAACAACCGCACCAGTGCTTAATGTTGCTGGTTTACCACCTGTACCTGCGGTGTCACCTTTCAGGCCTGGATCAGTATCAACGATTTCTAATTCAACAAAGTTTGGTGGAACAACAGCGATAGGACGACCATCCCACAGTGTTACGATACACTCAGCTTGGTCAATCAGCCATTTAGCATTTTCGCCAACAGCTTTCTCGTCTGCTGCTAATTGTTCGAAGGTTTCGTTGTTCATGAAATGCCAGAACTCACCGTCGTTGTACAGGTAAGTTAAGTTGATATCCATGACATCAGCACCATCTGCTGAATCAGTAGATTTAAATGTTTTTTCCAGTAATTTGTTAGAAATCAGTTTACGCAGACGCACACGAGCAAATGCCTGACCTTTACCTGGTTTAACAAATTCACATTCAGTAATGACGGCTGGCTCGCCATCTAACATGATTTTAAGACCTGAACGAAAATCGTTGGTATTATAAGAAGCCATGAATATCCTCTAACTTTTTTAATTTAAAATGGCATAGCCAAAAAATGGCACACATTGTAACTCATAATCACCCCACCAGAGAAGTCTGGTTAACACAACTCGCGCAGGCAATCAGTGATCCTGTTGAATTACTCCAACTTTTAGCGTTGGAACATCACGCTGATCTCCAAAAAGGGGCTCAGGCGCGACGGCTTTTTCCGCTACGGGTTCCCCGTGAATTCGTTGCACGCATGAAAAAAGGCGATCCTAACGATCCATTACTTTTACAAGTATTAACTGCAAATGCTGAATTTACCATAACACCAGGATTTTCTACGGATCCGTTAGATGAGCAACAAAATGCGGTGCCAGGTTTATTACATAAATATCAGAATCGTGCATTGCTTCTGGTCAAAGGTGGTTGCGCTGTCAATTGCCGCTACTGTTTTCGTCGTCATTTTCCTTACGAAGATAACAAAGGAAACAAAGCGAATTGGCAAAAAGCAATTGAGTATATCAAAAATAACTCAAAACTCGATGAAATCATCTTCTCAGGGGGAGATCCCCTTATGGCGAAAGATGATGAGCTTGATTGGTTGATAACACAATTAGAGGCTATTCCTCATCTTAGGCGCTTACGTATCCACTCTCGCTTACCTGTGGTTATCCCTGCACGTATTACGGATACGCTATGCAAACGCCTGCAACAATCACGCTTGCAAAATATCATGGTATTGCACATCAATCACGCCAATGAGATTGATGACGCATTGAGAGAAGCTTGTTCAAAGCTAAAAAATGCCAACGTCACTTTATTGAATCAAGGTGTGTTATTACGAGGTATCAATGACAGTGCTGAAGTCCTTGCGGATTTAAGTCGCACACTATTTGATGCCGGCGTTATGCCGTATTACTTACATGTTCTAGATAAAGTGCAAGGTGCTGCTCACTTTATGGTGCCAGACAGTGAAGCAAGAGAGATCATGAAAGCACTAATGAGCTTAGTTTCAGGTTATATGGTACCTAAACTCACGCGTGAAATTGGTGGTGAACCTAGTAAAACGTTGTTAGATCTTGGATTACGCCAGCAATAATCCATATCACAAAAACAAAAAAGCTGTAGCTCAATTCAAATAGATGAAGTGACTACAGCTTTTTATCTATTAGCAGACTAATAAATAGTGAATAAATAAAATGCCCTTATTGGCATTTGTAAACTTGTCCACTCATTTTGCTATCTAATGGTGCAAAGCTATCAACAAAGCTACCTGCGCCAGTACCAACGTTAAAAATAACGTTACCACCCATTGCGGCTGCTTTATTACGTAGATCGTTAGCAGCACCTCGCAGTGATTGGCTTTCAGTACGGGAACCTGATAACCAGTTATTTTGAACACCAGTCACTGTTCCTAATAATTGGCATTCACTGCCTGGTTGCGTATCAGTGATTTGTACCTGTGAGCCCGCAGTGCTTAATGTGTTTGTTGCAGAACAGCCTGCTAGTAACAACGCAGCAGCAGCTCCCAATAACAATTTAATTCGCATGATCCCCTCATTTATTTGAGTGTCCGTTTAGTAATGACAACAATATACCTTGTCATCTCTCTTATGCGCAAAAATAAATCATCATCACTATCTCACATTAGCCAATAGCCTTAAGATATTATTTTCGCTTCAAACTTATTTTAACGTACAAATTCAGCTTTGAGATAGACAAAGCAATAATGCCCCTATTCTACACCGCTTTTATGCTTTTAAAACGATCTGACCTATTTTCAGCCTACACAGTGCGAGAATGAACACACAATTAGTTCATTTTTTTAAAAATCTTCAGACAGCAAACCGCTATCTGAAGATAATATTGAACAAATTAGCTCAAATGATGATTCAACGCTTCTTCTTTTAAATCTAATTCATGGCGTAAACGATGAAAAATATGTTCGCTAATATGACGTGATTTACGTAACTGCTGTAATGTATCGCGCTCTATTTTTAATGCACTGCGAGACAACTGACGCTCCATGCTAAACAAGCGTTTCAGATCAAGCGCCCCTTCTTGCACACTGTCTTCACTATCAAGACGACGGCTATAAATTTCTAATAAATGTGAACCTGCCTCATTGCGTAGTGACATCTCATCAAGATCTTCACAAGGTTGGTTCATTAGCTCATTAATATGCGCAATCGCCGCTTCGTTTAACGCCAAACGCGTACGAATTTCATCATTTTCATAAGGTAAATCTTCTGATAGCCCTTTAGTTAAAATCGGCAATGCAATTGTGGCTATCAATAATGAACAGAGAATAACGCCCATGGAAATAAAGATGGCGAGATCTCGTGTTGGGAAAGGTGAACCATCTGTCATTAATAAAGGAAGGGTTAAGATACCTGCTAGTGTAATCGCACCTCTAACACCCGCTGTTGCCATAATCGCCATTAAGCGCAGATCATGACGAGATAAACGTTTATTAGGAGAACGGAATACCGTCAGCGACATCGATACCCATACCCACGAAAAACGCAGTACAGCAAGTCCGATTGTAATAACGATAATATAACCTACAACTGCCCAAGGATTAGTTGCACCCGCCGATTGCGTCACTTCAGGTAAAATTTTCCACATTGCAGGAAGTTGTTCGCCTAATAGAATAAAAATCATGCCATTAAGTGCAACCTGAACCGTATCCCAAACCGCTTTACTTTGCATACGTGTCGCTGCTTGCATACGACCCACGATTTTTTCGTAGTGCATTGCAATACCAGCAACAACCGCTGCTAAGATCCCAGATACATGGAAATGCTCCGCTAATAAATAAGCAATAAACGGCATCAATAAGCTGATCAAGATTTGGATAGCTGGATCTTCACCAGTACGTTTAACCAAAAACTGATTTAATCGCCCAATCACGCCAGCCACAATCAAACCAATCGCAGCACCACCTAAAGCAACTAATAAAAATTGCCCCGTTGCTGAAGCAATAGAAAAAGAACCTGTTAATGCTGCTCCGACCGCAAAGCTAAAACAGACTAAGCCTGTAGCGTCATTAAGCAACGACTCGCCTTCTAAAATATGTGTCATACGTGAAGGAAGTGGCGAATTGACTGTCATTGCAGACACAGAAACAGGATCGGTTGGCGATAAAATCGCGGCTAATGCAAAAGCAATCGCAAGCGAAATAGAAGGAATAAGCCAATGAATAAAAAAGCCCATCCCAATTACGGTAACAACAACTAAACCGATCGCTAACGACATAATCGGTTTAATCTCTTGGAACAACGCCTCTTTGGGAATACGCCAACCATCTAAAAACAGCAATGGAGGAATAAAGAGGAACAAGAAAAGATGTGGATCAAACGCCACTTCAAAGCCAAAGATCGACAAACATGCGCCAACCGCAATTTGGATTAATGGCAAAGGAATTTTTTCTGACAGTAATCGTGAGATAAACACACTCACAATCACGGCAAAAAGAAAGATAAGTACAATTGCGACGACAGACATGGTGAGCCCCCCAATTTATTTAATATTTTTTAAGCGGTGCAGTAAAAACGATCTGTTGCCTAATTGTAAAGAAATAAGTTGTTTCTAATTATATATAAAATGAATTATCTGATAATTCTGAAATAAAACGGCATAAAAAGACCCGAGTCTACGAAGTGACCTTAGTCATTAGGGTCACTTCATTATCTAGATCTGGGCTTAAATTGTTATCTACATTTCAAATTTTTTCTCTGATTTCGGATCTTTGCTACCATAGATATCTGTTTGGATAGTAATCAGCAATTCGTGAAGGGTTGATTGTAGAAATATCAGAAAATCCGGCTGATTGATGGTTCTCTCTACTACGGATACGGGTAAAAAGCGTTTCATTTCACCTTCAAATCTGGCACTTTTCACCAGTATGGGTAAAGAGCCAATCCTTTCCTGTAACACCCCTTCAAATTCATCATTCAGTTTATAATCAGCAATCTTTTTCATGACCAATTCAGCGTCAGGTTTTGCACCTTGCTGATGTAACCATACCAAATCCCACATATCTCGATATCGAATATGACTTGTCGTTGCTGGGAAAGATACCAATTTATCAGCCATAATTTCTGTGAGTTCTTCCACGCGAATAATGAGATCAGAGTATCCACTTGGGAGCTGCTCATAGTTTGAAACAAGTGTTTTTATACTTTGTGTGTACGCTGGGATATTGGCTATTTCTATTTTGATTTTCTGTTTCGGCAAATCATTTTTATCCTGATTGGTCGTCACTGAAATTTGCCATTTATCAACTTTAACATCAGCGTATTCCGGCTCCTTTCTCAATTCTTTAGGTTCTTTAACAACGACCTCTAATCCATAACGTTCACCAACATACTTTTCAATGCAGCCTTTAATTTCAAGCATCTGCTCTGAACAAAAGTCACGACCACCAGCAAAATCCAGATCTTCACTAAACCTGTTTGAGTTATAGCAAAGCCTGAGTGATGTACCACCTTGAAATGTAAGACTCTTTAAAAGACCTGCCGAAGATAAAGCAAAAATAATGTCATAGTAAAACAATTCCTTTTCTACGACAGGTCTATTGGAGACATAGCCTTTTTGCATGACAATATCATCAACCAATTTGTTAAAATCAACGAGGTCAGTCATTATAAAGTTCCTCTGGTTGAATGAGGTGTGTGTTTCTACCAACCCGTATCAAGTCTTTAACAGCCGTTTCCTTCGTCGCGATCCTCATCGGCCCTCTTCCTTTTATGGTTGTATTGATGATTTCAAACGGTTTCTTTTTCGTATGAGTAATTTCAATAACTCCCCAAGGGGTTTTAAACTCACCTGAACGCCCCGTTGACATAATGGTTAATCTATCGATGGGAATCTGTGAAATAACACCATACTGAGACAAAGCTGATTCAAGGCTGACATAGTTGTAATGGCCTCGTCTAATATTTTCGGCTAAGCGCTCCAAAGGATAAGGTCCTAACGAGCCATGCGAATAGATGTATACACCTTTTGACGCTCGCTTCAACACATTAGCAGAGACCAATCGATCGACTGATTTTTGCAGTGTTTTTTGGGACTCATCAGGAAAGAGTATTTCTAAATCTCTGGTGAGAAAAATATTTCTGCCTTGATTAGCGAATTTTTCAAAAGTATTAACAGCGGTTATTAAATCCATAGTGTTACCTCAAACGAAACCACCCTTTATAAGGGGTGATTTTGTGTACTAAAGGTGTGATATGCGAATTATGTTAACAAATACCCCCCCAAAAAGGGGATATTATGTATACTAATAATAAGATATACAGGATCTGATCCAAACTCCAGAAGTGACAATTCGTGCCCAATATCGGATTTGACGAGAAAATATCAAATATTTTTTTGAAAGTTTTCGAAATTCTTTGCCCACTAAGTATTAATTTACAATAGTGATTTTCAAATCTCGATCGTATTTAGACATAAAAAAACCCGAGCCTAAGCTCGGGTTTTCTCTGTAAAACGGTAAGCTGATGAATTACATCATGCCGCCCATTCCACCCATGCCGCCCATACCGCCAGCGCCACCTAAATCCATTTTGTCATCTTTAGGTGAATCTGTGATCATTGCTTCTGTTGTGATCATCAGACCTGCGATAGATGCTGCAAATTGCAGTGCAGAACGAGTAACTTTAGTTGGATCTAAGATACCCATATCAATCATATCGCCGTAAACATCAGTTGCCGCGTTATAACCGTAGTTACCTTCACCCGCTTTCACGTTGTTTACAACAACAGATGGCTCTTCACCTGCGTTAGCAACGATTTGACGCATTGGAGATTCCATTGCACGTAATGCAACGCGGATACCCACTGTTTGTTCTTCGTTATCACCAACCATATCACGCAGAGCGTTAGCAACACGAACCAGCGCAGTACCACCACCCGCAACAACGCCTTCTTCAACCGCTGCACGAGTTGCATGCAGAGCATCGTCAACACGAGCACGTTTTTCTTTCATTTCAACTTCAGTTGCTGCACCTACTTTAATTACTGCAACACCGCCAGCTAATTTAGCAACGCGTTCTTGTAATTTTTCACGGTCATAATCTGAAGTTGCATCTTCGATTTGTTGACGGATTTGAGATACACGACCGCTGATAGCGTCTTGATCACCTAAACCATCAATAATAGTGGTTGTATCTTTGTTGATAACAACACGTTTTGCTTGACCTAAGTCTTCTAATGTTGCTTTTTCTAACTCCATGCCGATTTCTTCAGAAATCACAGCACCGTTAGTTAATGTTGCGATATCTTGCAACATTGCTTTACGACGATCACCAAAGCCAGGTGCTTTAACAGCAGCAACTTTAACGATACCACGCATGTTGTTCACAACTAATGTTGCCAGTGCTTCACCTTCAACGTCTTCTGCAATGATAAGCAGAGGTTTGTTAGCTTTAGCAACACCTTCTAAGACAGGCAGTAATTCACGGATGTTAGAAACTTTTTTATCAACTAACAGAATGAATGGGTTTTCTAATTCTGCTGTACCCGTTTCAGGTTTGTTGATGAAGTAAGGAGACAGATAACCACGGTCAAACTGCATACCTTCAACAACGTCTAGCTCGTCTTCTAAGCCAGTACCTTCTTCAACGGTGATAACACCTTCTTTACCCACTTTATCCATCGCTTGCGCGATCAGAGTACCAACGGTTTCATCAGAGTTAGCAGAAATTGTACCAACTTGAGCAATCGCCTTAGTATCTGAACATGGAACAGACAGTTTTTTCAGTTCTTCGACTGCTGCAAGAACAGCTTTGTCGATACCGCGTTTCAGATCCATAGGGTTCATGCCAGCGGCAACTGCTTTTAAGCCTTCGGCAATGATTGATTGTGCTAATACTGTTGCAGTTGTAGTACCATCACCTGCCGCATCATTGGCTTTAGAAGCAACTTCTTTCACCATCTGTGCGCCCATGTTCTCGAATTTATCTTCGAGTTCAATTTCGCGAGCAACAGATACACCATCTTTAGTAATAACAGGTGCGCCGAAAGATTTATCTAAAACAACGTTACGACCTTTAGGACCTAAAGTTACTTTAACTGCATCTGCAAGAACATTAACACCACGTAACATTTTATTACGAGCATCTACACCGAATTTGACGTCTTTAGCTGCCATCGTATATTTCCTTTGAATTCGTTCAGTTTAAGAAGATCTTAAAAGAGAAAAATTATTCTTCTACAATTGCTAAAATGTCGCTTTCAGACATGATAAGCACGTCTTCGTTATCAATTTTTTCTGTTTTAACGCCATAACCGTCGTTAAAAATTACGATATCGCCAACTTTAACATCCAGCGGTTTAACGTCGCCGTTTTCCATAATACGGCCTTGACCTACGGCTAAAATTTCGCCACGAGTTGATTTACCCGCCGCAGTGCCAGTCAGTACGATACCGCCTGCTGATTTAGCTTCGACTTCTTTACGTTTAACAATAACACGGTCATGTAATGGACGAATCTTCATTAATAGTGCTCCTATAAAAAAGTCCATATCAGGATTAAGGTTGATACCAGTGCCCAAGATGAACCAGTACCATGACGATACAGGTGGGGGCATCCAGTAAAACTTCAAGGGGAGAAGTGTGATTTTTTTTCAAATTTTCCCCATTTCAGTTGATTATGCTTTGGGCTAATTATTTTTTGTCAGAAAAATGGTCGTTATCCTGATCTTCCGTCTTATTATTCAGTTGGTTACTCGGAGAATCCTCTTTACGCTGAAACTCGCCTTCAAAGGTTGATCCATTCTGATTAGAAGAAAATCCACTTTGACCATGACCTGCTGAATAAATTTGAATTCGAGAGATCAGTTTCGTCACTAATAGTGCTTGCAATGGTGGTAATAACAACAGCAAGCCCAAGAAATCTGTAAAAAAGCCTGGGATCAACAGTAAAATACCTGCCAGTATTAATGAAACGCTTTTCACCATTTCTGCTGCTGGCACTTCACCCACTGCAAGTTTTTGTTGCATTGAAGCAATATTTTTTACGCCCTGATTTTTTACCAGTGAGACACCAACACAAGAAGTCAGCACCACAAGGAATAGTGTTGTAAGAACGCCAATAGAAGATGCCACATTGACGAAAATAACGGCTTCTATATAGATAAGAAGGCAGATAACAATTAATGGGAGCCAACGCACTTGGTTCTCCTTTTTATAAAAAAAGATTCATATTATTAATAGAAAGGAGTGTGAACTACATCTAAGGTGATGGTTTACAAACTCGCTTTTTCTTAGTTTATCTACATAATAATGGGAAGCCTAACACTCCTTTTCAAGGGGCGTTAAAAAGAGAAGTAGAACTGCAAAATCCATGAGATAGATCACAAAAAGAAAATATTTAGAGGTTATTTACGTATAAAGTGATCCAGCTTAAAGGTATTTGTTCACAACCCGAATATGATCGTGTCAGTACCAAGCAAAACGGTAAGTTATATTACATTATTAACCGTTAACGATATATTTTATTAACAAGCGCATAACTAGACAGTTAAAATTTTAATAAGAAGGTTCTCATGTCAAATAAAACTCGTATCGAAGAAGACCTGTTAGGTAAAAGAGAAGTTCCTGCTGATGCTTACTACGGCGTCCACACTTTACGTGCAATTGAAAACTTCTACATCAGTGATCGTACCATCAATGATGTTCCAGAATTCATCCGCGGTATGGTAATGGTGAAAAAAGCTGCTGCATTAGCAAACAAAGAGCTTCACACTATTCCTCGTGAAATCGCTGATACGATTATCAAAGCCTGTGACGTAGTATTAGAAACAGGTAAACACATGGATCAATTCCCAGTTGATGTATTCCAAGGCGGTGCAGGTACTTCATTAAATATGAATACCAATGAAGTTATCGCAAACATCGGTCTGGAATTAATGGGCCATCAAAAAGGTGAATACCAATACCTGAACCCAAATGACCACGTCAATAAGAGCCAATCAACAAACGACGCTTATCCTTGTGGTTTCCGTGTAGCGGTTTATAACTCTATTATCAAATTAACAGAATCTATCGAACTGCTGAAAGCAGGTTTTGATAGAAAAGCAGTTGAGTTCAAAGACATCCTGAAAATGGGTCGTACTCAATTACAAGATGCTGTACCAATGACTTTAGGTCAAGAATTCCACGCTTTCTCTGTACTGATGAAAGAAGAAATCAAAAACCTGAAACGCACTGCTGAGTTACTGTTAGAAATGAACTTAGGTGCAACAGCTATCGGTACTGGTCTGAATACAGCGCCTGGTTACCAAGAACTGTCTGTTAAAAAATTAGCAGAAGTAACTGGTTTAGCTTGTGTTCCAGCAGAAGACTTAATTGAAGCAACTTCTGACTGTGGTGCTTATGTCATGGTTCACGGTGCATTAAAACGCTTAGCTGTGAAAATGTCTAAAATCTGTAATGACTTACGTTTACTGTCCTCTGGTCCTCGTGCAGGTCTGAAAGAAATCAATCTTCCAGAACTACAAGCAGGTTCTTCAATCATGCCAGCTAAAGTAAACCCAGTTATTCCAGAAGTTGTTAACCAAGCTTGCTTTAAAGTTATCGGTAATGACACTTGTGTCACTATGGCAGCTGAAGCTGGTCAATTACAATTAAACGTAATGGAACCTGCAATTGGTCAAGCAATGTTCGAATCAATTTCTCTGTTAAGCAACGCTTGCCGTAACTTAGTAGAAAAATGTGTTGATGGTATCACTGCGAACAAAGAAATCTGTGAACACTTCGTATTTAACTCAATCGGTATCGTTACTTATCTGAACCCATTCATTGGTCACCATAACGGCGACATCGTTGGTAAGATTTGTGCAGAAACAGGTAAGAGTGTACGTGAAGTTGTTCTAGAACGTGGTTTATTAACCGAAGAACAACTGGATGATATCTTCTCTGTTGAGAACTTAAAAAACCCGGCTTACAAAGCAAAACGCTTTGATGATTAATAATTATGTTTCATAACATAACCATGTTAAACATAAGAATGAGCTCTTAAAAATACAAGGCACGGACTCTTTAAGGGACGTGCCTTTTTACTTGATTGTAAAAACAAAAATTTAACTTATCTTTCTCATTTTTTTAATTATCTCAAGGAGTAAACGCTATGTTAGCCGTAGAATTGATTATCGTTCTGCTGGCCATTTTCCTCGGTGCGAGACTTGGGGGAATTGGTATCGGGTTTGCCGGTGGTTTAGGGGTTTTAGTTTTAGCTGCTATCGGTGTTAAACCTGGTTCAATCCCTTTTGATGTTATCTCCATCATTATGGCTGTTATTGCCGCAATCTCTGCGATGCAGGTTGCTGGTGGTTTGGATTATCTTGTTGGCCAAACTGAAAAACTGTTAAGACGCAATCCAAAATACATCACAATTCTTGCGCCTATTGTGACTTATTTCTTAACTCTATTTGCAGGTACAGGGAACATCTCTTTAGCAACACTGCCAGTTATCGCTGAAGTTGCAAAAGAACAAGGCATCAAACCTTGCCGTCCTTTATCAACCGGTGTTGTTGCAGCTCAAATCGGTATTACTGCATCTCCTATCTCTGCGGCTGTTGTTTACATGGCTTCTGTCATGGAAAACCCTGCAATGGTGGGTGAAGGTAACACTGTAAGTTATATCACTCTGCTGTCTATCTTATTACCAGCAACTTTCCTTGCTATCATTCTGATGTCATTTATCGTGTCTTGGGTATTTAACTCAAAACTGTCTGATGATGCTGTCTATCGTGAGCGTTTAGAACAAGGTCTGGTTGAATTACGTGGTAGCCAAGAACGTAGAGAAACATTATCAGGTGCTAAATCATCTGTAATGCTGTTCTTACTGGGTGTTGTCTGTGTTGTAACTTATGCAATTATCAACAGCCCAAGCTTAGGTATCGTGAAAGAACCGTTAATGAACACCACTAACGCCATTCTTATCATCATGCTGAGTGTTGCAACCTTAATCACTGTTTTCTGTAAAGTGAAAACTGACAACATCCTAAACTCAAGCACCTTTAAAGCTGGTATGAGTGCATGTATCTGTATTCTGGGTGTTGCATGGTTAGGTGATACTTTCGTTTCAAGTAACATCGATTGGATCAAACTGACTGCGGGTGACTTAATCACTGGCCATCCTTGGTTATTAGCAGTTATCTTCTTCTTCTGTTCTGCTCTGTTATATTCTCAAGCAGCAACAGCGAAAGCGTTAATGCCAATGGCTTTAGCATTAGGTGTAACTCCATTAACTGCAATTGCTTCTTTCTCTGCGGTTTCTGGTCTGTTCATTCTGCCAACTTACCCAACATTGGTTGCAGCAGTTCAAATGGATGACACAGGTACAACTCGTATCGGTAAATTAGTCTTCAACCACCCATTCTTTATCCCAGGTACTATTGGTGTGGTATTAGCTGTCGGATTTGGTTTCCTCTTCGGCGGTATGATTTTGTAGTTTGAAGTAAAAAATTAAAACATTGCAAAAAAGTGCTTAGCACTTAAAAGAAATAAAAAATAAGAAAATACCCTGTCACAAGATGGGGTATTTTCATTTTAGCTTATCGCTCCTCGCTTTCATTTTTAGCTAAAGTCTGCTAATTATGATGTTCTCGCGACAACGTGATTTAAGGAGATTTCCGTGCAACGTGAAGCGTTATTAGACCACGTACTTATCCAATTAGAGCAATACGGCTTAGCTGCAACCTTACCTGAGCTTCTTCAAGATTCGGGTATCAACGAATCTGATCTTCACCCTTTCTGGCCTGATAGAGATGCATTGATTTTTGATTGTCTTCGCCACCACGGACAGCAAATTGATATTTGGCAACGCCAAGTAATGTTAGATGAAGAACTCTCTATCGAACAAAAACTACTGGCACGTTACGATCAACTCGCTATGCGTTTAGAAAAAAACCGATTCCCAGGTTGTTTATTTGTTGCTGCTTGTAGCGCATATCCTGATGAGCACTCTCAAATCCACCAATTAAGCCAACGTCAAAAACAAAGCTCATTTGATTACTCTAGAACGCTACTACGCGAGCTTGATATCGAAGATAGCGAGTTAGTTGCCAAACAGATGGAGCTCATCTTAGAAGGCTGTTTAAGCCGTTTAATGGTGAATCATCATGCTGATGATATTATTACAGCAAAATTATTGGCAGAAGATATTCTTAAGATTGCTCAATGCCGAAAAAATGGTGCATTAAGTTAGTTGTAAGCGTTAGAAAACGAGACAAATGATCTGTTTTTTTGTTTGTACTCAATTTCTATCTGTAGAGTAGCAAAAAACAAATTTAATCATCAAAAAAAGAGAAGGTTTTCTCTTTGATATGCAAAAAAGTGAATATCTTTACTGATTGTTATTTAAGCATTTTTTACTAAAAAATAGCTTATGATGAAAATTTAAACTCGAATAGAGTAAAAAGAAAGCAAACAAACTTATTTTTGCATTTTTTATTAAAAAGACGTTGACGCATCACGCTGAATACGGTTTAATGCGCCTCGTTAGCCCGAATAGCTCAGTCGGTAGAGCAGGGGATTGAAAATCCCCGTGTCCTTGGTTCGATTCCGAGTTCGGGCACCATCTTTAGAAAAACCAGCCTTAGGGCTGGTTTTTTGCTTTCTACTCTTCATAATTTTCAATATCTCTTTTCAAACGAGACAATCCCTTTATTGCATTATGACTTTTCTTGTTCTCTTAAAATATTATTTCTAATGCAGCCTTATTATATGAACAAGACTGCATAATATTAAAAATAGAATTATCTTTCTTGTAATGCTTGTTTCATCCTAGTTATTGGCTTAATCAAATATTGAAATACTGTTTTTTCACCCGTCTTAATATCCACACCAGCAATCATCCCTGGAATGACAGGTAATTCCTTTCCGTTTTTGTCAGTAAGATGACTACTCTGTGTAGTGACTAACACACGATAAAAAGCTTCATCTTGATTGAGTTTTAAATCACTAGGTCTCTTTTGATCATGCAATGTATCTGGGCTAACTAAAGTAACAATACCTTCCAATCCACCATAAATAGCGTAATCATAAGCAGTTAGTTTGACTAATGCAGGCATTCCTGTACGGACATAAGCAACATCTCTCGGGCTGATATAAGCCTCAACTAATAGTTGGTCTTCCAATGGGACAATTTCCATAATATCCTGCCCTGCTGAAATTACTCCGCCAACAGTATTAATACGTATATTTTTGACTATACCTCTTAATGGAGCCCGTATTAATGCTCGTTCGACCGGATCAGCACGCCCTGCCATATTTTCCCTTGCCTGAGCTAATTCTGCTTCCGTTTTAACTAATTCAGCACTTGCTTCCGTTAGATATTTATTTTTCTTTTCATTTATCTGAGATTGAATATCGGCTGACTGTCGCTCCATTCGCAACAATTCCACAGCAGACATCGCACCTTGTGCAACAATAGGTCTTGTTATTGCGATCTCTCTGTCTAATAAAGCTTTGCTTTTTTGTAAATTATTTACCCCTGATCCCAGCGCCTCTTTACGTATATTGTATACCGTTGTTTCACGCGCCACTAAATCAGCGGCTAATCCCTCAGGGAATTTTAGTTCAGTAGAATATGCCTCCGCTTTAAGTCTTGCTCGAATGGCTTCAAGATTATCAACTTTCGCTTCACTCTCTCTCAAAATAGCCGAGGAACGGGTATCATCCAGAGTCAGCAATACCTGTCCTTTTTCAACAATATCCCCTTCCTTGACTTCCATGCTTTTTAATATTCCAGCATCCAGTGTCTGAATGATCTGTTCCCGGCTGCTGGGAATAATACTACCCTGCCCACGAGTAACTTCTTCAAGACTACTGTTCCATGCCCAAATAACAAAAATAATCAAAAAAATCAGCAACATTGTGATCATCATAAAGCTCTTATGATGTTTTTCGTGCTGAAGTGCTGCATGTAAGTCATTTAGAAGTGCTAAGTCCTTATTAGAAAAAGCTTCTTTAGAATGACTTGGAGGCGTCACTTGTTTTTTATTTAATTCATTCATTTCAACGTTCTCAATCTTACTTATCTATTTTGGCTTTTGAGTGAACAGTCATTTGTTTTTCTTTTTCATTTTTAGCTAACTGCTGTAAAACCGCATCTCTATGGCCATCCATCACAACTTTACCGTTATCAACAACAATTATTCGGTTGACGATACTCAGAACCTGAGGTCGATGAGTAACAACTAATAATGTTCTTGTGCGACACCATGCTGAAATGGCATTTAATGCCTGAATTTCTGAATATTGATCAAGTCCCGTTGTTGGTTCATCAAGTAAGACAACTTTTGGATTTCTCATCGTCATTCTAGCCAAAGCAACAATTTGTTTTTGCCCACCAGAAAGACCTAACCCATTCTCCCCCAAGGACATATCTAAGCCTCTTGGATGCTTTTTAATGACTTTATCTA
Organism: Proteus sp. LHD240705; assembly: GCF_047921555.1. NCBI lineage: Bacteria > Pseudomonadati > Pseudomonadota > Gammaproteobacteria > Enterobacterales > Morganellaceae > Proteus > Proteus sp. LHD240705. The sequence continues at coordinate 267,015 of NZ_JBLRMI010000005.1, forward strand.
AACCAAATCGCTTTAGAGCTACAATCAAATCTTGATCACTAGAAAAACCATCCATACGAGCTAAATCAAGATTCTCTCTTAAGCTACCTAAAAATAGCCTTGGTTCCTGCTCTAATAACAACACCTGATTACGCAAATAATGAGGATCTATTTGGCGAATATCGACATCATCTAGTGTGATGTTCCCTTGTTCCGTCGGATATAACCCAGCTGCTAATTTTAAAGTCGTTGATTTACCACTGCCAATACGCCCAAGTATTCCAACTTTTTCACCCGGCTTTATTTCAAATGATAAATTTTTCACTACACTGCTACTATCTTGATTATAAGCAAATGAAACATTTTGGAATTTTATATTTCCATTCATTTGTTTTAACGTAATATATTTCCTATCAGGTTCACGTTCTGAAGGTCTTTCAACGATGCCGTTTACACCTTTTAATGCGACCCAAGCCTGTTGAAAACGTATAGCTAAACCCGCAATTTGCCCTAATGGTGATAATGCTCTACCGGATAAAATAACTGTTGCAATTAAAGCCCCCATCGTAATTTTATTTGCAGGATCATCACTATGAATTAAATAAGTACCGATAATAACTAAAAATATCGTATTTAACTGTTGCATCATAACAGCAAAATAAATAACAAAATTACTGATATTTTTAACTTTCATTGATGAAGAAGCTGTTTTTGCCGTGTAATAATCCCAACGCTTTTGTGCCCAACTCATTGCATTATTCGTTTTTAACGTTTCTATACCTTCAATAGCTTCTACTGCTAATCCTTGTCTTTGAGATGATTCCTTCATCGATTCATTAATATATTTTGATAAAGGTATTTGAGCTAAAAGCCCAACAATAATAACCAGTGGAATTATCGTAAGTGGTACAAAAGCTAAATTGCCCCCAACAAGCGCAATTACAGATACAAATAAAATTAAAAAAGGCATATCTACTAATGTTAATAAACTCGCACTCGTCATAAAATCACGGACAGATTCGAAATCTCGTAAATTATTAACATAGGAACCAGATGATATAGGTCTTTCCTGTAATTTAAGATTGGTAACCTTTCTAAATAAAGCCGAGCTGATAATTAGGTCAGCTTTTTTACCAGCAATATCAGTTAACCGTCCTCGGATCATCTTTGCTGTAAATTCAAATAATATTGCAAGAATTACACCAATACTTAAAACCCAGAGAGTTTGATATGACTTATTTGGTATCACTCTGTCATAAACATTCATGACATATAATGAACTAACAAGTGCTAGAAAATTAATCACAAAAGTGGCGAGAATAATTTGATAATAATATTTTTTAAAGCGCCAAATAACTTTAAAAAACCATGCCTTAGGCATCGTATATTCGGGCAATTCTGAACGTACATCTGTTGCGATACGAGGCTTAATAAACCAACAATAACCTAAATACTTTTCATTTAATTCTGATTGAGTTAACCAAACAGATAAACCATCGACTTGCTGAATTTTATATTTACGTTGCCCAGTTTCATCAAATGAAATTTCTGTTAAAACGGCACTCTCTTCATTTTTTAATAATAATAATACTGGCATAGCCAGAGAGGGAATATCATCTAATAAACGTTGTGATAATGTATTTTCAAATCCTTCACTCTTCAGATATTCAATCAGTGATGAAAAATCAATTCCCATCTTTGCGGTACGGATTGTATGCGCAGTTAGTGTAGCCACGGATAAATGTGTGCCTAATAACTGAGTTGTAAGAGAAAGACCTTCTATGATCAATTTCATAACTACAATATTTACCTTAATTTATTAGTGTGTGAGTGAATTAAGTGCCCAGCGAGAAAGTGTTCCTTGTGCATACAAATAATCAAGCATCCCGTGTCTGAGATCGCCCAATGTTGTGGCGTAAGATAATTCAACATCAGATAACTCTTTTTCTGCATTCAAAACATCTAACAAAGAACGGCGTGCAACATTAAATTGTAATTGATAAAAATCGACTACTTTTGTCGATGATAAAATTTGTGCATCTAATATCTTTAATTTTTGAGTACTTTTTTGGATATTAATTACCGATAAACGTCTTGCTTCTTCAATGTCTCGAATAACCCTATCCATTCTCTGTTGAGCCGCATTTAACTGACTTACTTTTTCATCAACAGAATATAATGATGAAAAATTAATAATATCCCATGTCACATCAATACCTATCTGACGATCATCTTTAGTCATATTTCCAGTTAAATTAATTCTTGGTAATTGTTTTTTATTTTCAACTTTAACGCCCATTTTTTTAGCGTCTATATCGGCTTGGCTCACAAGATAGGCCGGATTTTGATTATTATTTTCCGCAGTGAATTCTCTATACATATCACTGACTGTCATTCCATCAAAAGGATTGACAAGATCACTCTCTCCAACCGGAAACCCTGTATATTTTGATAACGTACTCAGCGTTGTCATTAATTCTTTTTCATAATAGTTAATATCTTGCTCTACTAATATTTTTCTTGCTTCTGCCTGAACATATTCAGAAATACGCCCTTCATCATTACGGGCTATCACATTTAATTCAGAGATAATTCTATTATGCCTATCTAAGCTTTTTTTCTTTACCGCAATAGATTCTTTGGCTAACAATGCTTTTAAATAGAGATCTGATATGGTGTAAGCGACATTTTCTTTCGTTTCGCTATATTTAAATTGATAATAGAGCTGTTCTTTTTCATTACGTTCAACATCATTTTCTATTCCACCAAAAGAATAGAGATTTAATTCTCCTCTTAGTCCTGGAGTAAAACTATTATTATCATAATCACTTTCATCACGATGATATTGTCCTAATAATTTATTTCCAGTGACGCTTATTACGGGAAAATGTTGAGCCCTAGCCTGATTAACTCTTGCAACCGCTATATCTATATCGGCTTTAGCTTCTAATAACTCGGGCGCATTATTTAATGAGTTATTTAATATATATTTTAAAGAATTCGCATGTGAATTAAATAATACGCCTCCAAAAATAACAAACGTTATTATTTTGAGTTTATTTATAGAAAACACAGATATTACCTCTAATAAAAAATACAATCTAAATATAGAAATTTATGATTGGATAATAAGGCTGCTCGAACGAGCAGCCTTAGATTTAATTAAAACAGATAATTAGAAAACACCTCCATTATCAATAATATTATTATCGATATAGACATTAGCACCACTTGCACTACTGTAAAGCGTATAAGTATGCTCAGTGCCATCTAATGCAGTTGCTTTAGTTGTTGTGGCTGTAGCGGTAAATGTCCCTAAGGTGTTAACTCCGTCAGCCCCTAAATCAACTTTATCATTAGCATCACCGGAAATATAAATCGTTGAATTTGCATTCATTCCCAATACATCCGATGCTGTTAATTTGACGGTTTGAGATGCATTATCTACTTTCAGATCACTGCCAACAGTCATATCAACTTTCTCGAAGCCAGCAATACCTTCATCTTTCCCTGTCGCCAGATTGACAGAAATAGTCCCTGTCAGAACCAGAGTATCACTACCTTCTCCACCATTAATATAACCCTGATTACCAATAGGTTTAGGATCATAGTCTTTTGTCAGAACAACGATATCATCACCAGCACCCGCATCAATGGTTATTTTACCATTTGAAATAGTGCCTATTTTGATTGTGTCATTCCCGTCACCACCATCAATGGTCGTCGCAGCTGAACCTAAAGTTGCACCAGTGGAATCAAATACATCATCTCCTGCCCCTAGTGAAATAGTTGTGTTATATGCCCCCTCAGTGACGGTAACAGTATCATTGCCGTCCCCCATAGAAACAGTAGCACCACCATAAATCCACCCAGCAGTTAAGGTATCAGTATTATCACCAACAGAAACATTACCAGTTAGGTTTTTAGTGATAGTGATATTATCACTACCGTATCCACCTAGAATTTCACCAGATACAGAACCATAAATAGTGACAGTATTAACATCCGTAACCGCGTCAATATTATTGTCATTACCCAGACTGAAATTGCCACCATCCTGATAAACAGAAAGATACTCTTTTGGCAGATTTGACTTAGCTTGAGTACCACTCCCCAGATCTAATAAACCAGATAATTCAGTATTATTTTGAGAATTAGCATCACCTTGGGTAAAAGTATCACTGCCTGAGCCAAGATAGATTTGGCCAGCATTTGTTACCCCTGTACGTTTAATCGTAACGGTGTCATCACCAGATTCCATAAAGAGATAACTGCCAGCATACATAACACGCAACGCCGTATTCATACCATCCATAGTAAAAGTATCATTACCTTCACCAGCATAGACTCGGGTATTGGCTAACATATTACCGCGAACCACCATCAGATCATCACCAGCCCCTAAATCAACAGTTGTAATACTTTGATTACCATCTGTTTTTGTACCATCAGGTCCATTATCTGAAGAGTTGGCCACATTGCTGTATGATGAAGTTTCGCTACCATCCTGATAATAACCAACATAAATTGTATCGTTATAATCAGTTGTTAACATAGGATCAGCATCACCGCTGTTAACACCGATGGTATATCCAAAATCGTTTGTTCCCGCTTTAGATGAGGATAACGAATATTTCAGCGTAAAATCACCATCCAGATTACGTAATGAAATCGGGTTACCATCATAAATAACACCCGTTGCTGAAGCACCCGCATTATTTACTATATCTGTTGCGGCTGTAGCGTTATCAGATGTTCCCGTAATGGTTGCAACCACTTTTTCCATACCCTCGGCATTAAATGCATTTTGGTTAGCTTCCATTGTTGGATCAACCATAAATGAAACACTCTTAGAGCCAGCAGGAATAACAACCGTTACTGTTGATGCACCATCATACGTTACTTTGCCTGTGTCACCATGCAGGACAATTTTTCCGTCGTGCTGAGAGCCTGCAAGCGTTGAATAATCTGGCGCACTGGCATGACCCACACCATTTGTTAAGGTTATTGTCACAGTCACATCTTGTGCTGCAACAGAATCCAAAGCAACGGTATACACTAATCCGGTAGTACCATCTGTGTCTTCAACGGTTGCAGGAACTTCAGTTACTTCACCGGAAACAGAGGCATCTGCACTAATCTTATCCCCTTTGCTATCCGTTGATGTTGTATCAACACTGATACTCACTGTCGGTAACACATCTGTTTTAGATGTTGCTGTTGCCGGATCACTTTCATTACCACTTGGATCTTTAGCAACTGCGGTCACTTCACTGTTATCTTTTACATTATCAGATGGAATAGTAGTGTTATTACCCTGACTGTCTGGGATCAAATTAGGATCACTAGATGTCCAGCCATTATCCCCTTTCTCCATTGTTACAGTCTGTTTATCACCATTTTCATCCTCAAAGGTAATTTCTACGGTATCACCTTTATTTGCATCCCCCGGCAGTTCAACGGAAACAGAACCATTATCTTCCGCATTTAATACTGGTGCTGATGGTGCAACTGTATCGACCATAAAGTCTGTTGCCTTACTCTCACCACTCGTGTTGCCCGCAGGATCGGTAATTTCTGCTTTCACAGAATAATTGCCATCCGGAGTTGCTTTATCTGCCGGAATAGTCACTTCGGCTTTACCCGCAGTCACTTCATCCGCCGTCAGTGTGTGTTCAACGGTGTCAGTGCTACCGTCAGGTTTGGTGATCGTCAGGGTGAGTTTATCCCCTTCCGCACTGCCTGCTGGCACGGTCACTTCGGTTTGTACGCCGTCTTTTAACTCGTCGGCATTTACACCATTAGTCGCTTCTGGGATCGTGACTACAGGGGTTGTATCTACCACGCCGTCACCGTCGGTGTCGCCTGGAATTTGAGTGTCGACCGTAAAGTCGGTTGGTTGACCTTTTCCACTGGTATTACCCGCAGGATCGGTAATTTCAGCCGTAACAGAGTAGTTACCGTCTGCCGTCACTTTATCTGCCGGAATAGTCACTTCGGCTTTACCCGCAGTCACTTCATCCGCCGTCAGTGTGTGTTCAACGGTGTCAGTGCTACCGTCAGGTTTGGTGATCGTCAGGGTGAGTTTGTCCCCTTCCGCACTGCCTGCTGGTACGGTCACTTCGGTTTGTACGCCGTCTTTTAGCTCGTCGGCATTTACACCATTAGTCGCTTCTGGGATCGTGACTACAGGGGTT